>NZ_CP126980.1:8607623-9207746 GCF_030252345.1 Actinoplanes oblitus | reverse complement strand
ACGGCGAGTTGTTCAGCGGACGGCGGTTGCCGGTGCGCCTCGGCCCGTCACCGCGGATCGCGTTGGTGATCATTCCGTCCACTGACTCCCGGATCGCGTTCAGGCCCTCGGAGAGCGCTCGTCTGGAGGAGAGGCCGTCGTGGTGGTACGGGTCCCCGGCGTACACATCGGTCACTGCGCCTCCTCAACCCGGCGGGCCTGCGGCGTCCGTGAATCCGCCCCGCCAGGCAGGGATTCACGGCGATTCCGTCCTTTGTGTGGCACAGCGGCCTCCTCGGGATGAGGGTGGTCACTCGCATACAAAAGGGGTGGGGCAACCCGCGGAAATCGCCGGTAACCTCACCCGTTCGTGTGGAGTCTGTTACACAGACCGGAAGTATCACCGAGTTCGGACACGGGGAGTCGCACACCATGTGCGCTGCGCGCAAAGCCGCGAATCCGTCCGAACTCGGCATCCGGTATCAAGGTCACCCTCGCCGATCCGGGCCGCCAGGGCAACGGACCGGCTGTCCGCTATCCCGGTCGGGTGACGTTTGTGCCAGACTCGGGCGTCGTGGAGGAACCCGCCCCTGATCCGGTCGCGCAGGCCGCTGCCCGCCGACCGGAGGCCGTCGCTCTGATCGCCGGCGACACCGTCCTGACCTGGGCGGATCTGGATGCCAAGGTCACCGCGGCGGCGCATTTCCTGGCCGCCCGGACGGCGCCCGGAGATCGCGTCGGATCCGTGCTCGGCAATACCGTGGACTTCGTGGTGACCTGGTTCGGCACCCTGCGGGCCGGCCGGGTCGCGGTGCCGATCAATCCGGCCTACACCGCGGACGAGGCCGGCTACGCGATCACCGACGCACGGTGCGCGCTGATCGTCATCGGACACGAGGACGAGTTACGGCTCGGACTGGGCGCGTCGTGCGTTCGTCCGGAATTTGATCCGGCCGGGCCCGTGGACCTTCCGCGAGTCGCGGCGAACGATCTCGCCGTGCTGCTCTACACGTCCGGCACGAGCGGGCGGCCGAAGGCTGCCATGCTGACCCACGCCGCGCTCGCGGCGAACCACGAGCAGCTGGACCGGATCGAGCCGGCCGTGGTCGGGCCGGACGACGTGGTGCTGCTCTGCGTGCCGTTCTTCCACGCGTACGGGCTGAACACCGGGCTGGGCAGCGTGGTGCACCACGCGGCGACCGGGGTGCTGGCCGAGCGGTTCGACCCGGCGGCCACGCTGGAGCTGATCGCGGCGCGCGGGGTGACGGTGGTGGTCGGCGTCCCCGGGATGTACCAGGCGTGGGCCCGGCAGGCAGGCGCCGGCGAGGCGTTGCGCGGGGTCCGGACCGCGGTGTGCGGCGCGGCGCCGCTGGACCGGGCGACCGCGGCGCGGTTCCGGGCCACCACCGGCAAGACCATTCTGATCGGGTACGGGCTGACCGAGTGTGCCCCGGTGCTCACCACCACCGCCGTCAGTCACCCGGAGAAGACCGGCTCGATCGGGCGGCCGTTGCCCGGCGTGGAACTCTCCCTGCGTACCGGAAACGGTGTTGAATTGTGGCGGGACGGGACCGCCTCCCCGGAGGAGGACCTGGCCGAGCTGGATCTCGCGGTGGCCGTGTCGGCCGGTACCGATCCGGGGGAGATCGTGGTGCGCGGCCCCAACCTGTTCGCCGGTTACTGGCCGGACGCCGCCGGCGGACCGGACGCGGACGGGTGGTGGGCGACCGGGGACATCGCCTACGCGGACGGCGACGGCGACCTGGTGCTGGTCGACCGGATCGGCGAGCTGATCCTGGTGAACGGGTTCAACGTCTACCCCGCGGAGATCGAACGGGTGCTGGACGCGCATCCGCGGGTGGTCGAGTCGGCGGTGGTCGGCCGGCCGGACCCGGAGGCCGGGCAGCGGCCGCACGCCTACGTGGTGGTGGCCGGCGACCCGCCGCCGTCGGTGACCGAGTTGCAGGTGCACTGCGCCGCGCGGCTGGCCCGGTTCAAGCTGCCGACCATCGAGCTGGTCGGTTCGCTGCCGCGGTCGGTGAGCGGCAAGATCCGGAAGAGGGAACTGTCTTGACCCGCATCACCTTGATCAGCCGGGACGGCTGCCACCTGTGCGAGGTGGCCGAGCAGACGCTGGACCGGATCGCGCCCGGCGACTGGACCCGGGTGGACGTGGACTCGTCGATCGAGTTGCAGCGCGACTACGACGACCGGGTGCCGGTGATCCTGCTGGACGGCAAGGAGCACGGGTACTGGCGGGTCGAGGAGGCCCGCCTGCTCCGGGATTTGGCTCGACAGCCCGGTGAGCCGCACCTGTAAATTCTCGGGGTGACAGCAAAGCACCTGGTCTGGGACTGGAACGGAACCCTTCTCGACGATCTTCACCTGGTGGTGTCGTCGACCAACGAGGCCTTCGCCACCGCCGGCGGCCGGGCCGTCGGCGCTGACGAGCACCGGCGGCTGTTCCGGCGGCCGGTCGCCGAGTTCTACGCCGAGATGCTCGGCCGGGCGGTGGACGAGGAGGAGTTCGGCCGGCTCGACCGGATCTTCCACGACGCGTACCGGCTGGGCCTGACCGACATCACCCTGGCGCACGACGCGATGACCGCGATCAAGACCTGGCCGGGTACCCAGTCGCTGCTCTCCATGTGGTTCCACAGCGAGCTGGTGCCGGCCGTGGAGACGTACGGGCTGGCCGGGGTGTTCACCCGGATCGACGGGTTGCGTACCGAGGTGGGCGGGGACCTGAAGGCCGCGCATCTGGCTCGGCACTTGGACGGTCTCGGGGTGGCCGGCGGCGACGCGGTGCTGATCGGCGACTCGCTGGACGACGCGGCCGCCGCCGACTCGGTGGGCGCCGCCTCGGTGTTGTACACCGGCGGGTTCACCCACCCGGCACGGCTGCGTGAATCGGGCCGTCCGGTCGCCGATTCGCTCGTCGAAGCGGTAAAGATGGCCATGTCGCTCTGAGCCGGGTGGTGTTTCCGGCCCCCGCCTCGCACTCGGCTGGGTCCCGAAACACCGCCTGGGTGGTCCTGACGGGGGTCGGCAAGTAATACTCGACAGGTCGGCTCGGCTAGCACAGCCGGGTCGATCTTGTCCAATTGTCCCGGCAAGATCGCGATTTGTGCACGCCTTCACAAGCGCCTACTCTGTGGCTTCGACGAGCCCCGCTACCACAGTCGCCCCACGAGGGTCTCACCGGTATCGCACAGAACGGGCTCACCGCAGGTTCGCCTCGTCGGCACGGAGTCAGATGAGTCAGCAGCGTCACGGAAGCACGCCCGGCGATGCCGGTGGCGTCCCGGCCTTCCCGGACCTCCCGGAGGCGACGATCGCGCGGCTGCCCGAATACCTGCGCGCCCTTCACCATCTGGCCGAGGCCGGCGCGGAAACGGTATCCAGCGAGGGTCTGGCCGCCGCAGCCGGGGTCAACTCCGCGAAACTCCGGAAAGATCTCTCACATCTCGGGTCGTACGGAACCCGCGGCGTCGGGTACGACGTCGCCCTGCTCGTCGACCAGATCGAGTACATCCTCGGGCTGGACGAGAACCGCGCGGTCTGCCTGGTCGGCGTGGGCAACCTGGGCCACGCCCTGGCCGGGTACGCCGGTTTCGCCAGCCGGGGCTTCCGGGTCGTCGCGCTCTTCGACGCCGACCGCAAGAAGGTCGGCGAGGTGATCAACGGGCTGACCGTGCGGCACATCGGCGAGCTGGAGCGGGTCGCCGCCGAGGAGTCCATCGCGATCGGCGTGATCGCCACCCCGCCGGGCTCCGCGCAGGCGGTGGCCGACGTGCTGGTCGCCGCCGGTGTGACCAGCATCCTGAACTTCGCGCCCTGCGTGTTGGCCGTCCCGCCGAACGTCGATGTGCGCAAGGTGGATCTCGCCATCGAGTTGCAGATCCTCTCGTTCCACGAACACCGCAAGGCGTCCCTGACCGCCCTCCCCGGCGGGGGCGGCGACGCCACGGGTGACCAGGAGGCAGTCGGGTCGTGAATCTCCTCAGCATCGGTGCGTCCTACCGCACCGCCGACGTCTCCGTACTGGAGCGCCTCGTCATCCCCGAGGCCCAGGTCCCGGAGATCCTGCAGAAACTCGTCACGCAGCCGTACGTGAGCGAGGCAGTGGTGGTCTCCACCTGCAACCGCGTCGAGGTGTACGCCGCGGTCAACGGGTTCCACGGCGGCCTCGGCGACATCTGCAACGTGTTGTCCCAGCATTCCGGCATCCCGGCCAACGAGCTGGCCGGTCACCTCTACGTGCACTACGGCGAGGCGGCGGTCCAGCACTCGTTCCGGGTCTCCTCCGGGCTCGACTCGATGGTGGTCGGCGAGGCGCAGATCCTCGGCCAGCTGCGGGACGCGTACCACTCGGCCACCGAGTCCGACTCGGCCGGCCGGCTGCTGCACGAGCTGATGCAGCAGGCGCTGCGGGTCGGCAAGCGGGCGCACGCCGAGACCGGCATCGACCGGGCCGGGCAGAGTGTCGTCACGGCCGCCCTGGAGATGGCCGCCGACCACCTCGGTGGCGACCTGACCGGCCGTCCCGCGCTGGTCATCGGCGCCGGCGCGATGGGCTCGCTGTCGGTCGCCACGCTCACCCGGACCGGGGTCGGCCCGCTGCGGATCACCAACCGCAGCGCCGACCGGGCGGACCGGCTGGCCGAGGCGTACGGCGCGGTCGCCGTGCCGATCGACTCGCTGGCCACGGTTCTCACCGAGGTGGACATCGTGGTCAGCGCGACCGCGTCCACCACGCCGGTGCTGACCCGGGAGTTGCTGAGCACCGTGCTCGACTCCCGTGGCGCGGGGAACCCGCTGGTGGTGCTCGACCTCGCGGTGCCGCGGGACGTCGCCCCGGACGCCGCCGGGCTGCCCGGGCTGATCGTGATCGACATCGACGGGCTGGCCGCCGGTCGCCGGGCCGCCCCGGCCGCCGCCGAGACGGCCGCGGTCGAGCAGATCGTCACCAGTGAGGTGGACAACTTCCTCGGCTGGATGCGCGGCGCGGAGATCGCGCCGACGGTGGCCGCGCTGCGTACCCGCGCGGAGGAGGTGGTCTCCGCCGAGATGCGCAAGCTTCTGGGCCGGCGGCCGGAATTCACCGAGGAGCAACGGGCCGACGTTTCCCGTACCCTGCACCGGGTCGTCCAGCAGATCCTGCACTCGCCGACCGTGCGGGTGCGGCAGCTGGCCGCCGAGCCGGGCGGGGATCAGTACGCCGCTCTGCTCCGCGAGCTGTTCGACCTGGACGTCCCCTTGGCCACGCACGCTGACGCGGTACCGGAGATCGGAGGTAAGGCATGACCGCCTGCACCGAACTGCGCCAAGCCGGACCTGACGACGATCTTGCCGGTGAGGGCCAGAAGGGCATGCGAAAGGTGGGCACAGCATGACCGTCAAGCCGCTGCGCCTCGGTACCCGGGGCAGCAAACTCGCGCTCACCCAGTCGCGGATGGTCGCCGACGAGCTGACCGCGGCCACCGGCCGTGCCGTCGAGCTGGTCCGCATCGTCACGCCCGGTGACACCTCGTCCGCGCCGGTGGCCCAGCTCGGCGTCGGGGTGTTCGTCTCCGCGCTGCGGGACGCGCTGCTGGCCGACGAGATCGACTTCGCTGTCCACTCGTACAAGGACCTGCCCACCGGCGAGCACCCCCGGCTGCACATCGCGGCGGTGCCCCGGCGGGAGGACCCGCGGGACGTCCTGATCGCCCGGGACGGGCGCGCCCTGGCCGACCTGCCGCCCGGCTCGGTGGTCGGCACCGGCGCCGTCCGGCGGATCGCCCAGCTCCGGGCTCTCGGCCTGGAGTTGCAGGTCACGCCGATCCGAGGCAACATCGACACCCGCATGGCGCGGGTGCTCGGTCCGGAGGCCGACCTCGACGCGGTCATCCTGGCCCGGGCCGGGGTGTCCCGCATCGGCCGTGCCGACGAGATCACCGAGACGCTGGACCCGACGCTCATGCTGCCCGCCCCGGCCCAGGGTGCGCTGGCTGTCGAGTGCCGGTCCGGCGACACCGACCTGGTCGAGCTGCTGGCCACGCTCGACCACGCACCGACCCGGGCCGCCGTGCTGGCGGAACGGGCGTTGCTGGCCACGCTGGAGGCCGGGTGTGCCGCCCCGGTCGCCGCTTACGCCCGCCTCGTCCGGGGTGGGCATGCCGGCTCTGTCCTCGGGGACGGGCGCGGCGAGGAGATGATTCACCTGCGCGGTGCGGTGATCAGCCCGGATGGGGTTCGAGCCATCCGGCTGTCGCGCACCGGAACGCCCGCCGGGGCGGCGGAGATCGGCAAGGCACTTGCCGCCGATCTCCTCGACGCCGGCGCCGATACCCTGATGGGGAGCACAGAATGACCACCCGCACCGCCCGCAAGCCAGCCGGACGCATCGCGTTCATCGGCGCCGGACCCGGCGACCCGGAGCTGTTGACCCGCCGCGCCTATGCCGCGCTGACCGATGCCGACCAGGTGGTCTACGACCGCGGCGTGCCCGAGTCCCTGCTGGCCGCGGTCCGTGCGGACGCCAAGGAGGACGCCCAGTTCAGCCCCGCCGAGGGCGCCCCCGGCGACGTGGCCAAGGTGCTGCTCTCCGCCGCCAAGTCCGGCCTGGCCGCCGTCCACCTGGTGGCCGGTGACCCGTTCGGCCACGAGTCGGTGGTCAAGGAGGTGCAGGCGGTCGCGCGTACCGCCGTGCACTTCGAGGTGATCCCGGGCATCGGGCAGGCCGAGGGCGTCGCCGCGTACGCCGGTGTGCCGCTGCCCGGCGTGCGCATCGCCGCCGACGTCGACGACGTCACCACGCTGGACTTCGACGCGCTGGCCGGCGCGGCCCAGAAGGGCTCGTTCGCGGTCGCCGTGGACGCCGGTGACCTGGCCGCGGTCCGCGACGGGCTGCTCGCGGCCGGCGTCGAGCCGGGTGTCCCGGTCGGCGTGACCGGCGACGGCACCGGCGAGACGCAGTACACCACCACCTCGACGGTGGACAGCTTCGTCGCCGCCGCGCTCGGCTTCACCGGCCGGGTGGTGCTCACCGTCGGCGCCGAGGTGGCCGAGCGCGACCCGCTGAGCTGGTGGGAGAACCGCCCGCTGTACGGCTGGAAGGTGCTGGTCCCGCGCACCAAGGAGCAGGCCGGGGCGATGAGCGCGCGGCTGCGGGCGTACGGCGCCATCCCGTGCGAGGTGCCGACCATCGCGGTCGAGCCGCCGCGCACCCCGGCGCAGATGGAGCGCGCGGTCAAGGGCCTGGTCGACGGCCGGTACGCCTGGGTCGTCTTCACCTCGGTCAACGCGGTCCGCGCGGTCTGGGAGAAGTTCGCCGAGCACGGCCTGGACGCCCGCCACTTCGGTGGCGTGAAGATCGCCTGCATCGGTGAGGCCACCGCCGAGGCGGTCCGCGCGTTCGGCATCCAGCCGGAGCTGATCCCGGCCGGCGAGCAGTCCAGCGAGGGCCTGCTGGCCGAGTTCTCACCGCACGACGAGATCCTCGACCCGGTCGGCCGGGTGCTGCTGCCGCGCGCCGACATCGCCACCGAGACCCTCGCGGCCGGCCTGATCGAGCGGGGCTGGGAGGTGGACGACGTGACCGCGTACCGGACGGTGCGGGCCGCGCCGCCGCCGGCCGAGATCCGTGACGCGATCAAGTCGGGTGGCTTCGACGCGGTGCTGTTCACCTCGTCCTCGACCGTCCGGAACCTGGTCGGCATCGCCGGCAAGCCGCACGCCCGTACGGTGGTCGCGGTGATCGGCCCGAAGACCGCGGAGACCGCTGTCGAGTTCGGTCTGCGGGTGGACACCCAGCCGCAGAACGCCTCGGTACCCGACCTGGTCGAGGCGCTCGCCGAGTACGCCATGGAGCTGCGCGAGAAGCTGGCGGCGATGCCCGCCAAGCAGCGCCGCGGTTCCAAGGTGCAGGGGCCGACGGCGCTCCGCTTCCGCTGATCTTTTCGCGCGCCGGGGGATGTCCCCCGGCGCGCTTTTTCCTGAGGAGCGTTCGATGTCCTTCCCCGACATCCGCCCGCGCCGCCTGCGGCGCACCCCGGCGATCCGCCGCCTGGTCGAGGAGACCCGGCTCTCCCCGGCCGAGCTGGTCCTGCCGCTCTTCGTCAAGGAGGGGCTGACCGAGCCGCGGCCGATCAGCTCCCTGCCGGGCGTCGTCCAGCACTCCCGCGAGTCGCTGCGCAAGGTCGCCCACGAGGCGGTCAGCGCCGGCATCGGCGGGCTGATGCTGTTCGGCGTGCCGGACAACATGAGCAAGGACGAGACCGGCTCGGCCGGCCTGGACCCGGACGGCATCCTCAACGTCGGCCTGCGCGACCTCAGGGCCGAGGTCGGCGACGCCACGGTGATCATGGGCGATCTCTGCATCGACGAGTTCACCTCGCACGGGCACTGCGGGGTGCTCGCCGCGGACGGCTCGGTGGACAACGACGCGACCCTCGAGATCTACGCCGAGATGGCGGTGGCCCAGGCCGCCGCCGGTGCGCACGTGGTCGGTCCGTCCGGGATGATGGACGGCCAGGTCGGTGTGATCCGCAAGGCGCTCGACCGGGCCGGGTACCAGGACGTGGCGGTGCTCGCGTACGCCGTGAAGTACGCCGGCGCGTTCTACGGCCCGTTCCGGGAGGCCGTGGAGTCGACGCTGAAGGGTGACCGGCGGCAGTACCAGCAGGACCCGTCGAACCTGCGGGACGCGCTGCGCGAGGTCGACCTGGACGTGGCCGAGGGCGCGGACATGGTGATGGTGAAGCCGGCCCTGCCCTACCTCGACGTGATCGCCGCGGTCCGCGACCGGGTGAACGTCCCGGTCGCCGCGTACCAGGTCTCCGGCGAGTACGCGATGGTCGAGGCGGCCGCCGCGAACGGCTGGATCGACCGCGAGCGCACCATCCTGGAGACGCTGACCTCGATCAAACGAGCCGGCGCCCAGATCACCCTCACCTACTGGGCCCTGGAAGCCGCGCAGCTGCTCCGCACCCGGTATTGATCCGGGAGGCTAGCGCGGCTCCAGACGCTGGACCAGCTGGCCCACGTCCGCGATGTACTCGTACCAGTCGCGGTCGGACTGGTAGCCCAGCTCGGCGTTGACCTTCAGCATCGACTCGTTGTGCTGCGCGTTCCAGGTCTGCACCTGGCTCAGGCCGGGCTCGGCGGCGCGCAGCTCGAACAGCATGCGCGCCTTGATCGCCCGGTCGATGCCGTAACCGCGGTGCTCGCGGACCACAATCGTGTCGTACTGGTCGGCGCGTTCCGGATGCTGGGCCGGGACCACCAGCTCGGTCAGGCCGGCCACCGCCCCGGTCGCCTCGTGGATGGCCAGCACGATGTACGGCTTCAGGCCCCGCCGGTGCAGCGTCTCCAGTGACTCGCGGAGCCGCTGCGGGTCGGACGAGCGCGGCGTCAGGTCGAGATCGTCGTCGTCGGTCTGCGCCTCCGCCTTGGCCCGGGCATAGGCCTCCAGCAGCTCGGCGGGCGGGCCGCCGGGGTGGTACTCCACCCGGTACCCGCTGCTGATGCCGCTGGCCATGGTGCCGAGCGCGGCCCAGTCGACGGTGTCCAGACCGAGAACGCTGCGCGTCTCCACATACTCCCGCTCGAAGCCGAGCGCCTCGTAGAAGCCGATGGCCGGGGTGCCGCCGATCGCTTCCACGCCGATCGAGGAGAAGCCTTCGAGGTACGCCCGGCGAGCGGCCACGGCGAGCAGCTCGCGCCCCAGGCCACGGCGGCGCAGGTGCGGCTTGACCAGGATCTCGAGCACGCCGATGTCGCCCAGCAGCAGAATGCTGACCAGGGCGTAGATCTCGCTCTCCCCCTCCGCGAGGCGGTCGTCCTCGGCTACCCAGCAGATCCGGCGCTCGCCGGGCATGGTCTCCGCGAGGTACTCCCGGACCTGCACGTCCCGCCAGGGTGGATCGTCGGGGAGGTCGGCCGCCAGCACCGCGTTGACCGTCTCCACCAGCGAGCGGACCTCAGCCGGGGACGCGGAGCGGGGATCCCATTCACGCACCCTCACCCGTACATCGTGCCGTTTACCCGACCTTCAGGGAAGTGCTGACCACGCAAAAGTACGCGCGCACTCACCGAGCGTCGCGAGCATGCGTCACTGGCGGCTGGTGCGGCCGTAGTCGTTGGCGGCCTCGAAGACCTTCTGCGCGGACGGGCGGACGGCGCCGTTGTTCAGCGTGAGCACCGCGTCCCACCAGGAATCGGCCCGGGACAGGTCGCGCGGCGTGCCTTTCGGGTCCTTGCAGAGCGCGGTGGCGGTGGCCAGCGCGGCGTCGTCGATGTCGTTGATCTCCGAGGCGCCGTTGCGGTCGGCGTCCACCGCGTTCGCCTGCCAGGTGCCCGGGGTCAGTTTCATCGGGCCGACCTCGCGGTCGAAGCTGCGGTCCTGGTCGAGCGTGCCCTGATCGGTGTCCGGGACCAGGGGCCGGCCGCCCTGCCCGTTCAGCGGCAGGCCGATGATGCCCGGCCGGGCCACCCCGTCGACGCCGAGCACCGCGCCGTTCGCGCTGCCGTGCGCGGAGGCCACCTTGCCGATCGCGGCGAGCGTGGTCCAGGTCAGGTGGCAGCTCGGGGTGGTGCGACTGGTGACCAGCTCGGCGTACCCGTAAGCCTGCACCGCGACCACCGGGATGCCGACCTTGCCGCCGATCGTCTGGGCCCAGGCGGCCAGGGTGTCAGCCGGGCGGCCGCCGGCCGCGCCGGTGGCGGCGGTGGTCGGCAGCGCGCCGGGCACGGTGGTCGCGGGCAGCGTGGTCGCCGGGAGCGCGGCGGTCGGGAACGTGGCGCCCGGCAGCGTGCCGATGCCTGGATCGGTCGGGAAACCGCCGGTGGGCAGCGCGTTCGGGTCGCCCGCCGAGGGCAGCGGGGCGCCGCCGAAGGCCGGGGTGGCGCTCGGGGTGGGTGCCGCGTCGAGGGCGCGGGGGACCAGGTAGGCGCCCGCCGTGCCGGCACCGGCGATCAGCGCGACCACCACGGCGCTGGGCAGGACGACTCGGCCGCTGGGACCTTTCGACCAGGTGACGACGCCGCGACCGCCGCGCCCCAGGGCACCCGCGGAGCGGCGGAGCAGGCTGGGCTTGGCGTCCTTCGCGGGCGGCGCCGGTTCCTCGGACTTCTTGGCGGGCGTCGCCGGTTCGGCCGATTTCTCGGCGGGCGGCACGGGTTCCTCGGACTTCTTCGCGGGGGTGACCGGATCCTTGACCGCCGGCGCGCTGCCGGGGTCCGCCGGCGCGGCACCGGCCGATGCGGCCCCGGAACCGCCCAGCGGCCCGCCCTTCGGCGCCGCCGCCCGCAACTCCGGCCGCTCTGCTGGGATCTTCGGTGCCTCCGCCACGGGCTCGACCCTACCGGGCCGGGACCACCGGCGGGAGGTCGCGGACGCCGGTCCCGGCGAGGGGCCCTACGCTGGTGCGATGCCACGTTATGACTACCGCTGCCGCGCCTGCGGCGCCACCTTCGAGGTCAGCCGCCCGATGCGGGAGGCCGCCGAGCCGGCCACCTGCCCGCAGGGTCACGGCGACACGGTCAAGCTGCTGTCCACTGTCGCCGTCACCGGTCGCGGTGGCGCCGCTCCGGCCGGGCCGTCCGGTGGTGGCGGCGGTTGCTGTGGCGGGGGATGCGGCTGCTGATCGACGATCACTCGACCGAGTGATCCACACCACTCCTTACCGCAAAACCCAAGATTCCGGTCGTGCGTCGACATTGGTGGTCAACTGGCCGTCCAATCTCACCGTACGTGCTTGCCTCTGAACCGGTTGCCGATAAAATTCGCCCTGCTCAGGCCTGGTGTCCCAGGTCCTGGGATGACACGTACGGGTACACCCGAACGGCCCGGCGGTTTTGGCCGACCGCGTCGTTTCCGCGTTCGATCTCTTTCGTTACGACACGCGTAGTCCGGTATGCCGACGTCGATCCCGGGATGAGGGATGTCCTCCGTAAGGGGTCGGCCGTGGCGGGCAGACGGTTACCGTCCGTTTCTACGATGGGCGGTGACTCAGAGATACGGCAGCATGAGTCGCGACTTCCAAAGGGGGCGGAGGTTCCACCGTGTCGGGACGGATCGAGCTACCCAGTGGCCTCGTGACCTTTATGTTCACTGACATAGAGGGCTCGACACGGTTGGCCCGGATGCTCGGTGACGGCTATCGCGCTGTGCTGAACGCGCATCGCTCTCTGTTACGTGGCGCGCTGAGCGACTTCGGTGGCGTCGAACTTCTCACCGAGGGTGATTCCTTCTTCGTGGCCTTCGACAACGCCGACGCCGCGGTGGCGGCCTGTGTGGAGGCACAGCGCCGGCTGGCCGGCTATCCCTGGCCGCGCGCCGACGCCGTCCCGAAGGTCCGGATGGGATTGCACACCGGGCGCGCCACCCCGGTCGGCACCGAGTACGCCAGCGCCGAGGTGCACCGGGCCGCCCGGGTGTCCGCCGCCGCGCACGGCGGCCAGGTGCTCTGCTCGGCGGCCACCGCGCTGGCGGTGACCGCCACCTACGCCACCGCCGGGCACAGCCGGACCGCCGCCGCCGCGGCGGCCACCCTGGCCACCGTGGACCTGCAGGCGCTCGGCGCGTTCCGGCTGCGCGGCTTCGACGACGACGAGCAGCTCTACCAGGTGGTCGCGCCCGGCCTGGAACGCGAGTTCCCGCGGCCGCGCACCGCCGAGGCGCCCCGGCACAACCTGCCGGCCGAGCACACCACGTTCGTCGGGCGGCAGGCCGAGCTGGCCGAGCTGGCCGAGCTGCTCAGCGGGCACCGGCTGGTCAGCGTGGTCGGTCCGGGCGGTGCCGGCAAGACGCGGCTCAGCCTGGCGGTGGCCGAGCAGGTGCTCGCCGCGTACCCCGGTGGCGTGTGGACGATCGACGCGGCCACCGCGTCCGGTGGCTTGCCCACCGCCCTCGCCACGGCCCTCGGCCTGCGGCCGGAGCCGGGCCGGCCGATGATCGAGACCCTGGTCGAGCAGTGCGCCGAGCGCCGGATGCTGGTCATCCTGCAGACCTGCGACGCGGCGCCCGGCTTGACCGCGGCGCTGGCGCACCGGCTGCTGGCCCGCTGCCGCCGGCTGGACGTGCTGACCACCGGCCGGGCCCCGCTGGGGCTGGCCGGGGAAACCGTGTGGCGGATCCCGCCGATGGCGCCGGCCGACGCGTTCGCGCTGCTCAGCGACCGGGCCACGGCGGCCCGGGGCGGGCGGCGCGGTGACGACGACGAGCAGCTCGCCGAGCTGGCCGCCCGGCTGGAGGGCTCGCCGCTGGCCATCGAGCTGGCCGCCGCCCGGCTCCGGCTGATGCCGGCCGACCTGCTGGCCCGCCGGCTGGACGACCCGATCGGCGCGCTGGACCACGACGCGTGCGGCGACGGGCGGCACGACAGCCTGCGCAACAACCTGGACTGGTCGTACCGGACCCTGGGCAGCCGGGCCGCCGAGCTGCTGCGCCGGCTCGCGGTCTTCGCCGGGCCGGTGGACCTGGCCACCGTCGACTGGTGCGGTGAGGGTGCGCTCAGCGCGCTCTCCGAGCTGGCCGAGAAGTCGCTGATCGAGGTGGTGCCCGGGCCGCGGTACCGGATGTCCGGGCACGTCCGGTCGTACGCCCTGCGCCAGCTCACCGCCGCCGGTGACGAGGCCGCCGTGCGGGCCCGGCACCTGGCCTGGTCGCTGAACGTGCTGGAGACCGTCGCGGTGGACACCGACGGGCAGGAGCGGACCGTCTCGCTGACCGACCTCGGCCCGTACGTCGACGAGTGGCAGGCCGCGCTGCGCTGGGCGTCCGCCGACGGTGACGTCCGGGCCGGGCTGCGCCTGGCCGGCGCGCTGAACCCGTGGTGGCACGAGCATGGCGGCACCGGCGAGGGCCGTGGCCTGCTCAGCCGGCTCTGCGAACGGGTCGGCGCCGAGACCGGACCGGCCGAGCTGGCCCGGGCGTACCTGATCCAGGCCGACCTCACCGACGACCGTACGGAACGGGACGACTTCCTGCGCCGGGCCGAGCGGGCCGCGCGGGCGGCCGGTGACCCGGCCCTGCTGGTGCGGGCGCTGGGTAGCCGGCGGATCCGGCTGGACGAGCGCGGCACCGAGGACGCCGAACAGTCGTGCCGATCGGTGATCGCCCAGGCCGAGCGGGCCGGGGTGGCGGCCGAGTCGCTGCCGGCCGTGCTGGCGCTGGCCGAGCTGTGCTGGCGCCGGGGTGCGCTGACCGAGGCGTCCGAGCTGCTCGGCTCGGCCCGGCAGATGGAGGCGGCGCGCCCGGCGGACCGCGGCCGGCGGGCGGTGGACTGGATGCTCGGCATGGTCGCGCTGTGCCGCGGTGACCTGGTGGCCGCGCACGACCACCTGGTGGTGGCGTTGCGGTCCCGGCTGCGGCACGGGTTCCGGGGCGCTGCCGCGGACGCGGTGGCGGCCATCGCGGTCCGGTGCGCGCTGGGCGGGGACCCGGCCACGGCGGCCGTGCTGTTCGGCGGGGCCGAGGCGGCGCGCGGCGCCCGGCGGACCGAGTCGTTCGGCGCGTTCTGGTCGGCGCGGCAGGCCGAGGTGCGTACCGCGCTGGGTGACGCCGCGTTCGACGCCGCCTACGCCGACGGGGCCGGGCTGGGCTTCGACCGCATCGTGGCGATGGCGCTGGCCGTCGAGCACCCGGATCTGGAGGGCGACGCCGCCCGGTTCGCGCAGATAGTTCGCTGACCGGTGCCGCGCCGGGCGGGTGATGCGGATCATTGCGCCCGATGCCGTTAGGGTGTTGTCCGTGCAGGCGGCCCCATGATTCACCTCCCACTGGTCCGACAGGGACCGCTGAGAGCCCTCGCCGTCCGGCTGGTGATGGCGTTCACCCTCGTGGTCACCGCGGTGGCGATCGTCTACGCGGACCGCGACGGGTACCGCGACGTCAACGGGGACGGGCTCAGCCTGCTCGACTGCTTCTACTACGCGGTCGTCTCGCTCTCCACCACCGGGTACGGCGACATCACCCCGGCCACCCAGAGCGCCCGGCTGATCAACGTCCTGTTCATCACCCCCGCTCGGGTGCTCTTCCTGATCATCCTGGTCGGTACCACGCTGGAAGTGCTGACCGACCAGTACCGCAGGGGCCTGCGGATCGCCCGGTGGAGGCGCAAGTTGAAGGACCACGTGATCATCTGCGGTTACGGCACCAAGGGCCGGGCCGCTGTCGACGCGCTGCTGGAGACCGGTTACGACAAGTCCCGCATCGTGATCGTGGAGAACCGGGAGTCGGCCGTCCGGCAGGCCGCGGCGAACGGCTTCGCGGTGATCGAGGGCAACGCCACCCGTTCCGCGGTGCTGCTCGACGCCGACGTGAAGAACTGCAAGTCGGTGATCATCGCGACCGACCAGGACGAGGCGTCGGTGCTGATCACTCTGACCGTGCGACAGCTGACCGCCGGCCAGGTGCGGATCATCGCGGCGGTCCGCGAGCAGGAGAACGCGGCGCTGCTCAAACAGTCCGGCGCGCACCACGTGATCGTCTCGTCGTCCACGGCGGGCCGGCTGCTCGGCCTGACCACCACCGCGCCGCCGCTGATCGACGTCGTGGAGGACCTGCTCACCCCGGGCCAGGGGATGGCGCTGGCGATGCGCTCGGCGGAACGCGCCGAGGTCGGCCGCAACCCGCGCGAGCTGCCGACGCTGGTGGTGGCCTTGATCCGGCGCGGCAAGGTGCTCCCGCTCGGCGGCGAGCAGGCCGTCACCATCGAAACCGGCGACCTGCTGGTCTACATCCGCGACGAGGACAGCACGTCGACAGGGGTGTCGGTCTGAGTCGCCGGATCCGAGTCAGCAAGATCAAATTCAAGATCTCGCTGACTCGGATCCGCGCTGATCACTGATCGTCGCTCCCGCCAGGGACCCTTCCGGGCCGGGCAGGACGCTGGCGCGTCCAAAACGCCCACCCCTCCAGGGCGACGCCCGCCGCCGCCCACGACCGCCAACCCCGGCCCCTCCCACCCCGGCTGCCATGCACCGTGGTCCCCCGCCCCAGACCCCACCGTCACGACCAGCCGCTCCCACGAGTCGGGTGAGCTGCCACTCACGGTGGTGTCCCGCCCCCGGAGACCACCGTCACGGCCAGCCGCAACCGCCGTGACCGGGTGGGCTGGTGCTCACGGTGGTGTCCCGTCCCCGGAGACCACCGTCACGGTCAGCCGCAACCGCCGCGGCCGGGTGGGCTGGTGCTCACGGTGGTGTCCCGTCCCCGGAGACCACCGTGACGGCCAGCCGCAACCCACGAGTCGGGTGGGCTGGTGCTCACGGTGGTGTCCCGTCCCCGGAGACCACCGTCACGACCAGCCGCAACCGCCGCGACCGGGTGGGCTGGTGCTCACGGTGGTGTCCCGGGCCCCGAGACCACCGTGACGGCCAGCCGTGGCCGGTGGGCTGGTGCTCATGGTGGTGTCGCGGGTTCGGAGGCCACCGTCACGGCCAGCCGCGACCGGCGTGACCGGGTGGGCTGGTGCTGGCGGTGGTGTCCCGGGCCCCGAGACCACCGTGACGGCCAGCCGTGACTGGTGGGCTGGTGCTCATGGTGGTGTCGCGGGTTCGGAGGCCACCGTCACGGCCAGCCGGGGCCCACGAGTCGGGCGGGCTGGCGCGCATGGTGGTGTCGGCGGGTCGGAGAGCACCGTGAGCACCAGCCGACGGGGTTGGGGTTTGGGCGGACCACCGGAAGGGGCGGCTTGGCCCGGATGCGGCCTCGCGGTCGTGAGGTGGGGGCGGCCTGGCGCCGAGGCACGGGACGGGGCTGTGCGGGTGGGGACGGGAAGGGCGTACCGGAAAGGACGGTCCGGCACCGAAGCGGTGCCGGACCTTTCGCGCGGTCGGGGGACCCCGGGACTGCCGGAGGCGCCGGATCAGACGTCTCGGGGAGCGTGGGGTTTACATGATGGTCCAGGTGTCGCCGCTGTTGAGGAGGTCGGTGAGCATCTCCTCGGGGGTGCCGGTGGTCGTGGCGTCCAGGAGCTGTTTGCGGACGATCTCGTCGTAGGACGGCCGCTTGACGTCGCGGAAGACGCCGATCGGGGTGGTGTGCAGGTCGGAGCCGGAGAGGCGGCTCAGGGCGAACGCGTAGGCCGGGTCGTCGACCGTCGCGTCGTGGACGATGGCCTGGCCGCCCTGCTGGACCTGGAGGCCGAAGCTGCCCTCCGGGTGTACGACGGAATACTGGCCGTCGGCGCCGAAGGTGATCGGCTGGCCCTGCTCCAGGCGGATCAGGTGCTCGTCGCGGGTGTCGGCGTCCTTGATCAGGTCGAAGGCGCCGTCGTTGAAGATGTTGCAGTTCTGGTAGATCTCGACGAACGCGGAGCCCTCGTGGGCCGCGGCGGCCCGCAGCACCGACTGCAGGTGCTTGCGGTCCGAGTCGATGGTGCGAGCCACGAACGTCGCCTCGGCGCCCAGCGCGAGCGAGAGCGGGTTGAACGGCGAGTCCGCCGAGCCGGCCGGCGTCGACTTGGTGATTTTGCCGAGCTCGGAGGTGGGCGAGTACTGCCCCTTGGTCAGGCCGTAGATCCGGTTGTTGAACAGCAGGATCTTCAGGTTGACGTTGCGGCGCAGCGCGTGGATGAGGTGGTTGCCGCCGATCGAGAGCGCGTCGCCGTCGCCGGTCACCACCCAGACGCTGAGGTCGGGGCGGGACGCGGACAGGCCGGTGGCGATCGCCGGCGCGCGTCCGTGGATCGAGTGCATCCCGTAGGTGTTCATGTAGTACGGGAATCGCGACGAGCAGCCGATCCCGGAGACGAAGACGATGTTCTCCCGGGGGATGCCCAGCTCCGGCATGAAGCCCTGCACCGCGGCCAGGATGGCGTAGTCACCGCAGCCGGGGCACCAGCGGACTTCCTGATCGGACTTGAAGTCCTTGGCGGTCAGCTTCAACGGGATCGTCGGGCTAGCCATTCTTGACCACGTCCTCCAGCATGCTCTCCAGCGTGGCCGCGGTGAACGGCAGGCCGCTGACCTGGTTGAACGGCACCGCGTCGACAAGGTATCTGGCCCGGATCACGTGGGCGAGCTGGCCGAGGTTCATCTCCGGGATCACCACCCTGTCATAGGATTTCAGGACCTCGCCCAGGTTGTCGGGGAGGGGCGACAGGTGCCTCAGGTGCGCCTGCGCGATGGTCAGGCCGCGCTGCCGCAGCGCCCGGCAGGCCGCGCCGATCGGGCCGTAGGTCGAGCCCCAGCCCAGCACCAGCACCCGGGCGTTCTCCTCGGGATCCTCGACGTCGACGTCCGGGACCTGGATCGCCTCGATCCGCGCGGCCCGGGTACGCACCATGAACTCGTGATTGGCGGGATCGTAGGAGATGTCGCCGGTCTTGTCCGCCTTTTCCAGGCCGCCGATGCGGTGCTCCAGGCCGGGCGTGCCGGGGACCGCCCACGGCCGGGCGAGCGTCTGCGGATCTCGCAGGTACGGCAGGAACTTCCCGTCCGGGGAGTTGGGCGCCGTGGTGAACTCCACCGACAGGTCCGGCAACTCGTCCACCGACGGCAGCAGCCACGGCTCGGACCCGTTCGCCACGTAGTTGTCGGAGAGCAGGATGACGGGCGTCCGGTAGGTCAGAGCGATCCGCGCCGCCTCCAACGCGGCGTGGAAGCAGTCCGACGGGGACTGGGGCGCGATCACGGCCAGGGGTGCCTCACCGTGCCGGCCGTACAGAGCCATGTTGAGGTCGGCCTGCTCGGTCTTGGTCGGCATGCCGGTGGACGGCCCGGCCCGCTGCACGTCGACGATGACCAGCGGCAGCTCCAGCGCGATCGCGAGGGAGATGGTCTCGCCCTTGAGCGCCACGCCCGGCCCGGAGGTGGTGGTGACGCCGAGCGCGCCGCCGTAGGACGCCCCGAGCGCCGCACCGACCGCCGCGATCTCGTCCTCGGCCTGCATGGTGGTGACGCCGAACCGCTTGTGCTTGGCGAGCTCGTGCAGGATGTCCGAGGCCGGGGTGATCGGGTACGCCCCGAGGAAGAGCGGCAGCTTGGACCGCACCGCCGCGGCGACCAGGCCGAGCGCGAGCGCCTGGTTGCCGGTGATGTTCTTGTACGTCCCCGGGCGCATCCGGGCCGGCTTGATCTCGTAGCGCACCGAGAAGGCCTCGGTGGTCTCGCCGTAGTTCCACCCCGCCTGGAAGGCCGTCTTGTTCGCCTCGACCAGCTCCGGTCGCTTGGCGAACTTGCGCTCCAGGAAGCGCAGGGTGGACTCGAATGGTCGCGAGTACATCCAGCAGAGCAGGCCGAGGGCGAACATGTTCTTGGCCCGCTCGGCGTCCTTCTTCGCGATGCCGAGGCCGGCCAGCGCGCCGACGGTCATCGAGGTCAGCGCGACCGGGTGCACCGCGTAGTCGGCGAGCGACCCGTCGTCCAGCGGGCTGGTCGCATAGCCCACCTTGGCCAGGTTGCGCTTGGTGAACTCGTCGGTGTTGATGATCAGATCGGCGCCGGCCGGCAGCTCGGACAGGTTCGCCCGCAGCGCGGCCGGGTTCATCGCGACCAGCACGTTCGGCGAGTCGCCGGGGGTCAGGATGTCGTAGTCGGCGAAATGGACCTGGAAACTCGAGACGCCCGGCAGGGTGCCGGCGGGCGCGCGGATCTCGGCGGGGAAGTTCGGCAGCGTCGAGATGTCGTTGCCGAGCTGCGCGGTCTCCGAGGTGAACCGGTCACCGGTGAGCTGCATGCCATCGCCCGAGTCACCGGCGAACCGGATGACCACCCGGTCCAGCTGTTCGACTCGTTTCGCGGGAGCGGCCACGTTTCAACCTCCAAAGAGCGCGGGCCGATCTTGTGTACGCACGTCGATGAGCCGGCCCGCACAATCGTCACTTCCACACTACTTCGCCGCCCCTTACCTGAGCCGCCGCGGACCGTTGCCCACAGTAGCCATCCGGTGCTCCCCCGAGCTAGTGGTCTTGGGTAGGCTGCACGATCGTGGACGGTTATCTCGGCTCCTACGCCACCCTCGGGCTGGTCCTGCTAGCTGGGGTTTTGCTGTTCGTGGCAGCGTTCGGCGCGAACCGTCTGCTGCGTCCGGCCCGGCCCGCCGAGCCGGTCGGCAAGCGCATCCCCTATGAGAGCGGCATCGATCCGGTCGGCGGGGACTGGGCGCAGGTCCAGATCAGGTACTACGTCTATGCGTACCTTTACGTGCTTTTCGCGGTGGAAGCCGTTTTCCTCTTCCCGTGGGCGGTGATCTTCGATCGGCCCGGCTTCGGTGGCGCCGCGATCGCCGAGATGGGTGTCTTCGTGGCCGTCCTGGCGCTCGGCATCCTCTACGCCTGGCGCAAGCGCGTGCTGACCTGGAGCTGAAGCGCCTGCCCGGAAGGCAGGCCGCGCACCGGGCCGGACCGCGGCCACCATCCGGACCACCGGCCGGCGGACCGACTGCCATGATCACCGGCTTCCGGTCCGCGTCCGGAGAGACGCACCGGGCGCTGAGGGTGGGTGGCGGACTCGCCTACGGAAAGCCGACATGTCAACATCGTGCGCATGAGTCAGCTTCTGCTCTTCATTGTCGTAGCACTGGTCGTCGGGACGATCGTCTTCGGCGTGACCGTTCTTCTGAGCGGAGGCGACTCCGGGCTCACCCCGGTCGAGCCGGACGGCAAGTCGGTGCCGCTGCCCGGGGACCGGCCGCTCGGCGAGGACGACATCGCCAGGACGAAGTTCGACACCGCCTGGCGTGGGTACCGGATGTCCCAGGTCGATCAGGCGCTGCAGCGGGCGGCGTACGACATCGGCTACAAGGGTGAACTGATCGGGGTGCTGGAGGCCGAGGTGACGGCGTTGCGCGAGGGCCGGACGGCGGACGCCGACGCGCTGCGGGCGGCCCGCGAGGCAGCCGTCGCGCCGGGCTCCGCCGAGCCCGTCGTGGCGGAGGTCCCGGCGGACGAGGTGCCGGCCGACGAGGTCGCGGCGGACCAGGTCGAGGAGAAGGCCGACGAGGAGCCGGCGGAGAGCCGATGAGCGACGACGCCGCCGAACCGGGTACCGGGGAGGTCACCGCCACGGTGATCGTGAACGCCCCGGCCGCGAAGGTCTTCGCCGCGTTCATGGACTGGGAGAAACAGTCCGAGTGGATCCCGTTCACCCGGGTCCGGGTGGTCGAGGGCGACGGTGGCGAGGGCAGCCTGGTCGAGGCGGTCACCGCGCTCGGCCCGGCGGTGCTGCGGGACGAGCTGCGCGTGGTGAAGGTGAACGCGCCGTACGAGGTCCGCGTCGTGCACTGCGGCAAGGTGCTGCGTGGCCCCGGCTCGATGCGCTGCACCGCGATGTCCGGCGACCGCACCCAGGTGGTCCTGCACGAGTGGTTCCACCTGCCACCCGGCCCGGTCGGCAAGATCGCCTGGCCGGTCCTCTGGCCGGGCTCCAAGCTCAGCTTCACCGGCGCCCTGAAGCGCTTCGGCCGCCTGGTCGAGCAGGGCCGGCTGCCGTGACCGGCGACCTGGCGATCGGCGACGACGGCAGGGCCCGCTGTTTCTGGGGCGCCGGCTCGCCGGACTACTCGGTGTACCACGACGAGGAGTGGGGCAAGCCGGTCCGCGGCGACGACGCGCTGTTCGAGCGGCTCACCCTGGAGGCGTTCCAGTCCGGGCTGTCCTGGATCACCATCCTGCGCAAGCGCCCGGCGTTCCGGGCGGCCTTCCAGGATTTCGCGATCGCCAAGGTCGCCTCGTTCGGCGAGGCCGACGCGGCCCGGCTGATGGCCGACCCGGGCATCGTGCGGAACCGGATGAAGGTCGACGCCGCGCTGCACAACGCCCGCGTCGCCGCCGAGCTGGCGCCCGGCGAGCTGACCGAGTTGCTCTGGTCCTTCGCGCCGGCACCCCGCCCCCGGCCGGCGCGACGCTCCGACATCCCGGCCGTGACACCGGAGTCCACCGCGCTGGCCAAGACGCTGAAGAAGCGCGGTTTCAAGTTCGTCGGGCCCACCACGGCGTACGCGTTGATGCAGGCCACCGGCATGGTTGACGACCACCTCATCGGCTGCTGGGTTCCCGTGATGGGATAGGGCCATGGTGCGATGGTCGGTGGTCATCCCGTCGGAGCAGTGGGCGACGGAGCGGTTGTTCCAGCAGGACGTCGTGGTGGTGAAGGGCGGCCCGGCCGGCGTGTCGCCCGGCGACGAGGCGCTGCTGATCGCCGACGACCACGTGGTGGCCCTGGGCCGGGTGGAGAAAGCCGGGGAGTACCTCGCCCTGGCCTACCTGCGCCGCGCCTTCGACGAGCCGATCCCGGCCGGTGACCTGGTCGCCGGTGGCGCGGTGGCGGAGGCGGACTTCGAGCGCTTCGCCGAGCGGCTGGGCCGGCCGCTGCCGAAACGGAGCTGGCTGGTCAGCGTGGCGCTGCCGATCGAGGCGGCCGGTCCGGCCGAGGCGGTGCGGCAGTTCTGGTCGCACGTGTCCGACCTGGGGCCGCGCGAGCTGCCGACCTATGTCTGGCCGTCCGGGGACGAGCTGGCCATGCAGGCCTTCGTCCTGGGGATCGAGGCGAACCAGGATCCCGAGGAAGAGGACGAGGACTAATCACAAGATCAACACCGATTTACGGTACGACCGGAGCGGCGTACCGTAAATCGGTGGAAAGCGGACCTCGAGTCGGTCAGCGGCCCTCGTAGACCGGCTTCCGCTTGTTGACGAAGGCGTCGACCGCGTTCTTGTGGTCGGCCGTCGCGCCGCAGATCGACTGGGCCTGCGCCTCGGCGGCGAGCGCGTCGGAGAGCGTCCCGGCGTCACCGATGGACAGCTCCCGCTTGATCGCGCCGTAGGCCACCGTCGGGCCGGCGGCCAGGCGCGCGGCCAGCTCCTGGGCGGCCGGCAGCACCTGCTCGTCGTCGTCCACCAGCCGGGAGAGCATGCCGATCTCGTAGGCCCGCTCGGCCCGCACCGGCTCGGCCAGCAGCAGCAGTTCGACCGCCCGGGCGTGCCCGACGATCCGCGGCAGCGACCAGGAGATGCCGCTGTCGCCGGCCAGGCCGACGTTGGCGAACGCCATCAGGAACTTGGTGGCCGGCCCGCCGACCCGGAAGTCGGCGAGCATGGCCAGCGACGCGCCGGCCCCGGCGGCCATCCCGCGCACCGCCGCGATCACCGGTTTGGGCATGCTGGCCAGCCGCTGGGCGATCGGGTTGTAGTGCACCCGGACGGTGTCCAGGTCGGTGCTCTTCTCCAGCAGCGTGGCGTGCTCGCGCAGGTCCTGGCCGCCGCAGAAGGCGTGCCCGGCGCCGGCCAGGACGATCGCCCGGCAGGACCGGTCCGTCTCCAGCTCCGCCAGGGTGTCCCGCAGGGCCTCCTTGAGGTCCACGGTGAAGGAGTTCATCGCCTCGGGGCGGTTCAGGGTCAGCGTGACGACCGCGTCGGTGCGGTCGACCAGGAGCACGTCTGTCATGGCGCGAATCTACCCCTGTCGTGCAGGCAGCGTTCCACGTAGCGATCGGCAGCCGGGCGCAGCCGGGCGGCATGTTTGTCGAAGAAGCCGGCGGCCCGGATGCCCGGCCAGCCGGCCGGTAGCAGTGCGGCGGGCAGCTGCGGGTCGCGGAAGAGGAACGAGCGCCAGGCGTGCACCAGACGGAACCGGGCGGCGTACGCCTCCTCGTCCGAGCTGCGCCCGGTGACCGCCTTGACCACCGGCCGCAGTTCCGCCTCGAACTCCCGGTACGACTCGCCGATCCGGTCCAGGTCCCAGGCCTTGCCGACGATCTCGGTGGCGCCCGCCGAGCCGGCCGTGTGGCTGGCGCTGAAGCGCTCGTAACCGGCGCCGGCCTCGTGCAGCGCCGCCTCCACCTCGTCCGAGGCGCGCGCGGCCACCCACACCTGATCGCTGAGCGGGCCGTAGCCGAGGAAGGCGAGCCGTTCGGCGTCCCGGCGGGCCAGCGGGGGATCCCGGACCACGATCAGGTCGAACCGGCCGTCCCAGCCGCCACGACCGGTTCGGTACACCCGGGCGGCGGCCTCGTCCAGCCGGCGCGCCGCCTTCGGGGTGAGCAGATAGCCCGGTCCGGCGGCCAGGCGCAGCGGATGCAGCCACCCCTGTCGCACCATTCGCGACACTGCCGTGCGGACCGCCGGGGCCGCGATGTCCAGCGGAGCGAGCAGCCGCACGAGGGCGGCGACGGGGGCCCGCGAACCACGGGTGCGCAGGTAGTCGCCGTACAGGTCGAAGAGTGCGGACCGCGCCTGCATGACCGCACATTGTGACAGCCCGAAAGACGATATGCTAGACGCTGTCACATCCGCCCGGGCTGGGTTTGGGTTCGCCGGTGTTCATCAGGGAAAATGTTTGATCGGCACGGTGGGCCGCTACGCGTGAAGACGTGAAACGGCCTGTACGGCCGCCGGTCGGAAACGAGCACCGCGTCACGTGGGGCTGAGCACGTGACGCGCTGCTGGCATTCCAGGAGCAAGTGGCTGTGGGGTAACCCACCAACCCTGACGTAGGTCTGAGGGGAGACAAAATGGCGGCGATGAAGCCGCGGACGGGCGATGGTCCGCTGGAGGTCACCAAAGAGGGTCGTGGCATCGTCATGCGCGTCCCGCTGGAGGGTGGTGGCCGTCTCGTCGTGGAGATGACCCCGGACGAGGCCAGCGCGCTGGGTGACGCGTTGAAGTCGATCGCCGGCTGACGTTTCACGCGAGCCCGCCGGTACGGTACCGCCCGTACCGGCGGGCTTTCCACGTCTTACCGAAAGGTCATCCTCCCGTGTTCGCAATCGGGTTGACTGAAGAGCTCGACGACGCGCAGACCTGGGTTGTTCCCGCTGGTCACGTGCCTGACGGCGAGCTCGGCGCGGAGGTCTCCGCGCTGTCCGGGCCGGCCTGTGCCGGCGAGATCACCGTGTTGCCCCGCCCGCTGCGGCGTCCGGCCCGGGTGCTGCTGGCCGGTGTCGGAGCCGGCGACGAGGCCGGCTGGCGGGCCGCCGGTGCCGGGATCGTCCGGGCGCTCGGCGACGACGAACGCGCCCAGATCCTGCTGCCCGCCGACGCGCCGGTGCGCGCTCTCGCCGAGGGCGTCTGGTTCGGCGGCTACCGCTATCGGGACGCGCCGACGCCACCGCGGTCCGGGCGGGTGGATCTGGTGGCGCCCGCTTCGCCGGAACAGGTGGCGCTGCTGCGTCAGGCGCGTGCCACCGCCACCGCCACCTGGCTGGCCCGGGACCTGACCAACACGCCGGCCTCGACGAAGAACCCGGAGTGGTTCGCCGACCAGGTCGTCGCGCTGGCGGCCGACCGGCCCGGCCTGACCGCGACCGTGCTGGCCGGCGCCGAGCTGGAGCGCTTCGGCGGCCTGCTCGCGGTCGGCGGCGGCTCGGTCTCCCCGCCCCGGTTCGTCGAGCTGAGCTGGACGCCCGCCGGGCCGGCCCGGCACGTGGTGCTGGTCGGCAAGGGGATCACCTTCGACACCGGCGGCATCTCGATCAAGCCGCGCGACGGCATGAAGCTGATGAAGAAGGACATGGGCGGGGCGGCCGCGGTCGTCGCGGCCACGCTCGCCGCCGCGGAGCTGAGCCTGCCGGTCCGCATCACCACGCTGGTCCCGCTCGCCGAGAACGCGATCAGCGGCTCCGCGTTCCGCCCCGGCGACGTGATCACCCACTACGACGGGTCCACCACGGAGAACACCAACTCCGATGCCGAGGGCCGGCTGGTGCTGGCCGACGCGCTCGGTTACGCCGCCGACCGGTTGCGGCCCGACCTGGTGCTCGATCTGGCCACCCTGACCGGGGCGAACGCAGTGGCGCTGGGCAAGCGCACGGCAGCCCTGTACACCCCGGACGACGAGCTGGCCCGGGCGCTCGCCGAGGCGGGCGCGGCGGCCGGCGAGCGGATGTGGCGGCTGCCGCTGGCCGACGACTACCTGGAGAACCTGCGCAGCGACATCGCCGACCGGATCAGCACGCCGCCCGGTCCGGGGTCGGTGATGGCCGCGCTCTTCCTGCGCGACTTCTTCGGCGACACCCCGTGGGCGCACCTGGACATGTCGGCGCCGTCCTGGGCCGAGGACCACGACCTGGAGTTGACCAAGGGCGCCACCGGCTGGGGCGCCCGGACGCTGATCCGGTACCTCTCAGCGCTTGACGGCGGTCAGTAAGCCGGCACCCGACGAGATGACGGCCGGGATCCAGTCCTCCGACTCGCGGATCGCCTTCACCGTCTCGCGGATCGTCAGGGTGTCCACGTCGCGGGCGGCCGGGTCGTTGATCCGGCCGCCGGCGTGCACCCCGTTGACGATCAGCACACCGCCCGGGCGCAGCAGCCGCAGTGCCGCGTCGGTGCAGGCGGCGAACTCGGTGGTGTCCGCGTCCACGAAGATCAGGTCGTACGCCCCGTCGGCGAGCCGGGGCAGCACGTCCAGCGCCCGCCCGCTGATGATCCGGGTCCGCGACGGGGCGAAGCCGGCCTCGACGAACACCCGCCGGGCGATCCGCTGGTGCTCGTGCTCCACGTCGATGGTGGTGAGCACCCCGTCCGGGCGCATGCCGCGCAGCAGCCAGACCCCGCTCACCCCGGTGCCGGTGCCGATCTCCACGACCGCCTTGGCGTTGCCCGCGGCGGCCAGCAGGCGCAGCACCGAGCCGGCACCGGGGGAGACGCACGGCAGGCCGAGCTCGTGCGCCAGCGAACGGGCGGTCTGCAGCACCGGGTCCTCGGTCGCGTACGTCTCCGCGAACGGCATGGCGTGGCCCGGTGTCTGACCGAAGGAGCGGGCGGGACCGATGATGACGAACCTCCGTGGCGAAAAGGTGATGTCGCGGTGTAACCACGCACATCGGAATAGAGAGTAGAGCGATGACCACCGGTGATGCACGGTGCCGTCGATGGATCAACTACCCAGTCGGGACGGCCCGGCCACGGCTGGACGGCCGGAGCGGGCGGATCCGTGTCATCCTGGATGCGGTGCCGGGCGAGCGATGACTGGAGGCCCCGACGTGACCGACGGCTGGAACTGGCGCCGGCCACCCACGGCGTCCGCGCCCGGCGGGCACCAGCCGCCGCCACCCGGGTCGCCCTGGTGGACCGACGCGCTCCACGATCCCTGGCGCGATCCGCAGGCCCCGTCCGCCGTGGTGCTGCCGCCGCCCCCGCCGTCCGGTGGACCGGCCCTCGATCCGGTGGCCGATCCGGACGCGCCTCGCCGGTCGTACACCCCGGTGCTGCTGATCTGCCTGCTCACGGCCCTGCTGGCGGGCGGCATCGGCGGCACGCTCGGATTCGTCTTCGCGGTCCGCGGCGGCTATGTGGCAGGCCCCGGCACCCAGCTGGGCGGCACCGGCCAGCCGGCCCCGCAGCAGGTGAACCGGGACCCCGACTCGTTCGCCGGGGTGGCCAAGAACGTGCAGCCCAGCGTCGTCACGGTGCACGTGACCGGCGCCATCGGCTCCGGCTTCATCGTCTCCGCCGACGGTTACGTGATCACCAACGACCACGTGGTGGACGGCGCCGGCGAGTCCATGTCGGTCTCCTTCAGCGACGGCTCGACGGCCCCGGCGAAACTGGTCGGCCGCGACCAGGAGTCGGACATCGCCGTGATCAAAATCGCAAAGTCCGGGCTGCCGGCGATCGAGTTCGGCGACTCGGACGCGATCGCGGTGGGCGACCCGGTGCTCGCCTTCGGCTCGCCGCTGGCCCTGGAGAACACCGTCACGTACGGCATCGTCAGCGCCCTGGACCGGACCATCGAGGCCGGCGAGTCCGGCGGCCCGACGCGCTACTACGCGGCGATCCAGACCGACGCCGCGGTCAACCAGGGCAACTCCGGCGGCCCGCTGGTGAACGCGGGCGGCCAGGTGATCGGGGTCAACTCGGTGATCCGCTCGGTGGGCGGCACCGAGACCGAGGCCGGCAACATCGGGCTCGCCTTCGCCATCCCGATCAACCAGGCCAAGCGGATCGCCCAGGACATCATCGACTCCGGCAAGGCGCGGCGGACGGTGATCGGCGCGACGGCGGCCGGTGGCAGCGGCACCGCTGGGGCCAAACTGCGCTCGGTGGAGCCGGCCGGCCCGGCCGCGGCGGCCGGTCTGAAAGCCGGTGACGTGCTCACCAAACTCGACGGGCACCCGTTGCAGGACGGCACCGATCTGGTCGCCCTGGTGCGCAAACACGCCCCCGGAGCGGTGGTCGCGGTGGAGTACCGCCGCGGCACCAAGACCGCCTCCGCCTCGGTCACCCTGGCAGCCGACACGAACTGACCGCCGGGTGGGGTGTCCGGCCACAGGTCTCGTGCGTACGCTTGCTCCCGGACGCCTTGGGAGGGCCACTCGTGTTCGAGAATCTGAACTGGTGGGAGATCGGCGCGCTGCTCATGCTCGCGCTGCTGATCTTCGGGGAGCGCCTGCCCAAGGTCATCGGTGACGGGCTGCGGATGCTGCGCGGGCTGCGCGCCATGGCGCAGAACGCGACTTCCGACCTGAGCAAGGAGCTCGGCACCGACATCCAGCTCGAGGACCTGCATCCGAAGGCGTTCATCCGCAAGCACCTGCTCAGCGAGGAGGACGAGCAGGCGTTGCGCCAGCCGCTGCAGAGCCTCTTCGACGACGTGAAGCAGGATCTGAACGGGGTCAAGACCGACCTCGACGGCGTCAAGTCGCACCTGAGCGAGACCGCGTCCGACCTGCGGACCGCCTCCTCGCCGGCGAAAAGCACCGCGCCGGCCGAGGTGCCTCAGGCTCCCCGACCGGCGCAGCGTTTCGACCTCGACGCCACGTAGGCGCGCTCCGCGGTTTCCCGCCACGTCACCGGTTGGCTATCACGACCTAGCTGCGCTTGGCGTTGACCATCAGGCCGAGCGGCTTGCCGACCAGGGACTCGCGGCGGACCGCCAGCTTGTCGGCGACCTCGTCGAGCGCCTTGGCGGCCGGAGCCGCCGGGTCGGCCAGCACGATCGGGTTTCCGGCGTCGCCGGCCTCGCGCACCCGGGTGTCCAGCGGGATCTGACCCAGCAGCGGCACCCGCGCGCCGACCGTCTTGGTCAGCGACTCGGCGACGGTCTCGCCACCACCGGCGCCGAAGACCTCCATCCGGGACCCGTCCGGCAGCTCCAGCCAGGACATGTTCTCCACCACGCCGACCAGGCGCTGGTGGGTCTGCAGCGCGATCGCGCCGGCCCGCTCGGCCACCTCGGCGGCGGCCATCTGCGGGGTGGTGACCACCAGGATCTCCGCGTTCGGCAGGAGCTGGGCCAGGGAGATGGCCACGTCACCGGTGCCCGGCGGCAGGTCGAGCAGCAGCACGTCCAGGTCGCCCCAGTAGACGTCGGCGAGGAACTGCTGCAGCGCCCGGTGCAGCATCGGGCCACGCCAGACCACCGCCGCGTTGCCGGCGGTGAACATGCCGATCGAGATCACCTTCACGCCGTGCGACTGCGGCGGCATGATCATGTCTTCCACCCGGGTGGGCTTGCTCTCCACACCGAGCATGCGGGGCACCGAGTGGCCGTAGATGTCGGCGTCGACCACGCCGACCGACAGGCCGCGCTTGGCGAGCGCGGCGGCCAGGTTGACCGTGACGCTCGACTTGCCGACCCCGCCCTTGCCGCTGGCCACCGCGTAGACTCGGGTCCGGGAGCCGGGCTGGGCGAACGGGATCACCGGCTCGGCGGTCCCCCCGCCGCGCAGCGTGGTCTGCAGTGCCTTGCGCTGTTCCTCGTTCATCACCCCGAAGTTGATCTCCGCGCCGGTGATCCCAGGGATCTTGGTGACGGCGGCGGTGATGTCGGCGTTCAGCTTGTCGCGCAGGGGGCAGCCGGCGACGGTGAGCAGCAGATCGACCTTGACCAGGCCGTCGCTGACGGTGAAACCCTGGACCATGCCGAGGTCGGTGATCGGGCGGCGGATCTCGGGGTCGTCGACGGTCGCCAAGGCAGCCTGGATCGCGTCCTCGAGAGTTGAGGCTGGAGCGGACATGCTGCCCATGCTACGTCCCGGTAATGCCGAGGTCAGGGGTGGTCTTCCTCCCACTCCATACGCGCCCGCTTCTCCCGGCGCAGCGCCGCGTCGTCCAGCTCGGTGGCCAGCCGGGTCAGCTCGGAGCGGATGAAGTCCCTGGTCGCGACGTCGCCCACGGCGATCCGCAGGGAGGCGATCTCGCGGGCCAGGTACTCGGTGTCGGCCTTCTGCATCTGCGCCCGGCGTCGATCCTCGTCCATGGCGATCCGGTCCCGGTCGGCCTGCCGGTTCTGCGCGAGCAGGATCAGCGGCGCGGCGTACGACGCCTGCAGCGACAGGACCAGGGTGAGGAAGCCGAACGGGTACGGATCGAACTGCAGCTTCGCCGGCATCACCCGGTTCCAGGCGAACCAGACACCGATCACCACTGTCATGTAGACGATGAACTTCGCCGTGCCCATGTACCGCGCGATGCTCTCCGACCAGCGGCCGAACGCCTCCGGGTCGAATTTCGGCAGCCGGACCCGCCCCGGCTCCCGGGGCTGATCCAGCCGGTCCCGCCGCGGCTCGCTCACGACGCCTCCAGCTCGTCGTCGTGGGCGTCGCGGTCACGCCAGTCCCGGGGCAGCGAGTGGTCCAGCACGTCGTCGACGGTGACCGCGCCCAGCAGCCGGTGCGTCCCGTCCACCACCGGCATCGCCACCAGGTCGTACGTCGCCATCCGCCGGGTGATCTCGGGCAACCCGATGTCCGGCCGCAGCGGCTCGATCCCGCTGTCCACCAGCCCGCCGACGATCGAGGACGGCGGCTCGCGCAGCAGTCGCTGGAAGTGCACCATCCCCAGATACTTCCCGGTCGGCGTGGCGCTGGGCGCGCGGGCGACGAACACCTGCGCGGCCACCACCGGTGACAGGTCGGGCTCGCGGATCCGGGCCAGCGCCTCGGCGACCGTCGCGTCCGGCGTCATGATCACCGGCTCCGAGGTCATCACGCTGCCGGCGGTGCCCGGCCGGTAGCTCATCAGCTGCCGGACCGGGGCTGCCTCCTCCGGCTCCATCAGGTCCAGCAGCACCGTCTGCTCCGCCTTGGGCAGCTCGGCCAGCAGGTCGGCGGCATCGTCCGGGTCCATCCGCTCCAGTACGTCGGCGGCCCGCTCCCGGTCCAGCCGGGCCAGGATCTCCACCTGGTCGTGCTCGGGCAGCTCCTCCAGCACGTCGGCGAGCTTGCGGTCGCTCAGCGCGGCGGCCACCTCGTTGCGCCGGGCGTCCGGCAGGTCCTGCAGCGCGTTGGCCATGTCGGCGGGGCGCATCTGGTCGAGCAGGGCCAGCAGGCTCGAGGTGCCCTGGGTGTCGGTGGGGCCGACCAGGCCGCGGGCGCGGTCGTACTCCACCTGGTAGACGTGCCCGCGCCGGGCCAGCCGCCCGGTGTGCTCGCGGACCGCGACCCGGGTGATCACCCATTCGGTGTTGCGGTTGAGCTCCATGCCGATGTCGACGACCACGGCCTGGTGCTCCTGATCGTCCCGCTGCTCCGGAACCACCGTCACCCGGCGGTCCAGCAGGTCCTCCAGGACCAGCAGCTCGTTCGGCCGCTTCTCGAACCGGCGCAGGTTCAGCGAGCCGGTGCCGAGCGCAACCGACTCGGCGTCCATGCTGGTGATCCGGCCGATCGGCAGGAAGATCCGTCGGCGCAGCGCCATCTCGGCCACCAGCCCGACGATCTGCGGCGGCCGGTTCGTGGTGCGCAGCCGCACCACCGCGTCCCGCACCCGGCCGACCCGGTCGCCGTTGGGGTCGAACACCGGAAGCCCGGCCAGTCGGGCCAGATAAACCCTCGTCCCCATGGTCACCGCCTCAGATTAGGTTAGGGTCCGGACATGTCCACCGTGGCCTACGAGATCGTCGACGTGTTCACGGAACGACCATTCGCCGGCAATCCGCTCGCGGTGGTGTTCGGTGCCGAGCACCTCGCCGCCGAGCAGATGCAGACCCTGGCCCGCGAGTTCAACCTGGCCGAGACCACGTTCGTGCTGCCGCCGACCACACCCGAGGCGACCTACCGGGTGCGGATCTTCACCAGTTCCACCGAGTTGCCGTTCGCCGGGCACCCCAGCGTGGGTACCGCGGTCACCCTGATGCGCCAGGGCCGCTTCGGCCCCGGCCGGGTGGTGCAGGAGTGCGGCGCGGGACTGCTGCCGATCGAGGTGACCGCCGCGGGTGCGGCCACCCTCACCGGCGCGACGCCCCGGCTCGGCGACCCGGTCGATCCGGGCGCGCTGCTGGAGGTGACCGGCCTGACGGCCGAGGATCTCGTCGGGGACACGGCCGCGGCACCCCGCACGGCCGGCTGTGGCCTGGATTGGACCTTCCTTCCGGTACGCCGATCCGCCCTCCCCGCCGTCCGCCTCGACGTCCGCGCCGCCGAACGGCACGGCATCACCGAACTGAGCGTCTTCTCCTGGGCGGACGGCGAGGCACACGCCCGCGTCTTCGTCCCCGGCGACGCGGTCTGGGAGGACCCGGCCACCGGCTCGGCCGCCCTGGGCCTGGGCGTGTGGCTGGTCGGCGCCGGCTGGCTCCCCGGCGACGGCGTCTCCTCCTACCGGGTCCACCAGGGCCTGGAGATGAAACGCCAGTCCCTGCTGACCTGCACCGTGACGGCCGGCGCCGGCGTCGCCACCTCCGCCACGGTGAGCGGCCACGTCCACCCGGTAGCCACCGGCCGGATTGCGGTCCCACCCTTCATCGGCTGACCCCGCCCGGCACCCACAGCCCTGTCCCGGCCCCTCACCCCACCGTCACACCCAGCCGAGAGCCCCAGCTGGCACTCACGGTCCTGTCCAGGCCCCGGACACCACCGTCACACCCAGCCGGAGCCCCCGGCTGGCACTCACGGTCCTGTCCCAGCCCCGGACACCACCGTCATGCCCAGCCGGGGGTTTCGGGCTGGTGCTCAGGGTGCTGTCTCGGGCCTGGATGCCACCGTCACGGCCAGCCGGGGGTTTCGGGCTGGTGCTCAGGGTGCTGTCTCGGGCCTGGATACCACCGTCATGCCCAGCCGGGAGCTCTCGGCTGGTGCTCAGGGTGCTGTCCCGGGACCGGATACCACCGTCACGGCCAGCCGGGAGCTCTCGGCTGGTGCTCAGGGTGCTGTCCCGGGACCGGATACCACCGTCACGGCCAGCCGGGAGCTCTCGGCTGGTGCTCAGGGTGCTGTCCCGGGACCGGATACCACCGTCACGGCCAGCCGGGAGCTCTCGGCTGGTGCTCAGGGTGCTGTCCCGGGACCGGATACCACCGTCACGGCCAGCCGGGAGCTCTCGGCTGGTGCTCAGGGTGCTGTCCCGGGACCGGATACCACCGTCACGGCCAGCCGGGAGTCCTCGGCTGGTGCTCAGGGTGCTGTCCCGGGCCTGGACACCACCGTCATGCCCAGCCGGCCTGTGCGCGGCGGTGCGGGAGCGTGGGGCGTACCGGAAATGTCGGACTGCGACCTGAAACGGGCCACGGATCGCAACCCGATGTGACCCGGGTCATCCGTGGGTCGCGACTGGCGGCCGGGGTCGTGAGCAGGAGCGCCCTGGCTTGGCGGGCAGGCCGTGATTGGCGGCGGGTCGCGACTGGCGGCCGGAGTCGTGAGCAGCAGCGCCGGTGGCCTGGCGGGCAGACCGTGACCGGCGGTGGGCCGTGACCAGCGGCTGGGCCGCGACTGGTGGCGGACCTCTACCGGTGGCGGACCTCTACCGGTGGCGGACCGTGACTGGCGGCGGGCGGCGGTCAGGCGATCCCCTGCCGGTGAGACGACGTTCCGGGGCGGACGTTGCGAGGAGCCGCCTCGCCACCGGACAGGGCGACCTCGGAAGGGAACCCGCCCAGCCGGCAACCGGGGGAGACCGACGGCCTAGCGGCGGACCACCTTGTGGAGGCGGAACGGCTTGCGGGTGGGTACCCGGGCCGGAGTCTCGCGCGGCGCCGCGGCACCCGAGTCGGCGCCGAGGTCCGGGGCGGCGAGCAGCGTCTCGTCGACCGGGGTGAGCCGGAGCAGCGCGCACCCCGCCGCCCAGCGGGCCGTGACCTCCTCGGCGCTGCCGGAGGCGTTCAGGCGTTTGCCGGCGAGCTGCGGGGCGACCTCGGCCCACTCCTCGCCGGACGGATCCAGCCGGGTCACCGTGGCCTCGGTCCGCACGATCAGGCCGCCGTGGTCGCCGCGCAGCCGGATCGTCGCGCGGGTGGCCTCGGCCAGGCCGGGGGCGAACTGCTCGCCGGGCCCGGTGATGACGGCCAGTGACGTCTCCACGGGCATGCACCACAGCGCGTACGCCGGACCGTCGCCCACCGAGATCCAGGCGATGGACGCCTTTTTTATCGCCTCTTCAAGCACACCAGCCACGCCGTCATCCTTCCACGCCCGCAGCCGCACCATGCGCGCTCAGGTGACAGCGTCGCGCGGCTGCACCATAGGTGCTCAGGTGACAGCGCCGCCCGGCCGCACCACGCGCCCTCAGGTGACAGCGCCGCCCGGCCGCCGGCCCGGTGCCGAAGCCGCTCAGACCAGAGCGGGAGTGTGGTCCAGCAGCGTGAGCACCTCGCTGAGCGACCGGACGGTCCGCCCGGCGAAGTTGGTGTCCGCGTCGAAGACCAGGTGGTTCGCGAGGTCGTGGGCGGCCAGGCGCACCGGCGTCATGCCGACGGCGGCCGCGCCGGACAGTTCGTGGCTGCCGCCGTCCCCGACATACAGGCAGTCCTCCGGGGCGACGTCCAACTGCGAACAGGCCGCCAGGTAGATCCGCGGGTCCGGCTTGCAGACACCGAGCTCCACGGAGAAGATCTGAGCGTCCAGCAACGGCGCCACCGGGAGCCCGGGCAGGAAGGCGGGAAGCTCGTGGGTGCAGTCGCTGATCAGCGCCGTGCGGACGCCGCGGTGGCGGATCGCGGTGAGTGCGCTGACCGCGTCCGGCCGCAGCTGGGTGTCGGCGCGCAGGGCGTCGACCCGGGCCGGCATCGCGGCGCGGATGGCGGCCGGCGCCGGGCGGGCGCCCGCCTGCTCGATCACCCAGCGCAGGGTGGCCTCGGCCGATCCGTATCGGCCGCAGGCCCGGGCCCGGAACGTCCGGTTCAGCACGCCGAGCATCGCTTCCGGGTCCGCGCCGAGCGACCGGGCGATGTCGGCGTGCTGCGGACCGCGCTGAACCGAGCGGGTCAGGGTGCCGAAGAAGTCGAACACCACCGCACGGTATGCGGGCATGGAAATCGGCCTCCTGGGCATCGAGGGATGGAAATGGCCATGCGGCCGTCGGTGACTGTAGCGACTCCGTCACTGTCCGCCAACCGACAGTGGCAAACCTCGCCGCTGCACTCTGCGAATAGCGACGGCCGGTGATGAATGTGCGTTCATCAGGGCAACCGATCCGGCTGCTGACCGCGTTGGCGCTGGCCGTGGCGGTGTGCGCGGTCTCGTCGTCGGGGCCGCTGATCGCGTTCGCGGCGGCCCCCGCGCTGGCGGTCGCGTTCTGGCGCAACGGGCTGGCGGCGGTGGCGCTCACCCCGGTCGCCGCCGGGCCGCGGCGCGGTGAGGTGCGCGCGGCGATCCGCGGGTCGCACCGCCGGGCCGGGGTGTTCTGCCTGCTCGCCGGGGTGGCCCTGGCAGCGCATTTCGCGACCTGGATGCCGAGCGTGCAGTTGGGCACGGTGGCCACTTCGACAGCGCTGGTCGCCACCCAGCCGGTCTGGCAGGGCCTGATCGCCGCCTGGCAGGGCCGGCGGCCGTCGACGGCGAGCTGGATCGGCATCGTGCTGGCGGTGGCCGGCGCGGCCTGGGCGACCGGCGCCGACGTCGGTGTCTCCGGGCAGGCGGTGCTCGCCGACGTGCTCGCGCTGGCCGGGGCGATCTTCGCGGCGGTCTACACGGCGCTGGGCGAGCAGGCCCGGGCGGCGCTGAGCACCACCACGTACACCTGGATCTGCTACGGCGTCTGCGCGCTGCTCCTGCTGGCCGGCTGCCTGGTCGCGGGCATCCGGCTGACCGGCTACGACCGGGACACCTGGGCGGCGATCCTCGCGCTGGTGGTGGGCGCGCAGCTGCTCGGGCACTCGATGTTCAACTACGCGCTCCAGCACACCTCGGCCACCACCGTCAGCGTGCTGATCCTGCTGGAGGTGCCGGGCGCCGCGCTGCTCGCCTGGCTCTGGCTCGGCCAGTCCCCGCGATCCGGCGCGCTCCCGGGCCTCGCCCTGCTGGTGGCCGGGGTCGCCGTGGTGATCCTGGGCGCCGCTCGCCAGACCCGCGCCGCTCCCGCCCTGGCCGACGAGTCCCTGCCGACCTGATCAACCCCGGTTTTCGGTACGCCGGTGGCGCGCTGCCCAGCGCGTACCCCAAAGGGGGTTGATTGTCCGGAAGCGGCCCGCGACCGGCGTGGCTGCCGGGACCCTCGGCGTGCGCCGCCGGTTCGCGGGGTTCCGGTGGATGGCGCGTCCCGGTGGGCCGGCCGGCTCGTTGCATCCAGAGCGGCTCCGGTGGCGGGCCGGGCGGGCGCGGGGTATTGAGGGAGGATGCGATGTCACGGCTCGGCCGGCTGCTCCTCGCCGGAGCGCTCATGATCGGCGGATGTGGCGAGTTCGAGGGCGCCGACCAGCCCGCGGCGCCGGGGCTGGCGGGCGGCTGGCGGACCGCCGGGTGCGAGTTCAGCCGGGCCCCGGAGCACACCGTGCTGGGTGGCGTGCGGATGCCGGTCACCCCCGCGCCGCTGCGCGCCGCGATGGAGCGGATCGAGCAGGGCGGACGGACGCGGTTCCGGGACAGCTACGCCGGGATCGAGGTGGATCAGCTTCGGGTACGCGCGATCGTCTACCGTGTGCCGGCCGGTGCCGCCGAGTTCGACGACTTCATCCGGCACGCCGCGGAGCACAGTTGCGTCGTCGTCCGGGACGCGGCACACGCCGTCGCGGAGCTCGCTGACTGGCACGATCGGGTGGTGGCGGATCTGGCGTTCTGGACGGCGCGCGGGGTGCGCATCGTCACCGTGGGGAGTCGTCACGACGGCGCCGGCGTGGAGATCGGCACCCGGGACGTGGACCGGGCGCGCCGCGAACTGCCCGCCCACTACGGCGCCCAGGCCCCGCTGATGTTCGTCGAGGAGGCCCCGGTCACCCCGCTGACCAGCGGTTAGTTCACCTCTTCCGGGAGACCACGACAGGCTTACCGGCGTGTCGGAAAATCGTCACCGCGGGCGTCGGTCCGCAGGTCGGGCGTCGTGCCCGGCCGGAACGCTGCGTACGCCACGGCACCGCGGATGTTTGCCCCGGCTCCCGGGAGCGGGCAGGATCGCCGCATGGTCTTCGACGCCCGCACCTCCGGTGGCAGCCCCTCACGGCGTGACGCCACCCGACCGGCCGACAGCCGCCCACCCCGGTCCGGTGTGCCCGGCAGTGACCCGGACCGTCCGGCCGAGATCACTCCCGAGGTGGTCGAGGCCGAATTCGAGGAGGCGAGCGCGGAGGCTGCTGTGACACTGCGGTTGGACGGAAAGGTCGCGCTGGTCACCGGCGCGGGAAGCCCGGACGGGATCGGCTACGCGACCGCACGCCGGCTGCGTGACCTGGGCGCCCGGGTGGCGATCGTGTCCACCACCCGGCGCATCCACGAACGGGCCTCCGAGCTGGGCATCACCGGGTTCGTCGCGGACCTGACCGACGAGTCCGAGGTGGGCGCGCTCGCCGACGCGATCACCGACCAGCTCGGCGACGTCGAGGTGCTGGTCAACAACGCCGGCCTGGCGAGCCGGGCCAGCCCCGAGGTGCTCCGCCCGGTGGCCCAGCTGACCCTCGACGAGTGGAAGGCGGAGATCGACCGGAACCTGAGCACCGCGTTCCTGTGCAGCCGGGCGTTCGTCGGCGGCATGTCGGAGCGCGGCTGGGGACGGATCGTGAACCTGGCGGCCACCGCCGGCCCGGTCAACGCGCTGCCCACCGAGGCGGCCTACGCGGCGGCGAAGGCCGGGGTGGTCGGCCTGACCCGGGCGCTGGCGATGGAACTGGTCGCCGACGGGGTGAACGTCAACTGCGTGGCGCCGGGGACGATCTACACGGCGGCGTCGACGGTCACCGAGATCAAGCAGGGCCTGGGTACCCCGATCGGGCGGCCGGGCACGCCGGACGAGGTGGCGGCGGCGGTGGCGTTCCTCTGCTCGCCGGCGGCTTCGTACATCACCGGGCAGATGCTGGTGGTCGACGGCGGCAACAGCGTCCGCGAGGCCCAGTTCCGCTGAGTCTTCCGCGAGGCCGGGTCCCGTTCCGGGGTCCGGCCTGGCTGCTTCCCGGCCTGGGTGGTGCTGCTTCCCCAGCCTGGCCGGTGTGGCCTTCCCGGCCTGGGTGCTGCTGCTTCCCCGGCGCGGCCGGTGCAGCTTTCCCGGCCCGGCTGGTGTTGCTTTCCCGGCCTGGGTGCTGCTGCTTCCCCGGCGCGGCCGGTGCAGCTTTCCCGACCCGGCCGGGTGGTGCTGCTTTCCCGGCCTGGGTGGTGCTGCGCGGTCCGGGCCGCTCGGGCGGCTCCGGGCCGGCGGGTCAGGCCAGCTTGGTGAGGTGACCGACGGCCCGCTCGACGGCCAGGCAGCGGTCCTCGACATAGTCGATGCCGGCCTCCTCGGCGATCTTGCGGGCCTCGGTGGAGACGATGCCGCTCTGCAGCCACACCGCCGGCGCGCCGATCGCCACGGCCTGCCGGACCACCTCGACGGCGTCCCGGGCCGGCCGGAAGATGTCGACCAGGTCGACCGGCTCGTCCAGGTCGGCCAGCGTGGGCACGGTCCGCACCCCGAAGACCTCGTCGACGAACGGGTTGACCGGGATGATCCGCCAACCGTGCCGCAGCATCTGGAGCGGGACGGTGTGCGATGGCTTGAACGGGTCCCGGGAGGCTCCGACCACTGCGATGACGTTGGCGTCCGCCAGGATCTGCTGAGCGCTTCGCATGCCTCGACTTTATCCACTTCCGCACCCGCCACCCACGTCTCGTCGCCGGTGCCCATCAGCGCGCCGCACCCGTCGCGCAGGTGGCCGCCGGCATGGCGGGTGGGGCAGGTGGCAGCCGGCATGGCGGGTGGGGCAGGTGGCCGCAGCTGGCGGTTGGGGAGCGGCAGGTAGCCGTCGGAGGGTCGGCGGCGCGGTATTTGGGCGGCGCGGCGAGCGGACGGCCTGGCAGGGCGGCGCCTAGCAGCGCGGCGATTGGACGGCGCGGCGATTGGACGGCGCGGCCAGTGGCGGGGCCGCTGGTTCGTGGTGGGTGCCGGGAGCTGCGCCGGAGTGGGCCGCCGGTCGGCTGCGCCGGAGTGGGCCGCTGGCCGGCTGCGCCGGAGTGGGCCGCCGGCCGGCTGCGCCGGAGTGGTCGCGGCCGGCTTAGAGGAGGGTCAGCTGGTCGGTGCGTGGGGTGGGCGGCTCCTGCGGGGTGAGCGAGCGGAACTGGGCGTTCGCCGGGCGGTGCAGGCCGTGGCGGCGGGCGGCCATGCGGACTCGGGCGGAGAGTTCGTCCTGGTAGGAGCGGGGGGAATAGGCGCCGTTGGCGAACAGGGCGCGGTGCCGGGGGACCAGCTCCGGGTACTCGCGGGCCAGCCACGGCGCATACCACTCGCGGGCGCCGGGGCGCAGGTGCAGCGGGATCGGGGTGACGCTGGTGGCGCCGGCCGCGGCGATGGCGCTGACCGTCTCGTCGATGGACTCCTCGGTGTCGGTGAGGCCCGGGAGGATCGGGGCCAGCAGGACGCCGACCGGGAAGCCGGCGTCGGTCAGCCGGCGGACCGCGTCGAGGCGGCGGCGCGGGCTGGGGGTGCCGGGCTCGGCGGAGCGCCAGACCCGCTCGTCGACGAAGCCGATCGAGAAGGCCAGGCTGACCCGGGTCACCTCGGCGGCCTGGCGCAGCAGGTCGAGGTCGCGCAGGATCAGCGTGCCCTTGGTGAGGATGGAGAACGGGTTGGCGTGGTCGCGCAGCGCGGCCAGGATCTGCGGCATCAGCCGGTAGCGGCCCTCGGCGCGCTGGTAGACGTCGACGTTGGTGCCCATCGCGATCGGGGCGCCGGACCAGCGGCGGTCGGCGAGCTCCTGGCGGATCAGCTCGCCGGCGTTCACCTTCACCACGACTCGGGTGTCGAAGTCACGGCCGGAGTCGAGGTCCAGGTATTTGTGGGTGCCGCGGGCGAAACAGTTGTGGCTGACCACGCCGTCGGCGATGAAGTCGCCGGTGCCGGTGGAGATGTCGAACAGCGGCAGGGTGAGCCCGAGGTCCTCGATGTCGGCGACGGCGAGCCGCCGGTCGGCCCGCACCCCGACGCCGGAGGCGTCCAGCGGGGCGTCCAGCACGCCGGTGAGGTGCCGGAAGCGCAGCGCCGCCCACAGGTCCCGTCCGGTCTCCACCCGGCCGGGACGGCCCGCGTGGCAGCGGACCGCGGTGCGGCTGGTGAGGCCCAGGTGGGTGAGCGCCTCGGTGATCCAGCGCAGGTAGATCCGGTCGGTGCTCTCGAAGGCGAGGGCGAGCCGCTCGGCCCGGCCGACCGCGCCGAACGCGCCGGCCAGGAAACCGCGGAACCACTCCCCGGACGGCAGCTCGGGCCAGCGCAGCGCGTCGGGCAGGGAGACGTCCTGCAGGTACAGGTCGGCGCGGACCCAGGCGTCGCCCTCCCGGACGGCCCGGCTGGCGGCGTCACCACGGAGCAGGCCGCAGAGGAAGCCGGCCTGGTAGTCGGGTGACTCCTTGGGCGGCTCGGCGAAGTGGCCCACGCCGAACATCAGGTCGCCGACGGCGAGAGCCGGCTGGTGCGGCTCGGCCGGGCTCACGTGCCGCCAGCCGCGATCGGTGAGGAACCGGTGGTCGCCGCTGGAGACCAGGCGGGTGCCGTCGGAGAGGGTGACCCGGAAGGCGGGCTTGCTGGTGGCCCAGTGGTCGAGCACGGTGGTCGGCACGTAACGCCGGTGCGGGCCGGCGCCCATCGTGCCCATCACCGAGTCCCCCGGGCGCAGCTGCGCGAGCGGCCGGGTGGACCCGTCGGCCAGCAGGATCGGGGTGTCACCGGACAGGCAATACGTGCAGGCGTGGGAGCAGCCACGATAGGGATTGAGGGTCCACTCGAACGGCACGCGGGAGGCGCCGGGCACCCGGTTGATCAGCGACTTGGCGCGGATCTCGTAGAACGTCATGCCGGCGAACCCGGGGGTGTCGAACGTGCGGACCGTCGCGCCGGGCAGCGCCAGCGGCAGGGGTGGAGCCGCCGGCGCTGCCCTGTCCGGGAGCGAGCCGTCGTCGGGGCCGGCCAACGAATCGGAGGCAGCCGACAGATGGGACCATCGCATGGCGGTTATTCGAACACACGTACGAGACCCGTGTCCACCACTTCCGGAGACTGTGGACACCAACGGCGTACCCCTGTGGAAAAGCCGAGGGCCCGCGGACCGGTTACGGTCCGCGGGCCCTCGTCGTGGCTGGTCAGCTCGCTGCGCGAGCGGGCTCCTCGGTGCTGCGCGCCTTGGCCTCGGAACCCTTCTTGTGTGCGGCGATCTGCTCGCGCACCTCGTCCATGTCGAGCTGCTCGACCTTCTCGATCAGGCTCTCCAAGGCCGGCTCGGGGAGAGCTCCGGGCTGGGCGAACACCACGATGCCGTCGCGCACCGCCATGATCGTCGGGATCGACCGGATGTCGAACTTGGCGGCCAGGGCCGCCTCCGCCTCGGTGTCCACCTTGCCGAAGGTGATCTCCGGGTGCTTCTCCGAGGAGCGCTCGTACGTCGGGGCGAAGCGGACGCAGGGCCCGCACCAACTGGCCCAGAAGTCGACCAGCACGATGCCGTCCTTGCTGGTGACCTCGTCGAAGTTCGCTGTGGTCAGCGCAACCGTCGCCATGATGCCTCCGTCTGCGGGAATCGCTTTCGTCGGATGAAACTCCTGGTACCTGTTCACCATTCCCGCTCTGCGGGCCGCGACACGTGGTGTGCGGCACCTTTGGCGCGAGGACGGCGTGGCGACCTGGGAGCCCATATCGTAACTGATAGTAGGCAGATGGTGTCAGGTTGCCGACACTGCCTCATCGGCGGTTCTCTCCATGGTCATGTGATCTGGGTCATTTGCCCTGCCTGTGTCCCGTTTTTGGGAACGCGACCAGACGTCAAAACGATCTGTAAATAAACCTAAATGTGAGCTGCGTCACATCCGAAAGTCCTTCACATGGATACGGACGGTAAGGCAAACTCGTTCCCAACAGAGCGTGGGCGGCGGGTGCCGGGGAGGGCCCCGCCGCTCATTGCGTCTCCTGTCGGAAACGTCGCGGCGTGCGAACCACGGCGCCACCGAGTCGACAGCCTAGCCCGTGAAATGCCCGGGTCAAGGGTGAATCCGCCGGGCCCCCGCGGCGAAGTGCATGTGTATACCCGCCGGTCCGGGGCTTGCTCCCCGGTTTCCGTGTTCTGCCGATCCGCTTGACGGCGGCTTGCCGGACCAGCACGGTATGAGGTGTGGGTGTCACGGTGAGTTGCCCCAGATGTGCTGCTCAGGTCCGCAAGCCGGATCTGATGCACAGCCACTGGCGCTGCGACAACTGTGGCGACGTTCCGCCGTTCCACGTCGCCGAGCACATCAATGCGGAGATAGTCGGGACGGTGCTGCGGGAGTCGTCGTCGGCCCCGGAGCGGATTCCGCTCTGGGGACCCTGGCCGCTGCCGCCCGGCTGGACGATCACCGGGGTCGGCTGGGCGGGTGACGACCGTTCCGGCGTACGCGCCACCGCGCTCGCCTGCAGCGGTCCGGAGCCGCTCGGTGGCGGGCCGGCCGACCTGGTCTTCATCGCCGAGCAGCCGGGCGTCGGCCTGGGCACCCGGTTCGCCGGCATTCCCGGCATCGACCCCGGCTATCTGCTCTCCGAGGCGCTCGCCGAGCACGGCGCCGGATGCGGCCCGCACGCGAAGATCAAAGTGGGCGGACACCCCACTCCTCTGTGGTGTGTCAAGTCTCCGGAGGATCGAAGCGCGTACGTGAGTGAGGCCAAGGGAATGTGGCTCTATGCGGTAGCGTGGCCGGCAAGCGCGGGCTATCTCCTCGCGGAGCATGTCGTCCTGCACGACCTCTCCGACGGAGTGCCGCCCGAGCTCGTGTTCGGAGCGCCATCGCCGTACCTGCACGGACGTGTGTGACCGGAGAATCGGCTTTCTGGGCACTTTGTTCACACGAAGCGACCAAGCTGATACCGTCAGTACTGCCGCGGCGCTGTTTGTCACCCGCACCAGAGGAGAAGGCCCGCCATGATCAAGAAGGTCCTCACCTGGCTTGGTATTGCGTTCTTGATCTTCTTTATCGCCTTCAACCCGAGATCGGCCGCGGCCGTCTTCGAGTCACTCGGAGGCACGATCGCGGACATCGCCCGGGGCTTCGGCACCTTCTTCACCGACCTCGTCGCGTAGCATCTCTACATGGATCCTGGTGAGCCGCGCGACCCGCGAGGCGAGGGCGGCCATCGCTCTCGGGAGGACGACGAGGACTTCCAGTTTCGGGACCCCGCCATGGAGGACACCGAGCCTGGCCGGACACGCGCCGAGACCTACACGGAGGAGCGGGTCGAGTACGAGGACCCCACCTTCACCCCGGAGGAGCTGGAAGGCCTCGACCGCAGCGGCGGCCCGCGGCGCTTCCTCCCCCTGGAGGATGAACCGACCACACTGGTCGCCCGCTATCTGTTCCCCACCGAGCGCTACCGCGGTGAGTGGAAGCGGCACTGGATCCACCTGTCCGCGCCGCTCGGCATCGGCGCCGGCGCGACACTGCTGCTCGGCTACCTGGCCGGCTTCCTGACCCGGCAGAACATCAACGGCATGGTCACCGTCGCCGTGCTGATCTGGCTCGGCGTGATCAGCTGGGTCGCCTGGAAGGTCTTCGACTGGTATTTCGACCGCTTCATCCTGACCAACAAACGGGTGATGGTGGTCAACGGCATCGTCACCCGCAAGGTGGCCATGATGCCCCTGCTGCGGGTCACCGACATGAAGTACGAGCAGTCCGCCCTCGGCCGGATGCTCAGTTACGGCACGTTCGTTCTCGAGTCGGCCGGCCAGGACCAGGCGCTGCGCGAGGTCAAGCACCTGCCGAACCCGAACGAGCTGTACCTGCGGGTGGTCGAGGAGATGTACGAGCCGCAGGCGGTCGAGGCCCGGCTGGGCAAGGACGACGAGGGAGACGACGCCTGAGCAGCCGGATCGATCTGCACTGCCACTCCACCGCCAGCGACGGCACGCTGACCCCGGCCGAGCTGGTCCGGGCCGGCGCCGCAGCCGGGCTGGACGTCATGGCGATCACCGACCACGACACCACCGGCGGCTGGGCGGCGGCCGAGGCGGCCCGTCCGGCCGGACTCCGCCTGGTGCGCGGGGCGGAGCTTTCCTGCCGGTGGCACGGGGTGCAGCCGTCGATCTCGCTGCACCTGCTGGCGTACCTGTTCGACCCGGCGGAGCCGGCGCTGGCCCGGGCCATGCTGCTGCTGCGCACCGACCGGGAGCAGCGGGGCGAGCGGATCGTGGAGAAACTGCGGGCCGACGGGGTGCCGATCACCTGGGACGAGGTGCACGGGTACGCGGCGGGCGGCTCGGTCGGCCGGCCGCACATCGCGCAGGCGCTGATCCGGGCCGGGCTGGTGGGCAGCACCACCGAGGCGTTCGCGTCGACGTGGCTGGGCGCGCGGTACTTCGTACCCAAAACGGATCTTGATGTTTTCGATGCCGTCGCGGCGGTGCGTGCGGCGGGCGGGGTGCCGGTCTTCGCGCACCCGCGGGCCACCAAGCGGGGGCGGGTGGTGCCGGACGAGCTGATCGTCGAGCTGGCTGACGCCGGCCTCTTCGGACTGGAGGCCGACCACGAGGACCATTCGCCCGCGGAGCGGGCGGAGATCAGATCGCTGGCGGACCGGCTCGGCCTGGTGGTCACTGGCTCGTCCGATTTTCACGGTACGCACAAGACGGTCCAGCTGGGTGCCTTCGTCACCGCCCCGGAAGTCTTCGAGAAGATCGCCGCCGCGGCCACCGGCGTTACCGTCCTCGGGTGACGATCGCCGCACCAGCCTGCGCGAACGAGTGCCGCGTCCTACCTTGATCGGGTGAATCTCAAGCTGTTCGGTGAGTTCTTCGTGACCCTGCTGGTCATCGTCGACCCGCCCGGCATGGTCCCGGTCTTCCTCGCGCTCACCGGCGCCCTGCCCGCGAAGGCCCGCAACCGGGCCGGCACCCAGGCGGTGCTGCTCGCCCTCGGTGTGATCATCGGGTTCGCGGTCGCCGGGCAGACCCTGCTGGACTACCTGCACGTGCAGCTCCCCGCCCTGCAGGGAGCCGGCGGCCTGCTCCTCGTGCTGGTCGCGTTGCAGCTGCTCACCGGCAAGACCGACGAGCCCGCCGAGCAGGGCGGCACCAGCAACGTGGCGCTGGTCCCGCTGGGCACGCCGCTGCTGGCCGGTCCCGGTGCCATCGTCGCCACCATGCTCTTCGTGCAGCGCGCGAAGAGCCTGGACGAGTACCTGGTCCTCGGGGCCGCGATCCTGGCCGTGATGGCCACCGTCTGGCTGGTGCTGCGGTTCTCCGGGCTGATCGTGAGGATGCTGCGGCCGGCCGGCATCGAGGTGCTCACCCGGATCGCCGGTCTGCTGCTCGCGGCCATCGCGGTGCAGCTCATCGCGGACGCGATCTTCGCCTTCGTGCAGCTGTACGCGCCGCGCCTCTGACGTTTCCTGTCGGTGGGTGCTGGCAGGATTGTCGTGTGCCCCCCACCAGGAACCGTGCCGCCGTCCCCGAGCAACTCGGCTTCGCCGGGATGCCCGAGCGTCTCTTCGTCTGCACTCCGAGCAAGCTCGGGGCATATCTCGACTGCCCCCGGCGGTACCGATATTCCTACGTCGACCGTCCCGTCCCGCCCAAGGGGCCACCCTGGGCGCACAATTCGCTGGGCGCCAGCGTGCACACCGCGCTGAAGAACTGGTATGCCCTGCCGCCCGAGCGCCGTGCGCCGGCCGCGCTGCCCACCCTGCTGAAAAGCACCTGGGTCCGGGAGGGCTACCGGGACGTCGAGCTGGAGCGCGCGGCCTATCGGCGGGCGCTCGACTGGCTGGAGACCTACGTGGCGACCCTCGACCCGGAGGACGAGCCGCTCGGCGTCGAGCGGGTGGTCGCCGCCAAGACGTCGGTGCTCGCGCTGAACGGCCGGGCTGACCGGATCGACGCCCGGACCGGTCCGGAGGGGCCGGAGGCGGTGATCGTCGACTACAAGACCGGGCGCACCGGGCTGGACGCCGACGACGCCCGCGGCTCCCAGGCGCTCGCGCTGTACGCGTACGCGGCGCAGCGGGTGTTCCGCCGGCCGTGCCACCGCGTCGAGCTGCACCACCTGCCGACCGGGACGGTGGCCGCGCACGAGCACACCGACGAGTCGCTCGCGCGGCAGGTGCGCCGGGCCGAGGAGACCGCCACCGACATCATGGCGGCGGAGAAAGCGGTGGCCGCCGGCGCCGACCCGGACGAGGCCTTCCCGACCAACCCGGGATCGCTCTGCGGCTGGTGCGACTTCCGCAAGGTGTGCCCGGCCGGTGCCTCCGTCGCGGCGAAAGAGCCGTGGGCCGCTGTGGAGCACCTGGCCGGGTGATCAGCCGAGGCCGGCCCGGGCCAGGGCGGCCTGGTGGGCCGGCGACACGCGATAATCCGCCGGCAGCACGGCCAGGATGCCGGCCAGCAGACCGCGCAGGCCACGGGCGGACAGGGCGGCGGCCAGGTCGGTGGTGGGCCAGCCGGGGGCGCCGTACATCTTGCGGGCCCACGGCGGGAGCAGGCCGAGCGCGGTGCTGGCCAGGCCCAGGTAGGCCCAGCGGGGCGGGCCGAGGGTGAGGCCCAGGCGCAGTGCCCGGCTGCCCCAGCTCCGCGGGACCGGCGGGACGGTGAGGAAGGCCGCGGCCTCCGCGCCGTCCCGGGTCAGGCCCAGCTCCGGGCGCAGCGCGGCGTAGTAGTCGGCCACCTCGGCGGCGGTGGCCGGGACGGTCGCCGGATCCAGGCCGACCAGCTCCGCGGCCCGCAGCTGCTCGGTGTAGTAGGCGTCGACCTCGGCCGGGGTCAGCGGCACTCCGGCGCGCCGCGCCGTGGTGAGGAAGGACTCCACCTCGGCGATGTGCACCCAGCGCAGCAGGTCCGGATCGTCGAGCCGGAACCGCTCCCCGGTGCGCGGATCGACAGCGGTGAGCCGGGAGTGCAGCCGGCGCAGCCGGGCGCCGGCCTGCTCCGCCTCGGCGGTGCTGCCGTAGACCACCGTGCCCACGTAGTCCGAGGTGCGGGCCAGGCGGCCCCACATGTCGGTGCGGTAGTTCGAGTTCTGCGCGACGCCGGCGACCGCGCGCGGGTGCAGGGCCTGCAGGTAGAGGGAGCGCAGACCGCCGAGCATGAGGATCGGCTCGCTGTGCAGTTTCCAGGTGATCGAGTCCGGTCCGAAGAGACCAACATCGCCCGTCATCATCCCAGCCTGCCACGGCCGCCGGTGTGGGTCAGGCGGTGTCGGCCAGGCGCCGGGTCTGGCAGTCCGGGCAGAGACCCCAGAACGTGACCTCGGCCTCGTCCAGCGCGAACCCGTGCCCCTGGCTCGGGGTGAGGCACGGCCGCTCGCCGACCGCGCAGTCCACGTCGGCGATCGCGCCGCAACCACGGCAGACGATGTGGTGGTGGTTGTCGCCGACCCGGGCCTCGAAACGGGCCGGACTGCCGGCCGGCTCGATCCGTCGCGCCAGGCCGGCCCGGGACAGGGCGCCGAGCACGTCGTAGACCGCCTGGGTGGAGACCGAGTCGAGCCGGGTGCGCACCCGCTGGGCGATCTCGTCCACCTCCAGGTGCCCGCCGCCGGTGAGGACCTCGAGCACGGCCAGGCGCGGACGGGTGACGCGCAGACCATGCGTACGCAACAGCTCTTCACCGGTGGACATGCGTTCATGACAACACGGGTGGGCGGTTTCCCCAACTGGTCCGTGACTGAACCGGAACCGGAATCCCGCGGTAAATGCTGACGGGGGGATGTTTGCGCTGTCACATAACTTCTAAGCTTGCGATCACCCCGGACCGAGGAGGAAAAGTGTTCGACCAGGTCAACGGCTTGCCGGTACATGCGCTCGTGTTGCACGCCGCGGTGGTCTTCGTGCCACTGCTCGCGGTCCTCGCGGTGGTCTACGCCCTCGCGGCGAAGTGGCGTCCACGGCTCGGCTGGGCGGTGGCGCTGCTCGCGGTGGCGGCGCCGGTCTCCACCTTCGTCGCGAAGGAGTCCGGGGAGCAGCTGTACAACCGGCTCGTCTCGCACGGTTTGAAGGGCAAGGGCCTGGAGATCCTCAACGACCACATGGACTACGGCTCGATGCTTCTCTGGTTCGTGCTCGGCCTCAGCGTGGTGAGCCTGGTGATGGTCGGGCTGACCTTCCGGCCCGGCAGGCAGCTGCCGGCGGTGGCGAACGTGGCGTTCATCGTGCTGGCGCTGGTGCTGGCGGCGGGCAGCGGGTACTACGTGTTCAAGACCGGGGACTCGGGGGCTACCGCGGTGTGGGGTAGTTACTGATCCTTCGGTGTGGTTGTCGGCGCCGCCGGGCCTTGGGCTCGGCGGCGTTTTGGCTTTCGGCTGGGCTTCGCTCTGTGGCTGCGCTTCGCTCTGTGGCTGCGCTTCGCTCTGTGGCTGGGCTTCGCTCTGTGGCTGCGCTTCGCTCCTTCGGTTGGTCAGAGCAGGGCGCGGCCGCAGAGCAGGCAGATCAGGATCAGGGCCACGGCGCCGGCGACCAGGCCCACCCCGTACGTCACGGTCCGCGCCGAGCCCTCCGCCTCGTCGATGGCGTCCATGTCCTGGGCGGGCATCTGCCGCGGCGGGGGCGGCGTGGCGATCGTCGGCGGGCGCCAGAACGCCGCCGGCGGGTCGGTGCGCGGCGGTCCCGGGTACGGCGGCGGCGCCGGGGTGGCAGGCTGGTCCTGAGGCGGCCGGGCGAGCGGGGCGGCGTCCGGCGTGGGCCGCTGCCAGTACGCGTCGTCGTCCGGGCCACGGGTGGGGGAGCTCACGTTCACCGACGGTACAGCCGGAGGGGGACGACGGCCGAAGCGATGTCGGCTTACCCTTCTAGGCGTGGACATCCTGGATGGCCCCGAGCGGGATCACGACGCCGAGCGCGAGGTCGACTTCGACTCGGAGGAGGCGCCGGTGCTGCCCGACCAGACTCGGGACGACACCGAGCGTGGCTGGGGCGAGCGCGACTACTCCAACGACGATCGCCTGCTCGACGACCGTCCCCCGCACTGGGACTGAGCTCGCCTGCCGCACGGACTCCCGACCGGGTGGCCGGGGGTCGCTTGCTGCTGCGCCGAGGCGGATCGGGATCGCGAAGCCATGCCGCCAGTGACGGCCCGTGCTGCCCGCTCAGCCGGGGCGGATCGGGAGCGCGAAGCCATGTCGGGGCAGTGACGGCCCGTGCTGCCCGCTCAGCCGGGGCGGATCGGGAGCGCGAAGCCATGCCGCCAGTGACGGCCTGTGCCGCCTGCTCAGCCGGGGCGGATCAGGATGGCGAAGCCGCGGCCGGGGGCGGCGACGGCCTGTGCCGCCTGATCCCCGCCGAGTGCCAGGAGCAGCCCGCCCGTTGCCGGGTCGTCGGCGCCGGTGACGTCGAGGACCAGGGCGGCGCTGGCCACCGGGGTGGTGTCCCCCTCGTCGTCGAGCCGTAACAGGTCGACCCGGTTGCCGGGATGGACCAGGGCCAGTGCTGTCGGATCGGCCAGCCGCACCGGGACGCCGACCGTGCCGGCCGGGATCGCCGGCTGCCCGCTGCTCGCCGGCTGCCCGCTTCTCGTCGCGGTGGATGCCGTGGTCTTGGCGGTGGCCACCGGGGCAGCGCAGCGGCCGGCCGGCGGCCCGGAGCGGATCAGCACGGCCGCGATGCCCAGCAGCACCAGGACCGCGCCCAGCCGGATCACTGTGCCGCGGCGGGGTGGCCGCAGGCGCACCGGATCCAGGCGGTCGCTCCGATTGCCGGCTCGGCCCATGGTCTCGCCCTCCCGTCGCCGTTCGCTCGCCTCGGTCGCTTGCTCAGGCGGGCGAGATTAGGCGGTATCCGGAAGGGGTGCGGGGCGCCCTGTGGACAACGGCGGAATGTGGATAACTCCGGACCGGGCGCCGGCCGGGACTAGCGTTGGCGCGTCGAATCGGACGCCGGGCACGCAAAAGGGCATGCCGGGGTCCGGCACGCCCTTTTGTCAGGTGTCAGGAAGCTGCGGCGGCCTTCGCGCCGGAGGTCGAACCGCTGCTCGAGGAGGTGCTGCTCGATGCGGACGAACTGCTCGCGGTGGTGGACGAGCTGGACGCGGCCGAGGCCGCGGCGGGGGTGCTCTCCGGCTTCTTCGCCGCCGAGTCGCCGGAGCCGGCGGACTTCTCCGCGCTCACGGTGCCCGACCGGGAGTCGTTGCGGTAGAACCCGGAGCCCTTGAACACGATGCCGACCGAGTTGAACACCTTACGGAGCTTGCCGTGGCAGTTCGGGCACTCGGTCAGTGCCGGGTCGGAGAACGATTGCACGGCTTCGAGCTGCTCACCGCACTCGGTGCAGGCGTACTGGTAGGTAGGCACGGCTCCTCCGGATCTGTCGGCTGCTGGCACTCGCCAACTCCGAGTGCCAATGTTGCGGCATCGGAGGTCAATTCGTCCACTCCAGCCCGTGTCTGAGGCCCCGGCGAGCCGCCGTATGTGACGAACTACGCGCGCGGCGCGACAAGACCACTGGGCTGCGAGTGGCAGAGAGCCCCGGAGCCCGGCGGAGGCACCCAGGATCGGAGGGGGCCTTGGAGGCCCGGTAAGGAGTCCGGGGCGGGGTGCGGCGTGGCAGTGGTCCCGCGTCAGATAGGACGTGGGGAGAAGCCGGACGGGGTGAGGGCGCCGTCGACCGGGCGGTCGTGGGGATCGGCGGGGACGTGGTCCAGGGCTTCGTGCTCGTGGAGAAGCGCCACGACCAGAGGGCCCGGGTGTGGCAGGCGGGACAGGGCTCGGTCGTAGGAGCCGCCGCCCTTGCCCAGGCGGGCGCCGTCCCGGCCGACGGCCAGGGCGGGGACCAGGATCAGATCGGCGGCGCGGTGGGCGGTGACGCCCAGGCGCGGGCCGGGAGGCTCGTGGAGGCCTCGGGTGGCGGGGGTGAGGGAACCGGTGTACTCGGCCCAGTCCAGGTCGTTGTCGGGGAGGAGGACCGGCAGGAGAAGGCGGCCGCCGGTGGGCAGGGCGGCGCGGAGCAGGCCGGGCAGGGCGGGGCCGCCGGGCTCGGAGGGGGACGGGACGTAGGCGGCGAGGGTTTTCGGGGCGGAGCGGCGTACGAAAGCAAGGGTTTGATCTTGAAGTTGGGTGGCGGCCGCGGCTCGGTCGGTGGCCGTAAGTGATCTACGGGCGGTGAGTAGCTGTGCGCGCAGCGTGATCTTGTTTTGGGGTGATTTTTCCGCTCCAGCGGCTAAATCCGACATGCAACACCCCCTTTTGAAAAGCGGCAAACGGTGCACACTATGTCAGCATCGCTCCAAAGAGGGCCACTCCCGGGAGGATGTGTGACATTACGTGGCCGGCTCACCAGTGCCTTCCTGGTGGTCGTGCTCGGTCCGGTCCTGCTCGGGTCCATCTTCGTCGCGCTGACCGTCGCCGCGGTGAGCCGGGACCGGACGAACGAGCGCCTCGATCATGCCGTGACGACCGTCCGGACCGCTGTCGGTGCGATCTGCGGACAGTTGCAGGCGGCTGCCGACGCGGTCGCCGTGGTACCGGCGCGGTCCCGATCCGCTGTCGCCGACCAGCTGATCGCCCGCGGCCTGGCCGCTGACATCCGGTTCACCGGCGCGGGATCCGGTGTGCTCGGGAGAGCCGCGGGGGCCGGCGAGCCTGCGGGAGCCGGGAGATCCGTCGGGTCCGGGGAGTCCGCGAGGTCGGGGTTCGCCGGATCCGGGGAATCCGTCGGGTCCGGGGAGTCGGCGAGGTCCGGGTTCGCCGGATCTGGGGAATCCGCCGGGTCCGGGGAGTCCACGGGAGCCGGGGAAATCGCGGGACTGGGGCGGCGGGCGCGGCCCGAGCAGACGGTGACGCAGGCCGGGTGGCAGGACTGCGCGGCGCCGAGCGGGACGGGGGCCACCGGGCTCGCGGCGTCCGCTCGTGCGGCAGATGTCACGGTGTTCGCGGCACGGCGAGTGGACTCGGGGCTGCTGGCGCGGCTCGGGGCGGCGGCCGGGGTCACCGTGACGCTCGGGGCGGGTGACGGGGGCGGCCCGACGCGGCGGGGACTGGCGCCCGGGCCGGGGCAGCCGCTGGCGCTCACGCTGGACGCGCCGCCGGCGCGGCCGACCTTCCGGTACGCCGTGCTCCCGCTCATCGTCCTGGCCACCGCGCTCGCCGCGGTGCTCGCCGCCCGCTGGCTGGCCCGGTCCACCACCCGTCCGATCGGCGACCTGGCCTGGGCCGCCGACCGGGTGGCGAACGGCGACCTGGACACCCGGGTGCCGATCCCGCGACCGGACGAGCTGGGCCGGCTGGCCGGGACCTTCAACCGGATGACCCGGGAGTTGCAGTCCTACGTGCAGGCGCTGACCGCCAGCCGTGACCAGTTGCGCCGGCACCTGGCGATTCTCGGGGACACCCTGTCCAGCACCCACGACCTGGACCGGATCCTGCCGGTGATCCTGCGCACCGCGATGACCGCTACCGGCGCCCGGGCCGGGCTGGTGCTGCTGGTCGACCCGGCGGACGGCAGCCTCACCGCCCGCTGCGCGGCCGGGCTGACCGGTGAGTGGGACCTGCCGTCGGCGGACCTGGTCAAACGCCGGTTGGCGCCGGGGCGCGGGGTGCTCGGCGCGGTGGCCGCCTCCGGAACGGCGTTGCACGGGGTGACGGGTCTCGGCGCCGGGGAGCCTGAATCGCGTGGGATGACCGGTGACGGTGCCGGGGAGCCCGTATCGCGTGGGGTGACGGGTGTCGGCGCCGGGGAACCCGCCTGCGAGTCCTACCTCGCGGTGCCGATCTGCGCGCCACCTTCGGGTGAAGACACGGATCCCGGGCCGGGCACGCTCGGCGTGCTCGCGCTCTACGACCGGCTCGGCAGCCCCTGCTTCGACGACGCCGACCTGCGCACTCTTCGTACCTTCGCGGGGCAGGCCGGTATCGCGGTGCACAACGTGCGGCTGCACGAGGAGGCGCAGCGATTGTCGTTGACCGATCCGCTCACCGGGCTGTGGAACTACCGTTATCTGCGCGAGGTGCTGCGCCGGGAGGTGGAGCGGGCCAACCGGTTCGGCCGGATGCTGACCGTGCTGGTGCTCGACCTCGATCACTTCAAAGAGGTGAACGACACGTACGGGCATCCGGCCGGCGATCAGGTGCTGGGTGAGTTCGCCCGGCGGATCCGGGTCGGCCTGCGCGAGGTGGACGTGGCGTTCCGCCAGGGCGGGGAGGAGTTCGTGGTGCTGTTGCCGGAGACCGACGCGTACGGCGGGCTGATCGTCGCCGAGCGGCTCGGCGCCCTGATCCGCGACCGTCCGGTGCGCGTCGATCCGCGGCGGCCCGGCCTCGACGACCGGATCCCGATCAGCGTGTCGATCGGCATCGCGGTCTTCCCCGAGCACGGCGCCACCGCCCAGGGAGTGCTGGATGCCGCGGACGAGGCGCTGTACGCGGCGAAGAACGCCGGCCGGGATACGTATCGTCTCGCGGAGAGCGTTTCGTCCCGCGTACCCGAGGGGAATTTCGATCCGGCCCGGGCCGGTAGCGGGCCGCAACCGCCGGTTCGTGGTCCTGGCCGATAGTCTCGCGGCATGTTCGTGGTTGCACGGCTGCGTGCCACGGACGACACAGCGAGGCACATTCCAGCGAAGGTGCGGTGACTGATGACAACGAACGCGCAAGAGCCCGGCAAGCGCGCGGTGAAAGCGGTGATCCCGGCGGCCGGTCTCGCCACGCGTTTCCTGCCGGCCACCAAGGCGGTGCCGAAAGAGCTGCTGCCGATCGTCGACCGGCCGGTGCTGCAGTACATCGTGGAGGAGGCGGCCGCGGCCGGGATCACCGACGTGCTGTTGGTGACCGGGCGGGGCAAGACCTCGATGGTCGACCACTTCGACCGCCGCCCTGACGTGGAGCAGCGGCTGGCGGACAAGGGCGACACCGAGCGGCTCGCGGCGGTGCGCCGCACCAGTGAGCTCGCCGACATCTACACCGTCCGGCAGGGTGAGCCGCTCGGGCTCGGGCACGCGGTCGGCACCGCGGCCTCGCACGTCGGCGACAACCCGTTCGCGGTGCTGCTCGGCGACGAGTTCGTCGACGAGGGCAGCCCGCTGCTGCCGGACATGCTCGACCTGCAGGCTCGCACCGGCGGCATCGTCCTCGCGTTCATCGAGGTCACCCCGGAGGAGACGTCTCGCTACGGGATCGCCTCGGTGCGTGAGTCCGATCTCGGTGAGGGCGTCGTCGAGGTGACCGGCCTGGTGGAGAAGCCGTCGCCGGCCGAGGCGCCGAGCAACCTCGCGGTGGTCGGCCGCTACGTGCTGCCCGGCAAGATCTTCGCGGCGATCGCCGACACCAAGCCAGGCAGCGGCGGCGAGATCCAGCTGACCGACGCGATGGCGGCGCTGCTGGAGGCCGGCACCCCGGTGCACGGCATCGTCTACCGCGGGGTCCGGTACGACACCGGTCAGCCGCTCGGCTACCTGCAGACCGTCGTCCAGCTCGCTGCCCAGCGACCCGACCTGGGCGAGGAGTTCCGAGCCTGGCTCGCCGAATTCGTCGGTGGTCGGAAGGGATGACCGCTACGGCCGATGCCGAGGCGGCCGCCAACGAGCTGATGCCTCTCGCCGAGTACCTGGGCAGCACGCTGCGCAGGCTCCGGGCGCTGCCTCCGCTCGACCTCGACCTCACCCAGGCGCACGGGAACGTGCTGGCGGCCGACGTGATCGCGCCGCACCCGTTCCCGGCGTTCGACCAGGCCGCGATCGACGGATACGCGGCCCGGTGGGAGGATCTGGCCGGCGCCGGGCGCCTCGGCGCGCACCCGGCGTTCGGCCAGTTCGACACCGGACCCACCCGCAGCGTCCGGCTGAACGTGGTGGGCGACCTGGGTGCGGCCAGCTGGCGGCCGGTCCGGCTGACCGCCGGCACCTGCTTCTCGGTGGCCGCCGGCGCGCCGCTGCCGATCGGCGCGGACGTGGTGGTCCCGGTGCACTGGACCGACCAGGGCATGGCCGCGGTGGAGATCCTGCACGCCCCGAAACGCGGTTCCGGGGTGCGCCGGGCCGGTGAGGAGCTGGCCGTCGGCCAGGTGCTCGCCACCGCCGGGTCGTACGTGACACCGCCGATGGTGGCCACCTTCGCCGCCGCCGGGATCGGGCACGTGCTGGTCCGGCCCAGCCCGCGGGTGGTGGTCGTGGCGACCGGCGACGAGCTGGTCGACGTGGGCCGGCCCAGCCAGCCGGGGCAGGTGGTGGACGCGAACTCGCACGCGCTGACCGCGGCGGCGGTGGAGGCGGGTGCGCTGGCGTACCGGATCGGCATCTGTGACGACGATCCGGAAGGGCTGCGCGGCCTGCTGGAGGATCAGACACTGCGCGCCGACCTGATCATCACGACCGGCGGCACCGGTACCGGGCCCGGCGACATGCTGCGCCGGGTGCTGTCCCGGCCCGGGACCGGGCGGGGCACCGTCGAGTTCACCGACGTGGCGCTCTGCCCGGGTACCGCGCTCGGGTTCGGCACTGTCGGCGGCGAGGAGGTTCCGGTGGTCTGCCTGCCCGGCGAGCCGGGCGCCGCGCTGATCGGCTTCGAGGTGCTGGCTCGGCCGGCGATCCAGCTGCTCGCCGGCGCCGAGCCGGTGTTCCGGCCGAGCGTGAAGGCACACCTGCTGGAGACGGTCTCGTCGCCGGGCGGCCTGCGGGAGTTCCGCCCGGCGCACGTCGCCGAGCGACGTGGTGGCGGCTACACTGTGCAGCCGCTCGCCGGTGGGCCGTACACTCTTTCCGGTTTGGCCGAGGCCAACGGACTGCTGGTGCTCGGGGAGCGGGTCACCACGGCGGCGGCCGGTTCCACCGTGGACGTGTTGCTGCTCGACCGGAGGCGATGAATGCTCGGGGCGACCCCCGGCTGGCCCGCTGTGCTGGCGGACGGGCCGGTGTTGCTGCGGCCGTACAAGCGCGGTGACGCCCGGGCCTGGTCCGAGGTGCGGATCGCCAACCAGCCCTGGCTGTCGCCGTGGGAGTCGGCGCCGCCCGGCCCGTGGGCGGAGATGAACTCGATCCGCGCGTACTCGTACGTCTACCGCGACATGAGGCGGGCCGCCCGGCGCGGGGACAGCATGCCGTTCGCCGTCTGCCTGCTGGAGGACGGCCGGGAACGGCTGGTCGGGCACGTCAACCTGGGCAACATCGTGCGGCGCGCGTTCGCCTCGGCGTACGCGGGCTACTGGGTGGACCAGCGGGTGGCCGGTCGCGGGGTGATCCCGACCGCGCTCGCGCTCGCCGTGGACCACGCGTTCGGGCCGGGTGGCCTGCACCGGATCGAGGTCAACATCCGGCCGGAGAACGGGCCGAGCCGCCGGGTGGTGGAGAAGCTGGGGTTCCGCGAGGAGGCGTACCACCAGCGGTACATGCACATCGACGGTGGCTGGCGCGACCATCTGGGCTATGCGCTGACCAGCGAGGAGGTGGCCGCCGAGGGCGGTCTGCTGTCCCGCTGGAAACGGGTTCGCTCGACTAAATGATCTTGGGCGGGCGACTGCCGTCGGCGCGGCGCGCGAAATATCACCGCTACCGCCCGTAACCTCGCATTCGTCGTGTCATTTGTCATGTGATCTGTCGTGGCGGAACGGAGGGGTGAGGGTGCCGACCTCGGTGCTCCTCGCCGTCCTCGCCGCGGCCGGGCTGCTCGCCCTCGCCCCGGCGCTGGTCCGCCGGTACGACGCCACCGAGCGCCTCGCCGCGGAGCGGGCGTCGTCGACGGCGCGGGTGCTACAACGCCACCGCCGTCGCCGCACCGTGCCCGGACGCCGACCGATCAACCCCGGACGCCGGGTTACGGTTACGCTGCCCGCCCCATCGGGTGAAAAGTCGCCACCGCCACAGCGCCGGCTGCGCCTGGTCACCGGCCGCCGGCCGGTCCGCCGCGCGCCGCGCCGCCGAGGCGCTCCGGCGGTCGTCCGCCGCCGCCGGGTCTTCGCCGCGCTGGTCCTGCTCAACGTCATCGAACTGGTCGGGGTGCTGGCCGTCGGCCCCGGCTTCTGGATCAGCTTCGCGGTGACCGGTACGCTGCTCGGCAGCTACCTGGTCCACCTGCGCAACCGGGCGATCGCCGACCGGCGCCGCCGCCGGATCCAGGCCCGCGAGGCGGCGTGGCTGGCCGCGCGGCAGGCCGAGGTACGCCGGGAGCAGGCCCGCCGGGCCGCGGCACGCCGCGAGGCCCAACGCCGGCTGGCCGCGCAGAAGGAGGCGGTCCGGCGCGCGGCGATGGGCCTCGACCGGGAGCCGTCCGACCTGCCGGTCGCCGCCAACGGCGGATCGGTCAGCTACCGCCGCCGCGGCGGCCTGCGCGGGCGCGCCTACGAGGCCGGGGGGCGCCATCACACCGCTTGATGGGAGGGGTGGTTCGCGAGGTGGCGGACAGACCTGTTAGCCTTTCGGAGGTTCCACGGTGAAGGCCTCACCGGAGAGCCGACCAGGGGCTGTGGCGCAGACTGGTAGCGCACCTCGTTCGCATCGAGGGGGTCAGGGGTTCAAATCCCCTCAGCTCCACACCTAGGCACCCCCTGTCCGCAAAACGCGCGGACAGGGGGTGTTTCGCATTGTCTGCTCCGGGGGCCGAGCCCCCGGACGCCCCGCGTTCCGGTGGTTGCGGTGGGGGTGGCGGTCGCGGTTAGTGCGTTGGGTGCTGTTGCGGTTGGGATCGGGTTGTTTGTGGTTCGGGTTGGGATTTGTGTACGCCGCGAGCCGCCAGCCCAGCCGCGAGCCGCGAGCCGCGAGCCGCGAGCCGAGCCGAGCCGCCAGCCCAGCCGCGAGCCGAGCCGCCAGCCCAGCCGCCAGCCCAGCCGCCAGCCCAGCCGCGAGCCGAGCCGCCAGCCGAGCCGCCAGCCCAGCCGCGAGCCGAGCCGCCAGCCGTCCGCGTCAGCTGCCAACCGTCAGCGCGAGCTGCCGCCGACTGCCGCCGACTGCCGACGCCGCCTGCCAGCTGCCAGCCGTTAGTTGCGGGTGAGGACGGTGGGTGGGTGTTGGGGGGTGGGGCTTGGAGACCGGCCACGGCGAGCCGTGGCCGGGGTGGGGGTGGGTCAGGCGGAGCGGCGGCGGGTTAGGAACAGGGTTGCGGTGCCGAGGAGCAGCAGGAGGGTGCCGGCGCTGAGGAGGCCGCTGCCGGGGCCGGTGATCGGGAGGCTGGTGCCGTCGTTGCCCGGGGTGGTGGTTGCGGTGGGCGCTGCGGTCGCGGTGGGCGAAGTGGTCGCGGTGGACGTGGTGGGCACCGTGATGGCCGCCTTGTTGTTGGCGGTCGTGGTGTCCGCGGACGGGCCGGTGCCGGCGACGGTGATCGAGCCGCCGCGGCCCGGGGTGCCGACGATGTGCAGGCGCACGGTGCCGGTCGCGGTGGCCTTGGCGGCCAGCGGCTCCTTGACGACGCAGGTCAGGCGCTTCTTGTCAGCGGAGACGGTGCAGCCCTCGGTGGGCAGCACCTCGGTGCCGCTCGGCGCCACCACGGTCAGGGTGTGCCCGGTGGTGTCGGACGGGCCGGCGTTGAGCAGGGTCCAGGTCACCGTGGCGGTGTCACCCTGGCGGACGGTCTTCGCGCTCAGTCGCGCGTCGAGCTTGTTCGCCGGCGTGGTGAGGACCAGGGTCTGGGTGTTGTCGGCCGGGCGGGCCTCGGCGCCGTCCACCACCGCCTCGACCGACACCTTGAGTTCGGCCGGTCCCGGGGTGCTCGCCGGGAAGGTCGCGAAGAATCGGTCCGGTGCGCCGGAGCCGGCGGCCGCCTGCAACGAGAGCGACTGGTACGGCGCGACCGTCACGTCCACCGAGCAGGTCATCGTGAACGGTCCGAGACGGGTGGCGCCCTGCGCGGTCCCGCCGTCGTACGCACAGGCCGGGTTCGGGTTGAGGTCCCCGATCGCCACGCCTGCCGGTACGCGCATCACCACCTGCTTGAACCGGCTCGGGGCGTCACCGTAGTTCCGCGCGCCGACGATGAGCGAGCTGCGGCCGTTCTGGAAACCGCGCTGGTCGACGTAGAGCTGCAGGTCCGGTCCCGGCGCGGTCACCCAGACCGGGATCGATCGGTGGGCGTCGCCGACGCAGCCCGTACAGCTCACCCGGCCCTCGATGGAACCGAGCGGGCCGACCGGTTGCCCCGTGGCGACCAGCCGGAACGGCTTGAACTCGACGGACTGGATCGCCGCGATGATGTCGCCGAGGGCACAGCGGACGGTGGCGCCGCTGATCGTGCAGCGGTCGTCCACCCCGGTGACCTTGACGGCGCTCGGCAGGCCGGACAGGTCGAGCGTCATGACGACGTTCTTGGCCTCCCCGGTGTCCGACGTGCCGCCGTTGATCATCTTGAACTGAGGCTCACCGACGCCGTCCTGGAGCCGGATCTCGGTGGCCGCGTCCTGGTCCGGAAGGTTGTAGTACATCCAGATCGGGTCCGGTGGGACGGCGGCCTGTGCCGAGGAGGCGGGCAACGCGCCGGTCATGGCTGCGAGGGCCAGCAGCCCCAGGACGGCGCGGACGGTGCGGCGCATATCGCTCCCGTTAACGAGTGGGGGGTGAGAGAAGATCAGCACGATAACAACGGGTGAGCCGGACACGCTGCCCGGCCGGTCGCAATGCCGACAATCCGGACGATGCGCTTTTTGCGCGTCGCCACCACCCGCGGACGTCGCCCTTGCGGGCCGGGCGTTCTGGACGCGCAGCGGCCAGCCCGGCCCGGAAGGGTCCCTGGCGGGAGCGACGATCAGTGATCAGCGCGGATCCGAGTCATCGATCTCTTGATCTTGATCCCGGGTGGTCAGCGGTGCAGGTGCAGGCTGGCGATCTCCTCGACCCGGGAGCGGAAGATGCCGGCGCGCTGTTCGATGGCCAGCGGGTGGCCGGTGGGCTCCAGCTCGATGTAGGGAGGCTGGCCCACCGGGCGGGTGTGTACGTTCGTCTTCAGGTTGAGCGTGCTCGGGGTGTAACCGGCGATCTCGTTGGAGAGCCAGCCGAAATAGGGCGGCTCGTCCTCGCGGCCGGGCTGCTCCCAGATGTCGACGGCGCGGGTGAAGTTGGGGCGGCTCAGGGACACCCACATGCTGTAGGTGAAGATCTCGCCGGTGTCCCAGACGGGCAGTTCGATCAGGCCGCGGATGAAGAACCGCTCACCGCTGATCACGCACAGGTCGGAGTCGAGCAGGCAGCCCTCGGTGTCGGCCATCTCCGGCAGCCAGAGGTCCGGGGCCGGCGCGGCGAAGCTCAGCGGCGGACCGCTGTGTGTCGAGCCGCAGGTGCCGCACGCGAACTCGTCGGTGTTCATGGCCGCGAAGCATACGGCCGCGCGGCGCGGTGATCAGCGGCACGCCGCGGAAGTCACACCAGCCGTACGGGATTTGGGCGAAATGCGAAGGTGGCTACTTTTGCCTGGTATCTCTGAAGCAAGTCTCGGAGGTGACCGTCATGAAAGCACCCCTACCCGACAACGAGATCGAGCGGCTTGCCGCGCTCTACTCGCTCGACATCCTGGACAGCCCGCCGGAGAAGGACTTCGACGACATCGTCGCGCTGGCCGCCGGGGTCTGTGAGACCCCGATGTCCATGGTCAGCCTGGTCGACGCGGACCGGCAGTGGGCGAAGGCCAGCACCGGCCCGGATTTCACGGAGACACCGCGGGACCTGTCGTTCTGCGCGCACGCGATCCTCGGCCGGGACCTGCTGATGGTTCCGGACGCCACCCAGGATCCACGGTTCGCCGACAATCCGGCGGTGACCGCCACGGACGGGACCCGGTTCTACGCCGGGGCGCCGCTGATGACCACCGACGGGTTCGCGCTCGGCACGCTCTGCGTGATGGACACCGAGCCGCGGCGGCTGGGGATGGAGCAGCAACAGGCGCTGCGGGCGCTGGCCCGCCAGGTGACCGCGCAGCTGGAGTTGCGGCGGTACGCGTACGCGCTGGCCAACACCACGGCCCGGCTGCAGGAGCTGGAGCGCCGCAAGGACGATCTGGCCGGCCTGGTCGGCGGGGAACTGCGGTCGTCGCTGCGGCTGATGTCGACGTACCTGGAGAGCCTGGGCGACACCGGCTACCACGACTTCGAGCTGGCCGACCTGGTCGGCCGGGCCACCGCGGCGCACGTGCGCGGTTTCCGGGAGCTGGTCGACCACCTGACCCAGATGGCCGACGCCGGCCTGGGCGGGGAGAGCCTGCACATGCGGCAGTGCGATCTGACCCGGGTGACCCAGCGGGCGGTCGAGGCGGTCCGCCCGATCGCGGCCAGCAAGCACATCTGGATCCTCAACCAGGCCGGCGGCCCGGCGCTGCCGATCATCGCCGACCCGGTGCGGCTCGAGCAGGTGCTGACCCACCTGCTGTTCGCCGCGGTGAAGTACACGCCGGAGGGCGGCCGGGTGCGGGTCGGCACCGAGATGGAGTCCGGGCCGACGGTGCACCTCGACGACATGGACCTGCCCGACGGGATGCGCCCGGACCTGTTCCCGCACCTGTACTACGGGGCGATAGCGAACCCGGCGGACGTGCCCGGCCCGGACCGCGGGCTGGCGGTGGCCAAGCGCATCCTGGACGCGCACCACGCCACGGTGGCGCTCTCCGACCGGCCCGGCGACGGGACGTCGCTGCACGTGGTCTTCCCGTACGCCGATCTGACGCCGGACGAGCTGATCAGGGACCTGGCAGTGGCCTGACAACCCGCGTCCCGCCGGCTGTGGTTCGGCGGGACGCGGGTCCGTTCCTCAGTCGCGGTAGACCGGGGAGGGCACCGCGGGGGTGGTCGGCGGGGCGACCGCCCGCCCGACCGGCTGCTGCTGCCGGGGCACCTCCGGCACGCTGGGCGGCCAGGTGTCGACGGCCGGCGCCACCTTCGCACTCCGCGGCGGCGGGGTGGCCGAGCGCGGGGCCAGCCCGGCCCGGTTCAGCTTGTGCCAGCGCAACCGGCCACCGGTCAGCGCCGTGGTCGCCGACTGGATCAGCACCAGGTACATCAGCTGCCGGTAGGCGAACTGCTGCAGCGGCAGCCGCCAGAGCGCCTTGATCGGCTCCTTGTCGAACCGGAACGCGATCAGCGCGGTGAACAGCTGCAGGGCCAGCATCCCGAGCCAGGCGATCACGGTCTCCGTCAGCTCCCAGAAGACCAGGCCGTAGACCAGCATGATGTCGACGACCGGGGCGAGCATCGGCAGCGCCACCCCGAACAGCGCGAGGAACGGCAGGCCGACCCGGCCGAAGCGCCCGGACGGGCCCTTGTCGAACAGCGCCCGGCGGTGCTTCCACATCGCCTGCATGGTCCCGTAACTCCACCGGTAGCGCTGCCGGTACAGCTGCTCCAGGGTGGTCGGCGCCTCGGTCCACGCCTTGGCGTGCTCCTCGTAGACCACCCGCCAGCCCTGCCGGCACAGCGCCATGGTGACGTCGGTGTCCTCGGCCAGGGTCTCGTCGCTGATCCCGCCGACCTGGGCCAGGGCCGCACGGCGGAACGCGCCGATCGCCCCGGGCACTGTCGGCATGCAGTTGAGCGTCTCGTAGAGCCGGCGGTCCAGGTTGAAGCCGATCACGTACTCGATGTGCTGCCAGGTGGAGACCAGGGTGCCGCGGTTGCCGACCTTGACGTTGCCGGCCACCGCCCCGACCGCCGGGTCGCCGAACGGCTGCACCAGCTTCTGGATCGAGTCCCGCTCGAAGACGGTGTCGCCGTCCACGGTGACGATCAGGTCGTGCTTGGCCAGCGCGATGCCGGCGTTCAGGGCGTTGGACTTGCCGCCGTTGGGCACCCGGACCACGCGGACGTTCGGCAGCCCCAGCCCCTCGGCGATCTCGGCGGTGTCGTCGGTCGAGCCGTCGTCGACCACCACCACCTCGATCTCCGGGTAGTCGCCGCCGGCCAGCGACCGGACGGCCGCCTCGATGCCCTCCTTCTCGTTGTAGGCCGGCACGATCACCGACACCGGGTCGGTGACCGGCTCACCCCAGCGCCAGCCGGGTCTCCGCCGTTGCCGGGCGTGCCGGCTGGCCAGCGTGAGCAGCAGCGCGGTCCGGCCCACGGTCAGCACGCCGACCACCACGAACAGCGCGGCCACCACGGTGACCAGGCCGTCGGCCAGGCGTACGGTCCAGATCAGCGCCATCCCGCGCCACTCGTCGCCGGGAGCGGCGGCCGGGTTCAGCGGCAGGGCCGGGATGACCGAGGCGCTCTCCGGGGCCCGGCCGGACTTGACCGCCGCGGACTGCTCCTCGATGCCCAGGTTCAGGCCCTCGGTGACGGTGGTGAACCGGTAGCCGCGGGCCTTCATCATCGGGATGAACTTGGCCAGTGCCGCGACGGACTGCGAGCGGTCGCCGCCGGCGTCGTGGAACAGGATGATCGCCGAGCTGTCGCCGGTCGGCATCGCGTTGTGGATGATCCGGTCGACGCCGGGCCGCTGCCAGTCCTCGCTGTCCGTGTCGTTGACGACGACCAGGTAGCCGGCCCGGCCGGCCTCCTTGACGATCTTCCAGTTGACGTCGTCGATGGCGTTGGCCTTCGACGAGTAGGGGAACCTGGCCAGGTTGGTGTGCACGCCGGTGGCCTTCGCGATGGCCACCTGGGTCTGGGACAGCTCCAGGTGCCGCCGCCACGGCGCGAGCAGCTGCATGTTCGGGTGGGTGAAGGTGTGCAGGCCCAGCTCGTTGCCGTCGTCGACGATGCTCTTGGTCAGCGCCGGCTGGCGGGCCACCTGGGAGCCGACCACGAAGAACGTGCCGTGCGCGTCGTTCTCCCGGAGCACCTGGAGGACCCTGGGGGTCCAGGTCGGGTCGGGGCCGTCGTCGAAGGTGAGCGCGATGGTGCGGTCCGGCAGCCGGCTGGTGGTCTCCTGCCCGCCGGTGGTGTTGACGATCGGCCCCCCGCCGCGGATCGACAGCGGCACGCCGTCCTGGTCGCCGACCTCGGTCTCCTTGTGGTCGGCGGTGAACTCGGCGTTGATGTACGCCTGCACCACCAGCACGGCGATGAAGAAGCCCAGCACCAGCGAGCCGAGCATCACCCGCGGCCGGGGCAGGATGCGGCGCCGGCTGCGCCCCCTGTTGCGGCTGCTCACACCGGCTCCCCGGAACGCGACGGCGACGGGCCGGTGGTCGGCGCGTCGGTGTCGGCCGGGTCGTCACCGGTGACCGGCGCCAGCGTGGGCAGCGCGGTCGGCTGGGACTTGGGCTCGTCGGCCGGCGGCTTCGGCGCGACGGTCGGCGGGTTCGGCGCGACGGTGGTGGTCGGGCCGGGGGCCGGTGTGGTGGTGGTCGACTCGGTCGGCTTGGTGGTGGTGACCGCGGGCTTCGGTGTGGTCGGCGCGGGCGTCGGCTTGGTGGCCGTCGCCTTCGTCGGCGCCTTGGCCGGCGTGGTGGTGGTCCTGGCCGCCGCGGTGGTGCCGGCCGGCTTCGGCGCGACGGCGGTCGTCTGCCGGGGCTGCGCCCGCCGGGGCTGGTCCACCGACTCGATCACCGGGCGCTGGGCCGGGCCGCTCGACGGGCTCACCTCCGGGGCCGGGCTGGGCTGGGGCGGCGCCACGGTCTTCTCGTCACCGTCGTCCAGGCCGGGCAGCGGCAGCACGGCACTGGAGTTCACCGGGCCACCGGCCAGGCTGACGCCGAGCAGCCCGCCGTAGGAGACGACGAGGATGCCGAACGCCAGCGCGATCCGGCGGAGCAGTCGACTCCGTCGCCCGGTGGAGTCGACGAACACCGGGGCGGGTGGCGCGACGGCGATGACTTCCGTGTCCGGAATTCGCTGGTCGGCGGTCTGCGGGTGTTGGTGCTCCTGCGTTGTCACGCGGCGAGCTTAAGAACATTTACCGCGATCTTGGCACTTGTCACCTTCTCGGGGGATGGCCGACTGATCCCCCGAAAAGGGACGAAATGATGACCCCTGGAGTTTGACCCGATGGCGGTGAACTGTCCGCGACGAAAGGCGAATCCGCTGAGCTGCGGTGCGGTCGGTAGTCGGAATACGTTACGCCAGAATGGGCATCTAATTCGTGTCGCATTCCCGACCGTCAAGTTGAATCGTATTCATGAGACGATATGCGCGGTAAAGACTAAAAGAGCATAATGTCCGAATCGCTGGGATGCTGGGATCGACACGGCAATCCGTGGGCGACACCCGTTGTGCCGCTCATCCAGGCTCGTTAAGCTGCATCTTGCGCGCCCCTATCGCCCGCTTCCCCCGTGGCAGGCGATCGGGGCGCGCCCTATTTTTCGGACCTGTCTAGGTCATGATCAGCGAAAAGTCGCCAAAACGGCGAAGCCCGGCGATATCGCCGGGCTTCATCGCATCTGGGGCCGTCGCAGCGGTCCGCGCGCCCCACCCTGAAGATCAAAACCAGCCTTCGGTACGCCCGGCGACCGCCCCAACCGCACCGTCGTGTCCCGTGCCTCGACGCCAGGCCCGCTGTCCCTCCCGGCCGCGAGGCCGCATCCGGGCTGACGCCGCCCCGCACGGTGGCCCGCCCAAACCCCGCCCCGGCTGGCTCTGACGGTGGTGTCCGCCCGCGGGATACCACCGCGAGCACCAGCCCACCTGTCCCGGCTGGCCGTGAGGGTGGTGTCCGGGTGTGGGATGCCACCGTGAGTGCCAGCTCGTCGGTCTTGGCTGGTCGTGACGGTGGTGTCCGGGCGCGGGATGCCACCGTGAGTGCCAGCCCACCTGTCCCGGCTGGTCGTGGTGGTGGTGTCCGGGTGTGGGATGCCACCGTGGGTGCCAGCCTGCCTGTCGCGGCTGGTCGTGGTGGTGGTGTCCGGGTGTGGGATGCCACTGTGAGTGCCAGCCGGTCGGTCTGGGCTGGTGGGGGCGGTGGTGTCGGGAGTTGGGATACCACCGTGAGCGCCAGCCTGAGTGAGGGCCGAGCGGGTTGGATTTGGCGGTCGTTGCCAGCCGCGGACGTCGCCCTGGAGGGGTTCGCGTTCTGGGCGCGCAGCGCCCTGCGAAGCCCGGAAGGGTCCCTGGCGGGAGCGACGATCAGTGATCAGCGCGGATTCGAGTCAGCGATCTCTTGATGTTGATCTGACCCGGAGTTCGACGAGGAAGCCTCGTTCGGCCGTGCCGAACAGCGAGGACGACCTGAACAGGGAGAACGATCCGGACATCGAAGGACGATTCGGCCCGGCGGCGGGCCACCGGGACCGGCGGCCGCTCGGACAGCGGAGGCCCCCGGCGAGTGCAGTAGACGGTGCGCAACGGCGGACCGTGCGCAAACGGCGGGCTGTGCGGGAACGGCGGGCTGTGCAGGAGCGGTGAACTGTGCGGGAGCGGCGGACTGTGCGGGAACGGCGGATCCTGCGGACGACGGCGGGCCGCTCGGATGGCGAGAAGCCGCTCGGACGACGGCGGATCCCGGCGGATCCGGTGGACCGTCCGAACAGCGGCGGACCGGTTGGGAGGCGGCCGGACCGGTGGCAGGTGGCCGGGCCGGTAGCAGGTGGCCGGGCCGGTGGGAGTGGCGGGACGCGCGGGAAAGGGGTGCTAGATCCAGCGGCCGCCCAGCCACATGCGGACCGACCAGTCGTCGTAGGGCATGGTCGAGCCGACGAAGACCGGATAGAAGTAGGCGAAACAGAGCGCCACCAGCACCACGTACGTCGCCGCGACCACCGTGCCGATCAGTTGCCGGTCGGTGCGGGCCGCGCCGGCGACCATCCCGCCCACCGGTGTCATGATCGCGCCGAGCGTGTAGACCACCGCCAGGATCAGGAACGGCAGGCCGGGCAGCAGGTAGAAGGAGAACATCGTGCGGCCGTCGGCGACCGCGTAGTAGTACCAGGGCAGCATGCTGCCGACCGCGCCGGCGAAGATCGCGTACGCCCGCCAGTCGCGCCGTGCGATGCCGAACCAGACCAGGGCGATCAGCGCCGGCAGGAACGACCACCACAGGATCGGCGTGCCGAGCAGCAGGATCTCGGCGGCGCAGCTGGGCGCCCCGCAGTTGCCGTTGCCGTTCCAGTAGAACGCCACCGGCCGCCCGAGCAGCAGCCACTGCCACGGCCAGGACTGGTACGTGTGCTTCTCGGTCAATCCGCTGTGGAAGCTGTACGCCTCGTGGTGGTAGTGCATCAGGTTCAGCAGCGCGCCCAGGATCGGCGGCTCGCTCAGCCCGTTCGCCTCCCGGTAGTGCCGGAAGTATCCGGTGTCGGTGACGAACCAGCCGGTCCAGGTGGCCAGGTAGAAGATGGCGCTGAGGACGAAGCTGAGGATCAGGTAGCCGAAGTCGCCGAGGATGCCGGCCACGAACGGGCCGCGCACCCGGGCCGACCGGCGCGCCTGCCAGCGCCAGGCCACCACCAGGACGGCGAAGAACGGCGCGAAGAACAGCGCGCTCCACTTCACCCCGCAGGCCAGGCCGAAGCAGACGCCGGCGGCCAGCAGCCACCACGGCACGATCCGCGGGATCTTGTAGGTGGCCGCCGAGTCGAAGCCGTCGGCGAGCGCCCGCGTCCACCGCCGCCGGTAGTGATCGCGGTCCAGCAGCATGCAGGCGAAGGTCAGCAGGATGAACAGGCCGAGGAAGATGTCCAGCAGCGAGGTGCGGGAGAGCACCAGCTGGAACCCGTCCAGGGTCATCAGCAGGCCGGCCGTCCCGGCCAGCACGATCGAGTGGAACATCCGGTAGGCGACCCGGATCAGGATCAGGATCATCAGGGTGCCGGCGATCGCCGCCGAGATCCGCCAGCCCAGTTCCCGGTTGCCGAACACCTGCTCGCCGAGCGCGATCAGCCACTTGCCGAGCGGGGGATGCACCACGTACGCCGGGCCGTTGGTCTTCTCGTCCCACTCGACGCCGTGCTGGAGCATGTCCCAGGCGTCGGTCGGGTAGTACACCTCGTCGAAGATGTAGCCCTTGGGCTTGTCCACCCCGGCCAGGCGCAGGATCGCGGCGGCGGCCACGATCACCAGGGTGACCAGCCAGGAGTACGGGTCGAAGCGGGCGTCCAGCGTCGACAGGCGTCGCCGGACGAGGTCGGGTACGTCCCGGACGCCCCGGGACGACTCCGCCTCGGCGGGGGAGTCCGCGGTGGTGAGGTCTGTCTCAGCTGTCGCCGTTGTCACCCCGCGATCGTAGGCTGCGGAGCTTTGAAGTGACGGCCGGGCGTGTGATGGACTTTTCCGGTGTCTCGTGAAACTTCCGGCTCCGGCCGCGTGATCCTGGTCGGCGCCCCGCTCGGCAACATCGGTGACGCCTCGGCGCGGCTGCGGGAGGTGCTCGCCACCGCTGACGTGATCGCGGCCGAGGACACCCGGCGGCTGTCCCGCCTCACCAAGGACCTGGACGTCGCCGTGCGCGGCCGGGTCGTCTCCTACTTCGAGGGCAACGACGACCGGCGTACCCCGGAGCTGGTGGCGGCGCTGGCCGACGGCGCCACCGTCGCGGTGATCACCGACGGCGGCATGCCGAGCGTCTCCGACCCCGGGTATCGCCTGGTGAAGGCGGCACTCGACGCCGGGTACCCGGTGACCGCGGCGCCCGGCCCGAGCGCGGTGACCACCGCCCTGGCGCTGTCCGGGCTGCCCAGCGACCGGTTCGTCTTCGAGGGGTTCCTGCCGCGCACCGGGTCGAACCGCCGGTCCCGGCTGCGCGAGCTGGCCGCCGAGCCGCGCACGCTGGTCTTCTTCGAGGCACCGCACCGGATCGCCGGCGCGCTCGCCGACCTGGCCGCCACGTTCGGCGGGGACCGGCCGGCCGCTGTCTGCCGGGAGCTGACCAAGACGTACGAGGAGATCCGCCGCGGCGACCTGGCCGAGTTGGCCGGGTGGGCCGCGGACGGCGAGCCGCGCGGCGAGATCACCCTGGTGGTGGGCGGCGCGCCGGCCGGGCCGGTGGAGCGCCCGGCGGACGACGAGCTGCGCGCGGCGGTGGCCGGGCGGGAGGCCGCCGGCGACTCGCGGCGCGACGCCATCCAGGCGGTCGCCGATCAGTACGGCCTGAAGAAGCGGGACGTGTACGCCCTCGTGCACCAGGCTCAGTAGGCGGCGGCCAGGAACCCGGCCAGCAGCAGCAGCGGCCCGGCCACGCTGGCGAGCAGGGCGTACCGGCGGGCTCGCGGGGACTCCAGCCGCCGGGCGCCGGTCGCGCCGGCGATGCCGTATCCGCAGATCAGCACGAGCAGGAAACCGAGCGTCCAGCGCAGGTGCATGAGCAGCCCGGGCGGCGCGGTGTAGGCCTGCCGGCTGTCCGCGCTGACCATCCGGGCGCCGCTGACCGCGCCCGGCTCGCGGGCGTCGCCGGAGATGCCGAGCAGCGTCACCCGCCCGGCCGTGAACCGTCCGTCGGCGGCGGTGAATCGGCCGGTGCAGCGCTGGGTGAGACCGTCGCCCCGGCAGCGGGTGGTGGTCGCGTACCCGGCGTCGCCGTGGCCGGTGGCCAGCCAGAACGGCTCCGCGCTGACCCACGCGAAGAACGCCGCCACGAGGCTCAGGGCGATCAGCGAGAACAGCGCGCCGACCGGGTTGGTGGCCGGTGGCCGGCGACGCCGCCCGGGGCGCCGGTCGCGACGCGCCTCGGCCGCGATGCGCGCCTCGTCGGTCTCCCAGAACGGCGAGTTCTCCATCCGCTCCAGCCGGGTCGCGGTGGCCGGCGAGACGCCGCCCTCCGGCAGCGGCGGGAGCGGTCCGCGGGGCGGTCGCTGCTGGTCGAGGACGATGGTGGGCCGGTTGCGGTCGCTGGGCTCCGGCAGGACCATGACTTCCGGTACGGCGGTCGCCTCGGCGTACTCCAGATCGGTTCTCGGGGTGTTCTCCACCCTTTCGGGGTCCTTCGGTTCGTCGGTCTGGCCGGGCTCGATGATCATCAGCTCGCCGGCCGTGGCGAGCCGTTCGCTGTCGCCGGAGTGCAGCTGCTGGGTCAGGTCGTCGGCGCCGGCCGCGCGGGCCTGGTCGGCGGCCCGGTCGGCCCACTCCACGGAGTCCGGCTCCCGATCGGCGTCGCCGTGCCACCACGTGGTGTCCGGATCGACCCGGACCCACGGGTTACCCGTCGGCGTTTCCCCTGGCTGCGGCGCGTTTCCCGTCACTGACCCAGTCAACTACGCGGCTCGGCGGCGGGCCGGGCAATGATCGGGCGTGTCGGGACAAATCGGTCGGCTGGCATGCAGGGCGCCAATCCGTTCGCAGGGCACCCGGGCGGGTCACTACGCTTGTACGTCATGAGTCACGTTCTCGCCGCGGTCGCCTGGCCCTACGCCAACGGCCCGCGCCACATCGGTCATGTTTCCGGCTTCGGGGTGCCGTCCGACGTCTTCAGCCGGTACATGCGGATGGCCGGCCACGACGTGCTCATGGTCTCGGGCACCGACGAGCACGGCACCCCGATCCAGGTCCAGGCGGACGCCGACGGGGTCACCCCGCGCGAGCTCGCCGACCGGTACAACCGGGTGATCGTGGAGGACCTGCACGGTCTCGGCCTGTCCTACGACCTGTTCACCCGGACCACCACCCGCAACCACTACGCGGTGGTGCAGCAGCTCTTCGAGGGCCTGCACGAGAACGGGTACATCGTGGCCCGCACCACCCTGGGCGCGATCTCCCCGTCCACCGGCCGGACCCTGCCCGACCGCTACATCGAGGGCACCTGCCCGATCTGCGGCTACGACAGCGCCCGCGGCGACCAGTGCGACAACTGCGGCAACCAGCTCGACCCCGAGCAGCTGATCGACCCGAAGTCCCGGATCAACGGGGAGACCCCGCAGTTCGTCGAGACCGAGCACTTCTTCCTCGACCTGCCGGCCTTCGCCGAGGCGATCGGCTCCTGGCTGGACCGCCGGGAGAACTGGCGGCCCAACGTGCTGAAGTTCTCCCGCAACCTGCTCGACGACCTGCAGCCCCGGGCCATCACCCGGGACCTGGAGTGGGGCGTGCCGATCCCGCTGGACGGCTGGCGGGACCGTGCCGACAAGCGGATCTACGTCTGGTTCGACGCGGTCATCGGTTACCTCTCGGCGTCGATCGAGTGGGCCCGGCGCACCGGCGACCCGGAGGCGTGGCGCCAGTGGTGGTCGGCCGACGCGCAGGGCAAGGACGCGCTCGGCTACTACTTCATGGGCAAGGACAACATCGTCTTCCACTCGGTGATCTGGCCGGCACTGCTGCTCGGCTACTCCGGCGAGGGCGACAAGGGCGGCCAGGCCGGCTCGCTGGGCAGGCTGAACCTGCCGACCGAGGTGGTCTCCAGTGAGTACCTGACGATGGAGGGCAAGAAGTTCTCCTCGTCCCGCCGGGTGGTCATCTACGTGCGCGACTTCTTGGAGCGCTACGACGCCGACGCGCTGCGCTACTTCATCGCGGCGGCCGGCCCGGAGTCCAACGACACCGACTTCACCTGGGCCGAGTTCGTCCGGCGCAACAACGACGAGCTGGTGGCCGGCTGGGGCAACCTGGTCAACCGGTCGATCTCGATGGCCGCGAAGAACTTCGGCGCCATCCCGCCGGCCGTCGACCTGACGCCGGCGGACCTGGCGCTGCTGGAGGTGGCCAAGGCCGGCTTCGCCACGGTCGGCGAGCTGATCGGCAAGCATCGGCAGAAAGCCGCGATCGGCGAGGCGATGCGGGTGGTCGCCGAGGCGAACAAGTACCTCTCCGAGCAGGCGCCGTGGAAGCTCAAGGACGAGTCGCAGAAGGAGCGGCAGGGCACCGTCCTGCACGTCGCGCTGCAGGTGGTCCGCGACGCGAACACGCTGCTCACGCCGTTCCTGCCGCACTCCGCGCAGAAGGTGCACGAGCTGCTCGGCGGGACCGGGGTGCACGCGCCGATGCCGGAGATCGTCGAGGTCGAGGACCTGGACGGCGGCCCGGGTTACCCGGTGCTGATGGGCGACTACACGGTCGGCGCGCGGTGGGAGTCGGTGCCGCTGGTGGCCGGGACCCCGCTGAGCGCGCCGAAGCCGGTGTTCCGCAAGCTCGACCCGTCGGTGGTGGAGGAGGAGCTGGCCCGGCTGGGCGGCGATTCCTGAGCTGTCGTCCCGTGTGCGAGGCCCGGCTTCGGCCGGGCCTTTCGCGTTGTCGCGGGGGTTACCTAGATCACCACGGACTCTTCACAGATTTGTCATTGATCAGGCAGCGGCTCGGCGGTTACATTGATCGACGCCACGGGGGAACGTTGGCGTTTTGTCGATACGGATGCGTCCCGACGCACCAGGTCGTCCAACTGCCCTTCATGTGGTCTTCTCACCCCTCGAAGGAGTTGGACTTCCTTGAAACCTCGCCTGGCACGGCCGCTGCTCGCGGCCATCGTGGGCGGCGCCCTCGCCGCCGGTGGCGCGGTCGCCGCGTCCCCGGCATACGCGCGCGACGTCCCGGTCACCGCTGACGAGTCGTCCTCGCCCTCGCCGGTCGTCACCCCGTCCGAGACGCCTTCCGAGACGCCGTCGGAGACCCCGTCCGAGACGCCGTCGGAGACCCCCTCCGAGACGCCTTCGGAGACGCCGTCCCAGACGCCGTCCGAGACCACCTCGGCCACGCCGACCCAGACGACCGACCCGGGCGACACCCAGAAGCCGACCGGCTCGTTCCGTCTCTCGGCGACCTCGATCTGGACCGGCCAGGGCATCACGGTCAACCAGAACACCTCCGAGTACGGCGACGGCGCCAATGCCGACTCGACCGTCACCCGGGTGGTGAACTGGGGCGACGGCACCTCGAGCCGGTTCGCGTCGGCCACCACGACCTGGGTCCGGCACAACTACAAGCGGGCCGGTTCGTTCACCATCGCCGAGCGCCTGACCGACGCCGCCGGCAACTTCACCGAGCTGAAGCGGGCCGTCTCGGTCCGGACCGCGCCCACCGCGATCAGCCTCGACAAGAAGAGCGTCTGGAACGGCGAGCGCTACAACGTCACCGTGCGCGCGGTGCCGGCCGGCACCACCTCGTACGTCCTGTACTGGGGTGACGGCTTCTACAACGAGTACCGGTGGACCGGTAAGCGGTCGTTCCCGGGCCACTACTACCACTACAAGGGCACCCGCTCGGTGGTCACCGGCTACCGCCCGACGCAGATCGCGTACCGCAACGCCAACGGCCTGAGCACTCCGGTCACCGGCGCCACGATCTACGTGAAGAAGGACAGCTGGACGCCCACTGTCAAGATCAACAAGCCGTCCAGCTCGAACCGGCTGAAGTCCTGGAAGTACGTCACCGGGACGGCGTCCGACAAGGGCTCCGGCGCGCCGGGCGTCTGGGTCTTCCTGGAGAAGTACAGCAACGGCAAGGACTACTGCCTCAACAAGAACCGGAAGTGGCAGCGGGTCAACGAGTCCACCTGGGACAGCGTCTGCTACTCCTTCTGGGCTCCGACCGTCAAGGGCAAGTGGAAGTTCAAGGTCCCGGCCGGCCTGGGCAAGGGTTACTTCTGGGCCAGCGCCTACGCCGTGGACTGGGCGGACCACCGCAGCAAGTGGAAGACCGTCGAAGCCAAGATCACCCGTAGCTGATCGAGGATGACGTGTGGCGGGGCCGGAGTGATCCGGCCCCGCTTTCGCATGGTCAGAGCTGGTAGGCCAGGTCCGCGATGTGGTGGTCGGCCAGCTCGTCCACCGGCGCCCAGGCCTCGTAGACGCCGCGCTCGTAACAGCGGGCCCCGGTCGCGGCGAGCCCGTCCTGATCCGGCCGCAGCAGCCGCAGCCGGGCCCACGACTCGTCCCGCTGCAGCACCCAGCACGGCACCCCGCGCCACAGCGCCTGCTCGGCCCGCCGGCTCAGCGTCCGCACCGGATAGCGCGCGGCCCGGGTCAGCGCCCGCACCCGGAACTCGCCGGGCGGGTCGGCGACGGCTTCGTACTCCTTGCCGTCGATCGAGCCGACCAGCCGGGCGGTGCCGGCGGCGGTGCAGGGCAGGTACTCCCGGTCCGGGCTCACCCCGGGCAGCTCGCCCAGCAGCCCGCGCCAGCGTGGCCCGGCCAGCCGCAGCCACCCGTGCTGCTCCGGCTGGTACGTGTAGAGCACCACCTCGTCGCCACCCGGCACGTACGCCAGCAGTTGCGCGTTGGCGGGCATCGGCAGATCGGCGAACCCGGCCGTGACGTACTCCGGGATCAGGTCGTCGGTGCTCGGCGTGAACCCGGTGCCCAGCACCATCGCCCCGACCCGGGAATGCGCGGGCAGCACGGCCAGCCCCGGCTGGGCGGGTGTGGCCGGCACCTCGTAGTCGGCCGGGTCGGTGGCCCGCCAGCGCAGCGCGAACGCCACCTGCCCGTCGGTCGCCCCGTCGGTGCGCAGCAGGGCGAGTTGCTCCGGCCCGGTCAGGTGCGCGAGGTCGCAGGAGCGGTAGCAGAAGCCGTAGGGCAGCCAGCCGGCGAGGTGACCGGCCACCTGGGCCGGCGACAAGATCTTGGTCATCCGGGTGCCGCGGCGCACCGCCGCCGTCGCCCGGATCCGGCGCAGCGTGGCATTGTCCCGGTACGCCGCGGACTGGCTCATCGCCTGCACGTGCTGCCAGGTCAGCTCGCGGCGCAGCGGTGCCATCAGGGGTGGGTCGAGCGGGTCGGCGCCCAGCTCGCTGTCCTCACCGGTCACGGTCACGGTGCGTGAACCTAAGTGACGTTGATGGATGCCGGATGAACGTGCGGTTACCGGTACATGCGACGTGCAGAATGTCTCACATGCCTTCTACGCCCCCCGAGTCGCCCAGTCCATCGCAGAACCGCCGGGACCGGGCCGCGCGCCGGGCGGGAGAGTTCCCGCCCGCACCGGAACCGCTGGCCGTGCCGGTCTTCGACAGCCACACCCACCTCGACCTGACGGTCCGGGAGGCCGGCGTGCCGGGCGGCGCCGAGGGCGTCGCCGACCCGGTCCAGGCGCTGATCACCGCCGCCGCCAAGAACGGCGTCGACCGGCTGGTCCAGGTCGGTGTCGATGTGGACTCCTCGCGCTGGGGCGCCGAGCTGGCCGAGCGCAACGAGGCGGTGCTGGCCGCGGTGGCCCTGCATCCCAACGAGGCGCCTCGGCTCGCCGACCTGGACGAGGCGCTGCGGGTCATCGACGAGCTCGCCGGCCGGCCGCGGGTGCGCGGCATCGGGGAGACCGGGATGGACACGTTCCGCACCGGCGACGAGGGCCGGGCCGCGCAGGAGGCCAGCTTCCGGGCGCACATCCAGATCGCCAAGCGGCACGGCAAGGCGCTGATCATCCACGACCGCGACGCCCACCGGGACGTGTTGCGCGTGCTGGACTCCGAGGGCGCGCCCGGCACCGTGGTGCTGCACTGCTTCTCCGGTGACGCCGAGTTCGCCGCCGAGTGCGTACGCCGGGGCTACTACCTGAGCTTCGCCGGGACGATCACCTTCGCCAGCGCCGGCAACCTGCGCGAGGCCGCCGCGATCACCCCGCCCGAGCTGATGATGGTGGAGACGGACGCGCCGTATCTGACGCCGGCCCCGCACCGGGGGCGGCCCAACGCCTCCTATCTGATCCCGATCACCGTGCGGGCTCTCGCCGCGGCCCGCGGCATCGATCCCGACGAGCTCTGCGCGCGCATCTCGGCGAACGGTGAGCGCGTCTTCGGCGCCTGGAAGTGACTGCCCGCCCGGGTGGCGGAGTAGTCGGCCGCCTAGGCTGCTCCCATGGCTGATGGACTTCTCGGCCCGGCGGAGATCCGGGAACTCGCTGCCCGCCTGGGCGTGGCGCCGACCAAGAAGCTCGGCCAGAACTTCTTGCACGACCCGAACACGATCCGCCGGATCGTGGCGGCGGCCGGCCTGCGCCCCGACGACGTCGCCCTGGAGGTCGGCCCCGGTCTCGGCTCGCTCACCCTGGGCCTGGTCGGCGCGGTCCGGCACGTGCACGCCGTCGAGATCGACCCGGTCCTGGCCGCCGCCCTGCCCGGCACGGTCACCGCGGCGCACCTCACCGTGCACCCGGCCGACGCGCTGCGGGTCGGCGGCGACCGGTTCGACCCGCCGCCGACCATGCTGGTCGCCAACCTGCCCTACAACGTGGCCGTCCCGGTCGTGCTGCACCTGCTCGCCGAGCTGCCGACGCTGCGCGGCGGCCTGGTGATGGTGCAGAAAGAGGTCGCCGACCGGCTCACCGCCGGTCCCGGTTCCAAGGTGTACGGCATCCCGTCGGTCAAGCTGGCCTGGTACGCCGAGGCCAAGCCGGCCGGGAAGGTCCCGCCCGCGGTGTTCTGGCCGGTGCCCAACGTGGATTCCGGGCTGGTCGCCTTCACCCGCCGGGAGCCGCCGGCCGGCGCCTCGCGGGCCGACGTCTTCGCGGTGGTGGACGCGGCGTTCGCCCAGCGGCGCAAGACGTTGCGGGCCGCGCTGGCCGGCTGGGCCGGCGGACCCGCGACGGCGGAGCGGGTCCTGCTGGCGGCCGGGGTGAACCCGCAGGCCAGGGGAGAATCGCTGACGGTGGGGGAGTTCGCCGCGATCGCCGCGGCGGCGAAAACGTCAGGGTACGGCGGTAAGCTCAGCCCGTCCGGCGCACAGCCCGAGGAGGTGGACTCGTGACCGCGGCACAGGATCCCGAGCTGGTGGTGAGCGCGCCGATCGACAGCCGGCCGCCGATCCGGGACCTCACTCCGTGACCGAGGCCTGGGGTCCGGACGACGACGAGCCTCGCCCGCACAGCGGCCCGGTCAAGGTCCGGGTGCCTGCCAAGATCAACCTGCATCTCGGGGTCGGCCCGCTGCGCCCGGACGGCTACCACGAGCTGAACACGGTCTACCACGCGATCAGCCTGTTCGACGAGATCACCGCCCGGCACGGCGACACGCTCACGCTCACCATGGAGGGTGAGGGCACCGGCGAGCTGGAGCTGGACGAGACCAACCTGATCATCCGAGCGGCCCGGGCCCTGGCGGCCCGGGCGCGCGTCCCGGCGTACGCGAGATTGCACCTGAGAAAGGCGATCCCGCTCGCCGGCGGCCTGGCCGGGGGCAGCGCCGACGCCGCCGCCACGCTGATCGCCTGCGATCTGCTCTGGGGTCTCGGCATGTCCCGGGACGACCTGGCCGAGGTCGGCGCCCAGCTCGGCTCGGACGTGCCGTTCCTGCTGCACGGCGGCACCGCGCTGGGCACCGGGCACGGCGAGGCGGTCAGCCCGATCCTGGCCCGCCCGACCATCTGGCACTGGGTGGTCGCCGCTGCCGACGGTGGCCTGTCCACCCCGGCGGTCTACCGCGAGCTCGACGTGCTGCGCGACGGCTCCTGGCCGCCCCCGCCGCTGGGCAGCGCCGACCGGCTGATGGCCGCGCTGCGCCAGCGCGACCCGGAGGTGCTCGGCGCCGCCCTCGGCAACGACCTGCAACCGGCCGCCCTGGCGCTCCGCCCGCAGCTCGCCGACGTGCTCAAAGCCGGCGCCGAGGCGGGGGCGATCGCCGGGCTCGTCTCCGGCTCCGGCCCCACCTGTGTCTTCCTGGCCGCCGACGCGGCGCACGCCCAGCGGGTCGCCGACGGGCTCACCGCGGCCGGCGTCTGCCGGGCCGCGATCACCGCGCGGGGGCCGCAGCCGGGGGCCCGGGTAATCTAGGTCCCATCGTGGCCAACATCATTAACCTGGACCGGGTCAACAAGGGTTACGGCGCCGCCGGTCAGCTGCTCACCGATGTCTCCCTCGGCCTGGACGACGACGCCCGCGTCGGCATCGTCGGCCTGAACGGGGCGGGCAAGTCCACCCTCCTGCGCATGCTGGCGAAAATCGAGGAGCCGGACTCCGGACGTGTGACGCACCGCCGTGATCTGCGGGTCGCCACCCTTCCGCAGACCCTCAACCTCGCCGCCGACGCCACCGTGCGCGACGTCGTGCTCGGCACCGCCTGGCTCGCCCAGGGCATGGGCGCCGAGCACGAGTGGGCCGGTGACGCCGGGGTGCGCACCATCCTCGACGGCCTCGGCATGGGTCATCTCGGCCTGGACAGCCCGGTCGGCCCGATGTCCGGTGGCGAGCGCCGCCGGGTCGCGCTCGCCGCCCTGCTGGTCCGCGAGAGCGACCTGCTGATCCTCGACGAGCCCACCAACCACCTGGACGTGGCCGGCGTCGACTGGCTGGCCAAACACCTGCTCACCCGCAAGGGCGCGCTCGCCGTGGTCACCCACGACCGCTGGTTCCTCGACGCGGTCTGCACCATGACCTGGGAGGTCGTGGACGAGCAGGTGCACACGTACGAGGGTGGTTACGCCGCCTGGATCCTGGCCCGCGCCGAGCGGCAGCGGGTCGCGGCCGCCGTCGAGGCCCGCCGGCAGAACCTGCTCCGCAAGGAGATCGCCTGGCTGCGCCGTGGCCCGCCGGCCCGCACCTCCAAGCCCAAGTTCCGGATCGACGCGGCCAACGAGCTGATCGCCGACGTGCCGCCGGTCCGGGACACGGTCAGCCTGCAGCGGCTGGCCACCACCCGGCTCGGCAAGCAGGTCTACGACCTGGAGCGGGTCACGCTGAACGCCGGGCCCAAGCCGATCTTCCGGGACCTCACCTTCCAGGTCGGCCCCGGTGACCGGATCGCCATCCTGGGCGCCAACGGGGCCGGCAAGACCACCCTGCTGCGGTTGCTCGCCGGGATCACCGAGCCGGACGGCGGCCGCCTGGTCACCGGCTCCACGGTGCGCCCGGCCTTCCTCTCCCAGGAGCTCAAGGAGCTGCCCGGGCACCTGCGCCTGCTCGAGGCCGTCGAGGAGGTCGCCAAGCGCGTCCAGCTCGGCGACCGGGAGCTGTCGGCCGGTCAGCTGGCCGAGGTGTTCGGCTTCACCGACAAGCGGATCTGGACGCCGGTCAGCGACCTGTCCGGTGGTGAGCGCCGCCGGTTGCAGATGCTGCGCCTGCTGGCCACCGAGCCGAACGTGCTGCTCCTCGACGAGCCGACCAACGACCTGGACACCGACACCCTGGCGTCGCTGGAGGACCTGCTCGACTCCTGGCCGGGCACGATGATCGTGGCCAGTCACGACCGGTACCTGGTCGAGCGGGTCACCGATCAGGCGTACGGGATGTTCGGCGACGGCCGGCTGGTGCACCTGCCCGGCGGGATCGACGAGTACCTCGACCGGATCCACGGTGCCGTGCCGGCCGCGCCCGTCGCGCCGGGGAGGGAAGCGGCCCCGGCCGTGCCGGGCCTGTCCGCCGGGGAGCTCCGCCAGGCCAAGAAGGATCTTGCCCGGATGGAACGCCAGATGGACAAGCTCACCGAGAAAGAAGCCAGGATCAATGAGAGTCTCGCCGAGCACGGCAGCGACTACGACAAAATCGTAGAGCTGGAAGCCCAGCTCAAGGCCGTCCGCCAGGAACGGGAAGAGGTCGAGATGGCCTGGCTGGAGCTGGCCGAGCAGGTGCCCGGAAACTGATCCGGGGGGTGTGCCTGCGCCGCTTGTCGCGGATACGCGAGAATCGGGACGACAACACCTGACCTTGGAGACGGACAGCATGGCGCATATTCCGGTCAACCACCCCCTTCGGCCGATGTACCGCTTGGCCGGTTTTGTCGCCGGCGCGTACCTGGTGGTCTTCGGCGTCCTCGGCCTGATCGCCACCGCCGGCGACGGGTTCGGCGGCGAGCCCGCCGACCACGTGCTCGGCCAGGGCGTCAACCTGCTGGGCTCGATCGTCGCGCTGGTCGGCGGCGGCCTGGTGCTGCTCGGCACCGCTGTCGGCCGCAACGTCGACGTGCAGGTCGACAAGCTGGTCGGCTGGGGCCTGCTGGTGGTGGGCAGCTACGCGCTGGCCACCATCCGCACCGACGCCAACTTCTTCGGTTACAGCATCGCCACCGTGGTGGTCACCTACCTGGTCGGCCTGCTGCTGATCACGATCAGCCTCTACAGCAAGGTCGCGGACCCCGGCAAGGCCGGCGCGCCCCGCCAGGTCCGCGAGGGTCGCACCGCCTGAGACCTGCCGGTTCCACGATGACCGCCGCGATCGCGGCGGTCATCGCGTTTTCCGGGTGAGCAGTTCCGGCTTCGCCTCCAGGTGTGACAGGCCGTTCCAGGCCAGGTTCACCAGGTGCGCGGCGACCATCTCCTTCTTCGGCCGCCGCGCCTCCCGCCACCACTGGCCGACCAGCGCCACCATCCCGACCAGCGCCTGCGAGTAGAGCTCGGCGAGCCTCGGGTCCAGGCCGCGGCGGGTGAACTCGGCGCCCAGGATGTGCTCGACCTGGTGCGCCACGTCGTTCATCACGCTGGAGAACGTGCCGGCCGGGGCCAGCACCGGCGCCTGCCGCGCGGTCAGCACCTGGAAGCCGTGCGGCTCCTCCTCGATGTAGTCCAGCAGCGCCAGCGCGGCCTGCTCCAGCAGTTCCCGGGGGTGCCCGGCGGTCAGCGCGGCGGTGATCCGCTCCAGCAGGGCCCGCACCTCGCGGTCGACGACCACCGCGTACAGGCCTTCCTTGCCACCGAAGTGCTCGTAGATCACCGGTTTCGACACTTTGGCGCGGGCCGCGACCTCCTCGACGCTGGTGCCGTCGAAACCGCGCTCGGCGAAGAGCTGCCGGCCGATCGTGATCAGCTGCTCGCGGCGCTGGGCGCCGGACATCCGCTGCCGGCGCTTGGTCTCCTCGGTCACCTCGCCATCCTGCCAGCGGGCCGGGCCATCACCCGTCGGGCATCGTCCGCTTTCTCAGAGAGCGCCGCGGTTCGCTAGGCTGTGCTCAGCAACATTCGGCCGTGGTGTAATTGGCAACACCCTAGGTTTTGGTCCTAGTTTTCCGGGTTCGAGTCCTGGCGGCCGAGCAACTTCTGTGGTATGAGTCGCCCGTTCGGTGGCTCATCGGGCGGGCCGCGCCGAGCCGTGCGCGGCCGTCGACAAGATGCCACTGCGAACGATGGAGTTGCCGCGTGAGCCAGGCCCCCAGCCGTACCGTTGTCGTCCTCGCCGCGGGGGAGGGCAAGCGGATGAAGTCCGCGACGCCCAAGGTCCTGCAGCCGCTGCTCGGGCGCACCCTGCTCGGCCACGTGCTGGCCGTCTCCGCGGCGATCAAGACGGACCGCACCCTGGTGGTGGTCGGGCACAAGGCCGACCAGGTGGGCGCGTTCCTGGCCGAGGCCGCGCCGGCGGCCACCCCGGTGCTGCAGGCCGAGCAGAACGGCACCGGCCACGCGGTGCGCATCGCGCTGGATGCCGCGCCCGAGCTGACCGGCACCGTCGTGGTGCTCAGCGGCGACGTGCCGCTGCTGCGCCCGGAGACGGTCGAGGCGCTGCTGGCCACGCACGAGCGCACCGGCGCGGCGGCGACCGTGCTGAGCGCCGAGGTGGCGGTGCCGGGCGGGCTGGGCCGGATCGTCCGGGACGCGGCCGGCAACCTGGAGCGGATCGTCGAGGCCAAGGACGCGTCGGCCGCCGAGCTGGCGATCCGGGAGATCAACTCGGGGATCTACGCGTTCGACGCGGCGCTGCTGCGCGAGGCGCTGGGCAAGCTCTCCACCGACAACGCGCAGGGCGAGGAGTACCTGACCGACGTCTTCGCGATCCTGGCGGGCCAGGGCCAGCCGGTGGCGATCGAGGTCGCCGAGTTCGCCCACGAGACGCTGGGCTGCAACGACCGCGCCGAGCTGTCCCGGCTGCGGGTGCTGATGCGTGACCGGGTGAACGACGCCTGGATGCGCTCCGGGGTGCTGCTGCTGGACCCGGCGACCACCTGGATCGACGTGACGGCCACCCTGGAGCCGGACGCCGTGGTCGACCAGAACTGCCAGATCCTGGGCACCTCGTCGGTCGCGACGGGCGCCGTGGTCGGCCCGGACTCCACTCTGGTGGACACCGTGGTGGCCGAGGGCGCGACGGTGCTGCGGACCCACGCGATCGGCGCCGAGATCGGCCCGGACGCCTCCGTCGGCCCGTTCTCCTACCTGCGCCCGGGCACCCGGCTGGCCCGCAAGGCCAAGGTCGGCGGCTTCGTGGAGACCAAGAACGCGGTGCTGGGCGAGGGTGCCAAGGTGCCGCACCTGTCCTACGTGGGCGACGCCGAGATCGGCGCGAAGGCGAACATCGGCGCCGGCACCATCTTCGCCAACTACGACGGGGTGCGGAAGAGCCGCACCGTGGTCGGCGAGGCGGCGTTCGTCGGATCCGACTCGGTGCTCATCGCGCCGGTGGAGATCGGGCCGGGCGCCTACGTGGCGGCCGGTTCCGCGGTGGTCAAGGACGTCCCCGCGGGCCACCTCGGGGTGACCCGCGCGCAGCAGCGCAACATCGAGGGCTGGGTGGCGATGAAGCGGCCCGGCACGGTGTCCGCCGAGGCGGCCGAGCGGGCCGCGGATATCACCCCTGATCAGGACTAATCCAGCGGGGGTGAGGCATCCCACGTAGTGCCCTGGAAACATGGCGGTTACGTGTCCGGCAGGGATACTTCACGGGAACCCCACCCCCTAATCCACGGGAGCAGCGATCCGATGGGCAGCATCGTCGCGGAGAACCGTAAGAGTTTGATGCTCTTTTCCGGCCAGGGCTTCCCGGAGCTGGCCGAGGAGATCGGTCAGGTGCTCGGCGTGGCGCCGACGCCGTCGGACTCCTACGAGTTCGCCAACGGTGAACTTTTCGTTCGGTTCAAGGAGTCGGTGCGCGGCTCGGACGCCTTCGTGGTGCAGTCGGTCACCGAGGGGGTGAACCGCTGGGTGATGGAAACGCTCATCATGATCGACGCGCTGAAGCGTGGCTCGGCCAAGCGGATCACCGTGGTGCTGCCGTTCTACCCGTACTCGCGGCAGGACAAGAAGCACCGCGGCCGCGAGCCGATCTCCGCCCGGCTGGTCGCCGACCTGCTGAAGACCGCGGGCGCCAACCGGATCCTCACCGTCGACCTGCACACCGCGCAGATCCAGGGCTTCTTCGACGGCCCGGTGGACCACCTGTTCGCGATGGACATCCTCGCCGAGTACGTGGAGAAGAAGTTCGCCGGCCGCCCGATGACGGTGGTCGCGCCGGACTCCGGCCGGGTCCGGGTGGCCGAGCGGTGGACGGACCGGCTGGGCGGCTGCCCGCTGGCGTTCATCCACAAGACCCGCGACCCGCTGAAGCCGAACCAGGTGGTGGCGAACCGCGTGGTGGGTGAGGTCGAGGGCCGGGTGTGCCTGATCGTCGACGACATGATCGACACCGGTGGCACCATCGCGAAGGCCGCCGACATCCTGTTCGACGAGGGCGCCGCGGACGTGATCGTGGCCTCCACGCACGCGCTGCTCTCCGACCCGGCGACCGAGCGGCTGAAGAACAGCCGGATCTCCGAGCTGGTGGTGACGAACACGTTGCCGCTGGCCCCGGAGAAGCGGCTCGACAAGATCACTGTGTTGTCCATCGCCCCGCTGCTGGCGCGGGCGATTCGCGAGGTGTTCGACGACGGGTCGGTGACCACGTTGTTCGGCGGTTTGAGCTGATTCACGAGGGGTGAGAGCGCCCGCCGCCGGCTGTCGCCGGTGGTGGGCGCTCTCCGTTTCCCGGGTCACTTTTTTCGCGTGCGTCACCGGCACGCCCGACCCGCTGATTTCTGCCGGTTCGAAGCAGGTAAGCTAGTGCGGTTGCCACGGCGAGGGTGCCCCGCGGTCTGCTGAGGTTCGCAGTCCGCTCGAGGCTCCGTGATCGACGCGGTGCTCCGGGCCTGTGCCCAGCGCGCCCCCTTGCCCGGCAGCGCGGCGTCGGCTTCGAGCCGTCGCAGATCACCACTGAAGCACTGCCGGAATACCGCAGCCGCAGACTTAGCCGCAGCCCGCATCGAAGAGTTTCAGGAGTTTCCCCGTGTCCGAGGTAAAGATCAGCGCCGAGCCCCGCACCGAGTTCGGCAAGGGTGGTGCCCGCCGCACGCGCCGGGCTGGTTTGGTGCCGGCCGTGCTGTACGGGCACGGCGAGGCGCCGCAGCACATCGCGCTGCCGGCCCGTGAGTTCGCCGCTGCCATCCGGCACGGCGGCATGAACCAGATTTTCACCATCGACATCGCCGGCAACCCGGGCGCCACCCTGGCCCTGCCGAAGGCGATCCAGCGTGACCCGATCAAGGACACCTACGAGCACATCGACCTGCTGATCGTGAAGCGTGGCGAGAAGGTCCAGGTGGACATCCCGGTCACCCTGGTCGGCGAGGCCGCGAAGAACACCCTGATCGTGCACGAGTCGAACACCGTCGCGGTGGTCGCCGAGGCGCTGCACCTCCCGGCCGAGCTGGAGCTGCCGATCGCCGGCCTCGAGGCGGGCACCCAGCTGACCGCCGGCGACGTGCAGCTGCCGCAGGGCGTGGAGCTCGCTGTCGACGCGGACACCGTGCTGGCGATCATCAACGCCGCGCAGAGCGTCCAGACGGCCGAGGAGGACGCCGCTGACGCGGAGGCCGCCGAGGCCGCCGCGGCGGAGTAATTCCGGCGCTCGCGGGCGTCGAGGCAACGCGGTAAACCAGTCATCAGGGAAAGTGCCGGCCGGCACTTTCCCTGATGTGCATCCGGAAGGCGGTTGGGGTGTCGGACGACGCGCCGTGGCTGGTGGTGGGCCTGGGTAACCCGGGCCGGGAGTACGCCGGCAACCGGCACAACGTGGGCTTCATGGTGGCCGATCTGCTGGCGTCCCGGCTCGGGACGAAGCTCGGCCGGGCCAAGCGCGCGCAGGCCGAGGCGGGCGAGGGCCGGTTGGGTTTCGGTGGCCCGAAGCTGGTGCTGGTGAAGCCGCTGACCTACATGAACCTGTCCGGTGCCCCGGTGGTGTCGCTGGCACAGTTCTTCAAAGTGCCAGTGGCTCATGTGATCGCGGTGCATGATGAGCTGGATGTGCCGTTCGGTCAGGTTCGGGCGAAGCGCGGCGGCGGCGAGGGTGGCCACAACGGGCTGCGCTCGATGTCGAAGTCGCTGGCGAGCAAGGACTACGCGCGGGTGCGTTTCGGCATCGGACGGCCTCCGGGACGGCAGGATCCGGCGGATTACGTGCTCGCCGACTTCTCCTCGGCGGAGCGCAAGGAGCTGGACTTCCTGGTGGACCGGGCGGCCGACGTGGTGGAGGCGATCGTGCTCGAGGGTGTCGAGTGGGCACAGAACAAATACCACGGAAGCTGATGGTCCGGGCTGGAATGGCATGACCGTTTGGGTCGATTTGTACGCCTAGTCATGCCGTGACGGCTCCGCCGTCCGTCCGTTGGTCACCACAGGCGCCCGCTTCCCGGCGCGCCGCCGACGTGACGGGGGGTTCGTGGGATGTCGCAGGACGTGTCCGAAAGCCGTTTGGACGCGTTGACCGAGCCCACCCTCGATCTACCGGCCATCCGGGCCGAGTCCCCGGTCAATCAGGGCCCGCAGCAGCCACCGCTGCGGCACACCTCCGGCCGCAACGCGCGGATCCCGGTGCCGGTGGCGCCGCTGAGCCCGCCGCCGTCCGGCGCGTCGGTGCCCGGCGCGGCCGGCCGGGAGCGCAATCAGGCGATGGACCGGCACTGGTCCGAGCGGCGCAACCGGTCCGCGGCCACCCGGCCGTTCATCCGGCCCCGGGGCCGGCACGCGGTGCTGTCCCGGCGGCAGCGGTGGGAGAAGCGGTACGTCCGCTCCCTGGTGCTGGCCGACCTGACGGCCGGAGTCGGCGCCGGCGTGGCGAGCTACCACCGGGCGTATCTGCTCCTGTCCGCCCTGCTGCCGGTGGTGCTGCTCGCGGTGCTGGCGGTGTCCCGGGCGTACGAGCGGCGCTATCTGTTCGTCGGCACCGACGAGTACCAGCGGGTGATCCGCGGCGGGGTCGGGCTGATCGCCGGGGTGGCGCTCCTCTCGTACGCCCTGAATCTGGATCTGGCCCGGTCCTATGTGCTGGCCGCGCTGCCGGCCGCGGTCGCCGCGGTGCTGGTGCTGCGGTTCGGTCTGCGCAAACGGCTGCACCTGGCCCGCGCCCGGGGCGACGCGCTGCGCCGGGTGATCGTGGTCGGGCACGAGCTGTCGGTGATCGGCATCACCCGCCAGTTGCGCCGCGAGCGGTACCACGGCCTCGAGGTGGTGGGCGCCTGCCTGCCGCCGGGCGCCGACGGGATCGAGGTGGACCTGCCGGTCTACGGCAGCTTCGAGGACGTGGCGGCGGCTGTCGAGCAGGCCGACGCGGACACCGTGGTGGTGCTGAGCTGTCCGGAACTGGACGGCGCGGCGGTGCGCCGGCTGGCCTGGCGCCTGGAGCGCGACGAGGTGGACCTGGTGGTGGCCAGCGCGCTGGTGGACGTGGCCGGGGCGCGCACCACGATCCGGCCGTTCGACGGGCTGCCCATGCTGCACGTCGAGCATCCCCGGCTGCACGGCGGATCCCGCCTGGTGAAGGACTTGGTCGACCGGGTGGGCGCGCTGCTGCTGCTGATTCTGTTCGCCCCGGTGCTGATCGGGGTGGCGCTCTGCGTGCGACTCACGTCACGCGGCCCGGTACTCTTTCGCCAGGTACGTGTGGGACGCGATGGGCAGATGTTCCGGATTTTCAAGTTCCGCAGCATGTACCTGGATGCCGAGGCCCGGTTGACCGAGCTGAGGCATCTGAACGAGCACGACGGTGTGCTCTTCAAGATCCGCGACGACCCGCGGGTGACCCCGGTCGGTCGGTGGTTGCGCCGGTTCTCGCTGGACGAGCTCCCGCAACTGCTGAACGTGCTGTCCGGGCAGATGTCGCTGGTCGGACCGCGGCCGCCGTTGCCGACGGAGGTTGCCGCCTACGCCGACGACGTGCGGCGCCGGCTGGCCGTCAAGCCGGGGATGACCGGTTTGTGGCAGGTGTCCGGCAGGTCGGACCTCTCCTGGGAGGAAGCGGTCCGGCTCGACCTGCGCTATGTCGAGAACTGGTCGCTCAGTTTGGATCTGGTGATCCTGCTGCGCACCATGACAGCGGTGGTGCGCTCGTCGGGAGCGTACTGACGTTCGGTTGGACGAAGGAGCGAGACGATGGGCGAGCAGACGAAGGCGTCCGCGCGCGCGGCGACGCCCCGGGAGGGCGTCGAGGGCGGCGCACCACCGGTGATCGACGCCGCGTTCGCCCGGTGGCTCGCCGACCGCGCCGGCCAGGAACTGATGCGGGTCCGCGCCGAGCTCGGGCACGCCGACGGCAAGGCGCTCAAAGCGGCCGGCGACAAGGCCGCGCACGAGCTGCTGCGCACCGAGCTGGCCCGCTGGCGCCCGGCCGACGCGGTGCTCTCCGAGGAGGACGAGCACTCCCGGATGGCCTGGCGCGACGGTGAGCCGGACGTGGTCCGCCCGGACCGGTTGAGCGCGTCGCGGGTGTGGATCGTCGACCCGCTGGACGGCACCCGGGAGTTCTCCGAGGAGGGGCGTACCGACTGGGCGGTGCACGTGGCGCTGTGGACCGCCGACTCGTGCAAGTCGGACGCGTCCTGTCTGTCCGCCGGGGCGGTCGCCATGCCGGCCCGGCACCGCACCATCGCCACCGACAACCCGCCGGCCTACCCGCCGATGCCGCTCGAGTCGGCCACCGGCGGCGCCATCCGGATCGCCGCCAGCCGCACCCGCCCGCCGGCCTTCGTCACCGCGCTCGCCGAGGACCTGGGCGCCGAGCTGGTGCCGATGGGCTCGGCCGGGGTGAAGATCGCCGCGGTGATCAGCGGTGAGGCGGACGCCTACGTGCACGCCGGCGGCCAGTACGAGTGGGACTCCGCGGCACCGGTCGCTGTGGCGTTAGCCACGGGGTTGCACGCGTCACGCATCGACGGCTCGCCGCTGCGCTATAACGAGGCCGATCCGAAGTTGCCTGACCTGGTCGTTTGTCGCAAAGATCTCGCTCCTCGGTTGCTTGCTGCGATCAGCAAGCATCTTCCGCCACAATGACGAACCGGCCATGGCCGTGGAAAATCGCAGAATGAGCTGGGGTTTGAACTGATGAGCCAGACGAAGGACTATCGCGTCTCGCATCTGGATGCTCTCGAAGCCGAGAGCATCTTCGTCATGCGGGAGGTCATGGCCGAGTTCGAGCGCCCGGTGCTGCTCTTCTCCGGCGGCAAGGACTCGATCGTCATGCTCCGCCTCGCGGAGAAGGCGTTCGCCCCGGGGCGCATCCCGTTCCCGGTGATGCACGTCGACACCGGGCACAACTTCGCCGAGGTGCTGGAGTACCGGGACCGCCGGGTCGCCGCCCTCGGACTGAACCTGGTGATCGCCAGTGTGCAGGAGGCGATCGACACCGGCCTGGTCCGCGAGCTGCCGGACGGCACCCGCAACCGGATCCAGACCCCGGTGCTGCTCAACGCGGTGGAGAAATACCGCTTCGACGCCCTCTTCGGCGGCGCCCGCCGCGACGAGGAGAAGGCGCGCGCCAAGGAGCGGATGTTCAGCTTCCGCGACGAGTTCGGCCAGTGGGACCCGAAGAACCAGCGCCCCGAGCTCTGGGCGCTCTACAACGGCCGGCACCACCCGGGCGAGTCGATCCGCGTCTTCCCGCTGTCCAACTGGACCGAGCTGGACATCTGGCACTACATCGCCAAGGAGCGGGTGCCGCTGCCGAGCATCTACTACGCCCACGACCGCGAGGTCGTCGAGCGCGACGGGATGTTCTACGCGGTCAACGAGTTCATCCGGCTGCGCGACGGCGAGACCTCGCAGGTCCGCCGGGTGCGGTACCGCACCGTCGGTGACGCGTCGCAGACCGCCGCGGTGCTCTCCGAGGCGGACACCGTCGAGAAGGTGATCGACGAGGTCGCCGCCACCCGGATCACCGAGCGCGGCGCGACCCGCGGCGACGACAAGGTCAGCGAGGCCGCGATGGAAGACCGCAAGCGAGAGGGTTACTTCTGATGAGCCAGGCAGTTCTGGAACCGGACGCCGCTGCCGCGCGCAACATGGACCTGCTGCGGTTCGCCACCGCCGGCAGCGTCGACGACGGCAAGTCCACGCTCATCGGGCGGTTGCTCTACGACACCAAGACGATCTTCGCGGACCAGCTCGAGGCGGTCGAGGCGGCCAGCGCGTCTCGCGGCGACGAGTACACCAACCTCGCGCTGCTCACCGACGGCCTGCGCGCCGAGCGGGAGCAGGGCATCACCATCGACGTGGCGTACCGCTACTTCGCCACGCCGAAGCGCAAGTTCATCATCGCGGACACCCCCGGGCACATCCAGTACACCCGGAACATGGTCACCGGCGCCTCCACCGCCGACCTGGCGCTGATCCTGGTCGACGCGCGCAAGGGCCTGGTCGAGCAGTCCCGCCGGCACGCGTTCCTGACCAGCCTGCTGCGGGTCCCGCACCTGGTGCTCTGCATCAACAAGATGGACCTGGTCGACTGGGACAAGGAGGTGTACGACAGGATCGCCGACGAGTTCACCTCGTTCGCGGCCAAGCTCGACGCCCCCGACCTGACGATCATCCCGATCTCCGCGCTCAACGGCGACAACATCGCCTCCCGCTCGGACAAGTCGCCGTGGTACGAGGGCCCGTCCCTGCTGCACCACCTGGAGCACGTGCACATCGCCAGCGACCGCAACCTGGTCGACGTGCGCTTCCCGGTGCAGTACGTGATCCGTCCCCAGTCCACCACCGTCACCGACTACCGGGGTTACGCCGGTCAGGTCGCCTCCGGCGTGCTCAAGCCCGGCGACGACGTGATGGTGCTGCCCTCCGGGCTGACCAGCAAGATCTCCTCGATCGACACCGCCGACGGGCCGGTCGACGAGGCGTTCCCGCCGATGTCGGTGACGGTCCGGCTGACCGACGAGATCGACATCTCGCGCGGCGACATGATCTGCCGGCCGCACAACGCGCCGACGCCCGCCCAGGACATCGAGGCGATGGTCTGCTGGATGGACGAGACCGCCCCGCTGCGGGTCGGCGGCAAGTACACCATCAAGCACACCACCCGGACCGCCCGGACCGTGGTGCGCGGCCTGCAGTACCGCCTCGACGTGAACACGCTGCACCGCGACGAGTCGGCGCAGGCGCTCGGGCTCAACGAGATCGGCCGGGTCCGGCTGCGCACCACGGTGCCGCTGCTCGCCGACGAGTACCGGCGCAACCGCACCACCGGCGGCTTCATCCTGATCGACGAGGCCACCAACCGGACGGTCGCGGCCGGCATGATCATCGAGGCGTCCTAGGCGGAGGCACGGAGTCCGGCCGGGTGCCCGAGGCCCCGGTCGGACTCCGCAACCCGGCACCGCCTCAGGCGACGGTCCGGCGCTCCCGGACCGTCGCCCACACGACTTTCCCGTTCTCGGTCGGCACCGCGCCCCACAGCTCGGCCGTCTCGCTCACCGTCCGCAGGCCGCGCCCGCGCTCGTCGAGCGGCATGCCCTTGCGTGGCCGGGCCGGGCGCAGCATCCGCGGCATCCGCGGGTCGCCGTCGCCCACCGACAGGTGCAGGCCGGCGCCACGCCGGGTCACCACCACCCGGATCTCCGTGCCGGCGTGCTCCACGGCGTTCGTCACCAGCTCCGACATCACCAGCCGGCTGGGGTGCAGCAGCGTCGTCAGTCCCCAGGCCAGGCAGGCGTCGCTGACCAGGTTGCGGGCCGCGCTCGGCGCGTCGGTGTCCGGCGGCAGCGTGGCGACCAGCCGCTCGCCGTCCGGAATCCGGCCGGCCACCGCCACCCGGGCCTGGCGCACCTTCGCGTAGACCGGCAGGAACCGCCCGGCGCCCAGACCCTGCATCCGGTCGGCCAGCGGGAGATCCGGCGGCACGCAGAGGGCCAGGTGCACCGGCGGCCGCAGGGTGGCCGCGACCGCCCGCGCCGTGGTCCAGGTGGGCACGCTCGCGCTGTGCGGGTCGAGCAGCCGGCTGAGGTCGACGATCAGCGCGTCCGGATGCTCGGTGAAGCACTGACGCAGCGAGACCGAGGTGTGCCGGCGGAGCCGGTCGTCCCAGGAGCCGCGAACCGTGAGCAGCGAGACGGCGGCGTCGGCGCCGATGTCGACGTGGACGGAGACGCCTTGCTCGGTGTCATCGTGAAGATCCGGTGGGCTCAACCCCATGCGCTCACGATAGCGGCCGCCCGGCTGCCGCCCCCCTGGTCTCGCTCCTGCGGGTGATCGGGTGAAAGGCCAGGTGGGGGATGCCCGAACGGTCGCTTCGAGCATCCCCCGGCGCGAGTCCGGCCGGCCTCGGGCGGGTCGCCGCGGGGCATCACCGGCGCGAGTCCGGCTGGCTTCGGGTGGGTCGCCGCGGGGCATCACCGGCGCGAGTCCGGCCGGCTTCGGGCGGGTCGCCGCGGGCGCTCAGTCCTCGTCGTGGCGGCGCTGTTCGGAGGCCTCCTCGATCGCCTCGGTGATGGCGCCGGTGAGGTCGCCGGAGGGGACCGCGATCCGCTCGCCCTCGCCCTCCGCCAGGTGCGGGGCCTGGTGCGGTTCGGGCAGGCTCGGCTCGCCGGAGAAGCCGAACTCGTTCGGCTCGTTCTCTTCGTCACGCGTGGTGGGCTCAGTGGTCATAGCCGAGCCATACCCGGACAGCATCAAGATCAAAATCAGGATCGTCATTTACGCGCGTCCGCTGGGGTGCGGATCGCATGCTCCCGCGCGGGCCGGGGCCGGCGATCTGGCCGCTGCGCGTCCAGAGCGATCGCCGGCCCCTTCATTGCCCGTGGCTGGTCACTGTCACCCCGAACCCCCACGGTGCTCGGCCGGCGTGGGGTGTCCGTGGCCGGTCACCAGCATCCCGCATGCCCACCGTGCTCGGCCGGCGTGGGAGTGTCCGTGGCCGGTCGCCGGCATTCCGCACGCCCGTGGTGTCCGGCCGGCGTGGTGCGGCTCGCCGTTACCGATCCGGTCCGGGGTGGGTTCGTCCGCGGCCCGGACCGGCGGGCGGTGTCACCGTAGTCTTCCGGCTCCGGGGCCGGCCGTGGCGACCCAGCTGGTCGGGGCGGCGAAGCCTCGCTCGGCATAGGCGCCGGCCACCGCGGCGGCGGTCGCCTCGGCACGGTCGGCGTCGATCAGGGCCAGGACGCAGCCCCCGAAGCCGCCGCCGGTCATCCGGGCGCCGTGGGCGCCGGCGGCGAGGGCCGACTCCACGCCCACGTCGACCTGGGCCACGGTGATCTCGAAGTCGTCGCGCATCGAGGCGTGTGAGGCGGTCAGCAGCGGCCCGATCTCGCGGACCCGGCCGGCGCGGAGCAGTTCGACGGTGTCGAGCACCCGCTGGTTCTCGGTGACGATGTGCCGGGTGCGCTTGCGCAGCACCTCGTCGCCGAGCCGGTCGAGCGCGGCCGGCAGCTCGGGCACGCCGACGTCGCGCAGCGCGGGCACGCCCAGGATCGCGGCGGACTCCTCGCAGCTCTTGCGGCGGGCGCCGTACTCGCCGTCGACGTGCTGGTGCGGGGCGTTGCTGTTGATCACCAGGATGGCCAGGCCGGCGGCGGCCAGGTCGAACGGGATCTGCTCGACGGCGTACGACCGGCAGTCCAGGAACAGCGCCTTGCCGGCCTCGCAGCGGATCGACGCGGACTGGTCGAGGATGCCGGTGGGCGCGCCGACGTACAGGTTCTCGGCCCGCTGGGCGATCGCCGGCCGGCGCTCCAGCGGCACGTCCAGGCCGCCCAGCTCGACCAGCGCGGTGAGCACCGCCGACTCCAGTGCCGCCGACGACGACAGGCCGGAGCCGAGCGGCACGTCGGAGGCGATCGCCAGGCGCGCGGCCGGCGGCTCGAAGCCGGCGTCACGCAGCGCCCACACCACCCCGGCGACGTACGCGCCCCAGCCGGTCACCTCGCCGGGCGCGGTCTCCAGGCCGAAGGTCACCGGCTCCGGCGCCAGGGTGGAGCAGATCGAGAAGGTGCCGTCCGGGGACGGGCCGGCCGCCGCGACGGTGCGCTGCGGCAGCGCGAAGGGGAGCACGAAGCCGTCGTTGTAGTCGGTGTGCTCGCCGATCAGGTTGACCCGGCCGGGCGCCGCCCACAGGCCGGCCGGCTGCCCGCCGTAGGCCTCGGCGAAGGCGGCGGCGGCCTCGGCGGCGATACCGCCGGCCTCGGGGGAGGCGCCGGCCTTGGGGGAGGCGGCGGCCTCGGCGGAGATGTCGCTCATCGGGTGCCTCTCTCGGGGCGGTCGGCGTAGCTCATGCCACGTGCTTGCGGTAGAAGGTCCAAGCGTCGCCGATCATCGCCTGCAGGGTGTTCTTCCGGGGCACCCATCCCAGTTCCGTGCGGGCGCGGTCGGCGGACGCGACCAGGGTGGCCGGGTCGCCGTCGCGGCGGGGCGCGATCTCCACCGGGATCGCCGCGCCGGTCACCTCGCGGGCCGCCTCGACCACCTGGCGGTTGGAGAAACCGTTGCCGTTGCCCAGGTTGTAGATCTTGTGCTCGCCGGGGGTGGCTGCCTCCAGGGCCAGCAGGTGCGCCCGGGCCAGGTCCTCGACGTGGATGTAGTCGCGCACGCAGGTGCCGTCGACGGTCGGGTAGTCGTCGCCGAAGAGCTGCAGCTTGTCCCGCTTGCCGGCGGCCACCTGCAGGGTGATCGGGATGAGGTGGGTCTCCGGGTCGTGCCGCTCGCCGATCTCGTGCTCGCCGGCGATGTACGCCCCTGCCACGTTGAAGTAGCGCAGCGAGACGGCGGCCAGGTTGTGCGCGAACGTCTCCGAGGTCAGCGCCAGGTCGAAGGTCAGCTTGGTGGACCCGTACGTGCTGGTCGGCGCCTTGGCCGCGGTCTCGCTGATCGGGATCTCGACCGGATTGCCGTAGACCGCCGCGGTGGACGAGAAGATCACCCGGGGCACCCGGGCGGCCCGGATCGCGTCCAGCAGGGCGAGCGACTTCACCACGTTCTCGTGCCAGTACAGTTCCGGCTTGGCCATCGACTCGCCGGCCGCGATCAGCCCGGCGAAGTGCAGCACCGCGTCGAAGCCGGCGTCCGGGGTGAGCACCCGCGCGGCGTCGGCGATGTCCGCCTCGACGAAGGTGGCGTCCGGGGCGACCGCCTCGCGGAATCCGGTCCGGAGACTGTCCAGCACCACGACCTCGTGGCCGGCGTCGAGCAGCAGCCGGCTGGTCACACTGCCGACGTATCCGGCGCCGCCGGTGACGAGCAATTTCACGGCTCAGGCCCTTTCTGAAAGGTGCGGGTGTCCTGTTGTTCTTCTACCGCGGGCATACTCCGCGGACGCGATCCTAGAATCTCTCAGAATCGCTCATGAGTCAACAGGTTCGAACATAAGCGCGAGGCGGTGAGGGGGTTCGCGGGATCCGGGCCGGGACTGACACAATGACCCTCATGTCCGACGTTGCCCGCCGCCCGCGAGTGCTCTCCGGCATCCAGCCGACCGCCGATTCCTTCCACCTCGGCAACTATCTGGGCGCGGTGCGCAACTGGGTGGCGATGCAGGAGACCCACGACGCGTTCTACTGCGTTGTCGACCTGCACGCGATCACCATGGGCCACGATCCGGTCGCGCTCCGTAACCGTACTCGGGTGTCGGTCGCCCAGCTCCTCGCGGTCGGGCTCGACCCGGAGCGGTGCACCCTCTTCGTCCAGTCGCACGTGCCGGAGCACGCCCAGCTCGCCTGGGTGCTCAGCTGCATCACCGGGTTCGGCGAGGCCGGCCGGATGGTCCAGTTCAAGGACAAGTCGGCCAAGGCGGGCCAGGACAGCACCAGCGTCGGCCTGTTCACCTACCCGATCCTGCAGGCCGCGGACATCCTGCTCTACCAGGCCGACCAGGTCCCGGTGGGCGAGGACCAGCGGCAGCACCTGGAGCTGACCCGCGACCTGGCGCAGCGGTTCAACACCCGGTTCGGCCAGACCTTCACCATGCCCTCGGCGTACATCGTCAAGGACACCGCGAAGATCACCGACCTGCAGGACCCGACGATCAAGATGTCCAAGTCGGCCTCCTCGCCGAACGGGATCATCGAGCTGCTGGATGACCCGGCCCGGTCGGCCAAGAAGATCAAGTCGGCGGTCACCGACACCGGCCGGGAGATCCTCTACGACGAGGTGAACAAGCCCGGCATCAGCAACCTGCTGACCATGTACGCGGCGCTCACCACGCGCACCATCGACGAGCTGCTGGAGCAGTACGACGGCCGCGGTTACGGCGACCTGAAGAAGGATCTGGCCGAGGTGCTGGTCGAGTTCGTCAAGCCGATCCAGGCGAAGACCAAGGAGTACCTGGACGACAAGGCGCAGCTGGACAAGCTCCTGACGATCGGCGCGGAGAAGGCGCGCGCGGTTTCCGCCCGGACGCTCGCCAAGACGTACCAGAACGTGGGTTTCCTCAGCCCCGCCCGCGGAGCCTGAGCCCGGTGGCCGAGCCTGCCCGCACCCGGATCGGTGTGGCCATCGACATCCCCGAGCCATGGGGCGCGGCGCTGACCCGGCGGCGCGCGGAGGCCGGCGACCCGCAGGCCGCCTGGACGCCGGCGCACGTCACGCTCCTCGGCCCGACCGAGGTCGACACCGACGCGCTGCCGGCGGTGGAGAAACACCTGGAGTCGGTCGCCTCGGCCCAGCCGCCGTTCACCATCCACCTGCGCGGGACCGGGACGTTCCGGCCGGTCACCGAGGTGGTCTTCGTCAGCCTGGCGATGGGCATCAGCGAGTGTGAGCTGCTCGCCGAGGCGATCACGCGGTCCGAGGACATCAGCCGGGACAGCCGCTTTCCCTATCATCCCCACGTCACCGTGGCGCAGGACGTGTCGCCGGCGGCGCTGGACGCGGTCTTCGACGACCTGGCCGATTTCTCCGCCCGCTTCCCGGTGTCGTCGTTCACCCTGTTCTCGCACGGCGGCGAGGGGCCGTGGCGTCCCCGCCGTGACTTCCCCCTCGGCGGCTGAGCCCGGCTCGCGGAGCGGGTGACCGAGGCGACCGCCGCGGCACACCGCCGGCGCGCTATCGCGCTTCGCGCGAGCCTTCCGTACCGGTCGGAGACGGCCGGATCCACCTGGATCCGGCCCCGCCCGGGTCGCAGGGAGAGCGGCGGCAGCCGGCGCTCACCTCCGCCGGGTGCGAGGGGGATTGCCTCGACGGGGCCGATCCGCATCGCCACGCTCAAGCCCGTGCCGGACACCGCGCGGGGCCAGGCCAGAGAATTCCGGGTCCACGGTGGACTGGGTCGGCCACCCGTTCGCCGATTCCTCCGGAGCCGGCTGCTCCCGGCCCTCCTCGGCCGACAGTGGTGGCGGCGCCGGCCGGCGCCGCGCCGCGGAGAACTGATCGTCGCGTCACAGGAGCTTCATGCGTCCCTATTTTTCCCGGTGTTCAGCGAACGGCGTCGACGCATAGCGGAACGAGCGTGGCGGCCGAGCAGATGAGCCAGTACTGAGCGGCCGGGAGGTCTGTCCGGCGGCGCAGGAACGCGTTGGCGCCGCCCCAGATCGCACCGAAGACCACGAGCACCAGCGCGGCGATGATCACCAGGGGGAGCAGCCCGTCGTTCGGGTTCCAGCTCCAGGACCGCTGGGTCCACCCGAGATCCGCCAGCGGCCCGTTGGCCAGGATGTACCAGATCAGGTGTATCGGAACCAGGGCCGGAATCCCCAGCAGTGCGTTCACTCCGATAGGTACCGCGAGTTTCCGCAATCGCACCTCGTCCATGCGGATTCCTCATTCTGGGAGCGCCGTGAATCGTTTTTCCGGGACTCTACTTCAGGGCTGTCCGAGCACGCTACCCCGCTCGATCGCAGGCGCCGCGAATGCCGGCGGAACCGCGACGAGCGGCTTCTTCGCCGGGATTCCCGCCGATTGTCGATGAGCTGCTCGAACTCCGCGTCGACAGGGGGGCGTGCCGGTCGGGCGCCGTGCGGCGAACGGGTGTCCACGCAGGCCAGCACATTGACGAATCCTGTCGGGTATTGCGCTTCACGCGCCGCCGCCGGTAATTCTCGGAGATTCCTTTTTGTGGACCCGGTGACCTTCGGCCAGGGAAACCTTCATGGGAATGCCGCTGCGCACAAACTCGTCGTCTGATCGCGGCTTTCGCAGTGACCGGGTCCGGTGTCGTGGTGACGCCGGCGTCCCCCGCGTTCGCGGTCGGCCGCACGGACGCGGGCCGGTATCGGTGCCGGCGGCTACGACAACCGCGCGGGCCGGGCGAGGTGCCGCGCGGGTTGCGCCGGTCCTGACGCCGACCGGCCGAGAAGGTTCCACTCCCCGGCCGGGCTGTCCGTTACGGTCGCCCAGTGAACCCTGTCGACCGGGCGTACGACGCAGTTGCCGCGCGGATCATGGCCATCCGGTACCGGTCCCGGTACTTCGACCACCTGTGCCGTGCCCTGCTGCGTTACGACGGGGTCCAGGGCGGCCGGCTGGCCGCCGCCAGCGCCTACTACGGCTTCTTCGCGCTCTTCGCGCTGCTGCTGATCGGCTACTCCGTCTTCGGGTTCCTGCTCACCAGCAACACCCAGCTGTTCGACGCGGTGCAGGACTTCCTCCGGCAGAACCTGCCGTTCCTCGATGTGAAGGCCATCCTGGACAGCAAGAAGACGGTCGGGATCGTCGGCATCATCGGTCTGACCTTCACCGGTATCGGCTGGGTCGAGGCGATCCGCTCGTCGCAGCGGCACATCTGGCGGCTTCGCGAGCAGCCCGGTTATTTCGGCATCCGGCAGGTGCTGGACCTGCTGGTGCTGATCGGCGTGCTCGCCCTGCTGGCGCTCACCCAGCTCGCCGTCTACGGCCTCGAGACGCTGCTCGACTGGCTCGCCGACGGCGGCTTCCAGCGCACCCTGTCGGTGGTCAGCCTGCTCCTGACGCTGACGGTGAACATGCTGCTGGCCGCGGCGCTGCTGGCCGCGGTGCCCCGGCTGCGGATGACCGCCCGGCGGATGACGCCGCCGGTGCTCCAGGTCGGGATCGGCCTGATGCTGCTCAACACGGTCGGCAAGTCGTTCGTCGCGATGGTCGAGCGCAACCCGGCCTACGGGCTGGTCGGCTCGGCCGTCGGCGCGCTCGTCTACCTGTACGTCTTTCACCAGCTGTTGCTGTTCGGCGCGGCCTGGGCGGCCACCAGCCCGCACGGCCGGGTGGTGGACCTGTCGGCCGACGACAAGACCGCCCCGGTCGGGCAAAACCTGTGGATCCGGGACGCCCGGCCGCGATGATGTGCTGCGTGGGGACTCTCGTCACGCTGCGCCTGCCACCCGGCTCACCGCTCGCCGGCCAGCCCTGGGTGATCACCATCGGCTCGCTGGGCGACCGGGAGGACTGGGATCCGGTGGTCTGCGGGCCGTACGAGCGGGACCACGCGGTGGCGCTGGCCCGCGCGGTGGTGGCCGACGACGACCTGATGGCGGTCGTCGAGCCGATGCTGCCGCTGGCCGGGGTGGACGCGATCCGCCAGGAGATCGAGTCGATCCGGGCGCGGTCCGAGGACGACACCGACCCGGTCGACGACCTGCTGGCCGAGCCGGCCGGCGCCGGGCCGCCGCCGGCCGCCCCGGAGCCGGCCGAGGTGCTCGCCGGGTGGCGCCGGATAGCGGAGCGGCTCACCTCGCCGCGTCGTGACTAGGCCGGCCGCCGCCGGGCCGCGGGGGCCGCTGCGATACTGGTGCCGTGATGATCACGCGTCGGTGGGCGGCTTTCCTGATGGCGGTCGGCGTGTGGACCTGGGTGATCTGGCCCCGGTTCGGCCTGGCGATCTACCGGGACGACCGGTCCTTCGACGGCGGGACGCCCACCTCGTTCCTCTGGGTGCACGCGCTGCTGATCGGAGCGTCGCTGCTGATCGGGACGGTCGTCGGCGGGCTCGGCGTGCGCGCCTGGCGGGCCGTACCGGAAAGAGTCTTGCCGGAAAAGACGGCCGTGACCGAAAAGTGACCGCACCCGGAGCGAATCGTGACCGGAGGGGGTTGCGGGGCCGCCGAGATTAACCGCTCGTTACGCGGCCACCGGGCAATTCAGTGGGGATCCCACCGAAAGCGGGCAGGCGAAATCCCTGGTGATTGCGGCGCGATAACGGTGCGCCAACAGTCCGTACCGAACGCCTGACGACCCCATGGGCCCCGGATACGCTGCCGACCTGAGACTTGCCGAGAGTGCGGTGAGCAGTGGAAGGAGGGCGTCTTGCGCCCAGTACGTGGGAAGCGGATCGTGGCGATTCTCGCGGCAGGTGGGCTGACGCTCGCGGCCGCTGCTTGTGGCAAGGCCCCGGAGGAGACCTCGTCCGGTAGCGCCAGCGCCAGCGCCGCCGCCGCTTACAAGGCCTGCATGGTGACCGACACCGGCGGCATCGACGACAAGTCGTTCAACGCGTCCGCCTGGGCCGGCATCAAGGCCGCCCAGGGTGAGGCCAGCAACGTCGACCCGAAGTACGTCGCCTCGACCTCCGAGGCGGACTACGAGCCGAACCTGCGCAACTTCGTGTCGCAGAAGTGCGACTACATCCTCGCGGTCGGCGGCCTGATGGGTGACGCCACCAAGAAGGTGTCCGGCGCGAGCGCGGGCTCGCAGTTCGCCATCGTGGACAGCGGCAGCACCGGCGCCAACGTCTACCCGATGCAGTTCGCCACCCAGCAGGCCGCGTTCCTGGCCGGTTACCTGGCGGCGGGTTACTCGAAGTCGGGCAAGGTCGGCACCTTCGGCGGCCTGAAGATCCCGCCGGTCACCATCTTCATGGACGGCTTCGCCGACGGCGTGGCCTACTACAACCAGAAGAAGGGCAAGACCGTCCAGGTCCTGGGCTGGGACAAGGCGAAGCAGAACGGCACCTTCGCGGACAGCTTCATCGACCAGAACAAGGGCAAGACCATCACCCAGACCCTGGTCTCGCAGGGCGCCGACGTGGTCATGCCGGTCGCCGGCGGCACCGGCCTGGGCACCGCGCAGGTCGCCAAGGACTCGGCCGGCAAGGTCTCGGTCGTCTGGGTCGACCAGGACGGCTGCAAGAGCGCCGCGCAGTACTGCGACGTCTTCCTCAGCACCGTGGTGAAGAACGTCGAGGAAGCCGTCAAGGAGTCCGTGGTCAAGGGCGCCAAGGGCGAGAAGCTCGAGGCCACCCCGGGTTACATCGGCACCCTGGAGAACGACGGTGTCAGCCTGGCGCCGTTCAACCAGTTCGACAGCAAGGTCGACGCGACCCTCAAGTCGGAGCTCGACCAGCTGAAGAAGGACATCATCGCCGGTACGGTCAAGGCCGAGTCGGCCAGCGCGCCGAAGTGACCTTCCGGTAGTAGCATGTCGGCCGCCGCGCGGCCGCGGATTCACGATCCGTGGTCGGCGGCGGCTCGCGTTTCACCCTTCCCTCCACCAGGACCAGCACCGAGACTCGGGAGATTCCGCTGAAACTGGAACTGCGCGGCATCACCAAGCGCTTCGGCGACCTGGTGGCCAACGACCACATCGACATCACCGTCGAGCCCGGCGAGGTGCACGCCCTGCTGGGCGAGAACGGCGCCGGCAAGTCCACCCTGATGAACCAGTTGTACGGCCTGCTGCAGCCGGACGAGGGGCAGATCGTCGTCAACGACGAGCCCCAGGTCTTCCGCAGCCCCCGCGACGCGATCGCGGCCGGCATCGGCATGGTGCACCAGCACTTCATGCTGGTCCCGGTCTTCACCGTGGCGGAGAACATCGCGCTCGGCGCCGAGGAGACCCGCGGCGGCCCGCTCGGCTGGCTGGACCGTCGCCGCGCCCGCCGCGACGTTCTGGAGACCTCGAAGAAGTTCGGCCTGCCGGTCGACCCGGACGCCCTGGTGGAGGACCTGCCGGTCGGCGCCCAGCAGCGGGTCGAGATCGTCAAGGCGCTGACCCGCGACGTCGACCTGCTGATCCTGGACGAGCCGACAGCGGTGCTCACCCCGCAGGAGACCGAGGAACTGCTCGCGGTGATGCGCTCGCTCACCGAGATGGGCAAGTCGATCGTCTTCATCACCCACAAGCTCAAAGAGGTCAAGGCGATCGCCGACCGGATCACCGTGGTCCGCCGCGGCAAGATCGTCGGCACCGCCAGCCCGGACACCAGCGAGGAGGAGCTGGCCGCCCTGATGGTCGGCCGCGCGGTCAGCCTGGAGGTGGCGAAACAACCGGCCGATCCGGGCCGCGCCGTGCTGCAGCTGGCCGGCCTGGTCGTCGACGACGACCGGGGGATCCGCGCGGTCGACGGCGTCGACCTGGAGGTCCGCGCCGGCGAGGTGCTCGGCATCGCGGGCGTGCAGGGCAACGGGCAGACCGAGCTGGTCGAGGCGATCATGGGGTTGCGCGAGGTGCGCGCCGGCACGGTCCAGCTGGACGGCGAGGACCTGGCCGGGCAGAGCACCAAGAAGATCCTGCGCTCCGGCGTCGGCTACGTCCCCGAGGACCGCAGCCACGACGGCGTGGTCAAGGAGTTCAGCGTCGCCGAGAACCTGATCCTCGACATGTACGACCGGGAGCCGTACGGCAACGCGTTCCGCCTGGACATCGCGAAGATCGCCGGCAACGCCAAGGAGCGGGTCGCGCAGTTCGACATCCGGACCCAGTCACCGGAGTCCGCGGTCGGCACCCTCTCCGGCGGCAACCAGCAGAAGGTGGTCATCGCCCGGGAGATGTCCCGCCCGCTGCGCCTGTTCATCGCGTCCCAGCCGACCCGGGGCGTGGACGTCGGCTCGATCGAGTTCATCCACGGCCGGATCATCCACGAGCGGGACCAGGGCACCGCGGTGCTGGTGGTCTCCAGCGAGCTCGACGAGGTGGTCGGCCTCGCCGACCGGATCGCGGTGATGTACCGCGGCCGGATCCTGGCCGTCGTCTCGCCGGACACCCCGCGCGAGGAGATCGGCCTGCTGATGGCCGGCATCACCGGCGGCAACGAGGAGAAGAAGTGACCGCCGAAGCGACAAAGCCGAAGGACACCGAACCGGCCGCGAAGGAGACGTTCCTCAGCGCCTTCACGCGCCACCTCTGGGCGTCGAACAGCGTCACGGTCACCGTCCTGTCGATCGTCCTGGCCATGGTGATCGGTGCGGTGCTGGTGGTGATCTCCGACTCGGCGGTGCTGGCCAAGTTCGGCTACCTCACCGCCCGCCCGGGCGACGCGCTGCAGGCCAGCTGGACGCTCGTCAGCTCGGCCTACGCCGACCTGCTCAAGGGCGCGTTCGGCGACCCGGACGCGATCAGCGCCTGGCTCTCCGGCGGTGGCACCTGGCAGGACGCGTTCTCGCCGATCTCCGAGACGCTCACCTACGCCGCACCGCTGGTGTTCACCGGCCTGTCGGTGTCGCTCGCCTTCCGCGGCGGCCTGTTCAACATCGGCGCGCAGGGCCAGGCGGTGCTCGGTTGCATCGCGGCCGGCGCGGCCGGGTTCACCTTCGGCCTGCCGATCGTGCTGAACCTGATCGTGGCGCTGGTCGCCGGCGCGCTCGGCGGTGCCCTGTGGGGCTTCCTGCCGGGCCTGCTCAAGGCGCGCACCGGCGCGCACGAGGTGATCACCACGATCATGCTCAACTACATCGCCGGCCTGTTCCTGGCCTGGCTGGTCATCCAGAAGGTCGTCCAGCAGCCCGGCCGGTCCGACGCGATCAGCAAGGTGGTCGCCGAGTCGGCCCAGCTGCCGTCGTTCGGCGGCGCGCTCCGGGTGAATCTCGGCATCGTGCTGGCGGTGCTGGTCACCGCCGGCGTGGCCTGGCTGCTCAACCGGTCGGCGTTCGGCTTCGAGCTGCGCGCGGTGGGCTCCAACGCGCCCGCCGCGAGGACCGCCGGGATCAGCGTGGCCAAGACGTACACGCTGCTCATGGCGGTGGCCGGCGCGCTGGCCGGGCTGGGCGGCGCGACCCAGGTGCTGGGTACCGCGTACGCGCTGACCCCGTCGGTGGCCGGCAACATCGGCTTCGACGGCCTGCTGGTCGCTCTGCTCGGCCGTAACCGCCCGTGGGGCACCCTGCTCGCCGCGATCCTGTTCGGCGCGCTGCGGGCCGGTGGCAACCGGATGCAGTCGTTCACCGGCATCTCGCTGGAGCTGGTCACCGTGCTGCAGGCCCTGATCGTCATCTTCATCGCCGCCCCCGCACTGGTGAAGGCGATCTTCCAACTTCGTGCCGCCCGCACCACGGCGAAGGGCTGAGGACATGTCGACCACGACTGTGGAGGAGCTGGCCGAGGTCGCCGCGCCGGAGCCGTTCTGGACCCGGCAGCGCCGCCTCGGGGTGGCCCTGATCCTGCTCGGCGCCGTCGCCGCCGCCCTGTTCGGCGCGCTCGCCCCGAGCAAGGACGCCCGTTTCACGCTCACCGAGGACGCCAGCGGCGCCGCGCTCGCCATCAACGGGCAGCTCGGCGCGGTGCTGTTCGGCGTGCTGACCCTGGTCGCCGGCGGCCTGCTGGTGGCCGGTCTGCTCAAGCGCTGGTCGAACGCGCTGCTGGTGACCGGCATCGTGACCTTCGTGCTGTCGTTCCTGTGCTGGCAGGTGGCCGGCCAGTTCCTGGCCCTGGAGGACACCCTCAGCGGCACCATGGACCTGGCCCTGCCGCTGATCCTGGGTGCCCTGGCCGGCGTGCTCGGCGAGCGTTCCGGCGTGGTGAACGTGGCCATCGAGGGCCAGTTCCTGATGGGCGCGTTCGGCGGCGCCCTGATCGGCACCATGGCCGGCAGCGTCTGGGCCGGCCTGATCAGCGCCGCGGTCGGCGGCGTGATCATCGCGGCGATCCTGGCCGTGCTGTCGATCCGCTACCTGGTCGACCAGACAGTGGTCGGCATCGTGCTGAACCTGTTCGCGCTCGGCGTCACCGGCTTCCTCTACGAGCGGCTGATGCAGCCCGACGCGGCGAAGTACAACACCCCGCCGCAGATGCCCAGGTGGCGCATCCCCGGGCTGGCCGACATCCCGGTGCTCGGCCCGGTGTTCTTCCACGCCACGCTGCTGCTCTGGATCGCGCTGGCGCTGGTCCTGGTGATCTACTTCGGGCTCAACCGGACCCGGTGGGGCCTGCGGACCCGGGCGGTCGGCGAGCACCCCACCGCGGCCGACACGGTGGGTATCCGGGTGCGCGGCCTGCGCTACCTGAACGTGCTGCTCGGCGGCGTGGTGGCGGGCCTCGGCGGGGCGTACTTCACGCTGGTGGCGACCGGCAGCTTCACCAAGAACATGACGGCCGGCGCCGGCTTCATCGCGCTCGCCGCGCTGATCTTCGGGCGGTACTCGCCGATCGGGGCGTTCGGCGCGGCGCTGTTCTTCGGGTTCGCCCAGAAGCTGGCGTTCTACCTGGCCGCCATCGGCAGCCCGGTGCCGAACCAGTTCCTCAGCATGCTGCCGTACATCGCCACGATCATCGCGGTGGCCGGCCTGGTCGGCCGGGTGCGCGCGCCCGCCGCGGACGGCATCCCGTACGTGAAGAGCTGAGTTCATTCCACACGGATGCCCGGGCCTGGCCCGGGCATCCGTCTTTGACGGACCTGACAGTGGGGCAGAATCGAGATCATGGAGATCGACTGGGCGGCGCTACGAGCGGCCGCCATCGAGGTGATGCGCCGTGCCTACGTGCCCGCATCCGACTTCCCGGTCGGCGTGGCCGGCCTGGTCGACGACGGCCGGGTCATCGTCGGCTGCAACGTCGAGAACGCCTCCCTGGGTATGACCCTGTGCGCCGAGTGCGGGCTGGTCAGCGCGCTGCACGCGAGCGGTGGCGGCAAGCTGGTGGCGATGTCCTGCGTGGATGCCACCGGGGCGCCGCTGATGCCGTGCGGGCGCTGCCGCCAGCTGCTCTGGGAGCACGGCGGCCCGGACATGCTGGTCGAGGCGCTGCCCCGGCCGCTGCGGATGGACGAGTTGCTGCCGCACGCGTTCGGCTGGGTGGACATGGAGAAGGTCACCGGCCCGGCCGGCGGCCCGGAGGTCCCGGCCGAGCTGGCCAAGTGGCGCGGCCGCGGCACCGTCTTCGTGCATCCGGACCTGTCCGGCGGCGCGACGATCTGGACCGGGTACTGGGAGCGCTCGTCCGGCGCCCCGGACGCCGGTGAGGACAAGGGCATCCTGGAGGAGGGGCCGAACTTCCCGACCGCCTCCGCCGCGGTGGCCTGGGGCCTGGTACGCACCCCACGGATCGTGGTGGTGGACGCCGAGGGCGGACTGTCCTGGGCGGGCGAGGGTGAGCTGCCGGAGGGTATCCCGCAGCGGTGGAAAGAGGAATCATGAGCGGGATCACCGCTATCGACGTCATCCGGGCCAAGCGGGACGGGCACGCGCTGTCCGACGCGCAGATCGACTGGGTGGTCGACGCGTACACCAGGGGTGTCGTCGCCGACGAGCAGATGTCCGCGCTGGCCATGGCGATCCTGCTGCGCGGCATGAGCGCCGCGGAGATCGCCCGGTGGACGGCCGCGATGATCGCCAGCGGCGAGCGGCTGGACCTGTCCGCGGTGTCCCGGCCGACCGCCGACAAGCACTCCACCGGCGGCGTCGGTGACAAGATCACGCTGCCGCTGACCCCGCTGGTCGCGGCGTGCGGGGTGGCCGTCCCGCAGCTGTCCGGCCGCGGTCTCGGCCACACCGGCGGCACGCTGGACAAGCTGGAGTCGATTCCCGGCTGGCGGGCCCGGCTGAGCAACGAGGAGTTCATCGCGCAGCTGCGGGACGTCGGCGGGGTGATCTGCGCGGCCGGCGAGGGGCTGGCCCCGGCCGACCGCAAGCTGTACGCCCTGCGCGACGTCACCGGCACCGTCGAGGCCATCCCGCTGATCGCCAGCTCGATCATGAGCAAGAAGATCGCCGAGGGTACCGGCGCGCTGGTGCTGGACGTCAAGGTCGGGTCCGGCGCGTTCATGAAGGACCTGGACCAGGCTCGGGAGCTGGCCCGGACCATGGTGCGGCTGGGCAAGGACAGCGGGGTCAACACGGTCGCGCTGCTCACCGACATGAGCACCCCGCTCGGCCTGGCCGTCGGCAACGCCAACGAGGTGGCCGAGTCGGTCGAGGTGCTGGCCGGCGGTGGACCGTCCGATGTGGTGGAACTCACTCTCGCGCTGGCCCGTGAGATGCTGGCCGCGGCCGGCGTGGACGCCGACCCGGAGAAGGTGCTCGCCTCGGGCGCGGCGATGGACAGCTGGAAGGCGATGATCCGGGCGCAGGGCGGCGACCCGGACGCGGCGCTGCCGACGGCGGCGCACACCGAGGTGCTGCGCGCCGAGACCGACGGTGTCGTCACCACGATGGACGCGTACGGGATCGGCATCGCCGCCTGGCGGCTCGGCGCCGGCCGGGCCCGCAAGGAGGACCCGGTCAGCTTCGGCGCCGGCGTGCAGCTCAAGGTCAAGCCGGGGGACCGGGTGACGGCCGGCGACGTGCTGCTCGAGCTGCGTACCGACGACGCGTCGCGGATCGAGGCGGCCCGGGCCGACGCGGTCGCCGCCATCAAGATCGGTTCGGCCGCCCCCGCCTCTGCCGGTCTGCTGCTGGACCGCATAGCCTGACGCACCATGACGAAGGCCGCCCCCGACCCACGCGCGGTTCGCGAGGCCAGCCTGGACGAGTTGTCCCGGCTCGGGCTCCCGCTGCCGCCGCCCAGCTTTCCGCTGGTCTGGGAGCTCGGCGACACTGTCGAACTACGGCCGGTCGCCGAGCTGGAGGCGCGCGCCGCGGTGCTGCACGTGGTGGTCGCCCGCTGTTTCGGGATGCCCACCGAGGCGGCGATGAGCTGGCTGCTCGCCTCGCACCTGGTGGAGCTGGTGACCCCGCCGGAGTGGCAGTTCGTGATCGGGGCCAAGGGCGATCACCGCTCGTTCGTGCTGCACCACGACGCGGTGTTCGCGCTGGCCTGGCTGCTCGGCCTGGGCCGGCACCTGGACCCGACGGTGCCGCCGGACGACCACCTGATGGCCCAGATGCCGGACCTGCCGGCCGGCGAGACCTTCGGCCGGTGGCGGTCCCGGTCGCTGGTCGCGGTCCGGGACGCGGCCGAGGCGGCGGTGCTGCTCGATCTGTACTACTGCCTCGACTGGGCCTACCAGGAGGCGGAGCAGGCCGGGCTGCCGCTGCCCGGCGAGGTGGACAGCAACGCGATCGGGCAGCGGCGGTGGGCGCTCGAGTGGGCGGTCATCTTCCACGGTCCCTACCACGACAAACCACCCGAATGGGAAGAGGTGGACCTGTCGGTCTAGGTCAGAGCCTCTTCCGGTACGCGGTGAGCTCCACGACGGCGGTGACCGCCAGCTCGCGCGTGGGCAGCTCGGCCACCGGAACGTGCCGGGCGCTCGGCGTCATCCCGACCAGGGTCCGCACCTCGGCGGCGGTCAGCCGCATCACCTGCCGGTGGGTGGCGCTCGCCACCGGCTCGAAGTGCTCCTCCAGCGCGCCGCTCACCCGGGCCGCCTTGTCCGGGTCGACCCGGATCAGGCCGTGTGCCGCGACCAGCTCGGCCAGGTGGTCGGCGGCCGGGGTGACGACCAGCAGGCGGCCGTCCGCGCGCAGCACCCGGTGGTACTCGGCGCCGTTGCGCGGGGCGAAGACGTTGAGGATCACCGTCGCGGCGTCGTCGGCGATCGGGAGCGGGCGCCACAGGTCGGCCAGTACCGCGGCGGCGCGCGGGTGCGCCCGGGCGGCCCGGCGCAGCGCCGGTTTCGACACGTCCAGACCCAGGCCGACGGCGGCCGGGCAGGCGTCGAGCACGTGGGCGAGGTAGTCCCCGGTGCCGGTGCCGGCGTCCACGATCAGGGACGGCTCCGGGCGTACCGTAAGCGGGTCCGCCTCTTTGGCGAGCGCCTCGGCGATGAACCGGTAGTGACCGGCGGCGAGGAAGCCGGCGCGGTCGGCGATCATCTCGGCGCTGTCGCCGGTGTGCGGGAGGCGGCCGGCGCTCAGGTCGGCATAACCCTGCCGGGCCATGTCGAAGCTGTGCCCGGCGGGGCAGCGGAGCGTCCGGTCGAGCCGATCCAGTGGCAGTCGACACACTGGGCACCTCAGGAACGGCAATGCGCCATCGATCATCAGGGGATTCCCTCTACGCTTCGCTGATGGCAGGTATCGCACACTCGGACATCGTCAAGGCTCCCAAGGTTCTGCTCCACGATCACCTGGACGGCGGTCTGCGCCCGGCCACGATCGTCGAACTGGCCGCGGCCGTGGGGCACGAGCTACCGGACACCGATCCGGCCCGGCTGGGCGACTGGTTCGTCGCGGCCGCCGACTCCGGCTCGCTGGAACGGTACCTGGAGACCTTCGCGCACACTGTCGCGGTGATGCAGACCGAGGAGGGCCTGCACCGGGTGGCCAAGGAGTGCGCGCTCGACCTGGCCGCCGACGGCGTGGTGTACGCCGAGATCCGGTACGCCCCGGAGCAGCACCTGGAGCGCGGTCTCACGCTGGATCAGGTGGTCGAGGCGGTGCACGCCGGGTTCCGTGCGGGTTGTGCCGAAGCGGCCGCGCAGGGCACCCCGATCCGGATCGGCACCCTGTTGACGGCGATGCGCCACGCCGCCCGGTCCCAGGAGATCGCCGAGCTGGCGGTCCGGTTCCGGGACGCCGGCGTGGTCGGGTTCGACATCGCCGGCGCCGAGGCCGGCTTCCCGCCCACCCGGCACCTGGACGCGTTCGAGTACCTGCAGCGGGAGAACTTCCACTTCACCATCCACGCGGGTGAGGCGTTCGGGCTGCCGTCGATCTGGGAGGCCATCCAGTGGTGCGGCGCCGACCGGCTGGGGCACGGCGTACGGCTGGTCGACGACATCGCGCTGGGTGCCTCCGGGCCGAGCGAGGTGACCCCGACCGGGGGAACCCAGGCGGCGCCGCCGGTGCTCGGGCGGCTCGCGTCGTACGTGCGGGACAAGCGGATCCCGCTGGAGCTGTGCCCGTCGTCGAACGTGCAGACCGGTGCCGCCGCCTCGATCGCCGAGCACCCCATCAAGCTGCTGCGCGACCTGCGCTTCCGGGTCACCGTCAACACCGACAACCGGCTGATGAGCGGTACCTCGATGAGCCGGGAGATGAGCCTGCTCGCCGAGTCGTTCGGGTGGGGCTGGGCGGAGATGCAGTGGCTGACCATCAACGCGATGAAGTCGGCGTTCATCCCGTACGACGAGCGACTGGTGTTCATCAACGAGGTGATCAAGCCGGCGTACGCCAAACTGCTCGGCTGAAATCGGCCCTTTTCCCGACATTCCGCTTTTCTGGGAAACGGGCGAACGTACGTCGGTCGAAATTACCTGTCCGGTTCCGAGGGTCCACCGTTCGGCTACACTGCCGCCTACAAACTCGGCATAATCCGGCATCTCGCCTTGCCGATCGCGGTGGACCGAGCCATCGTCGTTCCTGTCGCGATCGACTACGATCTGACCGTCGGCCTGCGCCCACCCCCCAACGCCGCGCCGACATCCTCGAGTGACCTTGAGAGACCTGCACCTCTACAGGTAGTGATTTCAGACCGGCGATGTCCAACTACGACGTTGCAACATCGCGTCACACAACCGGTCCGTGTCCGCCTGGTCTTTCTCTTTGACACTCGTCGTGATGGAATCTCGGGGGCCCGACCCGGCGAGTCGGTTGTGCGCGGAGCCCGGCGAGCCGAATGCCGGGCCCGAATCAGGAGGACGGTGACGTGAGCAAGCGCCCAAGTGAGGCGGACGGCGTCATGTCGCGTCTGCGGCGACCCACGGGTCGACTGCGAGACCTTCCCATCTGGTCCAAGCTGGGCCTCATCATGCTGGTCCCGACCGTGGCGACGATCATCGTCGGCGTCAACGGCCTGGTCGACCACATCGACGAGGCCGACAACGCCGAGAACGCCCGGACGCTGGCTGCGCTGTCCGAGGCCGCCGGCGGGCTGGTCGACCAGCTTCAATCCGAGCGGGCGTACGCGATGATGATCGCGGTCTCGACCGACCAGGACCTCAACAAGCGGGTCAACGGCGGCAAGACGAACGCGACTCTCCTCAAGTACGGCAGCGACAAGTACAGCGCCGAGCACGTCAAGGTCGACGCGGCCATCCAGCCGTACGCGCAGCAGCGTGCCGCGCTGGAGGACGTCCCGTCCCGGGTCGACATCCTGCTCACCCGGCTCGACCACAACCTGGCCGACCTGCCGGCGTTCCGCAGCGGGGTCGGCAACAAGGAAAAGACCACGACGAGCGTCAACGAGACGTACACCAAGCTGATCGCCGACCTGCTCGCGGTCCGCGACGTCGCGGCGCAGCAGGCCAGCGAGACCGCCCTGAGCGACCGGCTCCGCGCGGTCGCCGAGGTGGCCCGCGCCAAGGAGTACATCTCGGTCGAGCGCTACCTCGGTCACCAGGTGATCGCCGAGGGCTCGTTCTCGCCAACCCTGCGGCAGGCGTTCCTGACCGCCGACACCGGCTTCGACCTGGCTCGCAGCACGCTGGAGTCGGTCTCCACCCAGGGTGAGTTCGAGTACTTCAAGAACACCACCGACTTCAACGCGCAGCAGCGTGCGGCGACCGACCTCACCGGCCCGCTGCTCGGCAACGGCGGCACCACCATCGACAAGTCCGTGTACACCACGGACAAGTACGAAAAGGCGATGAACGGGTACAACGACACGTTCCGCCAGGTCGAGTCGAAACTCGACAAGGACATCGTCGCCCAGGCCACCGACCTGCGGAACACCACGAACCGCCGGGTGTTCGTCGAGACCAGCATCCTGCTCGGCATGCTGCTGCTGGCCATCCTGTTCGCCTGGCTGGTCGCCCGGTCGATGGCCCGCTCGCTGCGCGAGCTGCGCCAGGGCGCGCTCGCGGTGGCCCAGTTCGGCCTGCCGCACGCGGTGTCCCGGCTGCGTGACCCGTCGCTCTCCGCGTCGCTCACCCCGGCCCAGGTCGCCGACCAGATCGCCGAGCCCCTCCCGGTGCGCAGCCGGGACGAGTTCGGGCAGGTGACCGAGGCGTTCAACGCGGTCCACCTGGAGGCCGTCCGGACCGCGGCCGAGCAGGCCGCCCTGCGGGCCTCGGTCGCGACCATGTTCGTCAACCTCGCCCGCCGTTCGCAGATCCTGGTCGACCGGCTCATCGGTCACCTGGACCGGCTGGAGCGCGGCGAGGAGGACCCGGACCGGCTGGCCGAGCTCTTCCAGCTCGACCACCTGGCCACCCGGATGCGGCGCAACGACGAGAACCTCCTGGTTCTCGCCGGCGCCGACTCCACCCGTGTGCAGCGCGAGCCGGCCGCCCTGATCGACGTGCTGCGCGCCGCGCAGTCCGAGGTCGAGCACTACACCCGGATCGAGTTCGGCGTCATCGACCGGGAGATCGAGGTGGCGGCGCACGCCGTCAACGACATGGTCCACCTGGTCGCCGAGCTCTTCGACAACGCGACGGCCTTCTCCCCGCCGAACTCGAACGTGCTGGTCGAGGCCCGCCGGGTCGGCGACAACGCGGTGCTCACCGTGGAGGACCACGGCATCGGCATCAGCCGCGAGCAGCTGCGTGACCTGAACGAGCGGCTGGCCAACCCGCCGACCGTCGACGTCGCCGTCTCCCGGATGATGGGCCTGGTCGTGGTCGCCCGGCTGGCGAACCGGCACACGGTCCGGGTCGAGCTCCGCCCGGCCGACCGCGAGCGCGGCACCGTCGCCGAGGTGGGCCTGCCCGTCACCGTCCTGGCCGCCGGCGGATCCGCCCGGGTGCCGGGTGGTTACGACGCGCCGCCGCCGGCCGCGATGCCGTCGTTCGGCGAGCCGCTGGCCCTGGAGAGCGGCCGCGGTGGCTTCCCCGGCAACCGGCCGTACGACCCGGCGGTGAACGGCACCAACGGTGGCGTACCGGCCTGGTCCGACCTGACCGGCGCCGCGCCGTCCAACGGCTTCGGCGGCAGCGGGATGAACGGGTTCAACGGTTCGGCCAACGGCTTCGGCGGCGGCGCCAACGGCTCGGCCAACGGCTTCGGCGGCGGCGTCAACGGCAACGGCTCCGCCAACGGCTTCGGCCCGCGCAGCAACGAGCCGATGCCGCCGCTCCCGTCCGGCCCGCTCAGCACCGGCCCGCAGGGCTTCGCCGGGCTGGACGAGCTGGCCCAGCGCCGCAACGGCAACGATTACCAGCGCCCCGACGGGGACCTGAACGGCTTCGGCGCGACCATCCCGCGCCAGCTCCCGGCGAACCCGGAGAGCCAGAGCCGGACCCCGTTCATGCCGCCGGTGTCCGCGCCGCCGGTGCCGTCCGCCCCGCCGGTCTCCTCGGCCCCGCCGGTGACCTCGGCCCCGCCGGTGCCGTCCGCGCCGCCGGTCTCCGCGGCCCCGGCCGACCCGGTCTCGGCGAACCCGTTCGCCTCGGCGCCGCCGGCCTGGCCGCCGGTCGCCGGTGACCGGGAGAGTGCCACCCCGCACGTGCCGGAGAACCTCGCCGCGGCGCTCGACATGACCGCCGAGATCCCGCGGTACCGCCCGGAGAACGCCGAGCCGCAGCCCGAGGTGGCCCGTCCGGTCAACCCGCCGATGGCGGCGTTGCCGGCGTCGGCCCCGCCGGCCTACGACGCGGTCGCCCCGGTGAGCGCTCCGGCAGCCGACGCGCAGGCCGCCGCGGCGGCCCAGATCGCTGCGGCGCAGGCCCCGGCCCGTGAGGGCGCGATGCCGTTCGCCGACGAGACCATGGAGCTGCCGATCTTCCGGGAGCTCGAGTCGGCCTGGTTCACCACGACCCAGGCGACCGGCGGCAAGCCCTCCGTCTCCGGCAGCGGGGAGGAGGCGGTGGTCTCCCAGCGGATCCCGACCGGCGAGCCCACCCGGACCGCCGGTGTCCCGCAGCAGGCGGCCTCCCCGGAGGCCCGGGAGCTCGACACGGCTACGATCGGTGCCTCCGCGGCGGCGGCCGGTTCCTACGGCGGCGGCGGGGCTCCGGCCTCCAGCCCGTGGCAGACCGCTGCTGACGAGGGCTGGTCAGCGGCTCGCAAGGCGTCCGAAGTCTCCATCGACACGACCACCACGGCGGGCCTTCCCAAGCGCACGCCGATGGCGCAACTCGTCCCCGGCGGTGTTGACCGGGGCGGTAACTCCGTCCAGCGCCGTACGCCTGAGGGGGTGCGCGGTCTGCTGTCCGCGTACCACCGGGGTGTGCAGCGCGGTCGCACCAAGGAACAATCGACCAACCTGGAGGAGACTCCGGGAGGGCAGCAGCCCTCGCAGGCTGGCAAGGAGCATGAGGCATGACATCTACGCAGGATCTCGGTTGGCTTCTGGCCAACTTTGCTGACCGCGTTCCCGGGGTCGCGCACGCGATCGCGGTCTCCGCCGACGGCCTGCTCCTGGCGGCCTCGCGGGACCTCCCCCGGGACCGTGCGGACCAGCTCGCAGCGATCGCGTCCGGGCTGGTCAGCCTGACCCAGGGCGCCGCCCGGTGCTTCGAGGGTGGTGCTGTTCTGCAGACGGTCGTGGAGATGGACAATGGGTTCCTGTTCCTGATGTCCATTTCCGATGGTTCCTCGTTCGCGGTGCTCGCGGCTCGCAGCTGCGACGTCGGTCAGGTGGGCTACGAGATGGCCCTGCTGGTCGACCGCGTCGGTGAGGCGCTGACCCCCGCGCCGCGGTCGGCGGCCGGGGTGCTGGGCTGAAGGCGCGGTGAGCCGGCCCATCCGGCTACTGTCCAAAAACTTGAGAACCAATACACTTCGAGTGGCCGAGGGAGGGGTTGACGGTGACAATGCCTGAACGCGATGAGCCGACCGGCGCGCTGGTCAGGCCGTATGCCGTGACCCGTGGTCGAACCCGGCCCAAACTTGAGATAGCGCTGGAAGCGCTGGTCGAGACAACCGTGCGCGGCCGATCTGGGATGATCCGCGGCGGGCAGGGTGGAAGCGAGCATCAGTACATCGCGGCGATGTGCGACGGCGGCAGAGTTCAGTCGCTGGCCGAGATCGCCGCACGCATGCAACTGCCGCTCGGTGTGGCACGTGTGATCGTCGCCGACATGGCCTCTGACGGCCTGCTCGCGGTGTACGAGCCCACCTCGCTAGAGGACGAGACCGACGCGGTAGGCACGGAACTGCTGGAAAGGGTGCTGAGTGGACTTCGCAGGCTCTGACATGTCGCAACGTCCCGCTGCGGGCGGACGCGTGACATCGGCGAAGATTGTCATCGCCGGTGGCTTCGGCGTCGGTAAGACGACGCTGGTGGGCTCGGTCTCGGAGATCACCCCACTGACCACCGAGGCGATCATGACCTCGGCCGGTGTGGGCGTCGATGACAACCGGCAGGTGCCGGGCAAGATGACCACCACCGTCGCCATGGACTTCGGCCGGATCAGCATCGATCGCGACCTGATCCTGTACCTGTTCGGCACCCCCGGCCAGACCCGGTTCTGGTTCATGTGGGACGAGCTGGTCCGGGGTGCGATCGGTGCGGTGGTCATGGTGGACACGCGTCGGCTCGCCGACTGCTTCGCCGCCATCGACTTCTTCGAACACCGTCGCCTGCCGTACCTGGTAGCGATCAACTGCTTCGACGGCATGCAGTACCACAACCCGCAGGACGTTCGGGACGCGCTGGCGATCTCGAGCGACGTGCCGGTGGTGAGCTGCGACGCCCGCAACCGTGAGTCGACGAAGAACGTCCTCATCTCCCTGGTGGAGTATGTGCTGACGATGCGTCGCACGCGCGCGGTCGCCCCCGCCTGACGAATCGGTGAAAGCCCCGCTCCGCTGGTCGGAGCGGGGCTTTCGCGCGCTCTCGGACAGGCACTTCCCGCATCCGATCGACGACCCTGCGTGACGAATGGGGGCGGTCGGCGGTGGACAGGCGGCTCCGACCCGGACCCCGCTCCCGGCCCTCGAACCTCGGCCCGCAGCCCTCGAACCCCGGCCCTCGGCCTCGGCCCTCGAACTTCGGCCGCCGAGAACCTCGGCCCCCCGAACCTCGGCCCCCGGTTTCCGTCCCCCGGGCTCCGGCGCTCGGCTGCCAGCCTCCAGACCCCGAGCCCCGAGCCCGGCCGCCGGTTCGGCTGGCGGTCAGGGATGGGTGAACAGCGCCGGAAGGGCGGACAGGTCCGGGATCCGATGATCCGGGAGAAAGGCGTCCGGGTCGGTGCGCAGCTGCCGGGCGTCCGGGTAGGCAACGTTGGTCACCAGCACCGGTCGCATCCCGGCCCGGCGGGCGCCGTCCAACTCCCGGCTGCCCCCGTCGCCGACGAACCAGCACTCCGCGGCCCGGACGCCGAGCCGCTCGGCCACCGTCGCGTAGAGGCGCGGGTCCGGCTTGCGGCACCGCTCCCGCCAGGAGAAGACCGGGACGTCGATCCGGGACGCGTACGGCGTCGCCGGCCACGCCTCGACGAGCTCACTCGAACAGTCGCTCAGAAGCCCGAGAAGATACCCCTCCGCCCGTAGCCCATCCAGTACCCCCAGGGCCTCCGGACGGGGCCTGCGAACGATCTCAGCGCCCGCGTGGTGGATGCTGACCGCGGCCGTCAGGCGGTCGTCGTTCGGTTCCGCCCCGCAGGACCGGGCCATCGCCAGCAGGGTGTCCCGGGTACCGCCGTGGGCGCCGACGATCCGCCGCGGGAAGGAACCCGTCATCGCGGCGGTGAACCTGTCGACCGGCACGCCCAGGGACCGCGCGGTCGCGGCGAACGCGGCTAGCCGGTCCCTCTCGGCGGCCGGGTCGGTGAGCGTACCGAAGAAATCGAAGACGATGGCTCGCATGGAGGAAGCCTGCCGGGCGACGAAGCGGCAGCGTTCCGGCGGGTGGCTGCCGTCCCGTGACGAACAACGAGGCCGGGCCCGCCCGAAGGCGGACCCGGCCTCGTGGAGTCGGTCCCTCAGCGACCGCCGCCGTAACCGGCGCCGTTGTTGCGGTACTCGTCGGCGCCCTCGCGGTCCCGGGTGAAGTCCCACCCGCCGGCCGCCTCGCGCCCCGGGCGGCCACCCATCGCGAACCCGCCGATCTCCTGACCACGCCGCCAGCCGCGGAAGTAGCCGGTGGTGTGCGCGGCGATCGACGCCGCGTCCCGGACGATCCGCAGCGGGCGCTCCTCGCGCAGCGGGGAGCCGGGCACCAGGTTGGCCTGGGGCACCCGCTTGGGCAGGCCGGCTGAGGTCTCCGCGGCGACGGCCGGGGTGGCCGCTTTCTCCGCGGCACGCCAGCCGCTGTCGTTCGGGTTGGCCCAGTCGACGCTGCCCGAGTCGCCGGGGCCGCCGGTGAACCAGGCGGACCGGGCGGCCGCGAAGATCAGCAGATCGCCGTCGCTGCTGTCCGACGGGACCGGCGGGGTGGCGCTCCGGTCCAGCGCGGTGACCCGGGTCGGCAGGCTGTCGACACCGCGGCCGCCACCGTCGACGACCCGCAGCGAGGGCGGCTCGCCGATCTGGTCGAGACCCGGCAGCTTGGCTCGGCCACCACCGTTGAGCTGGGACTCCACCAGGCGCAGGGCCGGCGGCTCCTTCGGCATGTCCTGCCACGGCGGGCGCACCCGGCTCTCGCCGTCACCGGCCGGGCTGACCGAGGCGGCGGCCGAGACGGGCGGCGGGGTGAGCGCCGCGTCGTCGCCGCCGTTGTTGAGCAGCGGCCAGTTCGCCCGGGAACCCGGCTCCGCGGTCTCCTGGGCGGGACGCGGCGCCGGCATCGGCAGGCTGAAGTCGGTCGGGCTCGCGGGTGTCCCGTTCGCCGCGGCGGGCGGCGGGGTGGTCCGCGTGTTCGGCCGGGCCGGGATGACGGTGCGCTGCCGCTCGGCCCGCGCCCGGTTGAGCTCGGCGTGGGTGAGCGTGGCGCGGAACGGCTCGCCCGCGTCGGCCGGGCTCGGCGAGCCGGCCGGCGAGATCGGGTTGCGGGCCGCGGGGGAGATCGGGTTGCGGGCCGCCGGCGAGACCGGTGTCGACGGGATGGCCGGGGTCCGGGTGCCCGGCACCGGCCGGGTCCCCGGGGTGATCGGCGTCATGCCCGGCGGGGGCGGCGGCACCGACACCGGCCGGTTGCCCGGCGTGCCGGCCCGGCCGGGAAGCCCGTTGGCCGCGGCCGGGGCCACCGGCGGCGGCGCGATCGGGTCCGGGGCGACCGGCGGAGCGTTCAGCGGCTGCGGGGTGGCCGGGCCGTTGCCCAGGCCGGCGACGGCCGGCTCGGGACGGCCGCGACGGCCGAACCGGGACGGGGTCTCCGGCGCCGCGGCGGGCGCCGGCGGCAGCCCGGCCGGCTCGGCGGCCCGGCGAGCGGCGCGACGGCCGACGTTCGGCTCGGTGGCCGGGAGGCCGGTCCGGGCGGTGAGTGTGCCGACCAGGGCCGAGCACGCCTCGTCGCAGGTGCGGACCGCGGCGATGGCATGCCGGACCGCCTCGGCGGCGGCCGGGGCCAGCGACTTGTTGACGCCGCCGCGGCGCGGCGACTCGCTGATCGCCACCTGGAGCGCGGTGACCGCGGCGACCACCTGGTCCTCGTGGCCGGCGCCGGACCGGGTCAGCGTGCCGGCGATCTCCTGCGCGGCGTGCGCCGGGTCACCGCCCCGGCCGGTCAGCCGGCCGGGCTCGGGGATCGCCTCCAGGACCGCCATGGCCAGCGGGTGCGCCGGATCCGGGTAGGCGCGCAGGGCGGCCGGGTAGAGCTCGCGGAGCACCTCGCGCAGGGCGACGGCCGCCGCGTTCCGCCCGACCAGCATGGCCACGTGGGCGGCCAGCACCGGCTTGTAGCTGACCAGCTCGCGCGGCGCGGGCAGGGTCACCGCGGCGATCGCGCCGGCCTGCAAGGCCCGGGCCAGCCCGACCGCCCGCCGGGCGGCGGCCGGGGCGTTCATCTCCTCCGGGGAGTCGTCGTCCGAGAAGCGCTCGGCGAAGTCGTCCGCGTCGTCGTCGTCGACCACGACCAGCGGCCGGCCGGCGGCGGTGAGCAGCGAGGTGACGACGTGGTCGTCACTGTCGGCGGCCACCGCCGCGTCGCCGAAACCCGTCGTCCGTTCCACGAGGAGCGTCCCCAGCGAGGCATAACCCGCCGGATCGTCGCTGATCTCGTGGACGCCGAGCAGCCGGCCCGCGTCATCCACCACGGCGATGGTCAGCGGCGCGGCCGAGGCCGAACGCACCGAATCATCAGCCGACGCCAGACCGCAGTACACGCGCACGAGCGCCACGGCGTCGTCCTCCTCCCCGGGAGTGCTTCTCTGTGGCCAAGGACTGATGTTCCCTGGTAATCGGTCAGTCACGCCAGTCCACAGCAGCAGAGATCTTGCCGATCACCGAACGCCAGCCGAGACTCGCCTGTTGTGCCCCGATTTTCTTCAGTCGCCGGCGACCGAAGAAACCGCCCATCCCACCGGTCTGCGCGGCACGCAGCGATTCGTCCAGGTCGTCGAGCGGGGAGCCGGGGGACAGCGCCAGGATCACCGGCTTGAGCCGGAGGGCATACCCCAGATCCCGGGCCACCTCGCCGGCGGCGATCAGCAACGGCAGATCCCACGTGTCGTGCCCGCCGCGCAGGTTCTCCACCACGAGGTCGAGTTCGTAGCGCTCCTCCGGCAGCGGGTCGATGTCGCTCGACTGTACCCGCTCCGCGAGGTCGCCCCAGGTGTCCAATTGTGCGAGATCGTGCGGAGCACCCGAACGAATGAAGGAGACCAGCGACTCGGCGTTCTTGAAGGCGAGCAACCGGCCCTTGTGACTGAGGAACATGGGTACTTCCTCGTCATCCGGCTGGGCCTTGGCCTCCTCCGTCTCGTCGGCGGCGTCGGAACCTTCGGATTTCTCGGACGTCTCGTCGCCGGACTTCGCGTCCGCGTCGTCGTCATCGGAGAGGAGCGCCTCGTACTCCTCGTCGACGATGATCCCCTCCTCGCCGTCCTCGTCGAGGGCGGCGCGCTTGCGCGCGTCGAAGAGGTCGTCCTCCTCGGCCTCGATCTCGGTCGGGGTCAGCTCGGAGACCTTCCGGTACGCCCGGAGGGTCAGGCCGACACTGCCGGGGAGAGCGATCTCGACCGGCTCGACGCGGACCTCGTCCCAGAGCTCACGCCCGTTGAGTCCTTCCGCTGAGGACTTCTCGGCCACCGGCGCGGACGCCTCGGGCTCGTCGGACTGGCTGGTCACGGTTGACCTCCGGGTTGATCTGGGGGTGGGCGGACGGGTGACTACGGGCACATACCCTAGTCCGCAACGCTGTGTGACAGCGGCCCCGTCCCCTCCACTTTCCTCAGCGCGGGTCTAGTAACCCTTCGGATGCCAGACCGTCTTGGTCTCCAACAACGCGGTGATGGGTTGCAGACCGGGGTCGGCGAAGAAATCCACCGCACCGGTGGCGGGCCGGATCACCCGTTTCAGCGTGCCGGCGGCGGCCCGTTCCAGCTCGGCGGCCAGTTCCGGGTGCTCCACCCCGGTCAGGTCCAGCGCGTTCACGTCGGCGTGCGCGGCCAGCCAGGGTGCGGTCTCCGCGTAGCGCCCGGTGAGGATGTTCACCACCCCGCCCGGTACGTCCGAGGTCGCGAACACCTCGGCCAGCGTGATCGCGATCTGCGGGTCGGCGGCCAGCACCACCGCGGTGTTCCCGGTCACTATCGCCGGGGCGATCACGCTGACCAGGCCGAGCAGCGTGGCCGGGGCGACCACGGCGACCACGCCGGTCGGCTCGGGCGCGGAGATGTTGAAGAACGGCCCGGCCACCGGGTTGGCCCCGCCGGCCACCTGGGCGATCTTGTCGGACCAGCCGGCGTACCAGACCCAGCGGTCCACCGCGGCGTTCAGCTCGGTGTCGGAGACGCCCAGCGCGACGAACTCGGCCCGGCGCGCCTCCAGCATCTCGGCGACCCGGTAGAGCACCTGGCCGCGGTTGTACGCCGTCGCACCGGCCCACCCGCCCTGCGCCGCCCGGGCCGCGACCACCGCGTCACGGGCGTCCTTGCGCGAGGCGAGGGCCACGTTGTCGCCGTCTGCCACGAAGGTCCGTCCTGACTCGCTGCGCGGGAACTTGCCGCCGATGTAGAGCTTGTAGGTCTTGCGAACGGTCAGTCGCGTGGGTTCCGCGACCACTGCCGTCTTCGATGTCTTAGGCAAGGTACGCCTCCAGGCCGTGCCGGCCACCCTCCCGGCCGTAACCGGACTCCTTGTAACCGCCGAACGGCGACGCCGGGTCGAACTTGTTGAACGTGTTGGCCCAGACCACCCCGGCGCGCAGCTTGTCGGCGACGGCCAGGATCTGGGAGCCCTTCTCGGTCCAGACGCCGGCGGACAACCCGTACGGCGTGTTGTTCGCCTTCTCGATCGCCTCGGCCGGGGTGCGGAAGGTGAGCACCGACAGGACCGGCCCGAAGATCTCCTCCCGGGCGATCCGGTGCGCCTGGGTCACGCCGGTAAAGATGGTCGGCGCGAACCAGAACCCGCGGTCGGGCAGCTCGCAGGCCGGCGACCAGCGCTCCGCGCCCTCCTGCCCACCGATTTCCGTCAATTCGGTGATGCGCGCCAACTGCGCCGCTGAGTTGATCGCGCCGATGTCGGTGTTCTTGTCCAGCGGGTCGCCCAGCCGCAGCGTGCTCATCCGCCGTTTCAGGGACTCCAGCAGCTCCTGGGCGACGGACTCCTGCACCAGCAGGCGCGACCCGGCGCAACAGACGTGACCCTGGTTGAAGAAGATCCCGTTGACGATCCCCTCGACCGCCTGGTCGATCGGCGCGTCGTCGAAGACGATGTTCGCCGCCTTGCCGCCCAGCTCCAGGCTGAGCCGCTTGCCGGTGCCGGCCACCGTCCGGGCGATCTCCCGGCCCACCTCGGTCGAGCCGGTGAACGCCACCTTGTCGACGTCCGGGTGGGCCACCAGGTAGGCCCCGGTGTCGCCGGCCCCGGTGACGATGTTGACCACGCCCGGCGGCAGCTCGGCCTGCCGGCACACGTCGGCGAAGAAGAGCGCGGAGAGCGGGGTGGTCTCGGCCGGCTTGAGCACCACGGTGTTGCCGGTCGCCAGCGCCGGTGCGATCTTCCAGGCCAGCATCAGCAGCGGGAAGTTCCACGGGATGACCTGGCCGGCCACGCCGATCGGGCGGGGGTCCGGGCCGAAGCCGGCGTACGCCAGCTTGTCGGCCCAGCCCGCGTAGTAGAAGAAGTGCGCGGCGACCAGCGGCAGGTCGACGTCGCGCGACTCCCGGATCGGCTTGCCGTTGTCCAGCGACTCCAGGACGGCCAGTTCGCGGGATCGCTCCTGGATGATCCGGGCGATCCGGAACAGGTACTTGGCCCGTTCGGACCCGGGCAGGGCGGACCACTGCCCGAAGGCGCGGCGGGCCGCCGCGACCGCCCGGTCGACGTCCTCCGGGCCGGCCGAGGCGACCTCGGCGAGGACCTCCTCGGAGGCCGGGTTCACCGTCTTGAAGGTGCCACCCTCCCGGGCCGGGTCGAAGGCGCCGTCGATGAACAGTCCGTAGGAGGAGTCGAGGGAGACGACGGAGCGGGATTCGGGCGCCGGTGCGTATTCGAACATTGTCACCACGATTTTCTGCTTTTGAACCGCGGCGGAGCCGCCTTGGCGAGCACGGTCCCTCAGTCCAGGGTGAAGTAGTCGGGGCCGGCGTAGTGACCGGTGGTCAGCTTGGTGCGCTGCATCAGCAGGTCGTTGAGCAGGGAGGAGGCGCCGAACCGGAACCAGTCCGGGCTCAGCCAGTCGTCGCCGACGGTCTCGTTGATCAGCACCAGGTACTTGATGGCGTCCTTGGTGTTCTTGATCCCGCCGGCCGGCTTGACGCCGATCTGCCGGCCGTACCGCTCCCGGAAGTCGCGCACCGCCTCCAGCATCACCAGCGTGATCGGCAGCGTCGCGTTCACCGCGACCTTGCCGGTGGAGGTCTTGATGAAGTCGGCGCCGGCCAGCATGGCCAGCCACGAGGCGCGCCGGACGTTGTCGTAGGTGGCCAACTCGCCGGTCTCCAGGATCACCTTGAGGTGCGCGCCGCCGCACGCCTCCTTGACCGCGACGATCTCGTCGAACACCTTGGCGTAGTCGCCGGCCAGGAACGCGCCCCGGCTGATCACCATGTCGACCTCATCGGCACCGGCCGCCACCGCGGCCCGGGTGTCGGCCAGTTTCACCTCGAGCGGGGCCTGGCCGGACGGGAACGCGGTGGCCACGCTGGCCAGGTGCACCCCGGAGCCGGCCAGCGCGGCCGCGGCCACCGGCACCATGGCCGGGTAGACGCAGATCGCGGCGACCGGCGGGCAACTCGGGTCGGCCGGGTCGGGCCGCCGCCCCTTGGCGCACAGGGCGCGCACCTTGCCGGGCGTGTCGGCGCCCTCGAGAGTGGTGAGATCGACCATCCGGATCGCCAGGTCGATGGCTTTCGCCTTGCTGCTCGTCTTCACCGATCGGGTGCCGAGCGCGGCCGCCCTCGCCTCCACGCCCACCTTGTCGACCCCGGGGAGGCCGTGCAGGAAGGAGCGGAGATCGGACAGCCCGATGGGCGCTGTCGCAGTCATGAAAGCGATTCTAGGTTCTGTCTCGTGGATCGCGTGGGAGTGAGGCGAGGTCCCGGCGTCGGGTGCCGGCTGGGGCCCCGCCGCAGCCCCACCCGACCCACGAGACAGAACCTTGCCGACCCGGCGGGAGTTGATCTTGGAGGAACGGTAGGTTGGGGGCCGTGGACGTCCTTGTCGTAGATCACCCGCTGGCTCAGACCCGGCTCACCGCGATGCGCCGGACCGAGACCGAGTCCGGTGTCTTCCGCGCCTCCCTGCACGAGTTGACCACCATGGTGGTCTACGAGGCCGCCCGCCTCTTCGCCATCGAGAAGTACCCGATCGAGACCCCGGTCGCGCGCACCGAGGGCACCCGGCTGGCCAACCCGCCGCTGATCGTGCCGGTGCTGCGGGCCGGCCTGGGCATGGCGGACGCCGCCCTGGCGCTGCTGCCCGAGTCGTCGATGGGCTTCGTCGGGCTGGCCCGCGACGAGGAGACCCACGAGCCGCGCGCCTACATGGAGTCGCTGCCGGCCGACCTCTCCGGGCAGCCGGTGCTGGTCCTCGACCCGATGCTGGCCACCGGCGGCTCGCTGATCCACTGCTGCGAGCTGCTCGCCGACCGGGGCTGCACCGACATCATCGTCTGCTGCGTGCTGGCCGCCCCGGAGGGCGTCGAGCGCCTGCGGAACTCCGGCCTGCCGCTGCGCCTGATCACCGCCTCGATCGACGAGGGCCTCAACGAGAAGGCGTACATCGTGCCGGGCCTCGGCGACGCGGGCGACCGCCAGTTCGGCGGCATGCGGAGATTCTGAGAACCCCTTTCCGGTACGCGTCGAGCACCGGTCACGTGGTGTAGGACCAGGACACCGCCTTGCCGGAGGCGAACGGCATGACGCCGTGGAAGACGGTCGGGGAGTCGGCGAACACCAACGGCAGGAAATGCCGGTCCGACTCCCACATCGGCAGTTTCCCGGCGAGCAGGTCGGCCCGCTCCACCCAGTGCAGCGACCCCTCGTCGTTGGCGGTTCTCGGCGTCCCGGTCCAGACCGGGATCCGGAACAGGAAACCGAACCAGTTCTCCCCGCCCCGCCCGAACCCGGGCCACGAGATGGTGCCGGCGAAGTCGAGCGGGCCGCACGCCAGCCCGGCCTCCTCGGCGATCTCGCGGCGCATCCCGCCGGCCACGTCCTCGTCCGGCTCCAGCTTCCCGCCGAGCCCGTTGTAGTAGCCGAAGTGGATGTCGTCCGGCCGGGTGTCCCGGCGGATCATCAGCACCCGTGCGGAATCGGGCGACAAAACGTAACCCAGCGTGGCGAGTACCGCCCGCATGCGCGTCTCCTGTCGACATGAAGTGACAGCAGCGCACCTTAGGCGAAAAGCACCGGTTGGTGCGGTAATGTGACTCGCGCCACCCCCAGGTAACAGCAGGTGATCGCCCCGTCACGGACGGGGCGGATGCCGCCTGCCTCTGGTGAGGGAGCACGAGTGACGGCGTCCATTCCACCGGCCCGCCCGGTGATCGGCCCGGACGAGATCGCCGCCGCGGTCCGGGTGCTCGGCAGTGGGCTGGTCGTGCAGGGGCCGGAGGTCGCCGCGTTCGAGGAGGAGTTCGCCGCGGTGGTCGCCGGGCGGCACTGCGTCGCCGTCAACTCGGGCACCTCGGCGCTGTACCTGACCCTGCTGGCGCTCGGCCTGGGACCGGGCGACGAGGTGATCGTCCCGTCGTTCTCGTTCGCCGCCACCGCCAACGCGGTCCGGCTGGCCGGCGCCACCCCGGTCTTCGCCGACATCGAGCCCGGCTCGTTCTGCCTGGACCCGGCCGCGGCGGCCGCGGCGATCACCAGCCGGACCGTCGCGATCATGCCGGTCCACCTGTACGGCCACCCGGCCGCGATGGACCGGATCATGCCGCTCGCCGCCCGGCACGGCCTGGCCGTGGTGGAGGACGCCGCCCAGGCGCACGCCGCCGCCCTGCACGGCGTCCCGGCCGGCGCGTTCGGCGTGGCCGGCTGCTTCAGCTTCTATCCGACCAAGAACATGCACTCGCTGGAAGGCGGCATGATCACCACCGCCGACCCGGAGCTGGCCCGGCGGCTGCGGCTGCTGCGCAACCAGGGGATGGAGCAGCGGTACCAGAACGAGGTGGTGGGCGCGAACCTGCGGCTCACCGACGTGGCCGCGGCGATCGGGCGGGTGCAGCTGGGCCGGCTGGCCGGGTGGACCGAGCGGCGGCGGGCCAACGCGGCGTTCCTCGACGAGCACCTGGCCGGTGTGCTCACCCCGCCGGTGGCGGCCGGCGCGCGGCACGTCTACCACCAGTACACGGTGCGGGTGCCGGGGAGCCGGGACGCGTTCCGGGCCGCGCTCACCGAGCGTGGGGTGGGTAACGCGGTGTACTACCCGACGCCGATCCACCGGCTCCGGCCGTACGCGAACGGCACCACCCACCTGCCGGAAACCGACCTGGCGGCCGCCGAGGTCGTCTCCCTGCCGGTCTTCCCCACCCTGACCGGGGCCGAGCTGGAGCGGATCGCCGAGGCCGTGAACAGCGCCGCGGTGCCGGCGTGAGCCGGCCGGCGCTGCGGGCCGGCCTGATCGGGCTGGGCGCGATGGGCCGCCACCACGCCCGGGTGCTCCACGCGCTGGCCGGCGTCGAACTGGCCGGCGTGCTCGACCCGGCGCCCGCGACGACCGGGCCCTACGGCGTACCGGTGGTCCGCGAGCTGGGCGATCTGCTCGCGCTCGGCATCGACTACGCGGTGCTGGCCGTGCCGACCGCGCTGCACGAGGAGATCGGCCTGCGGCTGGCCGAGGCCGGCGTGCACACGATGATCGAGAAGCCGCTGGCGCCGTCGGTGCCGGCCGCCCGGCGGCTGGCCGACGCGTTCGCGAGCCGGGGACTGGTCGGCGCGGTCGGGCACATCGAGCGCTACAACCCGGCCCTGCAGAGCCTGCGGGCCCGGCTGGAGGGCGGCGAGCTGGGCGAGATCTATCAGATCGTGACCCGCCGGCAGGGGCCGTTCCCGGGGCGGATCGCCGACGTCGGGGTGGTGATGGACCTGGCCACCCACGACATCGACCTGACCGCCTGGGTGACCGGCCGGTCCTACCTGCAGGTGGCGGCCCGGACCGCCGCCCGCAGCGGCCGCCCACACGAGGACATGGTGTCGGCGGTGGCCGGCCTGGCGGGCGGCCTGATGGCCAACCACCTGGTCAACTGGCTGAGCCCGTTCAAGGAGCGGTTCACCGTGATCACCGGCGAGCGGGGCAGCTTCGTGGCCGACACGCTCACCGCCGACCTCACCTTCTACGCCAACGGCGCGATCGGTACCGAATGGGAGGCGCTGCGCACCTTCCGGGGCGTCGCCGAGGGCGACATGGTCCGCTACGCCATCCCGAAGCGGGAGCCGCTGCTGGTGGAGCACGAACGGTTCCGGGACGCGGTGCTCGGCGAATCCCGGGACACGGTCACCCTGCGCCAGGCGACGCGGACCGTGGAGGTGGCCGAGGCGCTGCTGCGCTCGGCCCGCGAGGGCGGCACCGTGGACGTGCCGGTCGAGGCGCCGGACCCGGTCGCCGCGCATCCGCACCGGTCGCCGTCGCCGCGGGAATGGCTCACGGAACGCGTGAGCTAGTGACCGCACCGGTTCCGGACGTGACGGTGGTGGTCGCGGTCTACAACACGATGCCCTATCTGACCGGGTGCCTGGAGTCGATCCTCACCCAGACCATCGGTACCGACCGGCTCCAGGTGATCGCCGTCGACGACGGCTCCACCGACGGCGGCGGTGCCGAGCTGGACGCCTGGGCGGCCCGGTTCCCGCGGACCCTGACCGTGCTGCGCCAGCCGAACTCCGGCGGGCCGGCCGGTCCCAGCAACCGGGCGCTGGAGCGGGCCACCGGGCGCTACGTCTTCTTCGTCGGCGCCGACGACCGGCTCGGCCCGCAGGCCCTGGAGCGGCTGGTGGCGGCGGCCGACGAGACGGGCGCCGACATCGTGCTGGGCCGGTTGGTCGGGGCCGGCGGCCGGCGCGTCGACCAGTCGGTCTTCGCCGGCGGCGACCGGGACGCGATCACCCTGGCCGGCTCGCCGCTGGCCTGGGCGCTCTCCAACACCAAGCTGTTCCGCCGGGCGCTGATCGAGGAGCACCGGATCCGGTTCCCGGAGGACATGGCGTCCTGCTCGGACCAGCCGTTCACGATCCGGGCGGTGCTCGCCGCCCGGCGGATCGCGGTGCGCACCGGCTACGACTTCTACTACGCGATCCGCCGCACCGACGCCAGCAACATCACCTTCCGGACCCCGGTCACCCGGCTGCTGCACGACACCGCGCTGCTGCTGGCCCGGGCCGCCGATCTGGTCACCGAGCCGCGCGCCCGGCACAACCTGCTGGTCCGGCACTTCTCCTGGGAGGTCGGCAAACTGCTCGGCGAGCGCTTCCTGGCGGCGGGCCCGGCCGACCGGGAGGCCGTCCACCGGGGTGTCGGCGCGCTGGCCGGCGCGTACCTGACCGAGGAGGCCCGGCGCGCCCTGCCGGTCCGGCACCGGGCGGCGATCAGCCTGGCCCAGCACGGCACCGTCGCCGACGTGCTGGCGGTGGCCCGGCACTACGCCGAGCACCGGCTGCGCCCGGCGGTCGCCGAGGCCGGCCGCTACTACGTGGCGTTCCCCGGCTTCCGGGCCGCCGGCCGGGACTTCCCGGACGAGTGGTTCGACGCCACCGCCGAGGTCCTCGCGATCGACCGGCAGGACGGCCCGGCGGTGGTCGGCTGGGGCCGCGGCCCGGACGGCCGCCCGGCGCTGCTGCTGCGCTGGCCCACCTGGATCCCGCGGCAGGCCGGCGAGCCGGCGCCGGTGGTGAAGGTGCGGCGCGGGCCCAGCGTGCCGGCCGAGCTGAGCCGGGCCACGGCCGGCGCCGTGATCCCGGTCGACGACCTGGTACGCGGCGAGTCGCACGGCCGGTTCCGGGACATCACGTTCCGGCGGGGAACGCTGAAGTACCCGGTGACCGCCGCCGACGTCTCCGCGGCGGGCCGCCGGCTGCACCGGGTCGGCGGGCGGTTCTTCCTGGTCGCCGTGGTGCGCGGGCCGGACGACCGGGTCGGGGTGGAGGTCCGGCCGATCACCGTGCGGCGGGTGGCCGCCCGGCTGCGCCGGACGCTGCGGCGCGGGTGAGCCGGGTACCCAGGATCAGCTCGTCGTAGCCGCCGGCGGTCACCGACCAGTCCCAGGTGGCCAGGGCGTGTTCGGCGGCGGCCGCGCCGGCCGCCCGCCAGATCGCCGCGGTGGCGGTCTCGGCCAGGATCCGCCGGACCGCCTCGGCCGGGTCGCGCACCACCCAGCCGGCCGGGAAGATGCTCCGCGCGCCGGCCCGCTGCCCGGCGAAGAACGGCCAGTCCCGGACCACCGGCACCGCCCCGCTGGCCGCCCCCTCGATCAGGCCCAGGTGGAAGCTCTCCCGGACCGACGTGCTCAGCACCACGCCGACCTCGGTGAGCGCGCCCGGCACGTCGTCGGTCTGTCCGGCACGCACCAGCGCGCCGCGCCCGTCCAGCTCGGCCAGCTCGGCGGCGTACCCGGCGAAGTAGGCGGCCGAGACCGCGTTCGGTCCCTCGTCCAGCTCCTTGCCGATCAGCATCAGCCGGTACCGCTCGTCGTGCCGGCGCAGCTCGCGCAGCACCCGCAGGGCCCAGCGCGGGTCCTTGGCGATCGCGCCCACCCCGACCAGGCCCAGGGTGAACCGGGCGGTGTCCGGTTTCGGCAGGCGGTACCGGTCCAGCCGGGCCGCGTTGGTGAGCACCGGGGTACGCGGTGCGCCCGGCTGCCGCAGCCGGGGGATCGCCGCGGTGGCGAACTCGCGCAGCGGCTCGGAGACGAACACCAGGTCGTCCACCCGGGACAGGTCGAGCAGGTGCGGGAAGACGGTGAACGCCTCGTAGCTGTGCAGCCGGACGATCACCCGGGCCGGGCCGGGATCGAGGGTGGCCAGCATCGCGGCGTGGCCCAGGCACCAGTCGACGAAGACGGTGTCGGCCCACGCCAGGTCCGGCGCGAACACCTCGCGCAGCGCGTCGCCGTAGTCCGAGGCGCCGCCGAGCTGGTGCCGGATCAGCCGGCCGGTCCGCTTGCTGAGCAGGGTGGCCGCCGGATCGGCGGTGAGTTCCAGGTGACGCACCTCGACGTCCGGATGGGCCCGGTACCGCTCGATGATCTCGGTGAGGAAGTAGACGTTGGTGTGCGTGACGAAGAGCAGCCGGTGCGGCCGTCCGTCCGGCGGCGGCGCCGCCGGGACCCGCCGGCCGCGCGGGGCGGCGAGTGCCCTCCCGGTCGCGCTGGCGTGCAGATCGCCGAGATTCCGGTACGGATCCCGCGCGCTCGGCGACTCCAGCGAGTCGAAGTGCACCGCCCGGTGGAACAGCAGCGGAATGACCTTGGCGAACCGCCGGGTCGCCTCGGTCAGGTCGTCCCGGGCCAGCGCCAGGTCGGCCAGGCGCAGCTGGGCGGCCGCCGCGGCGCGCAGGAACACCGGGATCCGGCCGGCCGCGAACTCCGCCTGTGCCGCCGTCTCCAGGCTGTCGGCGACGGCCACGGTGGGCCGGGCGCGCCGGGCGGCCGCCGCCCGGACCAGTCCCGCCTCGTCCGGCAGCCCCAGCTCCACGAGCCGCCCGGCGACCCGTTCGGTCCACCGCAGCCGCCGTGCGTCGCCGAGCAGCGGGGCGCCGAGCAGCAGCCGCCAGGCCCGCCGGCCGTGTGGGTCGCGCAGCACCCGGCGCCCGGATCCCTTCCGGGCCACCCGTTCCACCAGCCGGTCGGCCCGCTCGCCGAGTGCCTCGGCGGCCACCGCCGGGGACGGTCCCGGGCGCAGCAATCGGCGCAGCCGGTACCGGCCGGGCGCGCCGGCCCGCGCGGCCACCGCCCGCAGCGCCGGGGTCAGCCCGTTGACCGCGTCGGCGGCCCGGTGGCGCCGGGCGAGCTGCCAGACCGTGTGCACCGCGTGCGGATCCAGCGCGACCAGCACGTCGGCCGCCCGGGCCAGGGACCGCAGCCGGCGGTCGTGCCGGGCGCGCAGCCAGAGCTTGCGGCCCTTCCCGGCGTCCGGGTACGCCCGCTTGTCCGGCCGGGGCAGCTGTCTGGCCGTGCGGATGGCGTGCACCGTCGCACCGCCGCCGGGCAGCGCGATCCGCTCGGCCGGGGCGCCGGCGGCCAGGGTGATCAGGGCGCCCGACGCGCGCAGCCGCCGCAGGGTGTCGGCGAGCACGGCGGGCCGACCGGGCACCCCGTTGCTGACGATCAGGACCCGGGTCACCGGACCGCCTCGGTGACCCGGCGGACGGCCGGCGCGAGCTGCGCGGCCCTGGCGAACCGGGCGGCCGCCGCCCGGGTGGCCGCCCGCTGCCCGGGGGTGGCGGTCAGGGCCAGCTTGGCGGCGGTCTTGAACGACTCGGCCAGCCGGTCGGCGTCCGGCCCGGCCGCGCCGGTCCAGAGCGGGTTGCCGTCCAGCACGAACGACGCGTCGTGCTCCGGCTCGTGCGCGGAGACCACCGGCAGCCCGCTGGCGTACGCCTCGTACACCTTCCCCGAGGTCATGTACCGGCCGCCGGGGACGATCAGGACCAGCGCGTCCCACTCGCCGTAGACGGCGGCCACCTCCGCCTTCGGCACCGGCCCGCCGAACCGCACGCCGTCCGGCCCGGCCGCGCGCAGCATCTCCGCGTACGCGTTGTCCTCGCGTGCCGCACCGGCCCCGATGTGCCCGCGCAGCTCGAAGCCGGCGTTGGCGAGCAGCGGGTCCTCCGCCCGGGCGATCCGCCAGCCGTCCAGCACCGCGCCGAGCAGCGGCACCGGGAAGGTGATCGTCCCCAGGTAACCGAAGCGCAGCCCGCGTTCCGGGTCCGGGGCACGGAACCCGCGCGGCACGCTGTCGTCGTCGTACCCGTTGCGCACCACGTGCACCCGGGCGGCGACGGCCGGGTAGCGCCGGCGGTAGTGCCCGGCGATGGGGTCGTTGACCGTCCACACCTCCAGGGCCGAGCCGAGCACCCGGCTCTCCCAGCGCCCGGCGATCGAGCCGGGCGGGAAGGCCACCTCGCCGCCGAGCACGTCGATCGACCAGCCGTCCCGGAAGTCCACCACGTACGGCACCCGGTGCCGTTCCCACAGCGCCCAGGTGGGTGCCAGGGTCACGTACGGCGCGCAGGTGGTGACCAGCAGGTCGGCCGGGTCGCGCCGGTGCAGCCGCAGGATCGCCTCGGTCAGCGCGGGCGCCCAGCCGCCGAACGACGGCTCCGGGAAGACGGCCAGGCGCCGCTGCCGGACCTCGGCCGCCCAGGCCGCCGGGTCGAGGGAGCGGGCCCTGGAGAAGTGGCGGATCTCGGTGTCCAGCTCCTCGCGCCGCAGCGGCAGCTCGACCACCCGGATCGCCGGGTGCACGTCCGCGGACAGGCTGTGGTCCAGGCCGAACTCGCGTTCCCAGGCCTCCTGGCAGATGGTCAGCACCGTCACGTCCCAGCCGTGCGCGTACAGCTGGTTGGCGGTCTCGCGCATCCGGTACGCCGAGCTCTTGGCGGCCGGCGGGAACCCGATCGCCAGGTAGTACGCGTGCGGCCGGCCGTGGCCGGGGCGCCGGCGCGGCCCGGTCACCCGGGCCCAGCGCCGGCCGATCGAGTGGTGCGATTTTTCCATCGTGGTTCAGCTCATGTCGTAGCCGGAGGGTGCCCTGTTCGGCGGTTACCTTTGTTCCAGAATCATACGTTTTACGCAGCCCCGTGCGGTTTTTCGACGGAAAGAGAGCGCGATGGACTTGGCCGCGACCGGCCCGGCCGGACGGCGGATCGTCATGCTCGTCGACAACGGGGTGAACGGCGACTCGCGGGTGCAGAAGCAGGCCCGATCGGCCGCCGAGGCCGGCTTCGAGGTGATCCTGCTGGGCCGCTCGCCGGACGGCGCGGAGCACACCTGGACCCTCGGCCCGGCCCGGGTCCGGCTGCTGCCGATGCCCACCCCGCTGCACAAGCGCCCGCACGAGTTCCGCCGGCGCTGGGTGGTGGCGCCGCTGGCGTACCCGCCGACCGGGGTGGGCGCGCGGCGGGCCCAGGCGATCAAGGCGTGGCGGGCCGACCTGCGGGTACGCCGGGCGATGGAGCCCCGCGGGCTGCCCGCCGCGTTGCTGCGCGCCGAGTCGCTGGCGGCCCGGGCCACCGGCAAGTGGGTGAGCCTGCGACGGCGGCAGACCACCCGGTCGCGGGCCGCCCGCAAGCGGCTGGACACCCCGGTGGACCGGCTGTACACCTGGTTCTGGCGGGCCGCGCTGGGCGATCGGTCGTGGCGGCGGATCGAGCCCGGGCTGTGGGACTGGGAGCTGGCGTACGGAAAGGTCGTCGACGAGCTGGCGCCGGACCTGATCCACGCCAACGACTTCCGGATGCTCGGCGTCGGCGCCCGGGCCAAGATCCGGGCGCGGGCCGGGGGGCGGGACGTCAAGCTGGTCTGGGACGCGCACGAGTTCCTGCCGGGTGTCCGGCCGTGGACCGAGCACGCCCGCTGGCGGCTCGGGCACATGGCGCACGAGCGGGAGTACGCGCCGTACGCCGACGCCGTCACCACCGTCTCCGACGACCTGGCCGGCATGCTGCGCACCGCGCACGACCTGCCTCGCCGGCCACGGGTGATCCTCAACGCGCCGGCCGTCGACCACGGGCCGGACGAGCCCGCCGGCCAGCCGGGTGCCGACCTGCGCGCGACGTGCGGGATCGGCCCGGACACCCCGCTGCTGGTCTACAGCGGCGCCGCGGCACCGCAGCGCGGGCTGGACATCATGGTCGAGGCGCTGCCCCGGCAGCCCGGCGTGCACGTCGCGCTGGTCACCAACAACCACCACGGCGCGTACCTGACCGGGCTGGGCCGGCGGGCCGAGGAACTCGGCGTCCGGGACCGGGTGCACGTGCTGCCCTACGTGCCGCACTGGCAGGTGGTGCCGATGCTGGCCGGCGCGGACGCCGGGGTGATCCCGATCCACCACTGGCCGAACCACGAGATCGCGCTGATCACCAAGTTCTTCGAGTACTCGCACGCCCGGCTGCCGCTGGTGGTCAGCGACGTGCGGACGATGGCCGCGACGGTCCGCGAGACCGGCCAGGGCGAGGTCTTCCAGGCCCGGGAACTCGACGACTACCTGCGGGCGGTGCGGCAGGTGCTGGCCGACCCGGTGCGCTACCGGGCGGCGTACGAGAAGCCCGGCCTGCTCGACACCTGGACCTGGGACACCCAGGCGGAGGTGCTGATCGACGTCTACCGGGGACTGCTGGAGGAGAGGGCCGGATGAGGATCTGCGTGGTGGGCCTGGGCAAGATCGGGCTGCCGCTCGCCGTCCAGTTCGCGGGCAAGGGGCACACCGTGTTCGGCGCCGACGTGGCCGAGCCGACCGTCCGGGCGGTCAACGACGGCCTGGTCCCGTTCCCCGGCGAGGCCGACCTGGACGTGCGGCTCAAGGAGGCGGTCAGCGCCGGCCTGCTCACCGCGACCACCGGCACCAGCGCGGCGGTCGCCGAGTCGGACGCGGTCGTGGTGGTGGTGCCGCTCTTCGTGGACGTCGCCGGGCAGCCGGACTTCGGCTGGATGGAGTCGGCCACCCGGGACATCGCCCGCGGGCTGCGCCCCGGGACGCTGGTCAGCTACGAGACGACGCTGCCGGTCGGCACCACCCGGCAGCGCTGGGCGCCGCTGCTGCGGGAGGGCTCCGGCCTGGTCGCCGGGGAGGACTTCGACCTGGTGTTCAGCCCGGAGCGGGTGCTCACCGGCCGGGTCTTCGCCGACCTGCGCAGGTATCCCAAGCTGGTGGGCGGGGTGAACGCCACGTCGGCGGCGCGCGGGGTGGCGTTCTACCGGGCGGTGCTGGACTTCGACGAGCGCGCCGGTCTGCCCCGGCCCAACGGTGTCTGGGACCTGGGCAGCGCCGAGGCCGCCGAACTGGCGAAACTGGCCGAGACGACGTACCGGGACGTGAACATCGGGCTGGCCAACCAGTTCGCCAGGTACGCCGACACGCTCGGCATCGACGTCCAGACCGTGATCGAGGCGTGCAACACGCAGCCGTACAGCCACCTCCACACGCCGGGGATCGCCGTCGGCGGGCACTGCATCCCGGTCTACCCGCGGCTGTACCTGTGGAACGACCCGGCCGCCACGGTGGTCCGGGCCGCCCGGGAGGCGAACGCCGGGATGCCCGGGTACGCGGTGGACCTGCTCGAGGCCGCCGTGGGTGACCTGGCCTGCCAGACGGTGCTGGTGCTCGGGGCGGCGTACCGGGGCGGGGTGAAGGAGACGGCGTTCTCCGGGGTGTTCCCCACGGTGGCGGAGTTGCGGCGGCGCGGGGCCACGCCGTACGTGTCGGATCCGATGTTCTCGGCCGCCGAGCTGACCGCCCTCGGCCTGCCGCCCTGGACCGGGGAGGCGGCCGAGGCGGCGATCGTGCAGGCCGACCACGCCGAGTACCGCGCGCTCACCCCGGCCGACCTGCCCGGCGTGCGGGTGCTGGTGGACGGCCGGCGGGTCACCGATCCGGCGAATCTGCCGGGCATCCGGCGCCTCGTGATCGGCGGTTGACCACCGTCGGCGGCGGGCACCGTGAGCAGGGCGTACGCGAGGGTCGGATTTTATCGCAAGACTGGTCAGGCGCGGCGAAGAGCCGATTAACTGCACCCCAAGGGGGTCCTGCCGGGGGGTTGCCGACGGATGAGATGATCGCGGGGTGATCGGGGGTGGCGCTCCCTGCCATCCGGTCTCGACGTCATGCTCGCGAGGCGCGGTGGCCCGCGACGACCGTAGACTCGTCGATCTGCCGGGCAACCGCCCCAGCGGATCGAGTGCCGGTCACCCGTGAACGGGACCCCGTCGTGGTCGGGGGAGAGGACGACAGAGGTGCTGCGCCCCATCACTGTTGCGCGGACGGTGGTTCCCCGTCCGGTGCGCCGCTGGCTCGGCCGGGTCCTCCCGGAGGCGGCGCGTAACAAGCTCGCACCGCCCCAGTCTCGTGGTCCCCGGCAGATCGACCTGGCCCGGATCGAGCCCGAGGCCACCCCGGTGTCGGTCCGCGCCGCCAACCTGGACCGGGTGGCCGACGCGCTGGACGCCGCCGGGGTGCCCTGGTTCCGGGTGCCGGCCAACCAGTTCGAACGCACCGTGGTGGCCGTCGCCGAGTCGTTCCGGCCGCGGGCCGAGCGGGTCCTGGCCGAGCTGGCCGCGTCCGGTGCCGAGGTGCAGCCGGTGCTGCCGGAGCGCCGCTGGACGGTGACCGCGATGGTGCCCGGCTCGCCGATCCCGCCGGTCGCGCCGGCGAACAAGAAGGTGCCGACCGGCCGCGCGATCAACGCGCCGACCCGGCCCGGGCCGGCCCGCGCCGACAACGCCGGGGGCCCGGCCGAGGAGCTCGCGCCGGAGCCGGTGGCGACCGCCGTCTACTGGCCGGTCACCGACGCGTCCCGGAGCCTGCTGCTGGGCCGCCAGCACGCCTGCGAGGTGGAGTTCTGGGCGGAGTTCCCGGACCACCTGGCCGGCCCGCGGTACAACCGGTCCACCGAGGTGGTCCCGATCGCCGACCCGGTGGTCGAGGCGGACGAGAGCACCTTCAGCGACTTCCGGGAGATCGGCGCCGGAGCGTCCCGGCGCTACCCGACCAGGCAGTCGTTCCTGACGCCGCCGATCGACCACGTCGACTTCCCGATCGACGTCGTCTACACCTGGGTGGACGGCGGTGACCCGGCCTGGCTGGCGCGCAAGAACGCGGCGCTCGGCGAGAACGGCTGGGCCGGCGGCAACGACCAGGCCGCCAACCTGGCCCGCTACATCTCCCGGGACGAGTTGCGGTACTCGCTGCGCTCGCTGCACATGTACGCGCCCTGGGTGCGCCGGATCTTCCTGGTCACCGACGACCAGGTGCCGGCCTGGCTGGACACCACGAACGCCAAGGTCACCGTGGTGAGCCACAAGGAGCTGTTCGGGACCGCCGGGAAGCTGCCGACGTTCAACTCGATGGCCATCGAGACCCAGCTGCACCGCATCGAGGGTCTCGCCGAGCACTTCATCTACATGAACGACGACGTCTTCCTGGGCCAGCCGCTGCAGCCCGGGTTCTTCTTCACCGCGTCCGGGCAGAGCCGGTTCTTCCTTTCCACCTTCCGGGTGGACGGCGGGTCCCCGGACCCGGACGAGCCGCCGGTGATGGCGGCCGGCAAGAACAACCGGGCGATCATCGAGCGGGAGTTCGGGCGGCGTACCGCGTACAAGATGAAGCACACGCCGCACGCCGCGCGCCGCAGCGTGCTCGCCGAGATCGAGGAGCGCTACCCGGAGGCGCTGGCGGCCACCGCCGCACACCAGTTCCGCCACCCCGACGACGTGGCGGTGCTCTCCTCGCTGCAGCAACACTGGGCGTACCTGACCGGTCGCGCGGTGATCGGTGAGATCAAGTTCATGTACCGGGACCTGTCCCAGCCGCACACCGACGAGCATTTCGCGATGACCCTGAAGAAGCGGCCATACCAGGTGTTCTGCCTCAACGACACGGTGGAGAGCGACGTGTCACCGGAACAGCAGGCGAATCTGCTGACCGGCTTCCTGAGCGCGTACTATCCCTTCCGGTCTCCCTTCGAGCTGCCGTGACGGTGCGCGCCTCCCGGTGAGGCCCAGGCCATCAACGTCTACCCGGTCGGATCGGGTACAAGGAGTTTCGTTGTTCAAGGTTTCGATCATCATGGCGTGTTACAACGTCGATGCCTTCATCGAGGACGCGTTCGAGTCCATCGTCCGGCAATCCGCGTTTGCCCAGTTCGAGGTGATCCCGGTCAACGACGGCTCCACGGATCGGACCTGGGAGATCATCCAGGAGTACCAGAAGCGGTACCCGGACAACTTCTTCCCGATCACCTTCGACAAGGGCTCCGGTGGCCCCGGCCGGCCGCGTAACGCCGGTCTCGAGCGCGCCACCAGCGAGTACGTCATCTTCATGGACCCGGACGACCGGATCTACAAGGACGGCTACAGCAAGCTGCTGCAGAGCATCGAGAAGTACGGCAGCGACGTCGTCATCGCCACCCGGTACGGCGTCAAGGAGAAGTCCGACGGGAAGAACCCGGTCTGGGTCGACTGGATGGCCGAGAAGCCGTACGTCAACCAGAACTCGTACGAGGTCAAGCTGGACCTGCTCTCGCAGCGCCCGGTCATCCTCAAGACGATCTACCGGCGTGACCTGATCGAGCAGTACGGGCTGCGCTTCCTGGAGGGCGTCAGCAGCAGCGAGGACGAGATCTTCGACAAGAAGTACCTGCTGCTCTCGCAGAAGATCACCAAGATCAACGACGTGGTCTACCTGTACACGGTGGCGCGTACCGGCAGCATCACCAGCAAGATCCGGATCAAGGTCTACGAGGACCTGGTGCCGATCTTCGCGGGCCTCGACGACGCCCTCTCGGTGTACTTCAACGAGGCCATCGTGGCGTACCGGGTGGCGGCCCTGCTGCGCACCTTCTACCTGCCCAAGCTGCTGCTGCTGGACCCGGGCCTGACCGACCAGGCGCTGGAGCTGTGCCGCGAGGCCTGCGAGGCGTTCGGCTTCGACCGGCTGCTGTTGACCGCCAACAACAACGACCGGCGGATCGTCGAGCTGATCCGCGACCGGCAGTACAGCCAGCTGATGCTGTTCTTCATGAACCTGCGCACCGGCGCCGCCAACCGCCGCAACCGGGTGCAGGCCAAGCGCCTCAAGGACATGGAGCGCCGCCCGGTCAAGCTGGCCCTGAAGGCGTCGAACCTGGTCGGCCTCAGCCGCAAGGCGGCCCGCGAGGAGGGTGGCCTGGGCAAGCTGTGGGCCACCCGGATCCGGAAGAACCTGGCCGGCGCCCCGAACGGGTACTGGGTCTTCATGGACCGCCGGGAGAAGGCCGCCGACAACGGCGAGGCCCTCTACCGGTACGTCCGGGACAACCGGATCCACGACAAGATCGCCTTCGTGATCCGCCAGGACAGCCCGGACTACCAGCGGCTGATCGCCGACGGCTTCAACGTGATCGCGTACAACTCGCTGGAGCACTGGCGGCTGCACTACAACTGCGAGTACTTCTTCGCCTCGCACGTCGACGACGTGATCATCAAGCCGTGGGCCTCGTACGGCGTGAACGAGGGCAAGCCGCGCTACAAGCTGGTCTTCCTGCAGCACGGCATCATCCGCTCGGACCTGTCCGGCTGGCTCGGCGCCAAGAAGTACCACCTGTTCTGCGCGTCGGCGAAACGCGAGTTCGACAGCGTGATCAACAACGTGCGCTACGGCCTCGGGCCGAACCAGGTCAAGCTCACCGGCCTGGCCCGGCACGACCTGCTGGAGGCCAAGGACGGCGACTACGTGCTGGTCAGCCCGACCTGGCGGTCGTTCCTGGCGGAGGCGACCGAGGCCGAGTTCCGGGACTCGGAGTTCTTCCGCAACTGGCACCAGCTGATCCACGACCCGGCGGTCCGGAACGCGATGACGGCGGCCGGGGTGCGCCTGAAGCTCGTGCTGCACTCCAGCATCAGCCAGTTCGCGCACTGCTTCGACGAGGACGAGCACGTCGAGGTGGTCAAGTTCAGCGAGGTGCCGAGCTTCGCCGAGCTGCTGTCGGCGGCCCGGATGCTGGTCACCGACTACTCGACGATCTCGTTCGACATGCTGTACCTGCGCCGCCCGGTGGTCTACTACACGTTCCCGGAGCTGCAGAAGCACAGCACCAACACGGGCGCCGACCTGGACCTTTACGCCGAGCTGGGCACCCGGGTCGAGGACCCCGCCGCCGCGGTGGCGGCGCTGGTGGCGGCCGCGGAGCGCGGCTTCCGGAACGAGGACGAGAAGGTCCGCGCCGCGGACGGGTTCTTCGCGTACGAGGACCGGCAGAACCGTAAGCGCATCATCGACGCCGTCCTGGAGGGTACCGCCAAGTGAGCAAGCTGATGTTCGTCTTCGGGACGCGCCCGGAGTTCATCAAGCTGTACCCGGTGATCATGGAGGCGCGCCGCCGCTCGCACGACGTGGTCGTGGTGAACACCGGCCAGCACCGGGAGATGCTCGACCAGCTGCTCGACGAGATGGGCATGGCTGCCGACTTCAACCTGAAGATCATGACGCAGCAGCAGACGCTGGCCGACATCCTGGCCCGCACGCTGAGCCCGCTGGACCAGGTCGTCGCCCAGGTGAAGCCGGATCACCTGTTCGTGCACGGGGACACCTCGACCACCCTGGCCGGCAGCCTGATCGCGCTGTACCGGCAGGTGCCGCTCTCCCACGTCGAGGCCGGGCTGCGCACCTTCAACAAGTACTCGCCGTACCCGGAGGAGATGAACCGCCAGCTCACCGGGGTGCTGACCGACTACCACTTCACCCCGACCGAGGTGACCCGGGGCAACCTGGAGCGCGAGGGCAAGGACCCGTCGCGGATCTTCGTGGTCGGCAACAGCGCCATCGACATGCTGCGCTACACGGTCCGCGACGACTACACCCACCCGGTGCTGGACGAGGTCGGCGACCGCAAGCTGGTCCTGATCACGGTCCACCGCCGGGAGAACATCTCCGAGCTCGGCCAGATGTTCTCGGCGATCAACGACGTCGCGGAGCGCTACGCCGAGACGCACCGGCTGGTCTACCCGATCCACATGAACCCGGTGGTGCGCCGGGCCGCCGACGAGTACCTCACCTCCTCGAACATCCGGGTGATCGAGCCGCTCGGCACCACCGACTTCCACAACATCCTGAGCCGCTCGCACCTGGTGATGACCGACAGCGGCGGCATCCAGGAGGAGGCGCCCAGCCTCGGCAAGCCGGTGCTGGTGCTGCGGGACACCACCGAGCGCCCGGAGGGCGTCGCGGCGGGCACGCTGCGCCTGGTCGGCACCGGCCGCGAGGACATCGTGCGGGAGGCCGCGCGCCTGCTCGACGACCCGGAGGAGTACCAGCGGATGGCGACCATCGCCAACCCGTACGGCGACGGCACCACCTCGCAGCAGATCATGGACGTGATGGACAAGGTGATCGCGGACGCCGGATGAGCGTTGCGCTCACCGTGGTGACCACGGCGTGGCGGGTTCAGGGATACCTCACCGAGTGCCTGGACTCGCTGCTGTGTCACCAGCACGGCGCGGCGCTCGAGCTGGTGGCCGTCGACGACGCGTCACCCGATCACTGCGGCGCCCTGCTCGACGAGCGCGCGGCCGGCGAACCGCGCCTGGTCGTCGTGCACCGGGCGAGCACCGGCGGTCCCGGCGAGGCCCGTAACACCGGCCTCGACCGGGCCACCGGCGACTACGTGTGGTTCGTCGACGGCGACGACCGGGTGGTGCCCGGCGCCCTCCCGGTGATCGCCGAGCGGCTCGCCGCGGAGAAACCCGACTTGCTCGTCGTCGGGGTGGCCCGGGAGCTGTGGAACCGCACGGTGCGCCGGTGGACGGCGCCGGCCGGGGTGCCGGTCGGGCCGGCCGCACTGGCCGCGCCACCGGTCCCGCTGGGCGGCCTGATCGTGCGGCGGCAGTTCCTGCTCGACGCCGGCATCCGGTTCCGGCCGGGCCGCTACGAGGACGTCGCCTTCGCCTACCAGGTGCTGGCCGCCGCCACGACCGCCGGCACCGTCGAGCACGCCTGCTACGTGTTCCGCCCGGACCGGCCGGGCGCGCTGCGTGGCACCCCGTCCCCGGCGCACGCCGACGCGGTCACCCAGTACGAGCACGTGCTGGCCCTGCCCGGCGCCGGCCCCCGGACGCTGGTCCGGGCGGTCGACGACCTGCTCGGCGTGCTGGGGCGCGGGATGGTCCCGCCCGGCGACCGGCGCGCGCTGTTCGGCCGGATCGCCGCCCTGCTGCGCCGGCACCGGGTCGGCCCACTGGACGGCGTGCGCCTGCGGCTGCTGGCCTGGGACGCCTACCGGACGTACCGGCTGTGGCGGGCGCTCCACGCGCTGCCGGGCCGGTTGCGCGGCCCGCTCGGCCGCGGCCGCCGCACCCTGCGCAAGGCCCTGCTCCGGCTCTACTACCAGGCCCAGTTGCGCCGCCCGATCGACGAGAACCTCGCGGTGTACGCCGCGTACTGGTACCGCGGCTACGCCTGCAACCCGGCGGCCGTCTACGAGAAGGCCGCCGAGCTGGTCCCGCGGGTCCGCGGCGTCTGGGTGGTCCGGCGCGGCGGCCGGGAGGTGCCCGATGGCGTGCCGGTGGTCCGGCCCGGCACCCGGGCGTACTACCGCGCCCTGGCCCGCGCCAAGTACCTGATCAACAACGCCACCTTCCCGCCGTACGTGGTCAAGCGCCGCGGCCAGGTGCACGTGCAGACCCACCACGGCACCCCGCTCAAGACGATGGGCCTGGACCAGCCGCGGTTCCCGGCCTCGCTGGGCGGCTTCGACATCGAGCGGATGCGCCGCAACATCGCCAAGTGGGACTTCAGCGTGACCGCGAACCGGCACACCACACTGCTCTGGGACCGGCAGTTCCCGATCAGCGGGGAGACCCTGGAGACCGGTTACCCGCGCAACGACCGGCTGGCGCTGGCCACCGCCGAGGACACCGCGGCGGCCCGGGCCGAGCTCGGCCTCGCCCCGCACGAACGGGTGGTGCTCTACGCGCCCACGCACCGCGAGTGGCATCCGGTCTTCACCCCGGTGCTGGACGTGGACGAGCTGGCCGAGGCGCTCGGCCCGGACACCCGGGTGCTGCTGCGCGGGCATTACTTCTACGACTCGCTGGGCTTCCCGCCCCGGCATCCCCGGGTGCTCGACGTGTCCCGGCACCCGTCGATCGAGCGGCTCAGCCTGGCCTCGGACGTCATGATCACCGACTTCTCCTCGGTGATGTTCGACTACGCGGTGCTGGACCGGCCCCTGGTGATCTTCGCGCCGGACTGGGAGGTCTACCGCGCGGTCCGCGGCGTCTCCTTCGATCTGGCCACCGAGCACGCCGGCACGTTCGCCACGTCCTTCGCGGAACTGGTCGAGGCGTTCCGCGGCGGGCAGGTGACGAGCGCCGGCGCGGCCGCGATGCGGGCCCGGTTCCGGGAGCGGTTCTGCTCGCTGGAGGACGGGCACGCCAGCGAGCGGGTGGTCCGTCGGGTCTTCGGCGGATGACCGGGCCACCCGAACAGCGGATTTTTCCGACATCTTCGGCGGTCAGCTCCGCGCCGTGCCTGCCGCCACCCGACAGCGAACCGGTCACCGCGGACTAACCGGTGGCTAGCGGTCAGCAAGCCGGTCGCCTGGCTACTGGCGGTGGAGCGCTTAGCCGTTATTTTGTCTCCATGACCTCCATTCCGCTCGCCGAGGAACTTCTACTTCTCTCGTACGACGATCAGACGGGTAAAGCGACCGGCTCCCGGATCGGGCTCGATCTCGGCATGGCCGCGGCTGTGCTGATCGATCTCGCGCTGGCGGGCCGAGTCGCCTATGTCGACGGCTACCTGCAGGTCACCGACCCGTCGCCGATCGGGGACACGATCGCCGACGCGGTGCTCACCAAGATCGCCGGCGATCCGCCGCACACCCCCGCGCAGTGGCTGCAGCGGCTGCGCCACCGGCTGCGCACCCGGGTCCTGGAGGACCTGTGCGCCCGCGGCGTGGTGAAGGACGTGGACGAGACCCAGCTCGAGTTCATCCACGTGCACCGCTACCCGACCACCGACCCGGCGTTCGAGACGGAGATCCGCAGCCGGCTCGCCGAGGCGCTGACCACCGACAAGATCCCGGACGAGCGGACCGCGGCGCTGGCCACCCTGCTCTGCGCGGCCCGCATGGAGCCGGCCCTGAAACTCCCCGCCGAGCAGGCCGAGCAGGCACACCGCCGGCTCGAGGCGATCTCCGCGGGGGCCGGGTTCGCCGGCGGCGCGTCGATGGAGGACTCGATTGTGCGCCCCAGCGTCGCGCTGGTGGTCGCCACCCTGGGCAAGGCCATCTCGGCCGCCCTGGGCGCCCCCAAGGTCTCCTGAGACCTCGGGGACGCCCTCCCCGGACGATCAGGGATCAGACGCCGAGGACAGCCGCGATCTCCGCGCGCAGGGCCCCCAGCCCGGCGGAGGCGCGGCTCCGAGCCGCCGCCACGTCGCCGTCGCCGACCGGTTCCACCACTTCGAGGTACGCCTTGAGCTTCGGCTCGGTCCCCGAGGGCCGGATGACGACCCGAACCGTGGCGGTGCGGAACGTCAGCACGTCGTTCTCCGGGAGCAGGTCGAGCACCTCGCTCACCGGCGAGCCGAGCAGCGTGCCCGGCGGGTTGCCGCGCGCCCGGCCCATCGCCACGCCGATCTCGGCCAGATCCTCCACCCGCACCGACAGCTGGTCGGTGGCGTGCACGCCGAACTCGACCGCCAGCTCGTCCAGCCGGTCGGCCAGGGTGCGCCCCTCGCTCTTGAGCCCGGCGGCCAGCTCGGCCACCGTCAGCGCCGCGGTGATGCCGTCCTTGTCGCGCACCATGCCCGGCGCGACGCAGTAGCCGAGCGCCTCCTCGTAACCGAACGCCAGCTCCTCGGCGGCCCGGACGATCCACTTGAAGCCGGTGAGCGTCTCCGCGTACGGCACACCCCGCGCCGCGCACAGCCGGCCGAGCAGGCTGGACGAGACGATCGTGGTGGCGTACGTGCCGGGGGTCCCGCGCCGGATCAGGTGATCGGCGAGCAGCACGCCGAGCTCGTCGCCGCGCAGCGGCCGCCACGAGCCGTCCGGCCCGGGGATCGCCACGGCGCAGCGGTCCGCGTCCGGGTCGTTGGCGATCGCCAGGTCGGCGCCGGTGCTGCCGGCCAGCGCGACCAGGTGGTCCATCGCGCCCGGCTCCTCCGGGTTGGGGAACGCGACGGTCGGGAACTCCGGGTCCGGCTCGGCCTGGTCGGCCACCACTGCCGGGCGGCCGAACCCGGCGGCGGTGAACGCCGTGGCCAGCGTGTCGCCACCGACCCCGTGCAGCGGGGTGTACGCCACCACCAGGTCGCGAGGACCGCCGGTGGCCACCACGGCGGCAGCACTCCCGACGTACGAAGAAACGATCGTGTCGTCGAGAACCGTGCCCGCGTCGCCCAGCGGCACCGCGGCGGCGCTCGCGACCGCCCGGATGGCCGCCTCGATGCCGGCGTCGGCGGGCGGCACGATCTGCGCGCCGTCGCCGGCCGGACCGCCCAGCGCCGCGCCCAGGTAGACCTTGTAGCCGTTGTCCTGCGGTGGGTTGTGGCTGGCGGTGACCATCACGCCGGCGACCGCGCCGAGCGCGCGGACCGCGTAGGCCAGCACCGGGGTGGGCAGCACCCCGGGCATCAGCAGCGCCGGCCGCCCGGCGCCGGTCGCCACCCGGGCGGTCCGCTCGGCGAACTCGCGGGAACCGTGCCGGGCGTCGTAACCGATCACCAGCGGCCCCTCGCCGCCCTGCTCGGCCAGCCAGGCCACCAGGCCGGCCGCGGCCCGGGTGACCACCGCGAGGTTCATCCCGTTCGGGCCGGCGCGCAGCCGGCCGCGCAGGCCGGCGGTGCCGAAGGTGAGCGGTCCGGCGAACCGATCGCTCAGCTCCGCGGCGGTGGCCGGCAGCCCGTCGATCAGCTCACGCAGCTCGGAGCGGCTCGACGGATCCGGATCGTCCGTGAGCCAGGCCTCCGCCGCCGCTCTCAGGTCAATATCAACTTCTGGTGCCATTCCGGATTGATAGCACAGAGCGATCACAGGTTGAGCTGGAAGCTCTGCGCCATCGCCTCGAAGTACTTCTTGCTACCGTCGAACTCGGCCGCCGGCGTGGTCAGGAAGAACGAGTACATCGTGCCGTCGACCTGGGTCATCCGCCAGATCCCGTGGCGCATCGCGTCACCCGAGCCGCAGGTGTACTCGAACTGCGCGGCCGGGTGGCCGGCGATCTGCACGCCGTCGGTGGTGCTGCCCAGCGACTTGAACGGCTTGGGACAGTTGGCCGATTTCTTCAACCCGTTCGGCGCGATCTCGCTGACGAACCGGGTCGGCGAGGCCTTGCCCTCCTCGGCCAGCACCCGCACCTTGCGCAGGTTGTCGTCCGGGTCGATGTAGTCGACGTAGGTCTTGCCGGCGTTGCGTTTCCAGCCGGCCGGCACCTTCACCGAGATGGTCTTGTTGCCCCGGTAGTCCTGGGTGTCGCCGGCCACCGCGGTGGCCGGCGCGCTGGTCGCCGGCGCGGCCGTCGGCGTCGCGGCCGGCGCGTCGCCACCACCGGTCAGCGAGACGACCAGGATCAGCGCCAGCACCGCGGCCACGCCACCGCCGCCGACCGCCAGCTGCTTGTTGCGCGGCCAGCCGCGGAACGTCGTCACCGCCCGGCTGGTGGCCGCTCGCGCGGTCTGTGCCGCGTTCTGCAGCGCCATCCGGCGTTTCGCGGCCGGGCTGGTCACCACGGTGCCCTGCCGGGCGCCGCCCGGCTGCCAGGCGCCCTGCGGCGGGATGACGCTCGTCGCGCCGGTGGCGGCGGCCTGCGGGATCTGGTGGGCCGGCAAGGCGCCGGTCGGGAACCCGGGGTCCGCCGGCTCCGGCGCCCGGCGGCGGCCGCCCGGCGCGTTCTGCTGCTCCAGCTTGCTCAGGTGGTCGGTGAGCGACTCGCCGGGGGCGAGCATGGCCCGGCCGCCGATCTGGCCGCTGGGCGGGATCTGCTGGGTCTCGGCGGCCGCTGCCGGTGGCGGCGAGACGGGCCGCGGCGACGGGACGACCGAGTACGGGTCGGTCATCATGTGCGGCGGGTTCTTGCTGGCCAGCGGGCCGGCCAGCTGCTGGCGCAGCAGGGTGCGGGCGGTCTGCACGTCCATCCGCTGGGCCGGGTTCTTTTCCAGCAGGCCCATCAGCACCGGGGTGAGCGAGCCGGCCCGGACCACCGGCGCGGGCGGGTCCTCGACCACCGCGTGCATGGTCTCGATCGGATCGCCCTTGTCGAACGGCGGCCGGCCCTCGATCGCGGTGTAGAGCGTGACGCCGAGCGAGAACAGGTCGCTGGGCGGGCCGAACTCGTGGCCCATGGCCCGCTCCGGCGAGATGAAGTGCGGCGAGCCGAGCACCATGCCCGGCGTGGTCAGCTGCACGTCGGTGGGCATCCGGGCGACGCCGAAGTCGGTCAGCACGCAGCGGCCGTCCGAGCAGATCAGCACGTTCGCCGGCTTGACGTCGCGGTGCAGGACGCCGTGCGCGTGCGCCACCTCCAGCGCGCCCAGCAGCGCGATGCCGATCTTGGCGACCACCCGGGACGCGACCGGCCCGTCCTCGATCACCATGTCGGCCAGGCTGCGCGCCTCCAGCAGCTCCATCACGATCCACGGCCGGCCGTTCTCGTGCACGACGTCGTAGACCTGGACGACGGCGGGGTGCTGCAGCGCGGCGGCGGCCCGGGCCTCGCGCATGGTGCGCTCGTACATCGCGTCGCGGTCACTCGGGGCCAGACCCGGCGGGAGGATGACCTCCTTGATCGCCACGTCGCGGCGCAGCAGCGTGTCCGCCGCGCGCCAGACCGTGCCCATGCCGCCGTGACCCACCGCGGCGCGCAGCGTGTACCGCCCGCCGATCAGCGTGCCCGGGGCCGCGCGTCCGCTGAGGGAGGCCGCGTCACCGCTGCTCCACGTCGGAATCTGAGTCACTGAGAATGCCACCGAGGGGGTCTAGGGGGCTGGGCCAACTCAGCTATCTTGCCCGGTCGCCAGCCGCAACGAAAGTCACGCCCGCACTGTTCGCCAGGAAACGACCCAGGGTAGCGGCCGGGTGGCCGACGGTGGACACCATCTCGCCTGAACGAGCCTTAGGATCACCTCGTGAACGCAGAGTCGGGTTTCACCATCAAGCCGGTCTACGGTCCGGGCGACGTGCCGCCGAGCGCGGGGAGCGACCAGCCGGGTGAGTTCCCCTACACCCGCGGCGTGTACCCGACGATGTACACGAAACGGCCCTGGACCATGCGGCAGTACGCCGGCTTCGGCACCGCCGCCGAGTCCAACGCCCGCTACCATCAGCTGCTCAAGGCCGGCACGATGGGCCTGTCGGTGGCCTTCGACCTGCCCACCCAGATGGGTTACGACTCGGACGACCCGATCGCGCACGGCGAGGTCGGCAAGGTCGGCGTGGCGATCGACTCGATCGACGACATGCGGCGGCTGTTCGACGGCATCCCGCTCGACCAGGTCTCCACGTCGATGACGATCAACGCGCCCGGCTCGGTGCTGCTGCTGCTCTACCAACTGGTCGCCGAGGAGCAGGGCGTGCCCGGCGCCGCGCTGCAGGGCACCATCCAGAACGACATCCTCAAGGAGTACATCGCCCGCGGGACCTACATCTTCCCGCCCAAGCCGTCGCTGCGCCTGGTCGCCGACACGTTCGCCTACTGCCGGGCCGAGATCCCCAAGTGGAACACCATCTCGATCTCCGGCTACCACATGGCCGAGGCCGGCGCCACGCCCGCGCAGGAGATCGCCTTCACCCTGGCCAACGGCATCGAGTACGTCCGCGCCGCGATCGCCGCGGGCCTGGCCGTCGACGACTTCGCGCCCCGGCTGAGCTTCTTCTTCGTGGCCCGCACCACGCTGCTGGAGGAGATCGCCAAGTTCCGCGCCGCCCGCCGGATGTGGGCCCGGATCATGCGCGACGACTTCGGCGCCAAGGACCCCAAGTCGATGATGCTGCGGTTCCACACCCAGACCGCGGGCGTGCAGCTCACCGCGCAGCAGCCGGAGGTCAACCTGATCCGGGTGGCGATCCAGGCGCTCGGCGCGGTGGCCGGCGGCACCCAGTCGCTGCACACCAACTCGTACGACGAGGCGATCGCCCTGCCCACCGAGAAATCCGCCCGGCTGGCCCTGCGCACCCAGCAGGTGCTCGCCTACGAGAGCGGGCTGACCGGCACTGTCGACCCGTTCGCCGGGTCGTACGCGGTGGAGGCGATGACCGACGAGGTGGAGCGCGAGGCGACCGCCCTGATCGAGCGCGTCTTCGAGTACGGCTCCGCCGTCGACGCCATCGAGCAGGGCTTCCAGAAAGCGGAAATCGAACAATCGGCGTACCGGATCGCCAATGAGATCGACAACGGTGACCGGGTGGTGGTCGGCGTCAACCGGTTCACCATGGACGCCGAGGAGAAGTACGAGCCGCTGCGCGTCGATCCGGCCATCGAAGCGGCCCAGGCGGCGCGGCTGGCCCGCCTCCGGGCCGAGCGGGACGACCCGGCGGTGCAACGCGCGCTGGCGGATCTGGCGAAGGCCGCCGCCGGAAGCACGAACGTCCTACCGTTGATGAAGGAGGCGTTGCGGCTCCGTGCGACCGTGGGAGAGGTCTGTCACACGTTGCGTGGAGTGTGGGGCGTCTACCGACCGGTCGAACGGTTCTGAAGCCGCGAAACGCACTCGTGGTGTGTCGCGTCACCTCCGCGATTCACTACCCGTTGATGGGATGGCGGCCCGGGACGACCTCCCGGCTTATTTACCTGACCGTTACACAGCGTGACCAAAAACGGACTAAGCTGTCGCGCGTCGCAAAACCCGACGAAATTCTTCGCGAGTGATCTGGAACCCGACGTGACCACTGCACTGACGGCGCCGGAGGGCGCCGATACGGCATGGCCCGGGCCGCTGCCCGGCGCCGATCCCCTTCCCGGCCAGCTGGACCGCTGGCTCGCCGCCCGGGGAGCCGAACTGGTAGCGATTCGTCGGCACATTCACGCCCACCCCGAGCCGTCACACTCCGAGTTCGAGACGGCGGCGCTGGTCGCCCGCGAGCTCACCCTGGCCGGCCTGCAACCGCGGATGCTGCCCCGGGGCAACGGGGTGATCTGCGACGTCGGCCAGGGCGACCGGGTGATCGCGTTCCGGGCCGACCTGGACGCGCTGCCGCTGCACGACCTCAAGGACGTGCCGTACCGCAGCACCGTGGACAAGCTCGCCCACGCCTGCGGGCACGACGTGCACACCACCGTGCTGCTCGGCCTCGGCATGGCCCTGGCCCAGCTCGACGAGCAGGGCGAGCTGCCCGGCCGGGTGCGGCTGCTGTTCCAGCCGGCCGAGGAGGCGATCCCGTCCGGCGCACCCGAGGTGATCGCCGCCGGCGCCCTCAAGGACGTCGCCGCGATCTACGCCCTGCACTGCTACCCGCAGCTGCCGGCCGGCCTGGTCGGGGTCCGCTCCGGCCCGTTCACCGCGGCCGCCGACACCGTCCGGGTCAAGCTCGCCGGCCCCGGCGGGCACACCGCCCGCCCGCACCTGACCGCCGACCTGGTGCACGCGCTGGGCCGGGTGATCGTCGACGTGCCGGCCCTGCTGGACCGCCGGGTCGACCCGCGCGCCGGCGTCTCGCTGGTCTGGGGCTCGGTGCACGCCGGCCAGGCGTTCAACGCGATCCCCGGCTCCGGCGAGGTCAGCGGCACGGTCCGGATCCTCAACCGGGACGCCTGGCGCGAGGCCCCCGAGATGATCACCAAGCTGATCCGTGACGTGGTCGCCGCCACCGGCGCCGAGGTCGAGGTGGAATACAAGCGCGGCGTCCCCCCGGTGATCAACGACCGGATGGCCACCGCGATCATCGCGGGCGCGGCCGGGGCGGCACTCGGCGCCGACCGGGTGGTCGAGGCGGAGATCAGCATGGGCGGCGAGGACTTCTCGTTCTACCTGGAGCACGTGCCGGGTGCGATGATCCGGCTCGGCACCGGGGTGGCCGGCTCGGACGTCCGCCACGATCTGCACCAAGGGGATTTCGACGTGGACGAGAACTGCATCGGGCATGGCATCCGGGTGATGACGCACACGGCGCTGGCGGCGCTCTCTACCGGCGCTTTTTAGGAGCGCGAAAGATATTTGCGCGGGTCCGCCGGGGTGCGGATCGCGTGCTCCCGCGCGGGGCGGGCGGGCTGATCTGGCCGCTGCGCGTCCAGGGCGATCAGCCCGCCCTTCATGGCCCGTGGGTGGGCGCGGTCACCCCGGAAATCCACACCAGCGGCTTGTCCACAGCCCCGTCGGCCCCCACCCGAAATTTCCGCCACACTGTTCGAGGGGGCTCCCCCTTGGGAGGGCGGGCCCGCGTCGTCGGGCGGGCGCCACGGATCGGGTTTCCCCGGGGCGCGCCCGACCGGATCGTCGGCCGGGCGCCCCGGATCCACGCTGGTCGTTACGGGGTCGCCGGGGCCTCGGCGGGCGGGGCCGGCAGCTCCTTGTCGCCCCGGCCGCGCCGGTAGCGGCGACGCAGGTAGAACACCGCACCCGCCGGGACGCCCAGCGCGACCACCCACGGCAGCAGCGCGCCGAGAATGGTGAGCAGCACCGCGAGCGAGTCACCCAGCGCGTTCCAGCCGCTGGCCAGCCCGCCCAGGAAGCCGCTCGGCTCGTCGTCGGCGATCGGGGACGGCGCCTCCGGGCCGAGCAGCACCACGGTGACCGTGCTGAGCGCGGTCAGGTCGGCCAGCCGCCGCTTCTTGGCCTGCAGCGACGCCAGGTCGGCCTCCCGGGTGGCGACCTCCTTCTCCAGCATCACCAGGTCGTTGAGCGACTTGGCCTGCCCGAGCAACCGGCGGCCGCTGTCCACCCGCGCCTGCTGCACCGCGATCCGGGCATCCAGGTCGACCACCTCCTCGGTGACGTCCTGGGTGCTGATCTCCCGGCTCTTCTCATCGCCAAGACCGGCGATCTGCTTGAGCGCGGCGTCGAACTTGGCGGCCGGGATCCGCAGCTTCATGGTGGCGGTGTCCGAACCGCCGTCGCCGCTCTGCCGCTCGTCGCCGCCGAGGAACCCACCGGACCCGGCGGTGATTCCGGTGATCTGGGCGGCCGCCGCGTTGACGTCCTTCACCTGCACCGTGATCGTCCCGGTGTAGATGATCGACCGCTGGTCCACGCGCAGGTCCGGCGCCTCGGCCGCGGTGTCCTTGCCGCCCAGGGCGCCGGAGTCGGCGGCCTGCCCCTCGGCCCGCTGCTCGGCCGGTGCCGGGTTCGCCCCACCGGCGGCGGGCGCCGCCTTGCCACTGTCGGACGACGCGCCGTCCCCCGCGCTGCCGCAGCCGGCCAGCAGCGCGCCGGCGATCAGCACGGCGCCGAGCGCCGAATATCCCCGTTTCCGCATGAGCACTCCCTGTCCTCGGTCGTCTGACGGCTGAGACGTACGGTGGGCTCTGCCCGGTTCCGGCAGACTGCGATATGAGCGGTCACGATTCAGCGACGGAGGAGCACCGTGCGTATCACGAAGTTCACTCATTCCTGTCTACGGATCGAGGGGTCGGGGGTGCTCGTCGTCGATCCGGGGGAGTTCTCCGAGGACTCCGTGCTGGACGGAGCGGACGCCGTGGTGATCACCCACGAGCACGCCGACCACGTGGATGTCGCGGCGGTCACCGACGCCGTGCGGCGCCGTCCCGGCCTGCGCGTCTTCGCCCACGAGGACGTGCTCAAGCTGCTCGGCGAGGTGGCCGAGGCGACCACGCCGGTGACGGCGGGGCAGGAGTTCGAGGCCGCCGGGTTCAACCTCCGGGCGTACGGCGGCCAGCACGCGATCATCCATCCGTACGTGCCGCGCTTCGCCAACCTGGGCTTCCTGATCAGCGACGGCGCCACGAACGTGTATCACCCGGGCGACTCGTTCGTGGTGCCGGAGGACGTCACCGTCGACACCCTCGGCGTCCCGCTCAACGCTCCGTGGATGAAGGTGGCCGAGGCCATCGCGTTCGCCCGGGCGGTCAAGCCGGGCCGGGCCTTCGCGATCCACGACGGGCTGCTCAACGAGCGCGGCGCGGCCGTCTCGGACAAGCACCTGGAGGGCTTCGCCGAGACGAAGTACCGGCACCTGGCTCCCGGCACCACGCTCGACTGACGTGCCGAGCCTGACCGACGACGTGGTCCGGCGGCTCTACGAGGAGCCGCCGGACGGTTTCGTGGCGACCCGGGCCGCCGCGATCGAGGAGGCCCGGGCGGCCGGTGACCGGGAGGCCGCCAAGCGGCTCGCCGCCTGCAAGAAGCCGACCGTGGCCGCCTGGGTGGTCAACCTGCTGGCCCGCAAGCGGCCGGACCTGATCGGCGAGCTGGTGGACCTCTCCGAGGCGCTCCGGGCGGCGCAGCGAGAGTTGCACGGCGACCAGCTGCGCGAGCTCTCCCAGCAGCGCCGGCAGTTCGTCTCGGCGCTGGTCGCGGCGGCCCGCAAGCTGGCCGTGGCGGCCGGCGCCGGTGCCGGGAAACTGCCGCTGGGAGAGGTGGAGGCGACGCTGACCGCGGCGCTCGCCGACCCGGAGATCGCCGCGCAGGTACGCACCGGGCGGCTGATCAGGTCGGCGGCCTACGCCGGGTTCGGGGAGGTGCCCCGTCCCCGGCTGCGCCTGATCACCGGCGGCGACGCCGAGGACGCCGAAGAGGGCCCGGACGCCGGCGACGCCGAGCCGGCGCGCGGCCCGGACCGGGATCGCGCCGCCCAGGACCGGGCCGCCCAGGAACGCCGGCGCCGCGAGATCGAGCGGCGTCGCCGGGACCTGGAGCGCGACCTGGCCGCCGCGGAGGCCGCCGAGCGGCGCGCCGACGAGCAGCTGCACCGGGCCGAGATCGCCGAGCTGGACGCCTCGAACCTGGTCGACGACCTGGAGGCGGAGCTGGCCGAGCTGGAACGGCGGCGCACCGAGGCGGTCGCCGACGTGGCTCGCCGCAAGCAGGCCCGGCGTACCGCGGAGCGCGAGTCGGCCGCCGCCCGCCGCCGGGTCGGCGACGTCCAGGCCGCTCTCGACGACCTGTCCGAGCAGTAACCCCTCGGCTGGCGCTCATGGTGGTGTCCGCGCCCCGGAGACCACCGTCACGGCCAGCCGCGGGTCTGGGCTGGTGCCTACGGTGGTGTCCGTGCCCTGGAGACCACTCTCATGGCCAGCCGCGGCACTGGGCTGGTGCCTACGGTGGTGTCCGTGCCCTGGAGACCACTCTCGCGGCCAGCCGCGGCACTGGGCGGGGGCTGGACGGGACGGCGGGTCAGCGGGCGAAGCGGTGGGTGAGGGACTCCAGCAGCCCGGCGAACTCCACCCGCTCCGGCCGGTCCAGCGCCTCGTAGGCCTGGCCGGCAAGGGAATTCGCCACGGCCTCGGCCCACATCAGCCGGCGCACCAGTGGGCCGGCCGGCGGGTACGGCGGCTGCCAGCCGAACGCCACCGCGCCGGTCTCGCCCTCCGGGCCCGCGATGATTGCCTCCAGCGGGGTGAGCCCACCGGCCCGGACCGCTATCACGTAGACGCCCTGCCGGTGCTCGTGCAGCAGGTGCAGCAGCACCGCCGCCTGCGCACCGGGCTCCTGGCTCGGCATCGGCATGGCCCGCCAGGCGGCGAAGAGCGGCAGCCCGGCCGGGTCCACCGCGTCCACCACCCGCCCGGCCAGCTCGACCAGCCGGGCCAGCCGCGGGAAGCCACCGACCTGTTTCTCTCCCCAGGAGCAGAGCTCCCGCAGGTGCCAGCTGGCCACCTCGGCCGGATGCGAGCTTTTCGCTGTCGACTCCCAGCCCTCGGTGACCGCCTCGGGCGCGATGAAGGCGAGTGCCGCGGCCACCGTCTCCGGCCGGACGTCGCCGAGCGCGCCGGCCCGGGCCGAGACGTGGTACGCCCAGCCGGAGAGCCCGAGCAACCGGGCCCGGCGCAGGGTCTGCGGCGACTCGGCGAAGGCTCCGACGATGGTGGCGAGGCCGGCTTTGGCGTTGGCGGCTGCCTGTTCCGGGGTCACCTGCCCGATTCTGCTCTCCCTGACCGATTAAGGAAAACGCTCCCTGGATTGATGGCCGTTCAGCCGTGAGATACCGGCCACAGCACCTACCGCCCCCGCTCGCGGGCCCGGCCCGGCAGCGGCAAAAGGGGTTGGCAGCGCGGGGCCGGCATGATCCGATGCCCGGATGACTGCGCTGCCGCCCGGCTGGAGTATCCGCCGGCCCACCCTCGACGACGTGCCGCTGATCCTGTCGCTGGTGCGGGCCAGCGACATCGCCGCGATGGGCGAGGCCGACTGCACCGCCGACGAGGTGCGCGCGGATTTGACCGGCCCGAACACGGACATGGCCCGGGACTCCTGGCTGGCGTTCGACCCGAGCGGGGAGATCGCCGGGTGGACCTATCCGCGGAATGCGACCGGCGCGGCCCGCGACTTCCTGGAGGTCTACGTCTGGCCGGAGCGTGGCCTGCCCGCGCAGCGCCCGCTGCTCGACCTGATGCTGGCCCGGATGGCCGGGCGGGCCGCCGAGCTGGGCCACGACCCGTACGCCGTGCGGGCCGCCGCGCTGCCGACCGAGGAGCGCTACATCGAGCTGCTCACCGCGGCCGGCTTCACGTTCCTCAAGCAGCACGCCCGGATGCGGATGTCGCTGGACGGCGTCTCGCCCGAGGTGCCGGCGCCGCCGGCCGGCGTGACCATCCGGCCGGTGCGGCACGACGACGAGGGCGAGATGCGCCGCTTCCACGCCGTGATCCAGGAGGCGTTCCGCGACTCCGACCACCCGGCGATGGACTACCCGGACTGGCGGCGGCACTTCGAGGGCGAGTCCGGCGTCTCCTTCGACGAGTGGTTCGTCGCGGAGGCCGGGGGCGAGCTGGCCGGCGTGCTCCAGTCGGCCGACCCGGAGGAGGGGACCGGCGAGGCCTGGGTACGGAACCTGGCGGTGCTCAGGGCGTACCGTAAGCGGGGTTTGGGGGAAGCCTTGCTGCGCCGGGCCTTTGCCGTTTACGCGGGCAAGGGCCGGCCGCAGGTCGGTCTGGGGGTCGACATGGCGAACCCGACCGAGGCGGCACGGCTCTACCGGAAGGTCGGGATGACCCCGCTCTACCGGGCGAACGTCTACCAGACCACCGTGGCGGCGGCCGGCGACTAGGCTTCCGGCGACGCCGTCCCGGTCGGGCGGCGTCGCAGCTCGCTGACGTAATCGTCGGGCGCGCCGGCTTTCTCGGCCGCGCTGGCGATCTCCGAGAGGTACCACGCGGTGGGCAGGCCACCCTCGTAGCCGGCGAAGACGTAGACCCAGGCGGGCACCTCACCGTCGAGCGTCGATACACGCACGGTGAGTTTCTGGTACGTGCCGGCCGACACCCCCTCGACCTCGTCGAGCTGTGTCGCATCCCACGGATGCACGTCGTAGAGCGAGACGAAGACGCGGTCACCGGGCGACTCGACGATCGTCGTCACCGCACCCTCCCAGCCCATTTCCCCCTCTCCGGCGAAGGTGAGACGCCAGCCCTCGATCCACCCCACGCCAACCATGGGCGAGTGCGGACAGTAGGCCAGCATGCGAGCTGGGTCCAGGTTCGAGCCATACGCGGCGTAATGACGCACGGCGACGACGATAGTCGTATGAGCGGGTGGTGAGAATATGAGGAGTGCGTGTCGGCACAACCGCTTTTCGCCGCGGCTAACCAGAGCCGCTCTTTTGGAGGTCGGAGAATCGTGAGTCGGATCGTGATCATCGGTGGGGGACCGGGCGGTTATGAGGCGGCTCTGGTCGCCGCGCAGCTCGACGCCGATGTGACCCTGGTCGAGGCGGACGGTCCCGGTGGCGCCTGCGTGCTGACCGACTGTGTGCCCTCCAAGACCTTCATCGCCAGCTCCGAGGTGATGACCGGGTACCGCAACAACGACGCCTTCGGGATCCGCTCCAGCGGCCTGGACGGGGTCAGCGTCGACGCCGTCGCGGTCAACGAGCGGGTGAAGAAGCTGGCTCTCGCGCAGTCCGGCGACATCCAGACCAAGCTGGTCAAGGCCGGGGTGGACGTGGTCCGCGGCCGCGCGCGGATGGGCGAGGACCGGCTCGGGCACACCCACCAGGTGCTGATCACCCCGGAGGGCGGCGCGCAGTACGCGGTGGAGGCCGACACCGTCCTGCTGGCCACCGGCGCCACCCCGCGGGTGCTGTCCACCGCCCGCCCGGACGGCGAGCGCATCCTGGACTGGCGGCAGGTGTACGACCTGACCGAGCTCCCCGAGCACCTGGTGGTGATCGGGTCCGGCGTGACCGGCGCCGAGTTCGCCAGCGCGTACCTGGCGATGGGCGTGAAGGTGACGCTGGTCTCCAGCCGCGAACGGGTGATGCCGCACGAGGACGCGGACGCCGCGATGGCGATCGAGCGGGTGTTCCGCGACCGTGGGATGACCATTCTCAGCCAGTCCCGCGGCGACTCGGTGGTCAACACCGGCGACGGCGTACGGGTGACCCTGTCCGACGGCAAGGTGATCGACGCCTCGCACGCGCTGATCGCTGTCGGCGCCGTCCCGAACACCGCCGACCTGGGCCTGGCGGAGTACGGCGTGGCCGTCGGGAACGGCGGTTACGTCACCGTCGACCGGGTGTCGCGCACCAACGTGCCGGGCATCTACGCGGCCGGCGACTGCACCGGCGTGCTGCCGCTGGCCAGCGTCGCCGCCATGCAGGGCCGGATCGCGATCTGGCACGCGATGGGCGAGGCGGTCGCCCCGCTGCGGCTGCGTACCGTCTCGGCGAACGTGTTCACCGACCCGGAACTGGCCACCGTCGGCGTCTCGCAGAACGAGGTGGACTCCGGGCGTACCCCGGCCCGCCAGGTGATGCTGCCGCTGACCGGCAACGCCCGGGCCAAGATGGCCGGCCTGCACGACGGGTTCGTCAAGCTGTTCTGCCGCCCGGCGACCGGTCAGGTGATCGGCGGTGTGGTGGTGGCGCCCAAGGCGAGCGAGCTGATCCTGCCGATCACCATGGCGATCGAGAACAACCTGACGGTGGACCAGCTGGCACACACCATCACGATCTATCCGTCGCTGTCGGGGTCGATCGCGGAGGCGGCACGTCAGTTGATGCAGCACGAGGTGCAGTAACCGGCGCCTCGTCCGGCGGCTTGCCGCCGAACAGCGCCAGGATCCAGCCGGCGGTGCCGAAGATGACGGCGGCGCCGGCTGCGATCGCGAACAGCCGCCAGGCGGACTGGGTGATCGCGGTGCCGCCGAGATGCCCGACCAGCCCGCCGTAACTGGCCCAGCAGACCGCCGCGGCCCCGTCGTAACCGACGAAGAGCTTGATCGGATAGTGGCTGCGGCCGGCGTGGTAGCCGGAGGCCATCCGGCCGCCCGGGACGAACCGGCAAAGCAGCACCACGAGCGGGCCGGGCCGGCGCAGGCCGCGGGTGAAGCGCTCGGCCGCCTGCCGGGTCCGGGAATTGCCGCCCTCCTCGTTCCGCGGGGCGAAGCGGGCGCGCAGGGCACCCAGCCGATGCCCGGTCGACCGGCCCAGCGTGTAGGCGATCGCGTCGCCGGTGAACATGCCGATCGCCCCGACCAGGATCACCACGGCCAGGTGAAGATCGCCGTAGACGGTCAGCGCGCCGGAGGTGATCATGATGGCCTGGATGGGTACCACCGGGATCAGGGCGTCCACCGCGAGAAAGCCGAAGAGCGCGAGGTAAACCCACGCCGGCGAGGCCAACATGGTCAGCAGCTCGGTCATCGCAGGTGCCACCTCGTGGGCTCGGGGTTCACGGCATTCTGCGCGAACACTGCTGAGAGGGCGCTGTGTTCAGCATGCGCCGGATAGCCTTCGGACAGACGGTGATGCCCGCCACGCTACGGCCGAAAGGTCCGGTCCCGCCCCTGGTTTTCCCGGTGTCCGCAGGCGCGGGGCGTACCGTTGGCGGTGCCCGCGGGCGCCGGATCCCCCGCTCCGACGCCGCGGCCGCGGGCCGCCGGTAGGTCCCGTACTGGCGGCCCGCCTCGGTGCATCTTGTCGATGCCTAGTTATCCTCGGTCCATGCCCAGGCAGAGCTATCACCACGGCGACCTGCGTCGCGCCCTGCTCAAAGCGGCCGCCGAGGCGATCACCGAGGCCGGTGTCGCCGCGCTCAGCATGCGCGACCTGGCCCGCCGGGCCGGCGTGTCGCACGCCGCGCCCGCGCACCACTTCTCGGACCGGGCCGGGCTGCTGACCGCCCTGGCGACCGACGGATTCGAGCAGCTGGCCAAGGCGCTGGCGACCTCCCGGCTGGCCAGCAGCAGTCTGCTCGAACTCGGGGTGACCTACCTGCGGTTCGCGCTGGCGAACCGGGCGGTGTTCGAGGTGATGTTCCGGACGGATCTGTACCACGCCGACGATCCGGAGCTGCTGGCCGCCCGGCGGCAGGCGGCGGACGCGCTCTATGCCGGGATGACGGACCTGCCGGACGCGCCGCTGGCCGGGCCCGGGGTGGAGGTGCCGGCCCGGCCGGCTCGGGAAGGGGCCTCCGAGCTGGTGTCGGACGAGGTGCGGGAGGTGGGGCTGGCGGCCTGGTCGATGGTGCACGGGTTCGCGGTGTTGTGGCTCAGTGGGGCATTTCCGGACAGTGCGCAGGAGGATCCGGAGGAGGCGGCTCGGCTGATCCTGGGGCGGGTGCGGCAGATGGGTGCGTGATCCCGGCCGCTGAACAGCCCCCGCCCTCCTCGGGGGGCGACCCCGACACCATTGTCGCGGCACCCCGGAAGATCAGGCGGGGGCCCTGTGGACAACCCGGCACTGTGGAAAACCCCGCCCGCCGGCTACCCCTCGATGGTGCAGATCACCGCGCCGGCCGTGACCGTCGCACCGACCTCCAGCGACAGCCCGGCGACGGTCCCGGACTTGTGCGCCGGGAGCGGCTGCTCCATCTTCATCGCCTCCACGACCACGATCACGTCACCCTCGTTGACCTGGTCACCGTTCTGCGCGGCGACCTTGACGATGGTGCCCTGCATCGGGGCGGTGAGGCTGTCCCCGCCGGCCGCGGCGCTCGTCGCGCCGCCACGGGAGCGGGCGGCCGGGCGTTTCGGGGACGGTGCTCCGGGCGTACCGGAAATCAGGTTCTTGGGGAGGCGGACCTCGATGCGCCGGCCGCCGACCTCGACCACGACGGTCTCGCGCTCGGCGGTCTCGCCGTCGGCGGACGCCGGCGGGGCGGACGGCGCCACCTCGTTGACCCACTCGGTCTCGATCCACCGGGTGTGCACGGTGAACGGCTCGCTGGTGAACGCCGGGTCGCGGATCACCGCGCGGTGGAACGGCAGCACCGTGGCGATGCCCTCGATCACCGTCTCGTCCAGCACCCGGCGGGCGCGCTCCAGGGCCTGCTCGCGGGTCGCGCCGGTGACGATGATCTTCGCGAGCATCGAGTCGAAGTTGCCGCCGATCACGCTGCCCTGCTCGACGCCCGAGTCGACCCGCACGCCCGGCCCGGCCGGCCAGGTCAGCGCGGTGACGGTGCCCGGCGCCGGCAGGAAGCCGCGACCGGCGTCCTCACCGTTGATCCGGAACTCGATGGCGTGCCCGCGCGGCTCCGGGTCCTCGGTGATCGCCAGCCGCTCGCCGGCCGCGATCCGGAACTGCTCGCGGACCAGGTCGATGCCGGTGGTCTCCTCGCTGACCGGGTGCTCCACCTGCAGTCGGGTGTTCACCTCCAGGAACGAGATCGTCCCGTCCTGGCCGACCAGGTACTCCACCGTCCCGGCGCCGTAGTAACCGGCCTCCCGGCAGATCGCCTTGGCGCTCTCGTGGATCTTGGCGCGCTGCTCGTCGCTGAGGAAGGGCGCGGGCGCCTCCTCGACCAGCTTCTGGTGCCGGCGCTGCAGCGAGCAGTCTCGGGTGCCGACCACCACCACGTTGCCGTGCGTGTCCGCGATGACCTGCGCCTCGACGTGCCGCGGGCGGTCCAGGTACCGCTCGACGAAGCACTCGCCGCGACCGAACGCGGCCACCGCCTCCCGGGTCGCGCTCTCGAACAGCGCCGGGATCTCCTCGATCGTCCGCGCCACCTTGAGCCCGCGCCCGCCACCGCCGAAGGCCGCCTTGATGGCGACCGGCAGACCGTGCTCGGTGGCGAAGGCGACGATCTCGGCGGCGTCCGCCACTGGCTCGGGAGTCCCCGGCACCAGGGGCGCACCCGCGCGCTGCGCGATGTGCCGCGCGGTGACCTTGTCACCCAGGTCGCGGATCGCTTGCGGGCTCGGCCCGATCCAGGTCAGATCATTTTCCCGTACGGCCTGAGCGAACTCGGCGTTCTCGGAGAGGAAGCCGTAGCCGGGGTGGACGGCGTCGGCTCCCGACCTGCGCGCCACCTCGATCAGCTTGTCGATCCGCAGGTACGTGTCGGCGGCGGTCTCGCCGTCCAGTGCGTACGCCTCGTCGGCGAGCCGGGCATGTGGCGCGTCGCGATCACTGTCGGCGTAGACGGCGACGCTGGTGAGGCCGGCGTCCTTGCAGGCCCGGATGACCCGGAGGGCGATCTCGCCGCGGTTGGCGATCAATATCTTCCGCACGGCTAGAGCCTAACGGGAGTTCAGTCCGTAGTCGCTACCTCTCCCGTCTTGAAATGCAGCCATAGGGCTGCCTATGCTTCATGTAGCCAAACGGCTGCATTTCCTGCGTCGGGATGATGGCGAGATGGACGAGGTGTTCAAGGCGCTGGCCGACCCGAGCCGGCGCCACCTGCTCGACAGCCTGAACCGGCAGAACGGTCAGACGCTGCGCGAACTCTGCTCCGGGCTGGGCATGGCCCGGCAGTCGGTCAGCAAGCACCTGGCGGTGCTGGAGGCCGCCGGACTGGTCACCACCACCTGGCGGGGCCGGGAGAAGCTGCACCACCTCAACGTCGAACCGGTCAACGCCATCGCCGACCGCTGGATCAGCCGGTATCACCGCGGGCGCGTTCAGGCGCTCGCCGACCTGAAGACCGCGTTGGAGGGTTCACCGATGAGCTTCGTCTACACCACGTACATCGCGACCACCCCGGAGAAACTCTGGCAGGCGCTCACCGACCCGGCGTTCACCAGCCAGTACTGGGGCGTCGAGTTCGCCAGCGACTGGTCGGCCGGCGCGCCGGTCACCTGGAAGGTCAGCGGGCTGGAGATCACCGACCCGGAGCAGGTGGTGCTGGAGGCGGTGCCACACCGGCGGCTCTCCTACACCTGGCACACGTTCACCCCGGAGTTCGCCGCGAAGCACGGCTTCTCCGAGGAGTGGCTGACGACGGTGACCGCGGAGGGGCGGTCGAAGGTGACGTTCGACATCGAGCAGCGGGGGAAACTGGTCCGGCTCACCGTCACCCACGACGACTTCGAGCCGGGGAGCACGGTTCTGGAGCAGGTGAGTGAGGGGTGGCCGGCGATCCTGTCCGGCTTGAAGACGTTCCTGGAGACGGGGTCGCCGTTGCCGGGGGAGTAGTCGCTCTCGGCGGCGTGTGGTCTCGGTGGGGCCGGTTGTCGTCGTGCTTCCCGGGCGGCAGGAGTCCGTCAGTTGCGCCAGAGCGCCGTGATCGGCACGTCCATTTCGGCGAGCAGTGTGCGCAACAGCGGAAGCGACAGCCCGATCACGTTGCCCGGATCGCCCTCGATCCGCTCGACGAAAGCGCCGCCGCGCCCGTCCAGCGTGAACGCCCCGGCCACCTGCAACGGCTCGCCGGAAGCGACATAGGCCTCGATCTCCGCATCGGTCACCTCGGCGAAGTGCACCACCGTGGTCCCGACCGCCTCGGCCTGGCGCCCGCTGACCAGCCCGGTCAGATGGTGCCCGGTGTGCAGCACCCCGGACTTCCCCCGCATCGCCATCCAGCGCTGCGCCGCCTCCTGCGGGCTCGCCGGCTTCCCGAAGATCTCCCCCTCGAATGCCAGCACCGAATCACATCCGAGCACCAGCGCCCCGGGATCCGCGGGCAGCTCCGCCGCCACCGTCCGAGCCTTCATCCGTGCGAGCGCCAGACTCAACGTGTAAGCGTCCTCAGCCTCCACGACACTCTCGTCGACGCCACTGACGATGACCTCCGCGTCAATCCCGGCCCCGGTGAGCAGCGCCCGCCGAGCAGGGCTGGCGGAGGCAAGAATCAGCCGATACACGTTGTCACTCTGCACAAAAAGCGAGACTACAAGCCCGGCACACCCAAAAGTGCCCGCAAGCCCCATGTTCCGCCGGGAAAGCTGACAAAGGCCCCTCCGTCGGCCACCTGGGGCCCGATTCCCAAGGCTCCAGGTGGCTCACGTTCGAGCCAGTCGCAATGCGTCTGCTTCCGTGCTGTGGGCCGCCGCCAGCCGGTGTCGGTGTCGATCTGCCTGACCGGCTCTGCGCCCGGACCGCCGGCATCGTTGCCCTCAGGCCACCGGGCTCTGTGTCCTTACTGCTAGGTCGGTGTCCTTACTGATAGGACGGCCAGTCGCTGTTGGGACGGCCAGTCGGCGCAGGCGCCGTTTGCGTCACCGAAGCCGCGCCCGAACCGTCTCGCCCATCCACGTTCGGGCTGTCCGCCGCAGCGATCTGTATCGGAGCCCAGCCACGAATGTCGCCCGATTCGCCAGCCGCAGGCCCTCGGCGTCGAAATCCTGCAGTCCTCCCGTCCGTCCCGTCCCGTCGCGCTCGGTCTCTTCGCGTCCCGTCCCGTCGCGTTCGGTCTCGTTTCGTCCCGGCCCATCCGCCTCGTGCCGTCTCGTCCCGACCTGTTCCGTCTCCGCCCGTCGGCCTCGTGCCGTCTCGTCCGGTCTCGTCTCGTGGAACGTGCCAGTTATGGCCGTCTTCGACTACGCCGTCGAGCAGCGAAGAATCCAACGAGAACCCCGCCTAGCAGCACTGCCGCAGTCCCCCCGAGCACACCGACTCGCCGACCTGCGCCCCCGCCATCGCGCCCATCCGCCCGACTTCCACCCGCACTGTGCGAATCACTTGCGGTTGCGCTCGTTCCGTTGGAAGCGCCCCCTGTCCCGCCCTTTGGCCCCGAGCCGCCGTCCAGAGGAGGCACATCCGCCGTCAAAGCCTTCACGATGTTCAGCACCCCATAGCCACACTGCTCATCCCACCCCGGCGCCCCAATATCCGTAGCCGTAGCAGTAAGCCGATGAACCACTTCCCGAGCCGAAAGCCCCGGAAACCGAGCCCGAACCAAGGCCGCTGCCCCCGAAACAATAGCGGTGGAAGCAGATGTTCCTCTAGCTTTCCGATATGTAGATTTCAAGCCTGTTGTAACGATGTCATCGCCAGGGGCGCAGATTCCCATTTGTGGTCCCGCTATCGAGAACGAGGCATGGTTACCCGTCTCGTCGATGGCGCCGACGGCGAGAACTCCTGGCAGGGCTGCCGGGTAAGAGAATATGGCAGTATTGGAATCGTTTCCTGACGCGGCAATGACCACGGAATCTGCCTTCAGGGCATCATCTATTGCTTTCCTGAGTTCTCTCGAAGGGCTAGTGCCTGCGGAGACGTTGATTACCTCCGCTCCCAAATGTGCGGCTAGTGATATTCCGTTCACTAACCTTGAATTCTGCTGGCCGGCCTCGTATGCCTTGATTGGGATTATGTGTGAGGAGGGGGCGATGCCAAGGATGCCGTCCGCTGAGCCCCTTCCGTGACCATGGCCGACCATAATCCCGGCTAACTCAGTTCCGTGCCCATCCTTGTCGTTCTCTCCTCGATTGCCTCTGGTTTCTGTTAGGTCAACACCCGGATCTAGATTCTCTTTAATATCTTGATGAGGGTAGGTGCCGGTATCCGGCAGGCCTATCTTGACACCAGCTCCAGTGCTGATTGCGTGTGCCGCTTCGATTTGCAGGTAGGCAAGGTGCCATTCTGAATCTCGAATGGCGTCTGCGTATGCTACTGCTGTTGCCGGGAATGTTGACACGAGGGAGAGAAGGGCTATTAGCGTTTGGCGTCCGGCATTTCTAGTCATTCTAGGACAATCCGATGACGGGGCCGGGGTCGATCTTCTGCTTCTCCGGTGGAAGGATGACCGGAGCGACTCCTTCGGCGGTCAGCCATGGATTGTCGAGATCCCAGTCTTTATTCCTGGATTCGTCGCTACCTGATTTCTCAGGGCGCTGTTGCCTGGAGGGGTTTCTGGGGGATCCTAGGGGGCCGATAATCCCGCCGGGCGGATTAACTTTCTGCATTCTCGACGGGCCTGCTGCTGGCTGCTGGCTATTGCTCTCTGCGGGGAGATGACCTATTATCTTTCCTGGCACTGCGCTGCCAGTCTCGCGCGGTATGACCCCTCCGGGATTTGATCTAACGTCGGAGTCTGTTCGCGAGCCAGCTAATCTGGAAGGCGGCGGTATGGATCCTGCGATGGCGGAAATATCGTGATTATTTTCGGTGTCGGAGATTTTTCCGGCGGGGATTGCTGTTGAGGTCTGGGGTGTCATTGCACCTGTAGACGGAGAGATCCCACTAAAGATCGGCGCGGTGTGTCGGAGTGAGGGATGTTCTGAATATCGCCACCCTTGCTCCGATCCCTGCAATGCGGTTGACGGTTGAATGTTGGAGCTAGCGGTTCTGGCATCAATGGGGTTGAACCCTGAGGGGGAGTTGCCTCCGCTAGTCTTTATCAGGCCGAGTTCTCGCCCCGTTTTTGATGGTTCTGCCGAGGCGGCGTCGGGGCCCTTCGGCTTGAAAGGCTCGCTGTCCTGAAGTCTATTTTGCGGGTTGTAGAGCTTCGGAGTAGCGAGATTTAGTTGGGCCTCGGCCAAGTCCGTGCTTAAGGTCGACATCACTGACTGGGCCTGCAACTGCAGCTCGAGCTGGCGTGACTCCGTGGCGGGCGGTGGGCTGATGGTTATGGCTCGCCATTTGCTCAAGGGCTGGGTTGGCGCCTGCTTTTTGAGGGCGTAGGCATCCAACTCCTGCTGGTTGGCCATGTACTCCTGATAGATCGCGGCCAGCTTTTTGCGGGCGAGTACCAACGCTGACGTCGCGGCGCCCAAGGCGTGGTGGTTCTGGACCGAGGCGTGATAGGTGTCGCTCAAGTGCTTGATCAGGTCGTCCAGGCGATCCAGGTACTTGGCGGAGGCGGCGCTCTTCTCCGGGGGCCAGGCTTCGGCCAGGTTGTCGCGGTAGTTCTTCACCCGGGACAGGTGGTCCACCAAGAGGTCGGCGGATTTCTTCCACGTGACGAGCAGGTCCTTGTGGGCGGTGCCGTCCTGGTTCTGCAGCATCGACCACATCTGTGGGACTGACTGCATCGACCAGTCGGTGCCGCCGCCGTGGTCGGTGTCCGCGAACATCAGGCATCCCCCTTTCGGGAGGGCGAGGCTGGTGGGGTGTTCCAATCCCACGGGTTCGCCGAGGGCGAGGAGGCCACGGCGGGCGCCGGAGCTGAGGAAGGCTCCGTGGGCGTAGGCAAGAAGTCGGACCCGGAGGGCACAGCGGTCGCGGGCGACAAGCCAGGCGCCGAAGGCAAAGCGGAAGGCGACCCGGCAGCGGAAGGGGAGCCGGCACCCGAAGGCGACCCGGCAGCGGAAGGGGAGCCGGCACCCGAAGGCGACCCGGCAGCGGAAGGGGAGCCGGCACCCGAAGGCGATCCGGCAGCGGAAGGGGAGCCGGTAGCGGACGGCGAAGCGGGCTGCGGATCGGCCGCGAAGGGTGCCGAAGGCGAAGCGGGCTGTGGATCGGCTGCGGCAGGTGCGGAAGACGAATCGGCCGTGGAAGACGGGACAGTCGACGAAGCGGGCGAGCCCGACGAACCCGAAGGGCTGAAAGCGCCGGACGAATCCCCAGCCGCCAAACCTGCCGCGACCGGCGAATCCCCGGACGGCGGCAACAACCCCGCCGTGATCAGCGCCGCCTCGACATCCCCCAGCCGGGCCCGGGCGAACGCGTCGGCCCCCCGGTACATCCCACTGACCTGCTCCGCGGCCTTCGCGAACCCATGCGTCCCGTTCGCGAAGTTGTACATGTTCTGCTGACAGCTGTCCTGCGCCGACTCCAGCACCGTGACGAACGCGGACAGCTCCGCGAACCCGCCCGCCGGCGCCGGCAGCCGGGACAGCATCTGATTGGCCAGGGTGTCCGCGTGTGGTGCGTACTCGTTGTCGACGTCCGCCAGCAAGCGCTCGGCGAACTCCTCCATCGCGGTGATGTCGGCCGCGATGGAGGAGCCCGGGTCGTCATTCGGGGCCACGCAGCGAGGCTAACCGCTCACAGCATGCGACATCGACCCCTGTGGAAATCCCTGTGGACAAGCGCTCAGCGGGGAAGTGCCGACGACTTCCAGGAGCGCGGCCCGGCGGACGGACGCCCTGATCGGATCCAGTCCGAGCCGCTCCGGGGCGGTGTGGCGTCATTGACCGAGGTTGATCGGACTGCGAGGATGGCGACCAGGGCGGCCAGCTCATGATCGTCTAGGCTTCCACGTACGACTCCGACCAGCGGTTCATCGTTCATTGGCCGAGCGTACGACGGGTGCCCCGGCTTCCGGTGACACGTGTCCCACACTCGGCTGATCAATTCGCGGCCGCTCGACAGAACCAGGTATTTTCTGCGTGATGTCTTCTTCTCCCCCGCTCATTGTCGCTGATCGGTACCGGCTGGTTGCGCCGCTCGGTCAGGGCGGGATGGGTCGCGTCTGGCGGGCGACCGATGTCGTCCTGCACCGCGAGGTGGCGATCAAGGAACTCGTCCCGCCGCCCGGGCTGACCCCCGCCGAGCGGCAGGAGATGCGCGAGCGCTCGCTGCGCGAGGCCCGGGCCATCGCCCGCCTCAACAACATCAACGTGGTCCGCGTCTTCGACGTGCTGCGCACGGACGCCGACCCGTGGATCGTCATGGAGTACGTGCCGTCCCGCTCGCTGCAGGACACGCTCGCCAAGGACGGCCCGTTCAACGCGGTCCGCACCGCCGAGATCGGCCTCGGCGTGCTGAACGCGTTGAAGGCGGCGCACCGCGCCGGCGTCGTGCACCGCGACGTCAAGCCGGGCAACGTGCTGATGGGCGGCGACGGCCGGGTGGTGCTGACCGATTTTGGCCTCGCCACCGTCCCCGGCGACCCGAACGTGACGCGTACCGGCCTGGTGCTCGGCTCCCCGGCGTACATCGCTCCGGAGCGCGCCCGGGACGGGACGGCCGGCCCGGCCGCCGACCTCTGGTCGCTCGGCGCCACTCTCTACGCCGCGGTCGAGGGCCAGTCCCCGTTCGCCCGCCCGTCGGCGATCGCCACCCTCGCCGCCCTGGCCACGGAGAACGTGCCGCAGGCGCGCAACGCGGGACCGCTCAAGCCGGTGCTCAACGGCCTGCTGCGCAAGGATCCCGCCCACCGGATCGACGCCGACGAGGCGGAGCGGCTGCTGGCGCGTGCCGCCGGGCGGCGTTCGAAGATCAGCTTCCCGATGAGCCCGACCATGCGCCGCCCCGGTGTGGGCCGCGAGCGGCCGTCGCTGCCCAGTGGTCCGGGTGGTCCGCCGGTGCTGCCCGGCAGCGGTTTCGTGACCGCCACCGGCTCGGCCCCGGTGGTGCCCACGCCGCGCCCCCGCCCGGCCGACGCGCCGGCCGCCGGCGGCCCGGAGCAGCCCGGTGGCCGTCCGGTCTTCACCCCCGGCAAGGCCACCGTCGGCAACCCGGTGCCGCCCACCGCCCCGGCCCGCCCGGGTCAGCGCCCGCAGGACCAGGCGAAACCCCCGAGGCCGCTGGACCGGACGAAGGTCGACGGGCCTCCGGTCCGCGACGAGCCGGCCAACCCCACCGCTTTCGGTACGCGTACTCCACCCCCGGCCGCGCCCCGCGGCACCCGTCCCGGTTCCGGCACCACGCCGGCCGGCCGGGCCACCCCGGTCGAGCCGCAGCGTGCCGTTCCGCCGTCCAGCCCGGTGGTGAACACCGCCCGGGTCGGGTTCACCGCCGCCGACGTGGCGGCCAACCGGCGGAAGAAGGCGGCGCCCGAGCACGAGGCTTCGCTGGCCGCCGCCACCGGCGCGTACCCGGTGGTGCCCGAGCCGGCGGAGGCCGTCGAGGCCACCCCGGCGACGCCGGAGCCCGAGGCCGTGGAGACGCCGGCCGAGGCTCCGGAGCAGCCGGCGGTCGTGGCCGAGTCCGAGCCGGCCGAGCCGGAAGCGAAGCCCGCGGCGAGCGCCGAGACCGAGGAGCCCGCGGTCGGCGAGGCCGCCGGGACAGGGTCCGACGAGGCCGAGGACGCGCCGGCCGAGGACCAGGCCGAGGCCCGGACGGAGAGCCCGGCCGACAAGGCTGACGACCAGGCCGCCGAGGCTGAGGCCGCCGAGGTGGAAGCGGGCGAGGCGGAAGCGGGCGAAGCCGAAGCGGGCCAGGCTGAGGCCGGCCAGGCCGAGGCCGATCAGGCAGACCAGGACGAGAAGCGGGCCGAACCGGTCAAGGCCGCCGCGGAACCCTCCGCCGAGATGGCCGGGGAAACCGCGGATGCCGATGAGGGCCGGGAAACCGAGGAAGCCGAGGCGAAGGCCGAGCCGGTCGCGCCTCCGGTCCCCATCGAGCGGCCCGCCACCCCCCTGACCCCCGGTCAGCGGCCCGCCCCCACCATCCCGGTCCCGGACCAGGACAAGACCTCGGTCGTCGACTTCACCGCGATCGTCCCGCAGTCCCCGGTCGCCGCCGGTGACGCCGACGGCGCGACCCGGGTGGTCACCACGCTGCCCACGGCCGGCGGGTTTGCCCCGTCGCAGCGTCCGGCCTGGACGCCGATGCCGGTGCGTCCGGTGGTCCGCCGGGTCAACGGCATCACCGTGTTCGGCACCACGCTGACCCGGCGCCAGGCGGTGGTCGGCGCGGCCATCGTGCTGACCTTCGTGCTGCTCGTCGGCATCATCCTGGTGCAGGCGTTCGGCAAGGACGACGACAAGGCGTCCGGCACCACCCCGGCGGCCGTGGCCACCGGCAAGTCGCCGGCCGTCCAGCAGCCGGGCAAGGCGGCCACCAGCACGCCGTCGCCGTCCGTGACACCCGCCAAGTCCAGTGCCCCGGCCATCGGCGCGGTCCCGGCGAACTGGAAGTCCACCAGCTTCTCCGGTTACTCACTGGCCCTGCCGCCGGGCGCCGACGTCGAGAACGACCGGGACGGCGCGGTCAAGATCACGTGGCCCAAGCGGCTGGTCTACGTCTTCCGCTTCGACGGCGACATGGACGACCCGGTGCAGGCGTGGGAGGAGGCCGATCGCCCGTCCGGGTACCAGAAGATCGGCATCACCCCGGTCACCTACCAGGGCCGGCCCGCCGCCGACTGGGAGTACTACTACAACGCGCCCAGCGGCACCCGCATGCACGTGGTCAAGCGTGGCTTCGCGGTCGGTGGCAAGACGTACCAGATCTGCTGGTACACCGAGCCGGACGACTGGGAGGCGGCGAAGAAGGAGCGGGAAGCGCTCTTCGCCGGCTTCAAGGTGGACTGAACGCGAAACTTCATGAGTGATTCCTCGGCAACGCGGGTAGTTGTCGAGAATCACGAATGGAGGTGCGTCATGAACTGCCGAACGCACGGCAGTAAGCCCACCCTGGCGCTGTGGATGCTGGTCGCCCTGGCGGATCTCGCGATAGTCGCGACCGCCGCGGGACCGATCACGATGCTGCTGGTGGTCGTCGGCCTGATGGTGCTGGCCGGCGGCGTCTACGTGGCCCGAAACCTGCCGAACCGTGCCGCAACGACCGCCGAGACCCCGATCAGGCGACGCGCGTAACTCATGTAGACAGCGAGATCGGCTACAGTCCCCGGCGTGTTGTCGATCGACGGTGTGAGCGACCTCTGGGACCAGCTGCTGGGCGCACAGCCCGACCCGCCCGGGTTGCTGGTTCTGCTGACTGCGGTGGCCGGGTTCCTGGCGGTGGCCTTCCGGCCGGTCTGGCGAGTGGCCCGCAACGCGGTGACCATCGCCCACGAGGGCGGGCACGCCCTGTTCGCCCTGCTGACCGGTCGTAAGCTGCGCGGTATCCGGCTGGAGTTCGACACGTCCGGCCTGACCCTCTCAGCCGGGCGGCCGACCGGTTTCGGCATGATCCTGACCCTGCTCGGCGGCTACCTGGCGCCGTCGCTGGTCGGCCTGCTGGGCGCGTGGCTGCTCGGCGGCAACCGGATCACCCTGCTGCTCTGGCTGGCAGTGGTCCTGCTGCTCCTCATGCTGATCAACATCCGCAACGCGTTCGGCGTGATCTCGCTGCTGGTCACCGGCGCGATCGTGTTCGCCGTCTCCTGGTACGCGTCCCCCGAGGTCCAGTCCGCCTTCGCCTACACCGGCGTGTGGTTCCTGCTCTTCGGCGGCGTGCGCCCGGTCTTCGAGCTGCAGACCCTGCGCAACCGCGGCCGGATGCGTGATTCCGACGCCGACCAGCTGGCCCGGATCACCCACGTCCCGGCGCTCTTCTGGGTCGGCGTCTTCCTGATCGTCGACCTGGCCGCCCTGGTCGCCGGCGCCTTCCTGCTGGCCGGCCAGTGGCTGCCGGCGGGCGTCTCGCTGTAGCCCGTTCGGGCGGTGCCGACGCATCGGTGTCTGCCGATACTGTCCGTTTGTGGAAACCACCTCCGGTCTCGCCTGGACCACCGCGGTGCTCGCGGCGGTCCTGGTCCTGCCGCTGTGGCGCTTCTCCATGTACGCCATCACGCTCGCGCACGAGGGTGCCCACGCGCTGATCGGGCTGCTCACCGGCGGCAAGCTGGAGAAAAAGAAGATCCATCTGTACCGCGACGGTGCCGGCGCGACGCACCTGGACATCGCCGGCTTCGGTCGTTTCCTCAGCCTGCTCGCCGGCTATCTGGGGCCGTCCGCGGTCGGCTTCGCCGGCGCGGAGATGCTGGTGCACGACTTCTCGCCGCGGGCGGTGCTGATCCTCGGCCTGGTCTTCGCCGGCTTCGTCCTGATCCTCACCCGCAACGCCTTCGGCCTGCTGGTCGCGACCGGGACCGTCGCCCTGCTCTGGCTGATGGTGACGAAGGCCGACGAGCCGGTGCAGCTCGGTGTGGCGTACGTCTGGGTCTGGATGATGTTGATGGGCGGCACCCGGCAGATCCCCAACCTGTTCTGGGGGATGCGAGCCGGGGCGCACAACGACGCGGGCATGCTCCAGTCACACACCCACATCGGCGACGTGGTGTGGCTTTTCGTGTTCTGGCTCGGTTCGATCAGCGCGCTGCTGTACGGGGGTGCCCTGATGCTCCGGCACCCCCTCTGAGGAGCCGGGGTCAGAGCGGGATGTTCCCGTGCTTCTTCGGCGGCAGCGTCTCCCGCTTGCTGCGCAGCATCCGCAGTGCCCGGGTCACCTGCGCCCGTGTCTCCGACGGCCGGATCACCGCGTCCACGTAGCCGCGCTCCGCCGCGATGTACGGGTTGGCCAGCGTGTCCTCGTACTCCTGGATCAGCTCGGCCCGCCGCGCCGCCGGGTCCTCGGCGGACGCCAGCTCGCCCCGGTACAGGATGTTGACGGCGCCCTGCGCGCCCATCACCGCGATCTGCGCCGTCGGCCAGGCGAAGTTCATGTCCGCGCCGATGTGCTTGGAGCCCATCACGTCGTACGCCCCGCCGTACGCCTTCCGCGTGATCACCGTGACCTTCGGCACCGTGGCCTCGGCGTACGCGTAGATCAGCTTGGCGCCCCGGCGGATGATCCCGTCCCACTCCTGGCCGGTGCCGGGCAGGAAGCCGGGCACGTCGACGAACGTCAGGACCGGGATGTTGAACGCGTCGCAGGTGCGCACGAACCGGGCGGCCTTCTCGCTGGCCGCGATGTCCAGGGTGCCGGCGAAGTGCATCGGCTGGTTCGCCACCACGCCGACCGGCCGGCCCTCGACCCGGCCGAAGCCGACCACGATGTTCTGCGCGTAGAGCGGCTGCACCTCGAGGAAGTCGTCGACCACCGTCTCGACCACGGTCTTGATGTCGTACGGCTGGTTCGGCGAGTCCGGCACCAGGGTGTCCAGGGCCAGGTCGGCGTTGCCGGCGGACAGGTCGGCCGGCTCCTCGTAGGCGACCGGCTCGTCCAGGTTGTTGCTGGGCAGGTAGGACAGCAGCGCCCGGACGTAGTCGATCGCGTCCTCCTCGTCGGAGGCCAGGTAGTGCGCGTTGCCGCTGCGGGTGTTGTGGGTGCGGGCGCCGCCCAGCTCCTCCATCGCGACCTCTTCACCGGTGACCGTCTTGATCACGTCCGGTCCGGTGATGAACATGTGCGAGGTCTGGTCGACCATCACGGTGAAGTCGGTGATCGCCGGGGAGTAGACGGCGCCGCCCGCGCACGGGCCCATGATCAGCGAGATCTGCGGGATGACGCCGCTGGCCCGGACGTTGCGGAAGAAGATGTCGGCGTACAGGCCGAGCGCGACCACGCCCTCCTGGATCCGGGCGCCGCCGGAGTCGTTGATCCCGATGATCGGGCAGCCGATCTTCATGGCCAGGTCGAGGACCTTGACGATCTTCTCGCCGAAGACCTCGCCGAGCGAGCCGCCGAACACCGTGAAGTCCTGCGAGAACACGCAGACCTGCCGGCCGTCGACGGTGCCGTAACCGGTCACCACGCCGTCCCCGTAGGGCCGGTTGCGGTCCAGGCCGAAGGCGGTGGAGCGGTGCCGGGCCAGCTCGTCCAGCTCGACGAAGGAGTCCTTGTCGAGCAGCAGCTCGATCCGTTCCCGGGCGGTCTTCTTGCCGCGGGCGTGCTGCTTCTCGACGGCTCGCGCGGAACCCGCGTGGACTGCCTCCTCCGAGCGATTCGCGAGGTCGGCGAGCTTACCGGCGGTGGTGTGGATGTCGGGCTGCGTTGTCACGGTGGTCTCCACGTTCGAGGCGGCGGTGCACTCACGATGATCGTAGCCGTCCACCGACGGCGCACAGGGGGCGTCGCTACGGGTCCGTTTCATACCTGTTGTCCCATTCGTTACGCCTCTCGTGACGAACTGGATGACCGCGGCCGGGCTGGCCTTCATCGCGGGGGGCCTCGCCACACTGATCAGTTTCCGCGCCGTGCTGTTCGGCGGCGGCGACGGCGGGGAGCGCCGCCGGTCCCGGGCGGCCACGCCGTCCGGCCGCCGCCGCTCCGGCGAGCCGGCCCACCCGCGGCGCGCCGTGCCGCCGGAACCCGAGTTTCCCCAGGCTGCCGCCGAGCCTGTGGAAAACCCCGCCGAGCCGCCCTGGGAAGCTGACCAGCCCGGCCGCCGGCGCCGGTTGGCCGCCGCCTTCAGCGGCCGCTCCGCGGCACGCGCCGAGCGAGCCAGCGGCCTGGCCTCGATCGGCCTGGCCGACGAGGTCGAGCACGGCGAGCGGCCGCCGCCGGAGGACCAGGATTTCCCGTACGCCGACGGCGAGCCGGGCGACGTCTACGCGGACCCGCCGGCACCCGCCGCCGACGAGCTCGCCTACCCGACCGGCAGCGGCGAGCAGTCCTGGAACGGCGAGCAGCCCTGGAGCGCCGACGAGTCCTGGAGCGGTGAGCAGCCCTGGAACGACGAGGAATCCTGGAGCGCCGAGCAGCCCTGGAACGCCGACGAGTCGGCTAACGGCGGGCAGTCCTGGAACGGCGAGCAGCCCTGGCCGGCCGCGGCGGCCTGGCCCCCGGAGGTGGAGGCCGTCGGTTACCTGGAGGAGGCCGTCGGTTACCCGGAGGTGGAGGCCGCCGGTTACCCGCCGGAGGTCCACGAGGAGTGCCTCGAGGACGACCCGGCCGGCGAGGAGTCCCGGTTCATCGACAGCGCCCCCTGGCGGGCGACCCCGCCACCGGAGCCCGCCGTGGCCGAGGACCGGCCGGCCGTCAATCACGGCTACACCGGCGCCCGGCCGTCCCCCACCGCCCCGATCGACCGTTCCGACCGTGGCTACGGTGACCGGATCAATGGCTGGGTCCGCCCGCACTACCGCGATCTCGACGACCGGCCGCCGTCCGGCGACTATTGGACCCCGGTCCCCGGCGAGCTCTACGCCGACCCGGAGCCGTCGGCTCGCGGATACGGCTGGCCGATCCCGGTGGAGCGCCTGCCCGCGGTCCCCGACTACGAGCCGGCGACCGGTTTTGATCTGACCCCGGTGCAGGCCGCCGAGCCGACGACGCTGGTGCCCAGCTGGCCGCCGCCGGCCCCGGACGACCGCCGCATCCGGCTGCCGCGCTCCTGGGCGACCGGTGAGCAGCGCCCGCGCACGGCACCGGGGCAGAGCCGCGCCGAGAAGGCGGGGCAGGGCCGTATCGAGACGGCGGGACAGGGCGCGCGTTCCGAGACGGCGGGACAGGGCGGGCGTACCGAAAAAGCCGTGCCGGGTCGTACCGGAAAGGCCGAAGCCGAACCACGCCGCAACCGCGATCGCGGTCCGCGCCCGAGGCCGCGCCCGCGCCCGGCGGCAGCGGCCGAGTCGGACTCCGCCTACATCAGCCGCCACGCGGCCGGCCCTCACCGCTGACCGCGGGCCGGCGCCGGGCGCAGCCGGCGACGAGCGCCGGCACCGTGCGGCGCGGAACGCACGGGGTGGGCGGGGCCCGGCGGCTGGACCGCGGGGGAGCGGAGCATAGGCTGCCGCAATGGCCGCTTCCGGGTACACCGATCTGGACCGCCCGCCCCTGTCCGAGCGGGCCCTGTCCCGGGCCCTGATCCAGCCCGGCGCCCTCTGGACCCGGCTGGAGGTCCGCCCGGAGACCGGTTCCACCAACGCCGACGTCGCCGACGCGGCCCGCGACGGCGCCCCCGAGGGCCTGGTCATCGTCGCCGAGCGGCAGGTCACCGGCCGGGGCCGGCGCGACCGGCAGTGGGTCAGCCCGGCCCGGGCCGGGCTCTATCAGAGCGTGCTGCTGCGCCCCGGCGTCGCCGACCCGGAGCGCGGCTGGCCGGCCGCCGAGCCGAGGACGCTGAGCTGGCTGCCGCTGCTGGCCGGGGTGGCGCTGGCCGACGCGGTGTCCCGGGTGGCCGGCGTGGAGGCGGCCCTGAAATGGCCCAACGACCTGTTGGTCGGCGACCGCAAGTGCGCCGGGATCCTGGCCGAGATGGCCGGCGACGCGGTGGTCGTCGGCATCGGACTCAACGTCAGCACCCGGGCCGACGAGCTGCCGGCGACCACCGGGGTGCCGGCCACCTCGCTGGGGCTGTCCGGTGCCGGGACGCTGGACCGCGATCCGCTGCTGCGGGCGCTGCTGCGTGGCCTGGAGCGGTGGTACGCGGGCTGGCGGGAAGCCGGCGGCGACGCCGAGATGTGCGGACTGCTCGGCGAGTACCAGCGCCGGTGCGCGACGATCGGCCGGCGGGTCCGGGTGCTGTTGCCCGGCGGCGGTGAGCTGACCGGCGAGGCGGTGGCGGTGGACCGGGACGGTCAGTTGGTGATCCGTACGGTGGATGCCGCGGAACATCGTGTCTCGGCGGGTGACGTGCTGCACGTACGCTGACCGGGTGGCGTTCCCGGCGGAAGTGCTCTCCGAGCAGGAGGAGGTAATCCTCCACCTGCGTCCCCATGGCAAGTCGGTGGTCGGCCCGGTCGTGGTGCTGCTGCTGACCCTGACCGGCCTGACCATGGCCTGGGTGCTGCTGCCCGGCAACGAGGGCGGCCGGATCGGGCTGGCCCTGGTCGCCGCGATCATGCTGTACCACGCGGTGCGTTACGGCCTGGTCCCGCTGGTCGCCTGGCGCTGCACGCACTGGGTGCTGACCAGCGAGCGCCTGCTGACCCAGTCCGGCGTCCTCGTCCGGGAGCGGCGCGACCTGCCGCTGAACCGGGTGAACGACCACGCGCTGACCCAGTCCCTGCTCGACCGGATCTTCGGCACCGGCACGCTGGTGATCGACTCGATCGGCGAGCAGAGCGCACGGCTGTCCGGCGTGCCGCGCGCCCAGCAGGTGCAGACCAGGCTGTACGAGCTGATCGAGCTGAGCCCGGCGGACGAGCCCGACCAGGACGAGGTCAGCGCTTGAGCCGGGTGTCCAGCTCGGCCGCGCTGCCCGGCACGTCGGCCGCGCTGAGCTCGGCGAACCCGGCGGTCGCGTCCATCTCGGTGATCGCGCCCTCGTGCCCGTCGACCGGCGGCTTGAGGAAGACGAAGGTGCGGTACGCCCAGAACCGGAAGACCGTGGCGATCGCGATGCCGATCAGGGTGACGCCGAGGAAGAGCAGCTCGTCGTGCTCCTCGGTGAGGCCGAACCCGTACTTGCCGATCGCCACCATGCCGGACTGGATCACCATGCCGATCAGGTTGAACCCGAAGAACAGGGTGTACTCACGGCGCAGCGCGGTCCGCGTGTGGTGCCGGTACGTCCAGTAGCGGTTGGCCAGGTACGCCAGCGTGGTGGTGATGACCGTCCCGATGACGCTCGCCTTGACCGCGCCGATCGGCAGCGCGACGTAGGTGATCGCCATGTAGAGGAGGGTGTTGCCGGCTCCGATGATGCCGAAGGCGATGGCTTCGGGAGCGAGGCGACGCAGGCGTTCCGTCAGCGAAGGGGCTGAGGGCATAGGGCAACCTTATGGGGACGGGGGCGAGTACGCCGGATCACGATGCGGGACGTCGGTGGCCCGGAAGACGAATTTTCGGTACGACCAGAATCGGAATATGGTACCCAACGCGGTGCCGACGAGTTGGCCCGCGACGTTGTCGGCCGCCTGGCTCCGCAGCGCCGGCCAGATGTCGCCCAGCACGTAATGGCTGATCGCGAGGCAGGCCAGGGTGATGCCCAGGCCGACCGCGTTCAGCACGAAGAACGTCGTGTACTGGCGGGCCAGGTGAGTGTGCTCACCGTGGCGCCAGGTCCAGTACCGGTTGCCGAAGAAGGCCAGTGTGGTCGCCACGACCGTGGAGATCGTCTTGGCTGTCAAAGTCTCGCTGCCGTTGCTCAGCAACAGATTGAATACGAGTAAATCGACGGCGAACGCGGTGCTGCCAACGGTGCCGAACTTGCCCAGCTCCCGGACCAGTGCCCGCAGCCGGGCGCGCCATCCGGACGGCCGCGGTGTGATCGGGGGCACGCAAGCGAGGGTACCGCCGCCGGGCTCGGACCGCTGATCTCGTTGCACAACCTCAACCCGCGGTGCCGGCGTGGTTACGCTGCCGGTACGGACCGTGTCGAAAGCCGTCGATCTCCCGGATCTCCGCGAGCCGGTTCCGGCACTCCGCGCAGCGCCCCAGGTGGGTGCGCATCCGGCGGGCGTCGCGGACGGCGAGCCGGCCGCGCAGCTGACTGCCCAGCCGTTCGCCGGCCCACCGGCACTCCGGGTGCTCGGCCGCGGTGACGTGCTGCTGGAGATAGAGGCTGCGCAACCCCTCGCGGGCCCGGTGGGCGAGGACCGCCACCGCGTTCGGGGTCAGGCCCATCCGCGGGGCCAGCTCGGCGGGGGTGCTGCCCTCCACCTCGGTCTGCCACAGCACGTCCCGCCAGCGGGGTGGCAGCTGCCGGAAGGCGGCCGCCGCGAAGCTGCGCTCCAGCTGGTCGAGGGCCGGGTCGGTGAACGGCTCGCCGGCGTCGTAACGGCTCAGGTCGTCGGTGAACTCCAGCCGGCGGTCCGAGCGGGCGCGCTGGTAGCAGACGTGCCGCATGGTGGTGTGCAGGTAGGCGCGGAACGCGACCAGGGGACCGCGGCCGGCCCGCAGCGACGCGAACACCTTGGCGAACGTCTCGGCCACCAGGTCGTCGGCGTCGGACGGGTCGCGTGCCAGGCCGTACGCGAACAGTCGTGCCGCCGCGTGGTGCCGCTCGTAGAGCGTCCCGTACGCGGCGGTGTCGCCGGCCCGGACGGCGGCGAGCAGATCCGTGTCCGAGTCCACGTCGTTGCCCGGGGTCGTCATTCCGCCTCCGTTTGGCCGGAACTGCGAGGTAAGCCCGATTAGGTGAAAGTCTAAGGCGTTAAGTCCAATTTGCGAAAGTTGTCGGGAGTGGCGGTTCGGCCGGCGCGAGTGCGCGCTCGTGCGCCAAGAGGCGAAGAATCAATCGTCATCGCGCAAGGCGGCCAAAGATTGTGCGGTTGTCCACAGGTTCAACCGATGAACTGCATGGGTATGGGGCTTAACCTGATGTGACTCCCATGACTACAGCCGGAATATCCGGGCGGTCAGTCATTGGTCAGTGCCGACCGAAGGAGCTTCACCTTGTCTCACCCCCACACCTCGCACCCCCGCCTGCTGGCGTGGATCGACGAGGTCGCCGCCCTGACAACGCCCGACCGGATCGTCTGGTGCGACGGTTCGGACGCCGAGTGGACCCGGCTGACCGACGAGCTCGTCGAGTCCGGCGCGCTGGTCCGGCTGGACCCGGAGAAGAAGCCCAACTCGTTCTGGGCGCGGACCGACCCGTCCGACGTGGCGCGCGTCGAGGAACGCACCTTCATCTGCTCGGCCGACGAGGCCGACGCCGGTCCCACCAACAACTGGATGGCGCCGGCCGAGATGAAGACCCTGATGACGGAGCTGTACCGCGGCTCGATGAAGGGCCGGACGATGTACGTCGTCCCGTTCTGCATGGGCCCGCTCGACGCCGAGAACCCGATGTTCGGCGTCGAGCTGACCGACAGCCCGTACGTCGTGGCCAGCATGCGCATCATGACCCGGATGGGGGCCGAGGTCCTGAGCGCGATGGGTGACGACGCGGACTTCGTGCCGTGCCTGCACTCGATCGGCGCGCCGCTCGAGGAGGGCCAGCGGGACGTCGCCTGGCCGTGCAACGAGACGAAGTACATCTCGCACTTCCCGGAGACCCGGGAGATCTGGTCGTTCGGCTCCGGCTACGGCGGCAACTCGCTGCTCGGCAAGAAGTGCTACGCGCTGCGCATCGCCAGCGTCGCCGCCCGGGACGAGGGCTGGCTCGCCGAGCACATGCTGATCATGAAGCTGACCTCGCCCGAGGGCCAGGTCAGGTACATCGCCGGCGCGTTCCCGTCGGCCTGCGGCAAGACCAACCTGGCGATGCTCGAGCCGACCCTGCCGGGCTGGAAGGTGGAGACCGTCGGCGACGACATCGCCTGGATGCGGTTCGGTGAGGACGGCCGGCTCTGGGCGACCAACCCGGAGTTCGGGCTGTTCGGCGTCGCGCCCGGCACCGACTTCCACACCAACCCGAACGCGATGCGCACGCTCGCCAAGGGCAACTCGGTCTTCACCAACGTGGCACTGACCGACGACGGCGACATCTGGTGGGAGGGCATGGGCGAGCCGCCCGCGCACCTGACCGACTGGAAGGGCCAGGACTGGACGCCGGAGTCGGAGGCGCCGTCGAGCCACCCGAACAGCCGTTTCTGCACCCCGATCGAGCAGTGCCCGATCCTCGCCGACGAGTACCACGACCCGCGCGGCGTGCCGATCGACGCCATCCTGTTCGGCGGCCGGCGCAAGACCACCATCCCGCTGGTCACCGAGGCTCGCGACTGGGTGCACGGCGTCTACCTGGGCGCGACCCTGTCCAGTGAGACCACCGCGGCCGCGGTTGGCCAGGTCGGCGTGGTCCGGCGCGACCCGATGGCGATGCTGCCGTTCATCGGCTACCACGCCGGCGACTACTTCCAGCACTGGATCGACATGGCCAAGGGCGCCTCCGGCGACGCGTCCAAGCTGCCCAAGGTCTTCTACGTGAACTGGTTCCGGCGGGACGCCGACGGCGGGTTCCTCTGGCCGGGCTTCGGCGAGAACAGCCGGGTGCTCAAGTGGGTCGTCGAGCGCCTGGACGGCAAGGCCGACGCGGTGGAGACCCCGATCGGGCACGTCGCCACGCCGGCGTCGCTCGACCTGACCGGCCTGGACATCGACCCGGCCGCGGTGGAGGCCGTGCTGCGCGTCGACACCGACGAGTGGCTGGCCGAGCTGCCGCAGATCACCGAGTGGTTCGAGAAGTTCGGCGACAAGCTGCCGGCCGTGCTCTGGGCCGAGCTGGACGCGCTGCGCGCCCGCCTCGCCGACGCCTGAGGGCCGCCCTGCCCGCACCCGCCTCCGGCCGAGGCGGGCGCGGGCACGCGGGCTACCCTTGCCGGTGATGAGTGTGCGCTCGCTGGTCTACTCCTTCTACGAACGCCGGCTCGCCAGGAAACTGGTCGGCAAGCCGGTGCCCCGCCATGTCGGCGTGATGTGCGACGGCAACCGCCGCTGGGCCCGGGAGATGGGCTTCGTCGACCCGAACGACGGCCACCGGGTCGGTGCCGTCCGGGTCAAGGACCTGCTCACCTGGTGTGACCAGTCCGGCATCGAGCACGTCACGCTCTACCTGCTGGCCACCGACAACCTGCAGCGCCCGGCCGCCGAGCTGGACCCGCTCGTCAAGATCATCGAGGACCTGGCGACCGAGCTGGCCGAGGAGGGCAACCCCTGGCGGCTGCGGATGGTGGGCGCGCTGGACATCCTGCCCGCCACGACCGCCGCGACGCTCAAGGCCGCGCAGGAGAAGACCCAGGACCGCAGCGGCGGCGTCGAGGTCAACATGGCTGTCGGCTACGGCGGCCGGCGCGAGATCACCGACGCGGTCCGCTCGCTGCTGCAGCAGCACGCGGCGTCCGGCGGCACCCTGGAGGAGCTGGCCGAGATCCTCGACGTCGAGCACATCGCCGAGCACCTCTACACCCGCGGCCAGCCCGACCCCGACCTGGTCATCCGCACCAGCGGCGAGCAGCGTCTCTCCGGGTTCCTGCTCTGGCAGTCGGCGCACTCGGAGTTCTACTTCCACGACGCGAACTGGCCGGACTTCCGCCGGATCGACTTCTTGCGCGCCCTGCGCTCCTACGGCAACCGCCAGCGCCGTTACGGCGCCTGACGCCGCCCAAGATCAAGATCCGATTTCGGTACGCCGGGAGCGCTCGCGGCGTACCGAAATCGTGGTGACCGGGAGCCGGAGCGGCCGAAAGTGACAGTGCGGGCCGTGGCCCGAAGCGGTCAGAAGCGGGTCAGGCCCTCGGTGAGGAACGCGGCCACCGCGGCCGGCGAGGCGAGCGTGAGGTCGGCGGCGCTGGACACCTCGGCGCCGGTCTCGTCGTTGGCCACGGCGATCGCCATCCCGAAGAAGCCGGGGTCGACCGCCTCCCGCGCGCGCAACGCGTCGAAGGCCTTGATGTCGGACATGTCATCCCCGAAATACCACGCGCAACCGGCGTCGCGCAGGGCCTCGGTGATCACCATGCCCTTGTCCTGGTCGACCGGCGGCTTCAGCTCGACCACCATGCGCCCGCGCTGGATCGCCAGGCCGGCCCGCTCGGCGCGCTCGTGGGCCCACTGCTCGACCTCGGCGGCGCGCTCCGGGCACTCCCGGTAGTGCAGGGCGACGGAGAGCCGCTTGTATTCCACGAAGACCGGCTTGGCCAGCGCGTCCTGCGCCTCGGCGGCCAACTCGGCCATCGGCCGCTCGAACTCCAGGGCGGCCGGCTTGGTCACCACCTCGCCCTCGTGCAGCACCTCCAGGCCGTAGAGGCCGAAGAGGTCGACGTGCTCCAGGCCGGCGAACCGGGACCGCAGGAAGTCCACCGGACGGGCGGAGACGATCGCCACCCGGCCCACCCTGGCGGCCAGCCGCTCCAGCACGGCGGGCACCTCGGCCACCGGCTGGGAGGCCGACGGGTCCTTGGTGACGGGGGAGAGGACCCCGTCGAAGTCGAAGAAGAACGTGGTCCGGGAAGCGTGTTCGACGGTGCGCGCCCACGCGTGGTCGGCGGTCGCGGGATGGGTCGGACGCGGGGTCTCTGCCACGACGTCAGACTACCCGCGGAAGGTCCTCTTTTATGCCAGGCGGAATTCGCTTGGGGCGAGCGTCACCCGGGGGTGCCCGATTTTGCGCACTACCGCGAGAGGCTGTTGACCGCTAGCGTTTGAGTCATGGCACGGGGTCATCCCGAGCCAGCCGGCCGGCCCGGACCTGCGACAACTTGCGCCACAGGGCCCGCAATCCGACCCTGTGCATGTGCCGGCGGCCGGAGGTGGCGGACCGCGGGTGGCGGGTTGCACGCCCGCTGGAGCAGGCCTGTGACATCTCGCCGTACCGATGCCGGTGTCGCCCCCTCATCCGACCCGGCCGACAAGGTGACCAAGACCCGTGCCACCGCCACCCGACGCAGGGTGCGCGACCGGCACGCCGACGCCGAGCCCGCCCCCGCTGGCAAGGTCTTCGTCCTGGACACCTCGGTCCTGCTGTCCGACCCGGCGGCGTTCCGCCGGTTCACCGACCACGAGGTGATCGTGCCCCTCGTGGTCATCTCCGAACTGGAGGGCAAACGTCACCACCCCGAGCTCGGCTGGTTCGCCAGGCAGTCCCTGCGGATGCTGGACGAGCTGCGGATCAAGCACGGTCGCCTGGACCAGCCGGTGCTCTGCAACGACGAGGGCGGCACGCTGCGGGTCGAGCTCAACCACGCGGACCAGAGCGTGCTCCCGCACGGCTTCCGCAACGACTCGAACGACACCCGGATCCTGTCGGTGGCGCTCGGGCTGGCCGCCGAGGGCCGGGACGTCACACTGGTCAGCAAGGACATGCCGCTGCGGGTCAAGGCCGCCTCGGTCGGCCTGACCGCCGACGAGTACCGGCACGGCCAGGCCAGCGATCCCACCTGGACCGGCATGGCCGACCTGGAGCTCGGCGAGGACGAGGTGAGCGCGCTCTACGGCGGCGAGGAGCTGGCGGCCGAGGCGGCGGAGAACCTGCCCTGCCACACCGGCCTGGTGATCCACTCGTCGCGCGGCTCGGCGCTGGGCCGGGTCACCCCGGACAAGACGGTGAAGCTGGTCCGCGGCGACCGGGACGCCTTCGGCCTGCGCGGCCGGTCCGCCGAGCAGCGGGTGGCGCTGGACATCCTGCTCGACGAGCAGATCGGCATCGTGTCGCTGGGTGGCAAGGCCGGCACCGGCAAATCCGCGCTGGCGCTCTGCGCCGGCCTGGAGGCCACCATGGAGCGCAACCGCCACAAGAAGGTGGTGGTGTTCCGTCCGCTCTACGCGGTCGGCGGCCAGGAGCTCGGCTACCTGCCCGGCAGCGAGGCGGAGAAGATGTCGCCCTGGGCGCAGGCGGTCTTCGACACGCTCGGCGCCGTGGTGCACGCCAACGTGGTCGAGGAGGTCCTGGCGCGCGGCATGCTCGAGGTGCTGCCGCTGACCCACATCCGCGGCCGCAGCCTGCACGACGCGTTCGTGATCGTCGACGAGGCGCAGTCGCTGGAACGCAACGTGCTGCTCACCGTGCTGTCCCGGATCGGCCAGGGCTCGCGGGTGGTGCTCACCCACGACGTGGCCCAGCGGGACAATCTGCGGGTCGGCCGGCACGACGGGGTGACCGCGGTGATCGAGGCGCTGAAGGGGCATCCGATCTTCGCCCACGTCACCCTCACCCGTTCGGAGCGGTCACCGATCGCCGAGGTGGTTACCGACCTACTGGAGGACATTCCCCTGTGAGGTGACGCCAGCGCGGATCTTTTGTCCCGAATGTAGTAAAAAAGTCGGTGACTAAAATCACAGATCCGCGCTGGCATTTCACATCCCCGTCACCCTGCGCCATGGTGTCTGGCGGGCACCGTGCGGTGGTGGACGTTGACGATCGCGTCGTCGAGGTGCCCGTTCTTGCCCCCGACGAAGGGATCCTTCGTGAATCGGCTCTGGAGCCGGCTCGGAGTTCGCACGGCGTCTGTCGGTCTGCTGGTGGCGGGTCTCGGCGGCGGTGTGTACCTCGGACAGGACCGCGACGATCAGCGGCAGAGCGCTCAGTCGCAGCTGGTCATGCAGGCCGACGCCGAAGAGCTGCAGCTGCTGAAGACCCGCCAGGCGCAGCACGCCGCGGCCCGCGCCTACCGCACCACAGCGGAGGATGCCGCCGCCGCGAAGGCCGCGGTCGAGGCCAAGGCCGCCGCGACCAAGGCGCACACGCTGGAGAAGAAGGCGATCGCCGCGAAGGCGGCCGAGGAGAAGGCCGCCGCGGAGAAGAAGGCCGAGGAGTCGGGTGGGCCGGTCGCGTACACCGGGCCGGTCCCGTCCTCCTGCAGCGAGTACTCGGGCGCGAAGAAGACCGGCTGCGCGCTGATGCTGGACGCCGGCTTCAAGATCGACCAGTTCCCCTGCCTGGAGAAACTCTGGGACCGGGAGAGCGGCTGGAACTACAAGGCCACCAACAGCGGCTCCGGGGCGTACGGGATCCCGCAGGCGCTGCCCGGCAGCAAGATGGCCTCGGTCGCGGACGACTGGAAGACCAACCCGGCCACCCAGATCAAGTGGGGCCTGGGGTACATCGAGGGCCGCTACGACACTCCCTGCGGCGCCTGGAACCACTCCGAGAGCGTCGGCTGGTACTAAGACCCGGCAGCAAGGGCCGCGCGGCATGCCGTGCGGTCCTTTTTGCTGTGATCAAATGTCCATATGGTCCGGAATGTCGCTTCGCTCGTGCTGGCTGTCGCCGTCGCGGTGGCGATCGCGCCGGGTGCCGCGGACGCGAGCGGCCGGCCGGTTCTCGAGGTGGTCGGCGGTAACGTCGCCAAGGCCGGCGAGTTCCCCTGGGTGGTCCGCCTCTCGATGGGCTGCGGCGGGGCGCTGACCGCGCCCCGGGTGGTGCTCACCGCCGGCCACTGCGTCGACGGCACCGGGCCGGCCAGGAACATCACGGTGACCGCCGGGGTGACCGACCTGAAGGCGAGGAACGCGGTCACCGCGCACTCGCTCGAGGTGATCCGCGCCCCCGGCTTCCAGACCGAGACCCGCGGCGACGACTGGGCCGTGATCAAACTCGACCGGGTGCTCACCCTGCCCACCCTCGCCCTGGTCCCGGACGCGAGCAGCGACCACGGCGACGTCACCGTGATGGGCTGGGGGCAGACCCGGGAGGGCTCGCTGCGGCAGGAACGCAAGCTGCACTACGCGACGGTGCCGACCATCCCGGACGCCGCGTGCGCGAAGTCCTACCTCGCGGCGAAGGTCACCCTGGTCACCACGGACTCGATCTGCGCCGGGCGGCACGGGGTGGACACCTGCCAGGGTGACTCCGGCGGCCCGATGGTGCGGCGCGGCCGGGACGGGCGGTGGGCCCAGGTCGGCATCGTGAGCTGGGGACTGGGCTGCGCCCGGGACGCGTATCCCGGGGTCTACACGCAGATCTCCAGGTTCCGTACCGCGATCCTGGCCGCCACCCGCAAGCTGTCCTGACCCGTCACCCGCGCGGCCGGTCCCGCCGTCGACTGGCCGGGGGTGCGGCCACCTGCGAGCATCGAGAGATGAGTTGGGCCCCCGAGACGCGCGCCGACACGGCTGCGAAGTTCGGCACCGAGGCTTTCTACGCCTCCCTGGGTCGCGCGTTCGTCACCATGTGCGCGATCATCCCGATCCTGTTCCTCATCGAGGCACTCGACGTCGCCATCGGGTCCGGCACCCTGGACCTGGCCGGCGGCATCCTCCCGCACCACCTCGACGGCCTGGACGGCGTGCTGTTCAGCCCGTTCCTGCACGCGGGCTGGGACCACCTCTACGGCAACGCGGTGCCGCTCATCCTGGTCGGCACGTTCGCGCTGGCCGGCGGTGGGCGCCGGTTCATCTGGTCGACGCTGACCATCATGCTGATCAGCGGGATCGGTGTCTGGTTCATCGGCGACCCGGGCACCGTGGTGGTCGGCGCCAGCGGCGTCATCTTCGGTTACCTCGGCCTGCTCGTCGGCCGTGGCCTGGTCGAGCGCAGCTGGTGGAACCTGGCGGTGGCCGCCTTCATCGGCCTGCTCTACTGGTACCAGATCTACAACATCCTCCCGACCGACCGCGCCGTCTCCTGGCAGGGTCACCTGCTCGGCCTGGTCGGCGGCTTCGTGGCCGCCTTCCTGTTCCGGCGCCGCTGATCCGGCGACGTGCTCGTCTCCACTGTGCACACGTGCGCGGAAACAGCGTTCGCCGGGTTCGGTCACCCGTCACGCACGCCGTCTCCGCTCGCCATGACCGGCCGGTCCGGTGCCCGGTTCGGGGGCGTCCCGGAGCGCGGCGGCGCTCCGGTGCCCGGTCCGGGTGCGTCCCGGAGCGCGGCGACGGTCCGGTGGCCGGGCCGTCGCCGCGCTCGCCGGGAAGCCGGGTCAGATGATCGGGTCGTCGCCCATCGGCACGGTGGGCAGGTGCCCGTCGAAGTCGACAGCCGAGTAGAGCGCCAGTTTCTCCAGGCGGTGGTAAGAGTCGATCACCCGGATCGTGCCGCTCTTCGAGCGCATCACTATCGACTGGGTGTGCGCGCCGCCCGCGCGGTACCGCACCCCCTTGAGCAGGTCGCCCGAGGTGACACCGGTCGCCACGAAGAAGCAGTTGTCCCCGGTGACCAGGTCGTCGGTGGTGAGCACCCGGTCCAGGTCGTGCCCGCCGTCGATCGCCTTCTGCCGCTCGGCCTCGTCGCGCGGCCACAGCTTCGCCTGGATCATGCCGCCGAGACACTTGATCGCGCAGGCCGCGGTGATGCCCTCGGGCGTCCCGCCGATGCCCATCAGCACGTCGACGTCGGACTCCGCCCGAGCCGCCGAGATCGCCCCGGCGATGTCGCCGTCCGAGATGAACTTGATGTTCGCCCCGGCCTGCCGGACCTCCTCGACCAGTTTCGCGTGCCGCGGCCGGTCCAGGATGCAGACGGTCACGTCGGAGACGCTGGACCGTTTCGCCTTGGCGATCCGGCGCAGGTTCTCCGCCGTGCCGGCGTTGATGTCGATCACGTCGGCACAGTCCGGGCCAACCGCGATCTTGTCCATGTAGAAGACCGCGGAGGGGTCGAACATCGCCCCGCGCTCGGCGACCGCGAGCACCGCGACAGCGCCGGGCATGCCCTTGCTCATCAGGGTGGTGCCGTCGACCGGGTCGACGGCGACGTCCACCTCCGGGCCGGTGCCGTCGCCGACCCGCTCCCCGTTGAAGAGCATCGGCGCTTCGTCTTTCTCACCCTCGCCGATCACCACGACGCCACGCATCTGGATCGAGTTGATGAGCTTGCGCATGGCGTCGACGGCGGCACCGTCACCGCCGTTCTTGTCGCCGCGGCCGACCCAGCGGCCGGCCGCCATGGCGGCCGCCTCGGTCACGCGGACCAGGTCAAGGGCGATGTTGCGGTCGAGATCCTGGGGAACCCGGGCAGGCATGTCGGCCTCCTCGCATCGTTGCGGGGCTGGTGGATCCCCCGATCCTGGCATCTCGAACGTGCCAAGTCCCGGTTCAGCGACATGGTTAACAGTGACCACCGGTCCGGGCGTGCCGAAGTTCCGTCGAGCGGTCGTCGGTGGTGGCCGCCGGTGCGGGCGTGCTGAAGTTGTGTGGAGCGGTCGTCGGTGGTGGCCGCTGGCCTGGACGTGCCGGACCCGGGTTCGTTGACATGGGCGACAATGGCCACGTGGAACCCGCTGCTACCGAGACCGCACCCGCCCAGCCGCGCCTGACCAAGCGGGAAGGCCGGTCACCGCGCGACATGGCGCTGTCACTGTTGGTGCTGATCGTGCCGATCGCGCTGCTGCTCGTCTTCTACCGGGTGGTGCTCAGCGGTGACGAACCCCTGACCGTCGACCCGGGCTCCTCGATCGAGGTCGCGTCGAAGGAGTTCACCGTGCTGAAGCCGACCGGCCTCGGCGACGACTGGCGGGTCTCGGCGGCCACCTTCAAACGGGAGAGCGGCGGGGCCACCCTGCGCATCGGTTACGTCGACCCGGCCGACGACCCGGTCCAGCTGGTGGAGAGCACCGTCCCGGCGGACACCCTGGTCCCGGCCGAGGTCGGCCGGGAGGGCAAGCGGACCGGCGCCTTCCGCACCGACGCGCACGCGTGGATGGTCTATTCCGGCCGCCCCGGCGAGACCGCACTGATCCTCACCGAGGGTGACCGCACCGTCCTGATCGTTGGCAAGTCCTCCGAAGCGAACCTCGAAAAGCTCGCCGCCTCCCTGAGGTGACCGGCGGCCCCGCGTCCCGGCGCGGCGGTCATCGGGGCGTGCCACTTGCGCGGCGCTGTAGTCGCGGTTGTGCGGCGGGGCGGGCGGGATCAGCCGGCGGTGCGGGCGGCCTCAGTCGGCGGTGCGGGCGGCGCGGGCCGCGTCGATGCGCTCGCGGGCGCCGTCCAGCCAGCGCTGGCAGACGTCGGCGAGTTTCTCGCCGCGCTCCCACAGGGCCAGGGACTCCTCCAGGCTGCCGCCGCCCTGCTCGAGCCGGGACACCACCTCGGCCAGCTCGGTGCGTGCCTGCTCGTAGCTCAGACTCTCGTCGCTCATGCGCCCTCTCCCGCCGTGACCACCGCGGTCACCGAACCCTCGGCCAGCCGGACCCGCACCGGGTCCCCCTCGCCCACCTCGGCCGACGCGCGCACCACGTGCCCGTCGCCGCGCTGCACGATCGCATAACCCCGCTGCAGGGTGGCCAGCGGCGACAGCGCGCGCAGCCGGGCCAGGGTGTGCCGCAGCTCGTCGTCGGCCCGGCGCACCCGGTGCTCCAGGCTGCGCCCAGCCCGGTCGCGCAACGCGATCACCTCGTCGGCGCGCTGCTCCAGCAGTGTCTCCGGCCGGGCCAGCACCGGCCGGGACCGCCACGCCTCGATCCGGTGCTCCTCCCGGTCGATCATGGTGAGCACCGCGCGGTCCAGCCGCTGCCGGGCCTGCCCGATCAGCCGCAGCTCGTCGGTCAGGTCCGGGACGATCCGCTTGGCCGCGTCGGTCGGGGTGGAGGCGCGCAGGTCGGCGACGTAGTCCAGCAGCGGGGTGTCGGTCTCGTGACCGATCGCGCTGACCACCGGGGTGCGCGCGGCGAACACCGCCCGGCACAGCCCCTCGTCGGAGAACGGCAGCAGGTCCTCCACGCTGCCGCCGCCCCGGGCGATCACGATCACGTCGACCGTCTCGTCGTCGTCGAGCACCTTGAGCGCGTTGACGATCTGGGGCACCGCGTTCGGTCCCTGCACGGTGGCGTGCGCGACCCGGAACTGGGCGGCCGGCCAGCGGCGCCGCACATTCATCAGCACGTCGCGCTCGGCGGCGGTGTTCTGCCCGGTGATCAGGCCGATGCGGGTGGGCAGGAACGGCAGCCGCCGCTTGCGCTCCCGGGCGAACAGGCCCTCGGCGGCCAGCAGCTTTTTCAGCCGCTCCAGCCGGGCCAGCAGCTCGCCGAGCCCGACCTGGCGGATCTCGTCGGCGCGCAGGCTCAGCGTGCCGCGGGCCGGGTAGAACTCCGGCTTGGCGTGCATCGTCACCCGGGCGCCCTCGGACAGCTCGGGCGCGCCCGTCTCCAGCACGTCACGGTGCACGGTGACGGTCAGGCTCAGGTCGGCGGACGGGTCGCGCAGGGTCAGGAAGACCACCCCGGAGCCGGCCCGGCGGCTGATCTGGGCCACCTGCCCGTCCACCCAGACCCAGCCGAGCTTGCTGATCCAGGCGCCGAGTTTCTGACTGACCACGCGCACCGGCCACGGCTCCTCGGCGGAGCTTTTCGGTGGTCCGGCGGCGGCCTGGGTCTCAGTCACCCGGCCAGACTAGGTCAGCCCACCGACATTTTCGTCCGCCCGATGCTGCGCCACGTACGCGTGTGCCTCCGCGTGCCGGCCCGGGTCGCCGGCCGCCGGGTACCGGCCGGTCTCGCCCGGCGCGGCCGGCGCCTGCATGTGCCGGCCGACGTAATCGGTCAGGTCCACCGGGGTGCGGCGCTCCGGCAGGGAGCGCTCGACCAGACGTACCGCGAGCAGGGCCAGCGCCCCGGCGCACAGCCAGAACACCAGGTCGTAGGCGAGGTAGCGGGGCTCGGCGTGCACCCCGCCGCCGGTGCCGAGGAACGGGTACGGATAGCCGCGCCGCTCCGGATACCCGGCCAGGCAGCACCGGTCGGTGACCGGGAGCAGGCTCAGCCCGAGCCCGGCCACCCCGGCGACGGCGGCGATCAGGTACCCGGCCCGGTTCGGCCGGACCCGGTGCAGGGCCAGCAGCATCATCCCGCCGAGCGTCACCGTCACGTGGAACACCAGGTACGCCGGCCCGTCCCCGCCGCACGCCAGGTCGAGCAGCCCGATGCCGAACAGGAACCAGCCGGCCATCACCCGCAGCACCGTGGAGATCGGGGGCCACCCGTCGTCCCGGTCGGCACTCATGATCACGATTATTCCGCCGGTAATCCCCGTTACGGGCGGAAACGGATCATTCGGTCACCGGGTGCGCCCGGCCGGGCGTACCGAAAGATCCTGGACGAACCGGTGACCGCGCGGCAGGCCGTGGGTGGCGGCGGCGCTCGCGGGCGGGTTGTGGCACTGGTCGCAGACGGGCGGCGGGCGGAACGGGGCACGTACCATGGCCGGGTGACTGAACCTCGTAAGCGGGTGTTGCTCGCCAAGCCGCGTGGCTACTGCGCCGGTGTCGACCGCGCCGTGCAGACCGTCGAGGAGGCGCTGAAGCTGTACGGCGCCCCGGTCTACGTGCGCAAGCAGATCGTGCACAACAAGCACGTGGTCAGCACGCTCGAGGCCCGCGGCGCGATCTTCGTGGAGGAGAACTACGAGGTGCCGGAGGGCGCCACCGTGGTGTTCTCCGCGCACGGCGTCGCGCCCGAGGTGCACGAGCAGGCCCGCGAGCGCAGCCTGAAGGCGATCGACGCGACCTGCCCGCTGGTCACCAAGGTGCACCACGAGGCGAAACGGTTCGCCGCCGAGGACTACGACATCCTGCTGATCGGTCACGAGGGGCACGAGGAGGTCATCGGTACGTCCGGTGAGGCGCCCGCGCACATCCAGCTGGTCGACGGCCCCGACGACGTGGACAACGTGGTGGTCCGCGACCCGGCCAAGGTGGTGTGGCTGTCGCAGACCACGCTGTCGGTCGACGAGACGATGGAGACGGTGGCCCGGCTCAAGACCCGGCTGCCGCTGCTCCAGTCGCCGCCCAGCGACGACATCTGCTACGCCACCTCCAACCGGCAGCACGTGATCAAGGAGATCGCGCCGGAGTGCGACGTGGTGATCGTGGTCGGCTCGACGAACTCGTCGAACTCGGTGCGCCTGGTCGAGGTGGCGCTCGGTGCCGGCGCCCGGGCCGGGCACCTGGTCGACTACGCCTCGGAGATCCGCGACGAGTGGCTGGACGGCGCGACGACGGTCGGCGTCTCCTCCGGCGCCAGCGTGCCGGACGAGCTGGTCATGGAGGTCCTCGCGCACCTCGCGGAGCGTGGTTTCGGCGAGGTCACCGAGTTCACCACGGCTGAGGAGCGGCTCACCTTCTCCCTGCCGCAGGAGCTGCGCAAGGACATGAAGGCGGCGGAGGCCGCCAAGGCGGCCGCGGCTAGCTGAACTCCGGGGCCTGCGGCTGGCGCGGCGCGATCTCGATCTGCGGGGGCTGGGCCAGCTCCTCGTCCGACACCCCCATCTCGGCGAGCTTGCGGGCGCTGACCAGCACCCGCGACTCCAGCGAGCCGACCGCCTTGTTGTACGCGCTGACCGCACCGTTCAGCGACACCCCGAGCCGGCCCACGTGGTCGCCCAGCGTGGCCAACCGGCCGTAGAGCTCCCGGGCCAGGGTGTGCACCGCCACCGCGTTGCCGGTCAGCGTCTCCTGCCGCCAGGAGAACGCCACGGTGCGCAGCATCGCGATCAGCGTGGCCGGGGTGGTCAGCACCACGTTGCGCCGGAACGCGTACTCCATCAGGACCGGGTCGCGCTGCAGGGCCGCGTCCAGGAACGGGTCGGCCGGCACGAACAGCACCACGAAGTCCGGGCTCGACGCGAACGCAGTCCAATACTCTTTGGCCGAGAGCGCGTCCACATGCGCCCGCAGGTGCCGGGCGTGCTGGTCCAGATAGAGGTCGCGGTCCCGCTCGTCGCGCGCCTCCATCGCGGACAGATAGCCCTCCAGCGGCGCTTTCGCGTCGACCACCACGGTGCGGCCGCCGTGCAGCCGGACCACCAGGTCGGGCCGCACCCCCTGGACGTCGGTCTCGCCGGTCACCTGCTCGGCGAAGTCGCAGTGCTCCAGCAGCCCGGCCGCCTCCACGATCCGGCGCAGCTGGTGCTCGCCCCAGCGGCCGCGCACCTGCGGGGTGCGCAGCGCCGACACCAGCTGCCGGGTCTCGCCGCGCAGCTCGGTGGAGACCGCGCCCATCGCCCGGACCTGCTCGCGCAGCTCCGCATAGGCGTCCACCCGGTCCCGCTCCAGCTCGGCGACCCGCTGCTCATAGCGCCGCAGGGTGTCCTGCAGCGGCGCGACCGCCCGGGCCACCGCCTCCTGCGACTGCGCGGTCGCCTCATAGGACAGCGCCCGCATCGACTGCTCCAGCCGCTGCTCGCCGTCGCGGGCCGCGGCCACCGTCGCCTCCAGCCGGGCGATGTCGGCGGCGGCGCGGGCCCGGGCGGCCAGCCAGCCCAGCGCGGCGCCGGCCAGCAGGCAGGCGAGGATCACAGCGAGCGTCGAGAACGTCACCACCGCAGATTGCCAGAAGAGTGCGACAAGACCACCGGGGGTACCTTGGGAAACATGAACGGCGTGTTGCTCATCCTGGCCATCGTCGCGATCGCCGCCCTGATCGTCGTCGGCGTTCAACGCGGCGGCGGCCGAATCCAGCAGACCCAGTTGGCGGACGCCCGCGCCGAGGCGCAGCGGTGGTATGAGCGGCTGGGCGGCCAGGTGATGAACCTGCACGCCGACGAGCCGGCCGCCCGGCAGGCCCTGGCCGACGCCAGCGAGCGGTACAACGCCGCCGGCGGCCAGCTCCAGCAGGCCACCACGGTGCGCCAGTTCGAGCTGGCCCGCGAGTCCGCTCTGGAGGGCCTGGCCTACGTGCGGGCCGCCCGGCTCGCGATGGGTCTCGACCCCGGCCCCGACCTGCCCCCGCTGGCCGCCGCCCGCGGCAGTGGGCAGCTCACCCAGGAGCGCGAGGTCAGCGTGCAGGGCCACGCTTACAAGGCGGGGCCGCGCCCCGGCCCGGAGACGCCCTACTACTACCCGGGTGGCCGGGTGCAGGGCCGTCCGGTCCCGGCCGGCTGGTATTCCACGCCGGTCTGGAAGACGGCGCTCGGCGCCGGCGCCGGCGTCCTGGGCGGCATGCTGATCTTCGACGCGCTCTTCTCGCCCGCGTTCGGCGACGTCGGTGGCTACGCCGGCGGCTACCAGGACGGCTTCCAGGACGGCGGCGACTTCGACGGCGGCGACGTGAACAGCCTCGGCGACGTCGGTGGTGGCGACACCGGCGGCGGCGGTGACTGGGGTGGCGGCGGCGACTGGGGCGGCGGCGACTTCGGTGGCGGCGACTTCGGCGGCGATTTCTGATCCGGTCCGCGGCGGTCACCGACCGGCGGAGTCTTCCGACCCACCCGCGGCGGTCACCGACCGGCGGAGTTTTCCGACCCACCCGCGGCGGTCACCGATCGGCGGAGTTTTCCGACCCGGCTCGCGGCGGTCACCGAGCGGCGGCGATGTGGATGCGATCGGCGGTATCGGTGACCAACGGCGATCTGTGAAAGGCCGGCGCGAGAAGCGGACCGGAACGCCGAGGCGGGCCCTCGGGCCCGCCTCGGCGTCTGTCACCAAGGTTGCGGTGGGCGGACGGTGGCGGCCGGTTTGGGGTACGGGTGCAGCCGTCGCGTCAGCTCGTGGCGAAGCGCGCGCGGGCTCGGCCAGATCTGCGTCAGGTCGGCCACGAAGGCCTGCCCCCGGGGCGTGACGGTGACCGCCGGCCAGCCCGCGCCGGAGCCCTGCACCGGGTGGACGGCGTCCATGTCCACCGGCGTCACCTCGAGCACCGTGCGCAGGCCGCTGCGCCGCACCGTCACCGCTGCCACGTCCGACCAGGCCAGCAGCACCGGGTCGCTGCCCTGCGCGGCCAGCTCCAGGCCACCCGCGGACACCCGGACCCAGGTGGTCAGCGCGGCCCGGGCGGACAGCGAGTAGCCCGCGGCGACCGTGGCGCCGACGACGACCGCCTGCAGCGTGGTCACCCACCAGGGATCGCCGCTGCCCCGCGCGAGCCGCCCCACGATCGGGGAGACCAGCAGGTACGACACCATCAGCACGGCGAACACCGCGATGAACGTCCGGGCCGGCGACGACCGGAACAGCACGGTGTCACCGGCCGGCGCCTCGACCTCCTCCGGGGCGATCGGCATGCCTCCTATGGTGGACCGAACCATGCCCCCGGCTCCGGGGATCCCGGCTTTTGCCGGGCCGGAACGCCCCACCGGATCAGAACGCGCAGGCGATCACCAACTCCGGCGTCCGGTCCCGCAGCAGATCCAGCTTGGCGATCCGCCCGGCCGCCCGGACATCGCCGTCGATCAGCTGAAGCCGGTCGAGCAGCGGGCCCGGCCCGAGCGCCTCGGCCAGCGGCACCTCGGCCCGCATCGACAGCTTGCGGTCCGATTTCGCCCGGCGCACCTGGCGCAGCGCGTCGCCGGCCAGGTCCAGCAGCTCCGGGTCGGCCTCCGGTGCCACCCGGGTCAGCTCGTATCTCGTGGGCCAGGTGGCCCGGTGCACCGAGCCGTAGCGCCACCAGGACCAGACCTCCTCCGTCACGTAGGGCAGGAACGGGGCGAACAGCCGCAACTGCACCGACAGCCCGGCGGCCAGGGCGGCCCGCGCCGAGTCCGCGGCCGGCCCGGACCCGTACGCCCGGTTTTTCACCAGCTCGATGTAGTCGTCGCAGAACGTCCAGAAGAACGTCTCGGCCGCCTGCAACGCGTCGGTGTGCTGGTAGCCGTCGAACGCCTCGGTGGCCGCGGTGACCACCTCGGCGAGCCGGCCCAGCATCGCCCGGTCGAGCGGCTCGGTGACCGGCTGCCGCAGCGCCTGCTCCGCGCCCAGGCCCAGGGCGAACTTCGACGCGTTGAGCAGTTTCGTCGCCAGCCGTCGCCCGATCTTCAGCTGCGCCGGGTCGTACGCCGTGTCGACGCCCGGCCGCCCGCTCGCCGCCCAGTACCGCACCGCGTCCGCCCCGAACTGCTCGATCGGCGCGTTCGCGGCCACCAGCCGGCCCCGGGAACTGGACATCTTCTTGTTGTCGGAGTTGACCACCCAGCCGGAGAGGACGGCGGTGTGCCAGGGCAGCACCCCGGCCTGCTGCTCGGCGCGCAGCACCGTGGCGAACAGCCAGGTCCGGATGATCTCGTGAGCCTGCGGCCGCATGTCCATCGGGAAGACCTTGTCGACCAGGTCGCCGCCGGCGATCCAGGGGGTCAGCGACGAGGTGGCCCAGGTGTCCATCACGTCGGGGTCGGCCGCGAAGCCGCCCGGCCGGCCCCGCGCCGACTCGTCGAACCCGGGCGGGCAGTCCGAAGTCGGGTCGATCGGCAGTGCCGAATCGTCCGGTATGAGAAGCTGGTCATGGTCCGGCTCGCCAGCGTCGTCGAGCCGGTACCAGACCGGGAACGGCACGCCGAAGAACCGCTGCCGGCTGATCAGCCAGTCCCCGGTGAGCCCGGTGACCCAGTGCTCGAAACGGTGCCGCATGTGCTCCGGAACCCAGCGCAACTCCCGGCCCCGCGCCAGCAGCCGCTCGCGCAGCTCCGGGTCCCGGCCGCCGTTGCGGATGAACCACTGCCGGCTGGTGACGATCTCCAGCGGCGCGTCACCTTTCTCGTAGAACTTGACCGGATGCCGGACCGGCCGTGGCTCCCCGATCAGCTCCCCGGACGCGCGCAGCAGCCGCACCGTCTCCCGCCGGGCGTCCTCGACCTCCCGCCCGGCCAGCCGGCGATAGACCTCGCCGGGAACGCCGGCCGGCGCCTCCGGCAGGAACCGGCCGTCGCGGCCCAGGACCACCCGGGTGGTCAGGTCCAGGTCGCGCCACCAGGTGACGTCGGTCAGGTCACCGAACGTGCAGACCATCGCGATGCCGGTGCCCTTGCCCGGCTCGGCGAGGGGATGCGGCAGCACCGGGACCTCGACGCCGAACAGCGGGCTGCGCGCGGACGTCACGCCGGCGAACCGCTCGTCGCCGGGATGATGGACCAGCGCGACACAGGCCGGCAGCAGCTCCGGCCGGGTGGTGTCCACCTCGATCGGCCCGGCCGGCCCGTGGAAGCGCAAGGTGTGGAACGCGCCCGGCTGCTCCCGGTCCTCCAGCTCGGCCTGCGCGACGGCGGTGCGATAGCCGACGTCCCACAGGGTCGGTGCCTCCGACGAGTACGCCTCGCCACGAGCCAGGTTCGCCAGGAACGCCCGCTGCGCGACGGCCCGCGCCCGGTCGCCGATCGTGGTGTAGCCCAGTCCCCAGTCGACGGACAGCCCGATCCGCCGCCAGACCGCCTCGTAGGCCTGCTCGTCGTGCGCGGTCAGGCGCCCGCACAACTCGACGAAGTTGCGCCGGGAGATCGCGACCGGCGGCCGCGGCGGATCGGCCGGCGGCTCCCAGCCCGGCTGGTAGGCAAGTGCGGGATCGCAGCGGACACCGAACACGTTCTGCACGCGGCGCTCGGTGGGCAGGCCGTTGTCGTCCCAGCCCATCGGGTAGAAGACGGCTTTGCCGCGCATCCGCTGGAACCGCGCGACCAGGTCGGTGTGCGCGAAGGAGAAGACGTGCCCGACGTGCAACTCGCCCGATACGGTCGGCGGCGGTGTGTCGATCGCGAACACGTCCGCACGCTCCTTCGAGCGGTCGAACGCATACGTCCCCTCCTCCTGCCAGCGCGGCGCCCACTTGTCCTCGAGCCCGTCCAGCGACGGTCGCTCGGGAAGGCCGGGGCGCCCGGTTCCCGTATCAGTCATGCCGGTCAGCCTAGGGACGCCGGGGCGCGCTCGCACCAGCGTTTCCGGCACCTGTGGACAACTCTCGCCTGTGGACGACCGGCGCGGCGGGTGGCCCGGCTCGGATAACGTCGGGCCGGGGGATCCGGTGGGCGATGAATCCGAGCGGCTGACCATTCAGCCGCTGTACCTGCTCTGCGACGTGGCCGGCGGCCCGTCCGACCGGCGCGCCACCGTCGACCTGCTCCTGGTCCACCTGGCCGGGCAGCTCACCGCCGACCCGGAGCTGGCCGCCGCGGTCCGCTGGAGCGTCGAGCTGCACACCGGCGCCGACGACCTGGTCCCGCTGCTCCAGCTGCAGCAGGCCGACGCCGCGATCCGGCCACCCCGGATCACCACACCCGCCACCGGCCCGGCCCGGCTGGGCGCCGCCCTGACCGCGCTGCGCCGGCACGCCCCGCACACCGACGTGCACCGCGCGGTGGCGCCGGGCCTCGCCCCGGCCCTTGGGCAACTCGTCTACCGGCGGTTCACGTCCTGCTGGGTGCGGACCGCCGTCACCGCGCACCGCCGGCACAGCGGGCGGTCCGTGCCGAGCGTGGGATCGGCCGGCAGACCACAACAGACGGACGGGCGGGTGCCGGTGTGCCGTTGGCAGATCAGCTCGCCGTTCGCCGTGCGGAAACCGGTCAGCGTCATGATCCGGCCGCAGGCGGCACAGCGGGGGAGCAACACGCCCCAGTGTGCCGCCCGTCCGCCACCCCGGTCGCCTGCCGGCCGGGGCGCGCGCCAACCGGCTTCGCTTCGGTGGGCTCAGCCCGCCGACTCGTGCTCCAGCAGCCACGACTTCACCGGCAGGCCCCAGCGATAGCCGCCCAGCGACCCGTCCGTCCGCAACACCCGGTGACACGGCACGATCAGCGCCACCGCGTTGCGCGCGCACGCCGCGGCCGCCGCGCGGATCGCCGCCGGCCGGCCGGCCAGCACCGCATACCTCGCATACGTCACCGGGTCGCCCGGCTTGATCTCGCGCATCACCTCCCAGGCGTGCCCCATGAACCCGCCACCGGTGCGCTGCTCCACAGCGATCGTGTCCAGGGCCAGCAGGTCGCCGTCGAAATACGCCCGGACCGCCGCCTGAGCCGGGCCGACGTCGTCAGCCGGCTCGATCGGCTCCCGCAGCGCCGGGTGGACCAGCCGGACCAGCTCCGGCACGTCGGTGGTGAAACCGGCCGCGCGGACCGCGCCGGAATCCGCGACCACCAGGGTGAACGGGCCGGTCGGAGTGTCCATCGTCGAATGACGCAACATCGCTCATCAGCTCCTTGAGTTGGGGGGACAGCCTGGCGGATTTCCGGCGGCTTCTCCGGTCGCCTGTGGACAGTGGGCCGCCTGTGGACAACCGGCGGGCGGGTGGATCGGCGGAGTAGGTTCGGGATCAGGCGGCTCGCCACAGCCGGACCAGGGCATACGAGCACCACGGGCGCCAGCGTTCGGCATGCGCGGCGAGCGCCCTCGCCGTGTCCGGGAGGCCGAGGGCGGCCGCGCCGCGGCGGGCGGCCAGGTCGGTGGGGAGGAAGACGTCGGGGTCGCCGGTGGCGCGCATCGCGACGTAACCGGCGGTCCACGGGCCGATGCCGGGGAGCTCCAGGAGGCGGGCGGTGGTTTCGGCTCGGTCGGCGCCGGGGTCGAGGTCGAGTTTGCCGTCGGCCACGGCGGTGGCGAGGGCCCGGATGGTGTCTCGGCGGGCGGTGGGCATGCCGAAGGCGGAATCCGGGAGGGTGGCTACGACGTCGGCGGGCGGGAAGCCGGTGAGTTCGGAGGTGGTGGCGGGGGCGGGGGCGGGGCCCGAAGGGCCGAGATCCGCAGACCCACCCGACACACCGCGATCACCGAACGCCCCGGCCACCCCGGCAGCCCGCACGATCCGCCCCAACGTGGTCCGAGCCCCCGAAACACTCACCTGCTGCCCCACCACCGCCCGCACCGCCATCTCGAACCCGTCCACCGCCCTGGGCACCCGCACCCCCGGCTCCGCCGCCACACCCGCCGCGAGCGCCGGATCCCCGCCGAGCGTGCCGTCGATCGCATCCGGGTCCGCGTCCAGGTCCAGCAGCCGCCGGCACCGTGCCACCGCCGGCGCGAGGTCCCGGACGTCGCTGAGCCGCAACGTCGCGAACACCCACCGCTCGGCCGGCCGCAGCGCGACGGTCGCGCCGCCGTGCGGCAGCACCAGCCCCCGCCGGTACGTGTCCCCGTCCAGCTCGTCCACCCCGGGCAGGGTCCGCGCCCCGAGGAACCCGAGCAGCGACTCGACGTGCAGCGGCGCCCGGTACGCCAGCCGGAGATTGATCGTCCCCGCCTCGCCCCGGACCGCCCGCCGGGTCTCCCGCAGCCGGCCCGGCGCCTGCGCGTACACCTCGAGCATCGTGTCGTTGAACTGCCGCACGCTGCCGAACCCGGCCGCGAACGCGATCTCCGCGAGTCCGAGGTCGGTCGTCTCCACCAGGATCCGGGCGGTCTGCGCCCGCTGCGCCCGGGCCAGGGCGAGCGGCCCGGCGCCGAGTTCCGTGGTCAGCATCCGGTTGAGGTGCCGTTCGGTGTAGCCGAGGCGGGACGCCAGCCCGGCCACGCCTTCCCGGTCGACCACGCCGTCGCCGATCAGCCGCATGGCCCGGCCGACCGTGTCGGCCCGCGCGTCCCATTCGGGGGAGCCGGGCGCCGCGTCCGGCCGGCACCGGCGGCAGGCCCGGAAGCCGCCCCGCTGGGCGGCCGCCGCGCTCAGGTAGAACGTGACGTTCTGCCGTTTCGGCGTGACCGCCGGGCAGGACGGCCGGCAGTAGATGCCGGTGGTTCGCACCGCGGTGTAGAAGCACCCGTCGAACCGCTGGTCGCGGCTGTCGACAGCGCGGTAGCAACGCTCGAAGTCCAGCTCCATGCCGTCGAGTCTGCTCCGCGCACCCCGGCGTCGGCTGGCGGGTTTCGGACATGACCGTCGCCGCCCCGGAGCCGGGAGAGTTGTCAACTCCAGTTGACGGGTGACCGATGTGTCAACTACGGTTGACGCATGATGGCTTTGGCGAGGACGGACATCCGGTGGCGGGCCTTCGGAGACGGCGGCCCCAAGGTCGTGCTGCTGCACGGCGGACTGCAGAGTGCGGCGAATTTCTCCCGGCTGGCCGCGGCGCTGGCCGGCGAGTTCACCGTCTACGTGCCGGACCGGCGCGGGCGAGGGCTCAGCGGTCCGGCCGCGGCCGGGCACGGGCTGCGGGCCGAGATCGCGGATCTGGCGGCGGTGCTCGACGAGACGGGCGCGCGCAACGTGTTCGGCCTCAGCTCCGGGGCGGTCGTCGCGCTGCGTGCGGCGATGGAGCTGCCGATCGAGCGCCTCGCGCTCTACGAGCCGCCGCTCAAGCACGGCGGGCACGATCCGGTCGCCTGGCTTTCCCGGTACGAGGCCGAGCTGTCCCGTGGCCGGACCGCCGCCGCGTTCACCACGGTGGTGAAGGGCACCGGGGGAGCGCGGCTGCTGCCCCGGCCCGCCCTGCTGCCGCTCGCCGGGCTCGCGGTGCGCAACCCGGAGATCGCCGCGCTGGTGCCGACGATGCGGCTCGACGCGGCGGTGGTCGAGGACGCGGCCGGCCCGCTGAGCACCTACGCGACGGTCAGGGCGGAGACGTTGCTGCTGGGTGGCGAGCGTTCCCCGGCGTACCTCAAAGCGGTTCTGCTCGGTCTGGAGCCGGTGCTGCCGCGCGTGCGCCGGGTCACCTTGAGCGGCGTCGGGCATCTCGCCGCGGACAACAGCGGCAAGCCCGCGCTGGTCGCCGCGGAACTGCGGAAGTTCTTCCGATGAGGCTTGCGTAGACTGGCGTTCCGTGAGCCTCACCATCGGAATCGTCGGCCTGCCCAACGTCGGCAAGAGCACCCTGTTCAACGCCCTGACCAAGAACGACGTGCTCGCCGCGAACTACCCGTTCGCGACGATCGAGCCCAACGTCGGCGTGGTCGGCCTGCCCGACGAGCGGCTGGGGAAACTGGCCGAGCTGTTCGGCAGCGAGAAGATCCTGCCGGCGCCGGTGAGCTTCGTCGACATCGCCGGGCTGGTCCGCGGTGCCTCGAAGGGGCAGGGCCGGGGTAACGCGTTCCTGGCGAACATCCGCGACGCGTCGGCGATCTGCCAGGTGGTGCGGGCCTTCTCCGACCCGAACGTGCTGCACGTCGACGGCAAGGTGTCACCCGCCGACGACATCGAGACGATCAACACCGAGCTGATCCTGGCCGACCTGCAGACGGTCGAGAAGGCGCTGCCGCGCCTGCAGAAGGAAGCCAAGCTCAAGAAGGAGAAGGCGGCCGCGGTGGCCGCCGCCGAGGCCGCCTTCAAGCTGCTCAACGACGGTGTCACGCTCTACCAGGGTGCCGCCGCGGCCGGCGTCGACCTGTCGCTTCTGGGTGAGCTCCACCTGCTGACCACCAAACCTTTCCTGTACGTCTTCAACGTCGACGAAGCCGAGCTGGGCAACGAGGCGTTCCTGGACGAGCTGCGTGCCCTGGTCGCCCCGGCCGAGGCGGTCTTCATGGACGCGAAGATCGAGTCCGAGCTGATCGAGCTGGACGACGAGGAGGCGCTGGAGCTGCTCCAGTCCACCGGCCAGTCGGAGCCCGGCCTGAACCGGCTGATCCGGGTCGGCTTCGAGACGCTGGGCCTGCAGACCTACCTCACCGCCGGCCCGAAGGAGGCCCGCGCCTGGACCGTCCCGGTCGGCGCGACCGCCCCGGAGGCGGCCGGGGTGATCCACTCCGACTTCCAGCGCGGCTTCATCAAGGCCGAGATCGTCAGCTACGACGACCTGATCGCGGCCGGCTCGATGGCCGCGGCGAAGGCGGCCGGCAAGGTCCGCATGGAGGGCAAGGACTACATCATGAAGGACGGCGACGTGGTCGAGTTCCGGTTCAATGTCTGATTCCGGTTCAACGTCTGCGGTCGCAACCGCTCCTCGACGCGGTACGCGGAGCGTTCAGGCGCTCTGGTCCGCGGTTGGCGGGTGGCGTTGCTCCCGCCGCCCGGCCATGAAATAACGGATTGCGTTATTAACGCTGCGCGTTATGCTTAGCCGGTGATCCGATCCTTCGGAAACCGGGAGACCGAGAGGCTTTGGCAACGCGAGCACGTCAGGTCGCTCGACACCCGGGTCCTCCGGACGGCGTTGCGCAAGCTCGCGCTGCTCGACGCTGCGATGGCCCTGGCCGATCTACGAGTTCCGCCAGGCAATCGGTTGGAAGCGCTCAGCGGCGACCGCAAAGGTCAGCACAGCATTCGGATCAATGACCAGTGGCGGATCTGCTTCGTCTGGACCGAGACCGGTCCAGAAGACGTGGAGATCGTGGACTACCACTAGGGAGGTGAACGCCGTGACCAAGCTAGCTCCCATCCACCCCGGCGAGGTGCTGATGGAGGACTTCATCACCCCGCTCGGAATCACCCAGCACAAGGTTGCCGTCGCCATTGGTGTGCCGCCACGGCGGATCAACGAGATCGTCCACGGAAAGCGGCGCATCTCGGCCGATACCGCTCTTCGTCTCTCGCGCTACTTCGGCACGACGGATCTGTTCTGGATCAATCTGCAGAACCGTTACGACCTCGAAGTCGAGAAGGACGCCCTCGGCGACTCCCTCGACAGCATCCGGCCGCTTCAATCGGCGTGAGGCGGCCATGCCCGGGGAGCCCGATGTCCCCGGCGTGGGGGCGGTTCTGCTTCGCCAGGGCCGCGTCGACCTGGCTCAGGTCACGCGCCGGGACGAAGGTCTCCTCCGAGGTGCAGTCGTGGGACTCACGGCAGCCCGCTCGCCACGCGGACGCGGAGTCCTCCCGGCTCAGCTCCGGCGGCCGGGAACCAGCGCGGTCAGGTCGATCCGGACCGGGAACGGCACCGGGCTGCGCAATTCCCGGCGGTGGATTCCGGTCGCCACGTAGGCGCGCGTCGGCCGGTCGAGTTCGTAGGCGTGGACGACCGGCTCCCCGTCCTCTTCCTCGACGATCCAGTAATGCGCGATGCCGGCTTCCGCGTATTTCCGCAGTTTGACCGTGCGGTCACGCTCCGCTGACTCCGGCGAGACCACCTCGGCGACCAAAAGTACCTGGTCGGGTGTGTAGAGCGTGCGGTCCGGTTGGAAAGGTGCCGTTGTCGCGAGGAGATCGGGCTCGGGGCGGTTCCGCTCGTCGAGCCGGATCGTCATTTCCCGCTCGATCTCGACACCTGCTGGCGCCTGCTCGGTAAGGGCGTTCACCAGGGCGGTGAGGATGCGGCCGTGCCAGGCACGCTGGGGGGACATCATGAAGACGAGAGCTCCGTCGATAAGCTCGGTATGACTCGGCGCCTCGGGAAGATGATCGAGATCATCGGCGAACCAGCCCTCCGCGCGGGGCGGGCGCATCCACTCGGGCACCGCGGTCATGCCGTCACCGTAACACTCCACAAGGGCGGTTCGGCTGTGCGGACAATGCATGCCGGAACTGTCGCCACGAGCAATTGCTGTCTCGACACCCGTGGATAAATTCATCGCTATTTCCCGCTATTCGGCGATGGGCATGTGTATAAGGGTGCGGGGCGCTGGCGGGGAAACCGGGATACCGCCTGCCAGAATGAGGCGTGATCAACGCAGGGCGGGTGGGTGACCGGATCGCTCACGTCGTTTCGGAGGTGCTGGCGCCGGCGGTGCTGGTGGCGGCACTGCTCGTGGCGGTCGGCTGGCATGCCGGCGAGGCGCCCGGGGTGTCGCGCTGGTGGGGACTGCCCGGAGCGGTCTTCGCGGCGGTGATCCCGCTGGGGTACGTGCTGCACGGCGTACGGACCGGGCGGCTCACCGACCACCACATCCCGGATCGGGCCGCGCGGCGGGTGCCGCTGCTGTTCGGGGTGGGGTCGCTGAGCGCCGGGCTGGTGCTGATGGTGCTGCTCGGGGCACCCCGGGAGGTGCTGGCGCTGCTCGTCGCGGGTGGGCTCGGGCTGGTGGTGTTCGCGCTGGTGACGCACTGGTGGAAGATGTCGATCCACGCCGGGGTGGCGGCCGGGGCGCTGGCCACCATGACGGCGATCTACGGGCCGCCGGCGCTGCTCGGGGCGCCGCTGGTGGTGCTCGGCGGCTGGGCCCGGGTGCGGTTGACGGCGCACACGCCGGCGCAGGTGGTGGTCGGCGCGCTGGCCGGCGCGATCGTCGCGGGCACGGTGTTCCCGGCGCTGCGCTGAGCCGCGGCTACGGCTCGGTGGCCATCGCGGAGAACGCGCTGGCCAGCTGGTCCAGGTCGAGATCACCCAGGTGGTCGAAGATGTGCCGCCGCACGCTGGCCAGATGCGTCGGCCAGGCCTCCCGCAGCCGGGCCAGGCCGCGCTCGGTGAGCACCGCGTTGGCCCCGCGCGCGTCCTCCTCGCACCTGATCCGCTCGACGTAGCCGAGCGACTCCAGCTTGGCCGCCAGCCGGGTCATCCCGCTCAGCGACATGTCGCAGGCGGCGGCCAGCTCGCTCATCCGCATCCGCTGGTCCGGGGTCTCCGAGAGGTGACGCAGCACGTGGTACTCGCTGGCCGACATGCGTTGCTCGCGCATCAGGTCGGCGTCCAGCGCTCGGGGTATGACGAGCAGGAAGCGGCCCAGTGCCCGCATCACCGCCTCCTCGGCTGGGCTCAGCGGGTCGAGCGGTCCGGAGGCTGGTGGTGACATGCCTGTGATCGTACGGCGGGCGCGCACGCGGGCGAGCGGGGCAGAAATGGTGATATTTCGCCCCGAAGAGGAACGCGCCGGCCCGGGTGACGGGCACCCCCGGTCAGCTTTTCGGGTGACCGTCGCGTGCTTGCTTAGCAAGCCGGACAAGCCACAATGCTTTGGTGCAAAACCAGACAACTAGTGACTCTCTGCAGCATCTGCTCGAAATGCCACGAAAGTCTTGGTGGGCCCGGCTGCCGTTCGGTGTCCGCATGGCCGCCGGCACCAGCGCGCTGCTGGTCGTCGTCGCCGGTGGGGTGGCCGGCGCGGCCGTGCTGACCGGCGGCGACGAGCCGTCCGCCGCGGCCGCCGAGCAGGCCATCGCCGACGATCCGGGCGCCGCCCGGCTGGAGGAGGACCCGGAGATCGTCAGCCGGGAGGCGGCCGCCGCCGAGCCGGTGCCGCGGCGGCACGTGCACGCCCCGGTCCAGCCGGCGCCACCGGCCGCCGGCCGCCGGGACCGGTCCGCCGCGGCGACCGGGGCCGAGCTGAGCCGCGCCCGCGCCGAGGACCCGGCCGACCGGACCGGGGCGCGGTCGCCGCGCCCGTCGAAGAAGCGGGCCAGGAGCCGGCCGCGGGCCGAGCCGGTGATCACCACCCGGACCGACGTGGAGACCCGGCCCGTCCCGTTCCCGACCCGGGTGGTCCGCGACGAGACCCTGCCGCGCGGCGTCCGCAAGGTGCAGGCACCCGGCGCTCCGGGCGAGGAACTGGTCCGCTACCTGGTCACCCTGGTCGACGGCAAGCCGTCCGGCCGGCGGTTGCTGGACACCACGGTGACCCGGCAGCCGCAGCAGCGGGTGGTGGTCTTCGGCGCGGCGCGGGACGCGTCGTGCGCCCTGAACCTCTGCGTCCCGCTGGGCCGGACCGCCTGCCCGGGCGCGAGCACGCAACCCGAGCCGGCGCCGTCGACCGAGGCGGACGAGGGCTTGTCGCTGCTCGGCCCGGAGTCGCTGGCCGACGTCCGGCTGGAACCGGCCACTCTGTGCTGAATCGGGCCACCGGCCGACATAGGGTGACGGCATGGCTCTCACCGACGCCGTACTGACCGAGATGGCCGAGCGCCTGGTCACCGTCCCGGGAGTGGTCGGCGTGGTGCTCGGCGGCAGCCGGGCCCGGCAGGCCCACGCGCCGGAGTCCGACACCGACCTGGGCCTGTACTACCGGGCGCCGTTCGACACCGGCCGGCTCGGTGAGCTGGCGGTCGCGGTGGCCGGGGAGAAGGCCCGGGTCACCGCGGTCGGCGAGTGGGGACCGTGGGTGGACGGCGGCGGCTGGTTGCGGATCGGTGACCACCCGGTCGACTGGATCTACCGGGACCTGGACCGGGTGCTCCGCTGCTGGGACGAGGCCGAGCACGGCCGGTACGCGTTCCACGCGCAGGCCGGGCATCCGCTCGGGGTGCCCGACTTCGCGTACCCGGGCGAGCTGGCCGTCAGCCGCGTGCTGGCCGACCCGACCGGTGAGCTGGCCGCCCTGCGCCGGCGCTTCCAGGTCTTCCCCCGGCAGTTGTCCGAGGCGCTGGTGGCCGGTCTCTGGGAGGCCGACTTCCTGGTCGGCCTGGCCCGCAAGGGCGTCTCCCGGTTCGACACCGGCTACGTCGCCGGTTGCCTGTTCCGGCTGGCCGGGGTGTGCGCGCACGCGCTGCACGGCGCGGCCGGCCGGTGGCTGATCAACGAGAAGGGCGCGGTGGCCGCGGCCGGGCGGCTGCCGGGCGCGCCGGCGAAGTTCCAGGAGCGGGTGGACGCCGCGTTCTCCGCGATCAACAACGATCCGCTGCACCTCACGCTGGCCATCGACATCGCCGCCGATCTCGTGCTGGAGACCACCGAGGCGTGCGCGATGATGTTGCGATGACCGCGGACATTCCCACCATTCTCGCCACCAGCGCCGGTTTCGAGCGGGGCCGGCGGGGCAACTTCGACATCCGGCCCGGCCGGATCCACCACTTCGCGGCCGAGCTGGCGAACGCGACCGAGGCGCCGAAGATCTGCGTGCTGGCCCAGGCGACCGGCGACCCGGACAGCCGGATCGGCGCGTTCTACTCGGCCTTCGCCGGCACCCGGTTCACCATGTCGCACCTGCAGCTCTTCCCGATGCCGAACATCGAGGACATCCGCGGGCACCTGCTGGCGCAGGACGTCGTCTGGGTGGACGGCGGCAGTGTGGCGAACCTCTGCGCGCTCTGGCGGGTGCACGGGCTGGACGAGATCCTGCACGAGGCGTGGCAGGCCGGCGTGGTGATGAGTGGCTCGTCGGCCGGCTCCATCTGCTGGCACCGGGGTGGCACCACGGACAGCTTCGGGCTGCGGCTGCGCGGCTTCACCGACGGGCTGGGCTGGCTGCCGTACAGCAACGGGGTGCACTACGACGGGGAGGGCGAGCGCCGGCCGAAGATGCACGAGCTGATCGGCGACGGCACGCTGCCGGATGGCTACGCCACCGACGACGGCGCGGGGCTGGTGTTCCGCGGCACGTCACTGGAGGAGGTCGTCGCGGACCGCGAGGGAGCTTTGGGGTACGAGCTCAAGCGCGCCGCCGACGGCACGGTGACCGAGACGCCGCTGCCGACCCGGATTCTCCCGGAATACCCGAACTGACCGGCGTATCGGAATAAACTACCCGCGAATCACAACCGCACCGCTATCGATTCCGTTGGGCCCTGCGGAGTCAACGGCAGAGGGAGAGCGATGAAGACGATGGCGAAGCGTGGCGGCGAGGGCGGCAGCTTCCGGTAGGACCGGCGCGGGGGTCAGTGCAACGCGACGGTGGCCAGTCCGACCAGGACGGCGGAGAGCAGCAGCGCCATCGCGAACGCGGCGTTCGCGCCGAGCAGCACCGCCAGCCGGTGTGGCTGGCCCCCTTCCCCGCCGCCGCCCGCGGGCGCCGGTTCGAGATCGCTGCCGAGCATGTCGCGGCTCGGCTTCCGGGTCAGCGGCTTCTGCAGGTGAGCCAGCACCGGTGATCGCCTCCGAGGGGGCAGCGGCATTGATGGACGGCGGTGTTTCGGGCCTCCGGGTAGCATGCGGCGCGGCTCCGGCGGGCGGCAACGGTTACCCGCCGGTAACCGTTCGCCGGGCGGCCGGGGTGGCATGCTCCCTCGTCCGTTCGGCTGTCGAACATCGGTCGAACAGCCGCACCGGATCGGGGTGCGTCACTCTTTAACGGGATTTATCCGATCGGAACGGCTCGGGATCATGAGGAATGATGCCAGCGACGCCGTCCCAGTATCAGACCGTGTTCAGGGGCACCCTGAACGTTCTGATGATGCTCATCGGCCTGGCTTCCGGCGTCGCCCAGCTCGCCGAGATCCCGGCCCGGGCCGCCCAGGGGACACTGACCGCGGTATTCCTCGCCTGCCTGCTCTACTTCGTGATCCGGTTCTGGCAGATCGCCTTCGTCCTGAAGATCCGCCAGCTGCGCGCCGAGCTGCTCGAGGCCACCCGGGCGCTGGCCCTGCAGCGGGCCGGGCACCAGCACTACCTGGACGCCATCCAGCGGATCAGCGACCGGGAGAAGCCGCTCTTCAGCGAGACCCTCGAGGTGATCGTCGCGGTCGGCGACGACGACGAGACCGACCGGATCGTGGAGCGGCGGACCACCACCCCGGAACCGCTGGTCACCCACCGGACCATGCGGCCGATCGTGCCGACCGACACCGATGGGCTGAACCGGCTCGACGGGATCGAGTTCAAGGCGGTGCGGCCGGTCGGCGGGACCATCACGCCGCTGCCGCTGGAGCAGACCCGGCTGCTGCGGGTGTGGCTGATCTTCGACCCGGCGATGACGGTGCCGACCGAGTGGGAGGTGGCGTACCGGCCCCGCGGGCTGTGGCGGCCGCTGCGCGAGCGCGGCTGGGACCAGCTGGTCTGGGACGACCGGCTGCCGACAGCGAGCGGTACGCCGTCGGCGTTCACCCGGTTCGTCGTCACGTTCACGTTCCCGGACAGCGACCAGCCGCCGAGCGTGAAGGAGCGGGCCGGGTACGGCGTGCTCAGTGAGCCGGTCCGGGACCAGCGGGGCCGCTGGGAGGTGGTCTGGAAGGACGAACGGCCCGCCGGCCGGCGGTACGTCTGGGATCTGACGCAGCCCGTCGGCGAGCCGTGACGCCGGTGACCCGGCGTCAGGAGGCGTAGCCGAGGATGACCTGGTGCACGTGGTGCGCCTTGTCCGAGCCGCGGAACTCGATCTCGTAGACGTGGGTGCCCACAGTGATCGCGATCTCGCCGCTGGAGAAGAACTGGCCGGCCCAGCTCTTGTTGCTGACCACGCTCACCGAGCTCACCTTGGCGTACGGGATGCTGGTGATGGCGAACTTCTTCCCGACGAACGACTTGTCCTGGATGATGATCCGCCGGTTGGTCAGGCCGATGAAGCCGGTGCCGGCGCCGATCGCGTCGTACACGGCGATGATGGTTTCCCCGTCGAGCAGGCCGCTCTGGATCTGCTCCAGCTGACCCTTGTTGTCGTAAGCGACGTCAGTCATGCGGCGCAGCGTAGTCCGGCGGGACTACGAACGGCCGACCACGGTGCGGTAGAAGTCCTCGATCCGGGCGGCGAGCGTGACGTCACGGTCGGTGAGTGCGTCACCGTCCCGGTCACCCAGGCAGATCTGGGTGTGCCCCTCGATGCGCCTGATGCTCGGCCGGATTGACAGGGTGTCCGCGGCCACCTGGATCCGTTCGGTCAGCGCGGCGTGCTGGCTGTCGTCGCACGCGAGATCGCGGCGTAGCTGGACGCCGTCGCGAGTCCAGCCGCCCAGCAGCGCGAGGGCGTCGCTCAGATAGTCGGAGCCGTGGTTGTCCCGGCGTTTCCTAGCCCGCATGGCCGCACCCCCCCAAAGCGTTGTTGCCGGCTTGTGGCCGAACTGTCGCCGTGTCGTCATGGTCGGTAGACCTAGTCTCGTCCGTTGGGACAGTGATGTCCACGCCCACATATCCGTGTTTGGGGGACGATCGGGGCGGCTCGGGCAACCTGATCGGCGGAGTTTTGTGCGATCTTGGTTCTCATGCCGTCGGAACAATACGTCAAGGCGCCGCCATCACCCAGGGTGATTGTCGCAGCGGTGATCATCGAGGGCGGGCGGGTGCTCGCCTGCCAGCGCAGCGCGCCGCCCGAGGCGGCCGGAAAATGGGAGTTCCCCGGCGGCAAGGTCGAGCGCGGGGAGACCGAGCAGCAGGCCCTGGCCCGGGAGTGTGCCGAGGAGCTCGGCATCACCGTGGTCGTCGGCGGCCGGGTCGGGCCGGACGTCCCGCTGGCCCACGGCCGGGCCGTGCTGCGGGTCTACGCCGTCGAGGTGCTCGACGGCGGGCAGCCGGCGGCGCTGGAGCACAAGGATCTGCGCTGGCTGGCCGCCGACCAGCTGGACAGCGTCCCGTGGCTGCCCGCCGACGTCCCGATCGTCTCGGAACTTCCCGCCCTTCTGGGCTAGCCGAGTACTTCGCTCCTACTTGCTCGAGTACTGCTTGCGCAGCTCCCGCTTGAGGACCTTCATGCTGGGTCCGAGCGGGAGCGCCTCGGCGAACCGGACCTGCCGCGGGTACTTGTGCTTGCCCAGCCGCTCCCGGGACCAGTCGATCAGCTCCTGCTCGGTCAGGCGGTTCTCGTCGGGTTTCGCGTCGTCCAGCACCACCACCGCGCAGATCTCCTCGCCGTGCGTCTCGTCCGCCACGCCGATCACCGCGACCTGCTGGATCGCCGGGTGGCGGGCGATCACCTCCTCGACCTCGCGCGGGTAGACGTTGAAGCCGCCCCGGATGATCAGGTCCTTGGTCCGGTCGACGATGCTGATGAACCCCTCGTCGTCCTTGACGCCCAGGTCGCCGGTGCGGAACCAGCCGTCGACGATGGCCTCGGCGGTCGCCTCCGGCCGGTTGAGGTAACCCGCGAAGACGTTGTGCCCGCGGACCACGATCTCGCCGAGCTCGCCGGCCGACAGGAACTCGATGCGCTCCGGCACCTCGGGGCGGGCGATCTCCACCTCGACGCCCCAGATCGGGTGTCCCACGGTGCCCGGCTTGGCGCCGTACGCCGGCTGGTTGGTCGTCGCCGTCGGCGACGTCTCGGACAGCCCGTAACCCTCCCAGATGTGCGAGCCGAACGCCTCGGCGAACCGTTCCAGCACGGCGACCGGCAGGGACGCGCCACCGGAGACGCAGAGTTTGAGCTTGGGCAGCTGCTCCGCCCGCCCGGCCGCCTCGAGCAGGCCGATGTACATGGTCGGCACGCCGTGGAAGATCGACACGTTCTCCCGCAGCATCAGCTCGATCGCCGCCTCGCCGGAGAACCGGGGCAGCAGCACCAGCGTGCCGCCGAGCCGGAAGGTGGCGTTCATCCCGACCGTCTGGCCGAACGTGTGGAACAGCGGCAGGCAGCCGAGCACCACGTCGTCGCCGGTGATCGGGTGCACGTCGAACACGTTCACCGCGGCGTTCATCACCAGGTTGAGGTGGGTGAGCAGGGCGCCTTTCGGCTTGCCGGTGGTGCCGCTGGTGTACAGGATCACCGCGACGTCCTCGGCCTCCCGGGTCACGTAGGTGTGCAGCGCCGGCACCGACGCGGCCACGTCCTCCAGCCGCCGGGGCGGGTTCGGCAGCTCGGCCGGCAGCGGGCCGACGTTCACCAGCGGGGTGCCGGACAGCCCCGCCGCCGCCGCGCCCACCTGCAGGAACGCCGAGTGCGTGACGAGCAGGTCGGCCTGGCTGTCGGTCAGCACGTAGCCGACCTCCTCGGCGGTCAGCAGCAGCGAGACCGGTACCACCCGGGCGCCCACGGCCAGCGCCGCGTAGTACACCCGCGGGAAGTCGGCGACGTTCGGAATCATCACGGCGACCGTGTGGCCGGCGCCGATACCCAGCTCGCGCAGCCCGGCGGCGTACTCCCGGGTCTGCTGCCACAGCTCGCGGTAGGTGATCCGGGCGCCCGCGTCGATCACCGCGACCTTGTCCGGATAACGGCGCGCGCTCTCGGCCAGCACGGTGGCCAGGGACAGAGTCGTCATGCGGATCCCCTCCGAGTGATGTACGTCGCAGCTAGCGCATAAACTAGCGGCGTAAGTTTTTGCGCGTCCAGTGCTGATTCCGGATTTCCAGGGAGTTGCCATATGGCTCGGCCCCGGCAGGCGTTGCTGACCCGGGAGCGCATCGTCGAGGCCGCGTCCGCTCTGATCGACGCCGAGGGCCTGGACGCGCTCTCCATGCGGCGGCTCGCCACCGAGCTGGGCGTGCAGGGCCCGTCGCTGTACAACCACTTCGCCACCAAGGCGGAGATCGTCGACGCGGTCGCCGAGGCGGTGGTGGCGCGGGTGGACATCGGGGTGTTCGCCGACTGCGACTGGCGCGAGGGGCTGCGGCTCTGGGCGAAGTCGTACCACGCGGTGCTGGCCGCCCATCCGCACATCATCCCGGTGCTGGCCACCGGGCCCGGCCGGCGGCCGCACGGGCTGGCCATGGCCGAGGCGGTCTACGGCGCGCTGATCGACGCCGGCTGGTCCCGGTCGCGGGCCACCCACATCGGCGCGCTGATGCGCTACCTGATCACCGGGTCGGCGCTCGGCTCGTTCGCGCTCGGCTTCGCTGACGACCCGGGGCTCTACGACACCTATCCGCACCTGCACCGCGCCCACGAGCTGCCGGCCCACCGCGCCGCGGTCGACGAGGGCGCCTTCGAACTCGGGCTGGACCTGCTCCTGGCCGGTCTGTCCGATCACTACGACCAGGGGGTACGCCGATGACGTCGGAATTCCGCGAACAGCTCTACATCGGAGGCGCGTGGGTGCCGCCGGACTCCGGCGACCGGATCGAGGTGGAGAACCCGTACACCGAGCAGGTGATCGGGCACGTGCCGGCCGGCACCGCCGAGGACGTGAACCTCGCCGTCTCGGCCGCCCGCCGGGCCTTCGACGGCTGGGCCGGGCTGCCGATGGCCGAGCGCGGCGCGGCCCTCGGCCGGCTGCACGAGGCGCTCGCCTCCCGGGCCGGGGACATCGCCCGCACCGTCGGGCTGGAGCTCGGCACCCCGCTCAAGGTCGCTCAGGCGGTCCAGGCCGGGCTGCCGCTCGCCGTGCTCAAGGGGTACGCCGAGCTGGCCGCCCAGCCGGTGACCGAGGAGACGGTGGGTAACTCGCTGATCGTCCGGGAGGCGGCCGGCGTGGTCGGCGCGATCACCCCGTGGAACTATCCGCTGCACCAGGTGGTGGCGAAGGTGGGCGCGGCCCTGGCGGCCGGCTGCACGGTGGTGCTCAAGCCGAGCGAGCTGACCCCGCTGGTGGCGTACCTGCTGTTCGACGCGGCGCACGAGGCGGGGCTGCCGGCCGGCGTGCTGAACCTGGTCACCGGGACCGGCCCGGTGGTCGGCGCGGCCATCGCCGGGCACCCGGACGTCGACATGATCTCGTTCACCGGCTCCACCGCCACCGGCCGGGCCATCGCGAAGGCGGCCGCCGACCGGATCGCCAAGGTCTCCCTGGAACTGGGCGGCAAGTCGGCGAACCTGATCCTGGCGGACGCCGACCTGGTCAAGGCCGTCAAGGTCGGGGTCGGCAACGCGTTCCTCAACTCCGGCCAGACCTGCACGGCGTGGACCCGGATGCTGGTGCACCGCAGCCACTACGACGAGGCGGTCGAGCTGGCCGCCAAGACCGCGGCCGGCTACACCGTCGGCGACCCGTTCGACCCGGGCACCCGGCTCGGCCCGCTGGTCTCGGCCGGGCAGCGGGACCGGGTCCGCGGCTTCATCGAGCGGGCGCGGGCCCGGCTGGTGGCCGGTGGGCTGGACGCCCCGGTGCCGGCGACCGGGCACTTCGTGGCGCCGACCGTCTTCGCCGACGTCGACCCGGACAGCGAGCTAGCCCAGGAGGAGATCTTCGGGCCGGTGCTGTCGATCATCCCGTTCGACACCGACGACGAGGCCGTGGCGATCGCCAACAACTCGAAGTACGGCCTGGCCGGTGCGGTCTGGGGCGGCGACGAGCGGGCTCTCGCGGTGGCCCGGCGGCTGCGTACCGGGGCGGTCGACGTGAACGGCGGCGCGTTCAACCCGTTCGCCCCGTTCGGCGGGTACAAGCAGTCCGGCGTCGGCCGCGAGCTGGGCCGGTTCGGTCTGGAGGAGTTCCAGCAGGTGAAGGCGATCCAGCGATGAGCCACTACATTCCCGGACTGGTGGTCCGGACGGCAGGTGTCCCGGCCGCCGTCGAGGAGCTGCGGCTGCCCGAGGTCGGTCCCGGCCAGGTGCGGGTCCGGATCCGGGCGGCCGGCGTCTGCCACTCCGACCTGTCGATGATCAACGGAACGCTGCGCCCGCCGCACCCACTGGTCCTCGGGCACGAGGCGGCCGGCGAGGTGGTCGAGGTCGGCGAGCACGTCACCCGCGCCGCGGTCGGCGACCACGTGGTGCTGAACTGGCAGCCGCCGTGCCGGAGCTGCTGGTTCTGCGAGCACGCTCAGCCGTGGCTCTGCGCCACCTCCTCCGGGGTGGCGGCGCTGGAGAACGGGATGACCCTGGACGGGGCGCCGGTGCACGTGTGCCTCGGGCTGGGCGCGTTCGCCGAGCAGGTGGTGGCGCCGGAGAACGCTGTCATCGGCGTACCGGAAGAGCTCGATTTCGAACTCGCCGCGCTGCTCGGGTGCTCGGTGCTGACCGGCTCGGGCGCGGTCCGCAACACCGCGCGGGTGCAGCCGGGCGAGTCGGTGCTGGTCATCGGCCTCGGCGGGGTGGGGCTGTCGGTGGTCGCGGCGGCCCGGGCGGCCGGCGCCGGGCAGGTGATCGCTGTCGACGTCACCGAGGCGAAGAAGGGGCTGGCCGAGGCGGCCGGCGCCACCGACTTCGTGGTCTCCTCGGACGCGCTCTCCAAGGACGTCCGGGTGCGCACCGAGGGGCGCGGCGCCGACCACGCCATCGAGTGCGTGGGCCGGGCGTCGACGATCCGGGCGGCGTGGCGGGCCACCCGGCGCGGCGGCCAGGTCACCGTGGTCGGGATGGGCGCGGCCGACGACATGGTGCAGCTCGGCGCGCTGGACATCTTCTCCTCGGCGCGGACCCTGCGCGCCTCGGTCTACGGCCAGGCCGACCCGGACGTCGAGGTGCCGGCCCTGGCCCGCGAGGTCCTCGACGGGAAGCTGTCGCTGGACCACCTGATCACCGATCGGATCGGGCTGGCCGACGTGCCGGCCGCCTTCGACCGCATGGCCCGGGGCGAGGGCGCCCGCTCCGTCGTCCGCCTCTGATCACCACGATCAACCCCGTTTCCGGTACGCGGTGAGCCGGCCGCCGCCGTACCGGAAACGGGGTTGATCGTGCTCAGGCGGCGGCCTGCGGGTCGGTGCCGCGCAGGATGTACTGGTCGTCGCCGAAAACGGCGGAGATCTGGAGGTAGCCCCCGAGCGCGTGGACGTAGCGGGCGATGGCGTCGACGGTGGCGACCTCGCCACGCTCGATCTGGGAGACTCGGCCCTTGGTCACGCCCATCCGTTCGGCGACCTCGGCCTGGGTCAGCCCGATCGACTTCCGTCGCTCAGCCAGTCGGTATCCGTTGACATACGCCTGACTCTGCCGGCGCGCCTCAGCGATGGCCTCCTCGCCGCCGGCCTTCTCGACGAATTCGGCTCGGATGTCGCTCCACTTGTGGTATCCGGGCACGGTCACGCCTCCTCGTTCTGGCGGTCCTTCAGGTACCGCGCGTACAACTCCTCGGCCGCCGGGATCGCCGTGCGATACCACCCGGACCAGTTACCAGACTTGTCTCCGCCGATGAGCAGGATCGTTGATCGCCAGGGGTCGAAGACGAAAAGGGCACGAATCTCGCTCCGTCCCGATGAACCGGGCCGTAGCTCCTTCATGTTGTGCACCCGTGAACCCTCGATGTGGTCGACGAGTGGTCGTCCCAATCCCGGGCCCACCTCAGCGAGCTGATCAATGGCTTGCACGAGATGTCTCAGCGATGCCCGATCAAGAGTGTCTGCCCAGGCATAGAACTCGTCGGTTGCGAAGATCTCCCATTCTTTCACGAGCCTGGAGTTTAGAAAATTCTACACCTGACCAGCCGGACCGGAGGTGCGAGGTTGATCGGCATGCTCGGATGTCGGATAGGTGATGGAGGGTGCGGGAGACCGGTGACATGGTGCGGCGATGGGGGAGATCTCTGCCGGGCCCCGGCTGCTGGAGCGGTCCGGGCAGCTCGGCGCGCTGCATCAGGCCTACGAGACGGTGCGCGGCGGGCGCGGTGGGGTCCTCGTGCTGCTCGGCGGGGAGGCCGGCGGCGGTAAGACCGCGCTGGTACGGCGGTTCCGGGCGGAGTGCCGGGCGACCCGCCCGGTGCTGTGGGGCGCCTGCGATCCACTGCGGACGCCGCGACCGCTGGGGCCGTTCCTGGAGATCGCGCACGACGGCGGCCCGATCGCCGGCCTGGTCGAGCGCGGCGCGAAGTCCTACGAGCTGGCCACCGGGATCATCCGCGACGTGCGGGAACGCCCCGGCTTGGCGCTGGTGCTGGAGGACCTGCACTGGGCCGACGAGGCCACCCTCGACGTGCTCAGCGTGCTCGGCCGGCGCATCGAGGCGATGCCCGCGCTGATCGTCGCGACCTATCGCAGCGACGAGGTGACCGACCGGCGGCATCCGCTGCGCCGGCTGCTCGGCGAGCTGCAGGGCGACGCGATCCACCGGATGGCCGTCGCGCCGCTGTCCCCGGAGGCGGTCGGTGAGCTGGCCGCCCCGCACGGGCGTGACGGGCGCGCGCTGCACCGGGTGAGCGGGGGCAACCCGTTCTTCGTCACCGAGGTGCTGGCCCGCGACGACGGCGACGTACCGCTGACCGTGCGCGACGCGGTGCTGGCCCGGGCCGCCCGGCTCGGCCCGGAGGCGACGGCGGTGCTGGACGCCGTCTCGGTCGTCCCGCAGCACGCCGAGCTGCACCTGCTGGCGGGCATGCCCGGGCTCGACGAGGCGCTGCGGGCCGGGATGCTGGAGAGCGTGCCGGGCGGGGTGGCGTTCCGGCACGAGCTGGCCCGGATCGCCGTGGAGGAGTCGCTCGCCCCGCACCGGCGGCTGGAACTGCACCGCGGCGTGCTGCGGGCGCTGCTGGCCGAGCCGGAGCGGGCCGACCCGAGCCGGGTCGCCCACCACGCCGAGGCGGCCGGCGCCACCGACGTGGTGCTCACCTGGGCGCCGCGCGCCGCCGAGCAGGCCGCCGGGTCGGGCGCGCACCGGGAAGCCGCCGCGCAGTACGCCCGGGCGCTGCGCTTCGCCGCCGGCCTCGCCCCGGCCGAGCGGGCCGGCCTGCTGGAACGCCGCTCCTACGAGTGCTACCTGACCGAGCAGACCGACGAGTCGATAGTGGCGCTGCGGGAGGCGATCCGGCATCGCCGCCGGATCGGCGACCGGCACGGGGAGGCGACGGCGCTCTCCCTGCTGTCCCGGCGCCAGTGGTGCGGCGGCTACCTCGAGGAGGCCGCCGCGTCCGGCCGCGAGGCGCTGCGGCTCCTCGACGACGTGCCGACCGGCCCGGAATACGCCATGGCCTGCACCAACCAGGCGTCGATAGCGCTCAACATCGAGGATTACCCGGACGCCATGGAGCTGGGCGGCCGGGCGCTGCGCCTGGGCGAGCGGCACGGCAGCGTCGAGATCGTGGTGCACAGCCTCAACAACCTCGGCACCATGCAGCTGCTCGCCGGGGAGCCGGCGGGGATCGGCAAGCTGGAGCGCAGCCTGGCGCTGGCCGAGCAGGCCGGGCTGGAGGAGCACATCGGCCGGGCGTACATCCACGCCGGCTGGTCGATGACCCGGGTCCGGTCGTACCACCTGTCGTCCTGGCTGGACCGGGGCGTGACCGCCTGCGCCGACCTGGGGCTGGAGGCGTGGAAGCACTACGTGCTCGCCTACCGGGCGCGCTACCACCTCGACATGGGCCGCTGGGGCGAGGCGGCCGCGGACGCCGGGGAGGTGCTGCGCGACGCCAAGCCGGTGCCGCTGCTGCGGCTCATGGCGCTCGCCGTGCTCGGGCTGATCCGGGCCCGCGGCGGTGACGCCGACCCGTGGCCGGCCCTGGACGAGGCCCGTGACCTGGCCGCCGGCAAGGGCGAGCTGCAGTACCTGGCCCCGGTGGCGACCGCCCGGGCCGAGGCCGCCTGGCTGGCCGGCGTCCCGGTCGAGCCGGAGCTCACCGAGACCTGGGAGCTGGCGCTGCGGCGGCGGGCCGCGTGGGTGCTCGGCGAGCTGGCCTGGCTGCGCCGGTTGGCCGGGGGACCGGACGCCGATCTGGCCGGGGTCCGGCTGCTGGAGCCGTACGCCCCGCAGCTGGCCGGCGACGTGGCGGGTGCCGCGGAGTGCTGGCGCAAGCGGGACTGCTCGTACGACGCCGCCCTGGCACTGGCCGGCGCCGGCGACGAGGCCGGGCTGCGGGCCGCGCTCGCCGAGTTCCAGCGGCTGGGCGCCCGTCCGGCCGCCACGATCGTCACCCGCCGGCTGCGCTCCCGCGGAGTGCGGGACATCCCGCGGGGCCCGCAGCGCCGGACCCGGGAGAACCCGGCCGAGCTGACCCGGCGCGAGGTCGAGGTGCTGGCCCTGATCCGGCGCGGCCTGTCGAATGTGGAGATCGCCGAGCGGCTGTTCCTGTCCACCAAGACCGTGCACCACCACGTCTCCGCGATCCTGCGCAAACTCGGGGTGTCCCGCCGTGGCCAGGCCGTGGCCGAGGCAGCCCGTCTGGGGCTGACTCCTTAGCCGCACCCGATGGGGGCGTGCCGTGAGATGAGAAAAATTCTCAGCGATGACGCTTGATGTTCTTGACCGGCGCGAGTGTTAGCGCTCACACTCATCCCGGTTCTGACCGCGCCTTCCCCCGCCGGAACCGTCCTCCGGCGCGCTGTCTCCGTTCCCTTCCCCCCAAAGGAATACGTCCATGCGAAGAACCGCGCGCTGGTCCGCGCTGAGCGCGGCCGCTGTGGTGCTGTCCACTCTGGTCGTGCCGTCACCCGCCGTAGCCGCCGACGGCCTGATGCTGTGGTACAAGCTCGACGAGAAGTCGGGCACGGTGGCCACCGACTCCTCCGGCAACGGCCGGAACGGGAGCGTGAGCGGGACCCCGTCCTGGGGTGGCGACGACGGACTGGCCTTCAACGGGTCGAACACGTACGTCAAGCTGCCGGACGACATCATGTCCGGATTGGACTCGATCTCGGTGTCCTTCGACGTGTACCTCGACGCCGACCAGCCGACGCCGTACTTCCTGTACGGCTTCGGCAACACCGACAACGCCACCGGGTACGGCAACGGCTACCTGTTCGCCACCGGCAACTCCCTCCGCGCGGCGATCTCCACGGCGAACTGGACCAAGGAGCAGAGCACCCAGCCCGCGGCGGCCGAGTCGCTCGCCCGTGGCACCTGGAAGCACCTCGCGTACACCCAGACCGGCACCACGGGACGGCTGTTCGAGGACGGCGTGCCGATCGCCACCAACACCTCGGTCACCATCAAGCCGGGCGACATCGGTGGCGGCAGGACGACGGCGAACTACCTCGGCAAGTCCGACTACAGCGGTGACCGGCTCCTCAAGGGCAAGATCAAGGACTTCCGGGTGTACGACCGGGCGCTCGGCGACACCGAGGTGCGTACCCTGGCCGGCCCGGTCGTCGCCGACGAACTGGCCGCCGACCGGGCCGCGCTGACCCTGGGCGACACGTCCGCCCTGGCCGCCGACCTCAGCCTGCCGGCGACCGCGCCGCACGGGTCCGCCCTGTCCTGGTCGACCAGCGACCCGGCGGTCGTCACCGCCGGCGGCGTGGTGACCCGGCCGGCGGCCGGGCAGCCGGCCGCCACCGCGACGCTCACCGCCACCCTCACCCGCGGCGCGTCGACCGCCACGAAGACCTTCGCCGTCACGGTGCTGCCGAAGCTCGGCGACGGGGAGGCCGCGAAGGCGGCGGCCGCCGCGCTCGTCGTGCACGACATCGACGACGTCCGGGGAAATCTGACGCTGCCGGCCACCGGCGACAACGGCGCCGTGGTCACCTGGTCCTCGGACCGGCCGGACGTGATCGACGGCTCCGGTGTCGTGCACCGGCCGGCGGCCGGCAAGGGGCCGGCCACCGTGGCCCTGACCGCGACGGCGCGGGTGGGCGAGGCCTCGGCCACCCGGACGATGACGGCGACGGTGCCCGAGCTGCCGGCCGCCGCCGCCAAGACCGGCTATCTGTTCAGCTACTTCACCGGTGAGGGCACCGCGAACGGCGAGCAGCTCTACTTCGCGGTGAGCAAGGCGAACGACCCGCTGTCCTACCGCGAGGTCAACGACGCCAAGCCGGTTCTCACGTCGGAGCTGGGCACGAAGGGCCTGCGCGACCCGTTCATCATCCGCTCGCCGGAGGGCGACAAGTTCTACCAGATCGCCACCGACCTGAAGATCAACGGCAACGGCGACTGGGACGGCTCGCAGCGTCGCGGCAGCAAGTCGATCATGGTGTGGGAGTCCACCGACCTGGTCACCTGGACCAACCAGCGGCTCGTGAAGATCTCCCCGGACACCGCCGGCAACACCTGGGCGCCCGAGGCGTTCTACGACCGCTCGATCGGCGCGTACGTCGTCTTCTGGGCCTCGAAGCTCTACGACCCGGCGGACACCGCGCACGCGGGGAGCACGTACAACCGGATGATGTACGCCACCACCCGGGACTTCTACACGTTCAGCGAGCCCAGGGTGTGGAAGGACCCGGGGTACTCGGTGATCGACTCGACGATGATCGAGCACGACGGTACGTACTACCGGTTCACCAAGGACGAGCGCAACAACACGTCCAGCACGCCGTGCGCCAAGTTCCTGATCGAGGAGAAGTCCACCTCGATCATGAGCACCGACTACCAGTTCGTCCGGGAGTGCATCGGCTCCGGCGCGGTCAGCGCCGGTGAGGGGCCGCTGGTGTTCAAGTCGAACACCGAGGACCGCTGGTATTTGTTCATCGACGAGTTCGGCGGCCAGGGCTACGTACCGTTCACCACTACCGACCTGGCCGCAGGCCTCTGGACCAAGGTCTCGTCGTACTCGCTGCCGGCCAGCCCCCGGCACGGCACCGTCCTGCCGGTCACCCAGCGGGAGTACGACCGGCTGCTCGCCACCTACCAGCCGAACCTGCTGGTCACCGCCGTGGACCCGGTTCCGTTGACCACGCCGGCGGGCACCGCGCCGGCCCTGCCCGCGCGGGTCACCGCCCGGCACGCGGACGGCTCGTCGGCCGGTGTCGCGGTGGTGTGGGACGCCGTGCCGCCCGCGGCGTACGCCCGGCCCGGCACGTTCACCGTCTCGGGCACCATCGCCGAGAGCCAGAACGTCAAGGCCACCGCCGTGGTCACCGTCCCGGACGTGGACGCGCCCACCGTGGGCGCCGTCGTGTCGCCGGCCGAGCCGGGCACCGGCTGGTTCCGGACTCCGGCGACGGTGACGGTGACCGCCACCGACGCCGTGGACGGTGCCGTGGTCCCCAAGGTCCGGGTCACCCGCGCCGGCGAGCCGGCCGGTCCGTGGGTGGACCAGGCCCAGCCGCTGACCCTCGGCGCCGACGGCATCCACGTGGTCGAGTACACCGCCACCGACGCCGCGGGCAACAGCTCCGGCACGGGCTCGGTGACCGTACGGGTCGACACGACCGCGCCGGTCTCGCAGGCGACGGTGGACGCCGACGCCCGTACCGTGAGCCTGCGGGCGGCCGACGGCCACTCCGGCGTCCGCGGCCTGGAGTACTCGCTGGACGGCGGGGCGACCTGGTGGGCGTACACCGGGCCGGTGCGCGTGGGACGGGCCGCGACCGCGCTGCTCTACCGGGCGACCGACGTCGCCGGGAACGTCGAGACGGCGAACCGGGTCGTCGTGCCGGCCGTGGGTGTCGTGCCGGCGCCGACCACCACGAGGGCCACGGTGCGGCCGGCGAAGGCGACCTACGGCACCTCGCCGGTGGTCGACGTGACGGTCGCCGGCGCGTCCGCGGCGAAGCCCTCGGGCGTCGTGCGGGTGCTGCTCGGCGCCACCTCGGTGGGCGACGGTGTGCTGTCCGGCGGCCACGCCCGGATCCAGCTGGCGAACACCATCGGCGTGGGAACCAGGAAGCTGCGCGTGGTCTACGCCGGCGACGACAGGTACGCCGGCTCCTCGGCGGGGCTGACCCTCGAGGTCGTCGCCGCGTCGTCCAGGACGACGGTGTCGGCGACGGCCGGCCGGGTCCGCGCCGGCGGTAAGACGCACCTCACCGTCCGGGTGCGCAGCGTGTCCGGGGCGCCGGCGTACGGAACGGTGCGGGTGCTCGCGGTCAACGGCACATCCCGGATCCGGGTCACCGCGACCCTGACCGGCGGCCGGGCCGTCCTGGACCTCGGTCCGCTGACCAGGAGGGGCACCTACCGGATCGAGGCGCGGTACTCGGGGTCGGGCACGGTCACCGGCTCCGCCAGCTCGGTGCTCAGGATCCGGGTGGTCCGGTGATCGGCTGACCGGCCGGCGGCCGCGGCATCCGATGTGGAGCGCCGCGGCCGCCGGCCGGTCCCGATCGGCTCAGCCGCCGAGCAGGGCCCGGATCCCGCGGGCCAGGGCGGCCCGCGCGGACTCGACAGGCAGTTCCATCGCCTCCCGCAGCGTCGACCAGGCCGGCCAGAGGCTGATCGTGGTCAGCGCGTTGAGCAACTCCTCGTCGGACCCGATCTCCTCCGGGAACGTGCTGGTCAGCTCGTCGCGCACGCGGGCGACGTGAAGCCTGCGGTACCGCTGCAACCCGATGGAGAACGGTTCCTTCAGCGCCGAGGCGCGAGCGGCCGGCCCGATCTCCTCCAGCATCCGGGCCCGCTGCCGGCAGAACGCGTCGATCCGCTCGGCCAGCGGCAGCTCCGGCGAGATCTGCCGGTAGGACGCGTCCCGCTCGTCCAGGACCCGCTGCCCGCTGGCCGCCATCAGCGACTCCATGTCGGCGAAGTGGCTCCACAGCGCGCGCAGCGAGACCCCGGCCAGCTTGGCGATCCGGTCCGCCGTGGGGCGCAGGTCGCCGTCCCGGATCAGCCGGAGGTGTGCGTCGACGATCGCGTTGCGGGTCCGCTCGGACCGGGCGGTGCGACCGTCGACGCGCGGCGGCTGGGTCACGGACGGCTCCGGTAGCGGTGCAGTTCCCGCCGGGCCAGCGACCGCTTGTGCACCTCGTCGGGGCCGTCGGCGAGCCGCAGCGTCCGGGCCGCCACCCAGAGCTGGGCGAGCGGGGTGTCCTGGCTGGTGCCGGCCGCGCCGTGCGCCTGGATCGCCTTGTCCAGGATCCACTCGACGGTCTGCGGCACCACGATCTTGATGGCCTGGATCTCGGTGTGCGCGCCCTTGTTGCCGACCGTGTCCATCAGCCAGGCGGCCTTGAGCACCAGCAGGCGGGCCTGCTCGATGCGCACCCGGGACTCGGCGATCCAGTCCTGGACGACGCCCTGCTCGGCGAGCGGCTTGCCGAACGGGGTGCGCGCCAGCGCCCGCCGGCACATCAGCTCCAGGCCGCGCTCGGCCATGCCGATCAGCCGCATGCAGTGGTGGATCCGGCCGGGGCCGAGCCGGGCCTGGGAGATCGCGAAGCCGCCGCCCTCCACGCCGATCAGGTTGCTCACCGGCACCCGGACGTTCTCGAAGATCAGCTCGGCGTGACCGCCGTGGTCACCGTCGTCGTACCCGAAGACGGTCATCCCGCGCTTGACCGTGAGGCCCGGGGTGTCCCGCGGCACCAGGACCTGGCTCTGCTGCACGTGCCGGTCGGCGTCCGGGTCGGTCTTGCCCATCACGATGAAGATCTTGCAGTTCGGGTTCATCGCGCCGGTGATGAAGAACTTGTGGCCGTTGATGACGTACTCGTCGCCGTCCCGCTCGATCCGGGTGCCGATGTTGGTGGCGTCCGAGGAGGCCACCTGCGGCTCGGTCATCGCGAAAGCGGACCGGATCTCCCCGGCCAGCAGCGGCTTGAGCCAGCGTTCCTGCTGCTCCGGGGTGCCGAACTCGGCGAGCACCTCCATGTTGCCGGTGTCCGGCGCGTTGCAGTTGAACGCGGCCGGTGCGATCGCCGGGCTGCGTCCCATGATCTCGGCCAGCGGCGCGTACTGCAGGTTGGTCAGCCCGGCGCCGTGCGAACCCGGGAGGAACAGGTTCCACAGGCCGGCCTCCTTCGCGGCGGCCTGCATGGTGGCCAGCACGGCGGGCGGCTCCCACCCGTCCCCGGCGGCGTGGAAGTCCTTCTCGAACGGGTAGATGTGCTCGTCCATGAACCCGAGCAACCGCTTGCGGTAGTCCTCGGTCGTCGCGTCGAACTCGAAGTCCATCAGTGTCCTTCCAGCGCTCGGTGGCCCTGCTCGATCAGCTCGGGCACCATCGCGCCAACGGTGTCGAAGCCGGCGCCGACGGTCTGTCCCTTGGTGTAGCGGTAGTGCACGCCCTCGAGGATGACGGCGAGCTTGAACGCCGCGAAGCCGACGTACCAGTGCAGGTCGCCGACGTCGCGGCCGCTGCGCTGGGCGTACCGGGCGGCCATCTCGTCGAGCGCCGGGTGGCCGGGCAGGTCGGCCGGGGCGACCGGTTTGCCGTCCTTGACCAGCAGCGGGCGGCCGGCGTAGACGAGCATCAGGGCGAGGTCGCTGAGCGGGTCGCCGAGCGTCGACATCTCCCAGTCGAGCACCGCGTTGACCCCGAGGTCGTCGCCGATGAGCACGTTGTCCAGCCGGAAGTCGCCGTGCACGACGGCGCCCGGGCCGCCGGCCGGGATGTCCGCGGCGAGCCGGGCGTGCAGCTCCTCGATGCCGGACAGCTCCCGGCTGCGGCTCGCGTCCAGCTGCTGCTTCCACCGGCGCACCTGACGGGCGTTGAAGCCCTCCGGCTTGCCGAAATCGCCCAGCCCGATCTTCTCCGGGTCGAGCGAGTGCAGGTCGGCGAGCGTGTCCACCAGGGTGAAGGTCAGCTCCCGCAGGTCGACCCCGGCGAACTGGCCGGCATCCCGGTAGATCGTGCCGTCGACGTGCTCCATCAGGTAGAACGGTGCGCCGATGACCGAGGCGTCGGCACACAGCAGGACCGGCCTGGGCACCGGGAAACCGGCCTGCGAGAGCGCGGCCAGGACCCGGTGCTCGCGGGCCATGTCGTGCGCGGTGGGCAGCACGTGCCCGAGCGGCGGCCGGCGCAGCACCCAGCGGTTCGTCCCGTCGGTCACCGCGTACGTCAGGTTCGACCGGCCACCGGCGAACATGGTCCCGGTCAGCGGCGGGCTGTCCAGGTACGCCTGGAGCTTCGCCAGGTCCAGGCCCTTCATCGGGCCGCCTCGAATCCGCGCTGCATCTTGTTCATGCCGCCTAGCCAACGGTCCGGATCGGTCGCGCGCAAGCGGTAGTAGTCGGCGACTTCCGGATGCGGCAGGATCAGGAACCCGGTCCCGTCGAGCGACCGGGCGACCAGGTCGGCCACCGCGGCCGGTTCCAGCGCCCCCTCGGCGAGCAGTGCCGCGCTGCCGCTGCCCCGGGCGTCGTCGCCGGTCAGCATGTCGGTGCGGACGCCCTGCGGGCAGAGCGCCTGGACGACCAGGCCACGGTGGGCGTAGGTGGCCCGCAGCCACTCGGCGTAGGCGAGCGCCGCGTGCTTGGTCACCGAGTAGCTCGCGCTGCCCAGCAGGGTCAGCAGACCGGCCGCGCTCACCGTGACGAGCAGGCGCTTCGGCGTCGCCGAGTCGAGCCACCTCGGCAGCAGCGCGCGGGTCACGTAGACATGCGACAGCACGTTCACGCCGTAGTCGCGTTCCCACAACCGGTCGGGGGTGTTCTCGTCGCCGGGCGAGAGCACGCCGGCGTTCGAGCAGAACAGGTCGATGTCGCCCAGCTCCGAGAAAGCGGCGTCGACGAGGCGCCGGGTGTCGGCCTCGGACGCCGCGTCGGCGGTGATCGCGAGACCGCCGATGTCCGCGGCGACCGCCGAGGCGGCGTCCGCGTTCAGGTCGCTGACGATCACCCGGGCGCCGTCGGCGGCGAACCGCCGGGCCAGCGCCGCGCCGATCCCGCCACCGGCGCCGGTGACGACCACCCGCTTCACTCGACCACCCCGGTCAGCGTCACGCCACCGTCGAGCACGATGGTCTGCCCGGTGATCCACGAGGCGTCCGGCGAGCAGAGGAACGCCACGGTGCCGGCCACGTCCTCCGGGGCGCCCAGCCGCTTCAGCGGGTACGTCGCCGTCACCTGCTCCTCGCGCCCCTCGAACAGCGCCGCCGCGAACCGGGTCTTGACCACCGCCGGTGCCACCGCGTTCACCCGGATCTTCGGGGCCAGCTCGACCGCCAGCTCCTCGGTGAGGTGGATCAGCGCGGCCTTGGTGGTGCCGTAGAACGCGATACCGGGCGCCGGGCGTACCCCGGAGACCGAGGAGATGTTGACGACCGACCCGCCGTTCTCGGCCAGCCCGCCGCGCAGCGCCTCCTGCACCCAGCCGAGCGTGCCGATCAGGTTGACCTCGGCCATCTTGCGCGCCGCGTTCAGGTCGAGGGTGGCCAGCGGCCCGTACGCCGGGTTGATCCCGATGTTGTTGATCAGCGTGGTGACCGGCCCGAACTTCGCGGTCACCGCCTCCACCACGGCCGTCCGGTGCCCGGCGTCGTCGCCCTTGCCGGCCACCCCGATGGCCACCTCGGAGCCGCCCAGCTCCTTCACCGCGGCCTGGAGGGCGTCGGCGTCCCGCCCGGTGATCGCGACCTTCGCGCCCTGGGCGACGAAGCGTTGCGCGATGGCGAACCCGATACCGCGACTGGCCCCCGTCACGACTGCCACCTGATCCGCCATCGCACTACCTCCTGGAAAATTTATGCACTCAGTGTGCGGATATTACGCTGCCGGGATTCCGTTCTGCGGGGGTGTCACGGGTTGCGCGGTGTACGGCTGTACCGCACCGTCCCCGTCGTCGGTGGTGTACGCCTGCCCGAAGAACTCCGCCTTGCCGTTCTTGACGGTGGTGAGCTGCTCCCCGCCGTACCCCGCGTGATCCGTGGCGGAGAACCGCAGCGGCACCAGGCCCGGACCCTTGAACCCGTTCTTCTGCACCGCGTCGATGATCGAGTCACGGGTCAGGTCCTTGCCGGCGTTCTGCAGCGACTGGACGAACAGGTACGCCACGGACATCCCGTACACGACGTTGTTGTCGAACTCCGCGTTGTTGTTGTACTGGGCGTTGACCTTCTTGTAGAGCTGGATCCACGGACTGGCGTCGTCGGTGGTGAGCGGCAGGTAGTTGGTCGAGACCACGCCCTCCAGCAGCGGCGCGGCGGCCCCCAGCGCCTTGCTGACGGTGGCCGGGTCGGCGCCCACGTTGCTGACCACGAACTGCGGCTTGAAGCCGATCTTGGCGGCGGTGCCGATCGACAGCGCGGTGAAGCCCGGGATGGTGGCCATCAGCACCACCTGGCAGCCGGCCGCCTTGAGCGCGCCCATCTGCGGGCCGACGTTCGGGTTGCTGGTCACGTAGCTCTGCTTGGCCGCCACCGGGCCCAGGGTCTTCTCGATCCCGGCCAGGCTGTCCTTGCCGAAATCGTCGTCCTGGCCCAGGAAGCAGGCCTTCTTGCCGGCCAGGTTCTGCTTCACGTAGGTGCCGAGGATCTTGCCCTCGACGGTGTAGTCCGGGTTGAAGCCGAAGGTGCCCGGATACTTGTCCGGCTGGTTCCAGTTGCGGCTGCCGCTGGCCACGAAGAGGTCCGGCACCTTGTTGGTCTTCAAGAAGTCCAGCACGCCGGTGTGCGTCGGGGTGCCCAGGCCGTTCAGGATCGCGAACACCTTGTCCTGCAACACCAGCTCCCGCACCACCTGCTGGGTGGTCGCCGGGTTGTAGGCGTCGTCCTTGACCTTGTAGGTGATCTTCCGGCCGTTGATCCCGCCGTTCGCGTTGACGAAGTCGAAGTAGGCCTTGGTGGCCGGCGCGATCTTGGAGTAGCCGGCCGCGGCCGGGCCGGTCAGCGGCATGTGCGTGCCGACGACCACCTCGCTGTCGGTCACCCCCGGAACGCTGCTGCCGGATCCGCTCGTCGAAGAGGAGCCGTCACAGGCCCCGGCGAAGAGAAGGACGGTGAGGAACACCGCCGTGGTGCGTTTCATCGCTTCCTCCACAGATTGAATCGAATCGATGCGAGCCCGCCCGGGGCGGCGAGCATGACGACTACGAGCACCACGCCGAAGACCACCAGGGCGAGGTTCCCCTCCAGGTGTTGCGATCCGGAGCTCTCCCCGGCCGACTGCGCCAGCGCCGGCAGCGCCACCAGCAGCACCGCTCCCAGCAACGCGCCGACCAGCCGGCCCAGGCCGCCGATCACGATCGCCATCACCAGGAACAGCGACAGGGTCAGCGGGAAGGCGCCGGGTGAGACGCTCTGCGCCAGCACCGCGAAGAGGGCGCCGGCCAGACCGGCGCAGGCCGCGCTGACCACGAAGGCCAGGACCTTGGTACGGGCGACGTCGACCCCGGCCAGCCGGGCCGCCGTCTCGTCGTCCCGCACCGCGCGCAGGTCCCGCCCGAACCGCCCGCGCACCAGGGTGGCCAGCGACAGCACGGTGACCAGCGCGCCCGTCCAGCAGAGCCAGGCCTGCCAGCGTTCCATCGGGATGGTCCCGGGCGGCGGGTCGAGCGCCACCGACAGTCCCATGTCGCTGTTGAACGTCTCGTCGAACGTGCTGGTCACCGACGGCACCACGACCGCCACCGCCAGGGTCAGGCCGGCCAGGTAGGGTCCGCGCAGCCGGGCCGCGGCCAGCCCGATCACCACACCGGCCAGGGTGGTGACCAGGATCGCCGCCACGAAGCTGACCGGCGTGTGCAGCCACCGGTTCTGGGTCAGCGCGAACGTGTAGGCCCCGGTCGCCATCAGCGCGCCGTGCCCCAGCGACAGCTGCCCGTTCAGTCCGGTCAGGACGGTCAGCCCGGCCGTCACCGTGAAGTAGGCGCCGATCGTGGCCAGCTGGTAGTTCCGGAACGGCGGCAGCGTGTAGGTCAGCAGCACCACCAGGAGGGCGCCGATCACGATCGGCACGACCGGCCAGATCCGCTTCCGCCGCCGGACGATTTCCGGTACGGCGGCCGCCGCCCGCTTCTCTTCTACGTCCGTCACGCCAGCCTCGCCTTCGAACTGGAGAAGAGTCCGCCCGGCCGGCCGAGCAGCACCACCACGAGCAGGAGCAGTACCGCCATCGGGGCGACGGTGGCGCCCAGGTAGCCGCTGACGTAGGAGAGCAGCAGCCCGACGACCAGCCCGCCGGTCACCGCTCCGATCGGGCTGTCCAGCCCACCCACCACGGCCGCGGTGAACGCCGACACGAAGACCACGTCCATCGCCGTCGGGTGCAGTCCCAGCTCGGTCGGGACGACCAGCATCCCGGCCAGCGACCCGACCGCGGCGGCCAGCGCCCAGCCCAGCGTCAGCATCCCGCCGACCGGCACCCCGAGCAGTCGCGAGACGTCCGGGGCGAACGCGGCGGCCCGCATCCGCAGGCCCACCGCCGTCCGGGTGAACAGCAGCGTGAGCGCGACCACCACGGTGCCCACCGCGGCGAAGACGAAGACGTCGTAGCGGCTCAGCAGCGCGATGCCGCCGACCTCGAACGCGTCCCGCCGGAACGGCGTCGCCACCGGCCGGTACTCGTTGCCGTAGACGATGCCGAGCACGCCCTGCACGATCAGGACCAGGCCGAGCGCCACCACCACGCCGTTGAGCGGGGAGGAGTGGTCGACGAAGCGCATCACGGTCTTCTCCACGGCGACGCCGAGCAGCAGACCGAACGCGATGGCGGCGAGGAAGCCGAGCCAGTAGGAGCCGGTCGCGCCGGTCACCGAGTACGCCACGTAGACGGCGGCGACGGCCATCGCGCCCTGTGCGAAGTTGACGATCCGGGCGGCCCGCCAGATCAGCACCAGGGCCAGCGCGAATGCGGCGTAGACCGCGCCCCGGCTGAGCCCGTCGAAGGTCAGGTAAACGAATCTGTCCATCGGAACCCGCTCTCTCAGAAGCCGAGGTAGGCGTGCCGCAGATCGGCGTCGTCGCGCAGCTCGACCGCGTTGTTGCGGGTCACCACCCGGCCGAGCGCCAGCACGATGCCCTCGTCCGCGACGGACAGCGCGCTGCGCACGTTCTGCTCGACCAGCAGCACCGCCAGCCCGGTGCGTTCCCGCAGGTCGCGCAGGAGGGACAGGATCTGTGCGGTGATTTTCGGGGCCAGGCCCAGCGACGGCTCGTCGAGCAGCAGCAGCCGGGGACGGCCGATCAGCGCCCGCCCCAGCGCGAGCATCTGCCGCTCGCCGCCGGAGAGCTGGTGCCCGGCGCTGGCACGTCGTTGTGCCAGCGCCGGGAAGAGGTCGTAGACCTCGTCCAGGGCGCGCGCCGCGTCCCCGCGGTCGCGCCGCCACAGCCCGCCGAGCCGCAGGTTCTCGTCGACGGTCAGCTCGGTGACCACGCCGCGGCCCTCCGGCACGTGCGCGATGCCGCGGCGGACCAGGTGCTCGACGCGTACGCCGCGCAGGTCCTCGCCGTCGAAGACGACGCTGCCCCGGGTCGGCCGGACCAGGCCGGACAGGGTGCGCAGCAGGGTGGTCTTGCCGGCCCCGTTCGCCCCGAGAACCGCGATGATCTCACCGGGTTCGATGCTGAACCGCACGTCGTGCAGCACCGGTGCGGCGCCGTAACCCGCGGTCAGGTCGTCCACCTCGAGCAGCGCGCTCATGCGGCCGCCCCCAGGTAGGCCTCGGTGACCTTGTCGTCCGCGCTGATCTCGGCGGGGGAGCCGAGCGCGATCGGTTTGCCGAAGTCCAGCACCAGGATCTCGTCGCAGACCGACATGACCAGATCCATGTGGTGCTCGACCAGCAGGACCGTGGTGCCGGCGTCCCGGATCAGGCCGGCCAGCCACTGGATCTCGTCGGCGTCCAGGCCGCCGGCCGGCTCGTCGAGCATCAGGATCCGTGGCCGGGCGGCCAGGGCGCGGGCCAGCTCGACCCGCTTGCGGATCGCGTAGGGCAGCGCGCCGGGCGGGGCGTACGCGTACTCGTCGACGCCGCACCGCCGCAGGGCGGCGAGCGCGTCCCGCTCGGACTGCCGCTCCCGGCCGGCCCGGATGCCGACCTGCACGTTCTCCAGCACGGTGAGGCCGGCGAACTGGCCGACGCCCTGCAGGGTGCGGGCGATGCCGAGCCGGTTGAGGTGGTGCGGTCGCGGCCGCCAGGCCCGGCCGTCCAGGGTGAGCGCCCCGGTGGTCGGCGTGACGAAACCGCAGATCACGTTGAAGAGGGTGGTCTTGCCGGCGCCGTTCGGCCCGATCACCCCGACGATCCGTCCGGCGGGCACCCGCAGACAGACGTCGTCGAGTGCGGTAAGGCCGCCGAAGCGAACCGTTATGTGGTCGAGCGCGAGCTCATGAGCAGGGGATTCCGTCGACATGGCCACCTCGTCTGGACAGCAGAGGTCCACAGTGGAGCGTGATGGTCAACTATTTACACTAGGAGTGTAACTTTCTGATCGGACGCGTCAACTACTCGCAACGTCTCCGTTACCTGACGCGACCGTTACGTCCGCTATCCCATGCGTGATCAGCGAAAACGCCCGCGCGCGCGGCGTTGTCCGGTCCGGATACCCTGCGGGAGTCCATCGACCCGCGAGGAGACCGATGAGCGCCCAGCAGCCCCCGCCCGTCCCGGACGACCCGCCGCCGGCCGTCGATCCGTGGTCCGCCGAGGCCTCCACCGAGATCTGGTCCCCGCCGTCGCCCTACCCGCCGCCGGCCTACACCGATCCGACGGCGCCGCCCGTTCACCCCGCGTCGGCCGCGCCGCCCGTTCACCCCGCGTCGGCTGCGCCGCCCGTTTATCCCGCGCCGGCCGCGCCGCCCGTTTATCCCGCGCCGGCCGCGGCACCCGCGCCGCCCGCTTATCCCGCCCCGGCGCCGGCACGGCCGGTCTACCCGGCGCCGGTCTCCGCCTACCTGCCCCCGTCCGCCACCGGCGTCCCGCCCGCGCCCTACGCCTATCCGCCCGCCCCGGGGCATGCCAGGTCGCTGCGCGGCCCGGCGATCCTGGCCACCACCGGCCTGGGCCTGAGCCTGGTCAGCTCGCTGGTCCTGGAGTCGCTGACCCGGTCCCGGGCCCTGCTCGACGGCGACGGCCTGGGCATCGTGTCGCTGGGCGTTCTCGGCGTCTTCGTCTTCACCGTCGTGGCGTTCCTGAGCTGGCTGCACCGTGCCTCGACAAACCTCTGGAACACCGGTCACCGGCTCAAGTGGCGCCCCGGCTGGACCGTCGGCGCCTGGCTGATCCCGGTCGCCAACCTGGTGCTCCCGCTGCTGGTCTTCCGGGAGATCGACCGGGAGAGCCGCGACCACGGCTCCGGCCTCTTCGCCGTCTGGGCGGTCGCCTGGACGCTCGACATCCTGCTGGACAGTTACCACGGCGACGTCACCCGGTCCGGCGACGCGCACGCGCTGTCGCTCATCAGCACCCCGGTCGCCGCGGTCGCCGCCATCCTCCTGGTCCGCCGCATCACCGCCGATCAGGAGCGGCTGGTCCAGCCCTCGCCGTTCTGACAGCGCACCGGCACGCGGCCACCCACTCCACGGAATCGCGCACTCACCCGCGCCCGTTCACGCCACGCCGCGGGCTGAATCGCGCACTCACCCGTGGCCGCTCACGCCGCGCCGCGCGGGCGGAACCCGCGCACTCACCCGTGGCCGCTCACGCCACGCCGCGCGGGCGGAACTGCACGCTCACCCGCGGCCCCACCGCCCGGGCCGTCTTGGGCACGGCGTGCTCCCAGGTCCGCTGGCACGACCCGCCCATCACGATCAGATCCCCGTGCCCGAGCGGGAAGCGCACCGTCTCGTGCCCACCCGCCCGCGGCCGCAGCACCAGATGGCGTGGTGAGCCGACCGACACGATCGCCACCATGGTGTCCTCGGTGGCCGACCGCCCGATCGTGTCCCCGTGCCACGCCACGCTGTCCCGCCCGTCCCGATAGAGGCACATCCCGGCGGTGACGAACTGCTCGCCGAGCTCCTCGGCGTAGTGCGCGTTCAGCGCGTCGCGCGCCTCGGTCAGTGCCGGGTGGGGCAGCGGCTCACCCTCCCGGTACCAGCGCAGCAGCCGGGGCACGTCGACCACGTCGTCATACATCTTCCGCCGCTCGGCACGCCAGTCGATGCCGAGCAGCGTCTCGAACACCGCGTCCGAACCGCGCAGCCACCCGGGCAGCAGATCCACCCAGGCCCCGGCGGTGAGCCGGTGCCGGGTCAGCCCGGACAGCGACGCCGGCGCCGGCACCGGGCCGGCCATCAGGTCGAGCATCGAAGGCTGATAGGCGCTGCTCATCCCGCGATTCTAGTACTGATGTTCGAGTCTGCGCGGCCGGGCCGTGCGACTCCGCGTCAATCGACGGCGAGCCGGGCGTGCTGGTGCATGTCGTGCCAGCCGTCGGCGTGGCGAGCCTCGCCGCGCTTCGTGCCCTCGGCCGGATAACCCGCCCGGGCGGCGACCCGGCAGGACGCGGTGTTGGCTGTCGAGTGGTTCAGTTCCAGCCGGTACAGGCCCAGATCGGTGAACGCCCAGCCGGTCAGCGCCGCCAGTGCCCGCGGTGCGAGCTGCCGGCCGCGGAACTCAGGGAGCACCCAATAGGACAGCTCGGCAGCCGCCTCGCCGAGATCGATCCGCCGGAAGCTGATCTGCCCGGCGACCCGGCCCGCCGCGCGGGTGTCCACCACGGCCCAACCGGCGCCCGTCTCGTCCCGCCAGCGGTGTGGCCACCCGGCGATCCAGGCCGCCGCCTCGTCCTCGGTCATGGTCCGGCAGTGCCAGCGCTGGATCGCCGGATCCGCGTACCCGGCGACGACCGCCGCCCGGTCCGGTTCCCGCCAGGGCCGCAGCAGCACCCCGTCCCCGGCGATCTCCGGCTGCGCGGTGGCGGCCAGCGTCCCAGCGGCCAGGGCGGGCGTGACGAGCGACGGCATGCACCGACCCTAGGCCGCGTGCCGGCATCCGGGCGAAGCGGCGTGACCCGGCCACACGGTGGGCCTCGCCTCGCACCCGGGACCCGGCCGTGAGCAGGCTCAGCGCCGGTCCGGGACCTCGCCGGCGGGCGGCACCGACGGATCGGCCTCGGGGTGGTGGTAGGCGACCCGCTCCGGGGGCAGCGGGAAGTCCATGTCCTCGCCGTAGGGCGAGAGGCCGCCCTGCAGCGGCGCCGCCAGTTCGGCGATGTCGAGGCGGCCGTCCGGGCCGACCGGTGGGCCCTCCGGGAGGCGGGCGCTGGTGTAGGTCATGCCCGACCCGACGCCGGACACGCCCTCGCTGGTGGACGGGGCCATGCTCTCCGGCTGGGCGCTCTCCAGCTGGTCGCGGCGGAAGATCTTGCGGCCGAGTCGGACCAGGGGGTCGTACCGGCGATCCACGACGCGCTCCTTCATCGGGATGATGGCGTTATCGGTGATCTTGATGTGTTCCGGGCAGACCTCGGTGCAGCACTTGGTGATGTTGCAGAAGCCGAGGCCCTGGCTCTGCTGGGCGTACTGCTTGCGGTCGGTGCGGTCGTCGAGCGGGTGCATGTCCAGCTCGGCGGCGCGGATGAAGAAGCGCGGCCCGGAGAACGCCTCCTTGTTCTCCTCGTGATCGCGCACCACGTGGCAGGTGTTCTGGCAGAGGTAGCACTCGATGCACTTGCGGAACTCCTGGCTGCGCTCCACATCGATCTGCTGCATCCGGTACTGCCCGGGGGCGACCCCGGCCGGCGGGGCGAAGGCCGGCGTCTCGCGCGCTTTCTGGTAGTTGAAGGAGACGTCGGTGACCAGGTCGCGGATCACCGGGAAGGTGCGCAACGGGGTGACCGTGATCGTCTCGTCGGCGGTGAACGTGGACATCCGGGTCATGCAGCCGAGCCGGGGCATGCCGTTGATCTCCATCGAGCAGGAGCCGCACTTGCCGGCCTTGCAGTTCCACCGGCAGGCCAGGTCGGGCGCCTGGGTGGCCTGCAACCGGTGGATGATGTCCAGGACGACCTCGCCGTCGTTCACCTCGACGTCGAAATCCTCCAGGGAGCCGCCGGACGAGTCGCCCCGCCAGACACGAAAGTGGCGTTTCACTCTTCCCCCAGCCCTGTCAATTCCTCTGTGGTCAGGTATTTGGCCAGCTCGCTGCGGTCGAAGAGGGCGAGCAGCTCGGATCGCATGGTGGGCACCGGCTTGCGCTCCAGGTGCACCCCGCCGGCCTCGTCGAGCGAGCAGACCAGGTTGAGCCGCCGCCACTCCGGACTCATCCGCGGGAAGTCCTCCCGGGTGTGCCCGCCGCGCGACTCCTCCCGCTCCAGCGCGGCTTTCGCCGTGCACTCCGAGACGACCAGCATGTTGCGCAGGTCCAGGGCCAGGTGCCAGCCCGGGTTGTAGCGCCGGCCACCGCCGACCGCGACGTTCGCCACCCGCAGCCGCAGATCGGCCAGCCTCTTCAGCGCGTCGCTGAGCTCGCCCTCCCGGCGGATGATGCCGACCAGGTCGCCCATCACCGCCTGCAGGTCCTGCTGCAAGGTGTACGGGTTCTCGCCCTGCGCCCGGACCAGCGGGGCGAGCGCCACCTCGATGGCGGCGGCCACGTCGACCCGGCTGACCTTGGGCCGCCGGGGCAGCGTGTCGACGTAGGCGGCGGCGTGCTCACCGGCGCGCTTGCCGAAGACCAGCAGGTCGGAGAGGGAGTTGCCGCCCAGCCGGTTGGAGCCGTGCATGCCGCCGGACACCTCGCCCGCGGCGAACAGGCCCAGCACCGAGCCGGCCGCGGCACCGGTGTCCGGGTCGACCTCCACTCCGCCCATCACGTAGTGGCAGGTCGGCCCGACCTCCATCGGCTCCTTGGTGATGTCGACGTCGGCCAGCTCCTTGAACTGGTGGTGCATCGACGGGAGCCGCTTGATGATCTGCTCGGCCGGGAGCCGGGTGGAGACGTCCAGGAAGACGCCGCCGGCCGGGCTGCCGCGACCCGCCTTGACCTCGTTGTTGATCGCGCGGGCCACCTCGTCGCGGGGCAGCAGCTCGGGTGGGCGGCGGTTGTTGTCCGGATCGGTGTACCAGCGGTCCGCCTCCTCCTCGGTCTCCGCGTACTGCTTGCGGAAGACGTCGGGGACGTAGTCGAACATGAACCGCTTGCCCTCGGAGTTGCGCAGAACGCCGCCGTCGCCGCGGACCGACTCGGTGACCAGGATGCCTTTCACGCTGGGCGGCCAGACCATGCCGGTCGGGTGGAACTGGAGGAACTCCATGTTGATCAGGGTGGCGCCGGAGCGGAGCGCGAGCGCGTGGCCGTCGCCGGTGTACTCCCAGGAGTTCGAGGTGACCTTGTAGCTGCGGCCGACGCCACCGGTGGCGAGCACCACCGCGGGCGCCTCGAAGAGCAGGAACTCGCCGGAGTCCCGGTAGTAGCCGAACGCGCCGGCCACCCGGTCGCCGTCGAGCAGCAGCTCGGTGATCGTGGTCTCCTGGAAGACCCGGATCCGCGACTCGTAGCTGCCGGTCTCGGCGTAGTCCTCCTGCTGCAGCGAGACGATCTTCTGCTGCAGGGTGCGGATCAGCTCCAGGCCGGTGCGGTCGCCGACGTGCGCCAGCCGCGGGTACTCGTGCCCGCCGAAGTTGCGCTGCGAGATCTTGCCGTCTTTCGTCCGGTCGAAGAGCGCGCCGTACGTCTCCAGCTCCCAGATCCGCTCCGGGGCCTCCTTGGCGTGCAGCTCGGCCATCCGGAAGTTGTTCAGGAACTTGCCGCCGCGCATGGTGTCCCGGAAGTGCACCATCCAGTTGTCCCGGCTGTTCACGTTCCCCATCGCGGCCGCGGCGCCGCCCTCGGCCATCACCGTGTGCGCCTTGCCGAACAGCGACTTGGAGATGATCGCGGTCCGCTTGCCGGCCAGTCGCGCCTCGATCGCGGCGCGCAGCCCGGCACCGCCGGCGCCGATCACCACGACGTCGTACAGATGGCGTTCGGTAGTGGTCGTCATGATCGTGCCCCTAACCGATGATCCGCAGGTCGGAGATCCAGTTCGCGCTGACCGCCATGATGTAGAAATCGGTCAGCGCGAGCGTCCCGAGGGTGATCCAGGCCAGCTGCATGTGCCGCGCGTTCAGCTTCGACACGAAGGTCCACAGTCGATATCGCACCGGGTGCTTGGAGAAGTGCTTGAGCCGGCCGCCGACGATGTGCCGGCAGGAGTGGCAGGACACCGTGTAGGCCCACAGCATGATCACGTTGATCCAGAGGATCAGGTTGCCGAGACCGAGACCCGTGGTCTGCGCGCGGATCGCGTCCCAGGTGTTGACGATCGAGATCAGGAAGGCCGCGTAGAACGCGTACCGGTGCGCGTTCTGGAAGATCAGCGGGAAGCGGGTCTCGCCGGAGTACGACTTGTGACCGTCCGGCACCGCGCAGGCCGGCGGCGAGAGCCAGAACGAGCGGTAGTACGCCTTCCGGTAGTAATAGCAGGTCAACCGGAAGAGCAGCAGGAACGGCAGGGTGAACGCCGCCTCCGGGATGAGCCAGAAGCTGGGCAGCGGAGTGCCGAACTCGGCCGCGTCGCCGCACCGGTCGGTCAGACACGGTGAGTAGAACGGCGTCAGGTAGTGGTAGTCCGCCACATAGAACCACTTGTGCAGGAAGACCCGGACCGTCGCGTACGCCACCCAGGCGGTCAGCCCGAGGAACGTGATCAGTGGCGCCAGCCACCATCGGTCGCTGCGCAGTGTCCGCGCCGAGATCGCCGCGCGGGCCTGCCCCACGCCCGGCCCCGATGCCGTCGTCGTCATGCCATCCCCCTGCCGGTGCCGCGTCAGGTGCGCGGGCCGACCGGAAGCGGACACACGGGTGCCCGCCGTCAGCCGTCCTCGCGCGACGGTGATGTGGGGCACACGTTACGCCGAAGGTCCGACAGTTTGCGGGCCGGGGATGCCAAGTAGGTCACAAAAACATCATCCCGGCCCGCAAAGACGATCACCGATGAACTAGTGGATCTATCCCGACGCGTTGCCGGTGATGTTCCAGGACGCCAGGTGCAGTGCCGGCGCGGCGTAGCGGGCGTCCTCCCAGGAGCCGGGCAGCAGCACCGACTCGGCGCCGATCCCGAGCACCCGGCCCGGGCCCAGCGCCTGCGGGTACGACTGGGTGAACCGCAGGTTGCTCACCGGCCGGACGATCTCGCCGTCCTCCACCAGCCACACCCCGTTGCGGGTCAGCCCGGTCACCACGAGCGTTTTCGGGTCCAGCACCCGGGTGTACCAGAGGTCGGTGACCAGCAGGCCGCGGCGCATCCGGGCGACCAGCGGGCGGGCCGACCCGGCGACCGCCGCGGACGCCTCCGGACTGCCGGCGGGCGCCGGTGGACCGGCCTCCAGCCGCGGGTGCGACGGGAACGGTCCCCAGGAGCGCGAGGCGGGCGCGGCGTGCCCGGTGGACTCGGCGCCGGCCGCGGCCGCCGACGTCCGGTCGTGCGCCACCGCCTGGGTGACCCCGTCGCGGACCAGCACCAGCGACCGGGCCGGGGTGCCCTCGTCGTCGAACGGCAGCCCGGGTGCCGGCTCGCCGCGGCTGCCCAGCGGGTCGTCCACGATGGTCACCGACGGGTCGAACTGCTCCTTGCCCAGCTCGGCGAAGGACTGTTTCTGCACGAACGACTTGCCGTTGAAGCCGAAGACCGCGAAGTTCTGCAGCAGGTCGGCGACCGCGGTCGGCTCCAGGACCACCTCGTACTGCCCCGGGGGCAGCTCGGCCGGGCCGGTGGCGGCGCGCGCCTTGGCCGCCGCGCGGGCGCCCAGCTCGGCGCCGTCCAGGTCGGCGAGCCGGGACGCGGCCAGCCGGGCCACCCCGTCGGCGCCGGCGTCCCGGGCGATGCCGTCCATCGCGGCCTCCGCGGTGCGGCCCTCGACGGCCTGGCCCGCGGTGTTCGCGAACGCGGCGGAGACGTAGACGGTGCGGCAGTAACCGGCGGTCTCCAGGCCGCCGGCCGCGTCGACGAAGGCGCGGACCCGCGCGGCCCGCTCGGCCGGCGTGGCCCGGGCGGTCGCCTCGTCGAAGCCGAAGGCCAGCCCGGAGTGCTCGCCGGAGCCCGGGTGGGCGGCCGAGATGTGCAGCGCGGCCGGTTTGGTGAGACCGGCCCAGGCCGGGTCGGGCGGGGTGACCCGGGCCGCCGCGATGGTCCGCTCGACCAGCGACCGAAGGCCGTCGACGCCGGTCAGCGTGCTGGAGCCGGAGGCCGTCCGGCCGTCCAGATGCAGCCGCAGCCGGACCCCGGTGGTGGCGTCGGCCACGTTCTGGTGGATCGCCGAGTTGGCGAACCGGGTCAGCGCCAGGGCGTGGTGCCGGACCGTCACCTCGGCCTCGGCGGACCGGCCGGCCAGCTCGCGGACCAGCTCCACCACTTTCGCCGCGATCTGCAGCTCGGCGCTCATGCCGCCACCTCCGTCGCGTTCCGGTGCCGGCCCGGGCCGGCGACCGGGCCGGCTGATCCGCTCGCGAGCCCGCTCATCCGTGCACCCCCACCCTGACGTCGGTGAACCGGGCCGGCGCCGCCGGGTGCCCGGTGTGCCCGACCTGGCCGGGCTGACCCTTACCGCAGTTCGGCGTGCCCCAGGCGATCGTCTCGGCGGACAGCATGTCCATCGACTGCCAGAATTTCGGACCGATCCCGGTGTAGGTCGGGTTGCGCAGCATCCGGCCGCGCTTCCCGTTCTTGATCTCGTAGCCGATCTCGCAGCCGAACTGGAAGTTCAGCCGCCGGTCGTCGATCGACCAGGACCGGTTGACGTCCATGAACACACCGTCGTCGGTGGCCGCGATGATCTCGTCGAGGGTGTGCGGCCCGGGCTCCAGGCCGACGTTCGTCATCCGCACCATCGGCAGCCGGGCCCAGCCGTCCGACCGGACACTGCCGGCGTAGTCCAGCCCGGCGACGGCGGCCGAGTCCCGCCCGGCCAGCACGCCCACCCAGATGCCGTCCCGGACCGCGTGCCGTTTCACCGCCGGGGTGCCCTCGTCGTCGAAGCCGAAGCTGCCCAGAGCACCCGGGAAGGTGGGGTCGATGGTGATGTTCATCAGCTCGGAGCCGTACCGCAGCGAGCCCAGGCCGGCCAGGTCGAGCCAGCTGGTGCCGGCGAAGGCGGCCTCCCAGCCGAGGATCCGGTCCAGCTCGATGGCGTGCCCGACGGACTCGTGGATCTGCAGGGCGAGCTGCGACCCGCCGAGGATCAGGGTGGTCTCGCCGGCCGGGCAGAGCGGGGCGGTGAGCAGCTCGCGCGCCTCCTGCGCCAGGCGGGGCGCGTTGCCGACCAGGTCGAGCTCGTCGATCAGCTCCCAGCCGCGGGTGCCGTACTGCCCCGGGAGGGACCGGCGCTGGACCTCGCCGTCGCCGATGGCGTGCGCTGTCACCCCGCCGCCGCACTCCCGGATGTGCTGGTCGACGCGGTGGCCCTCACTGGAGACGAACCACTTGTGGGTGTCCCAGATCGCGTAGTTGGCCTGGGCCAGGTCGGCGCCCGCCTCCTTGGCCGCGAGCGTGGCCCGGACCAGCAGGTCGCCCTTGTCGGCCAGCGGCACCGACAGCGGATCGACGACGCAGTCGCTGGCCCAGCTCGCGGTCACCGGTGCGGACGGCATCAACTCGGTCGGCGGGCCGGCCACCTGGGCGCTGGCCGCGGCGATCTGCGCGGCGCGCCGGCCGGCGGCGCGGGCGGCCGGCTCGGCGAGATCGGGAACGGCGTAGAAGCCCCAACTCGAGCCGACCAGGGCACGAACCCCCAAGCCGGCGCTCTCGTCGGAGCCGAGATCCTCGACAGCCCCGTCGCGGGCCGTCATCGACTCGGTGCGGCAGACCATGACCCGGGCATCCGCGTAGCGGGCTCCGGCGTCGAGCGCGGCCTGGACCGCCGCGCCCGCCTCATCGAAGTGGCTCATGCCCCGACCCTATGGGCCCGGTGCGACAAAACCGGTCAGGAGGCCAACTGTTCCCGGAACCAGTCCCGCTCCCCGGGCAGGCTCAACTCGGCTCCGGCCAGCAACAGCGGACCGTGCGGGTCGGCCTCGGCGAGTGCGTCGCTCAGGCTGTGGTTGCGGTAGATGTGCGCCGAGTCGGCCGGATCGCCCAGGTACCGCTCGGCGATCGGCGGCGGCAGCTGCGACCAGTCCAGCACCGGGTCGCGGGCCACCCCGCAGCGGAACACGTCCGGCCGGCGCAGCACCGCGAGCGCGGCCAGCCACCCACCGAGCCCCCGCCCGCGCACCACGACCCGGCTCAGGTCCAGGTCCGGGTGCTTGCCGGTGAGCGCGTGCAGCGCGTCCACCTGGTCGGCCAGGGCCAGATCGGCCAGCCGCCGGTGCACCGCCTTCTCGAAGCTGGGCGCCACCCCGGGCGTGCCCCGGGAATCGACGCTGAGCACGGCGAATCCGGCGTCGGCCCACCACTGGCGCTCCTGCCAGGCGTGGTCGTCCGAGCGGACCTGCTGGTGTCCCGGCCCGTCGCCGAGGGTGACCAGGACCGGCAGGCTGCCGCCCAGGTGCCCGGTGGGGTAGAGCACGCCGGCCGGCAGCCGCCGGTCGGTGACCCGTTCGAACACCGGCTCCGGCCGGTACGGCAGCGCGGCCGCCAGCGACCGCACCGTGCCCACCCGCCGGTCGCCCCGCCACACCTGGTCGCCGGCGATCAGCACGTCCCCGCCGGCCACCGGCTCACCGGTGTACCGCCCGGTCAGCCGGGTCACCTCCGGGCCGCCCCCGCCCAGCGAGGTACGCACCCGGAACACCTCCCGCACCGCCGGATCACCCAGGCTCCCCTCGACGATCAGGTCCGGCGCCCCGGCCGGTCCCGTCGCGCGGGGCAGCGTGCCGGCCACCCGCCGGACGTAGAGCCCGGGCGGGGTGAGCAGGCTGCCGTCGGCGAACAGGCAGCGCGCGTCGAAGCCGTCGTGGGCCAGTTCGCCGCCGACCAGCACCCGCCCGTCCGGCAGGTGCCGGGGCGTGCCGGGGATCGGTTCCACCCAGCGGGCGTCGGCCAGCTCCGCGTGCACCTGGGTCTCCCCGGTCCGCGGGTCCACCGAGAGGACCAGGCCGTGCTGCTGCATCCGGCGCAGCACGGTGATCAGCGGACCGCCGCCGGCCCAGCGCACCTGGGCCAGGTGCGGGTACGTCTCCCGGTCCCAGTGCACGTCCACCCAGCCGTCGTCCAGGTCGAGCAGGTGCAGGCTGGTCGACCCGGCGGTCCGGACGGCCAGCACCTGGCTCCCGTCCGGCGACCACCACCAGCCCCGGGTCCGGCCGAACTCGCCGGCGCCGGAGCCGGCCACGCCCCAGGCGATGCTGCCGCCGTGCTCCCGCCAGGCGTTGCCCGGCTCGCCGGCCAGCAGCCGGTCGCCGTCCGGCCCGTGCACCCGCAGCGTCGCCGACCGGTCCGGGTCGGTGACGTAGCCGACGCGTACGCCTTGGGGGTCGGGTCTCGGGTCGTGCACCGGATCACTGGTCGGGATCGCGGTGACCGCGTCGGTGAGCAGGTCGGCCCGGAACAGCCGGCCACCGCGGGCGAACGCGGCCACCCGGGCGTCGCGGTCCACCGCGTACGAGGCGATCGGCCCCGGGGCGATCAGCCGCTCCTCGAAGGAGAAGAGGTCGAGCACCCAGAGCGCCGGATCCGGGTCGAAGGCGCCGGGCGAGCGCAGGAAGGCGGCCCGCGCCCCGTCGGCGCCGACCTCGACGGCATGCGGGGCGCCGTGGCGGAAACCGCCGGTGCGCCCGGCGAGTCCGGGGTAGTCCACGATCCCAGCATCGCTGATCAAGGGCGACTCCCGCCGGGTAACCGGTGGGCTCGTCGAGCGAAGTCGTCGGTGGTCGCGCGTACAGTATCCGCCGTGACCGTCGAGCAGACCGCACCCGATTCGCTGCCCGCCCGCCGACTGCTGCTGGTGCACGCCCATCCCGACGACGAGGTCATCGGGACCGGCGCGACCATGGCGCACTACGCCTCCACAGGCGCCCACGTGACACTGGTGACGTGCACCCTCGGCGAGGAGGGCGAGATCCACGTCCCGGCCCTGTCGCAGCTCGCCGCCGGGCAGGCCGACCAGCTCGGTGGCTGGCGGCTGGTCGAGTGGGAGCGGGCCTGCGACGCGCTGGGCGTCACCGACCGGCGCATGCTGGGCGGCCCGGGGCGTTACCGGGACTCCGGCATGATGGGCCTGGAGACCAACCGGCATCCCCGCGCGTTCTGGGGTGCCGACCTGGACGAGGCCGCCGCGCACCTGGTCGAGATCATGCGGGAGATCCGCCCGCAGGTCATGATCACCTATGACGAGAACGGGTTCTACGGTCACCCGGACCACATCCAGGCGCACCGGGTGGCGATGCGCGCCGCCGAGCTGGCCGGTGCGGACGGCCCCGCCAAGATCTACTGGACGGCCCAGCCGCTGAGCGTGCTGCGCGACGGCATGGAGGCGTTCCGGGAGTCGGAGAGCAACCCGTTCGCCGACGTCGACAGCGTCGAGGACCTGCCGTTCGGCACGCCGGACGAGGAGATCGCCGCCCGGATCGACGGCACCGAGCACTATGCGAGAAAGACCGCCGCGATGCGGGCGCACGCCACCCAGATCCCGGACAACTCCTGGCTCTACGGGATGGCCGGCGACTTCGGCGGCGAGTTCATGGGTGTGGAGTACTACACGCTGGTCAAGGGCGAGCGCGGCCCGGGCGAGGGCCCGCACAAGTGGGAGAGCGACCTGTTCGCCGGGCTCGACGTGGCGGATCGATGACCGCGCCCCGGCGGGACTCCGCCCTGCGAGCGGCCGCCGTGCTGGTCACCGTCCTCGCCACGGTGGTCACCACGCTGCTCGAGGTCGAGTTGACCTCGCTGCGGGTGGGCGGCCTGACCGGCCTGTTCCACGGGGAGACCGACGTCTGGACCGGTGCCGGCCGGCTGATCGGCCTGGCCATCCCGGTCACCGTCGCGGTCAACCTGGCGCTGGCCCGGTTCGCGGTCGCCACGATCGGCCGGAGCTGGGCGATCGGCGTGCCGTGGGCGCTGTGGACGCTGCTGACCCTGGGCGCCGCCGGGACCCGCACCACCGAGGGCGACTACCTGCTCGGCGGGGACAACTGGGTGGCCCTGGTGGTGATCCTGGTCGGCAGCGTGACGTTCGCCGTCTACGCGTACCGGATGATCATGAACCCGCTCACCGCGGACCCGACGCCGAGCTGATTGTCAGGCGACTCTCAGCCCGCCTCTAGGAACTGTGGCGTGCCATGGGTCAAGATGACCGGGAATCGAGCATTGTTTCGTTCCCGGGAGGATCTGATGAGGCAGCAGCGCTGGTTCCGGAGCACGGTGCTGGCGGTCGTCCTGTTCGCGATCAACGCGGTGACCAGGCTGGTCGTCCGCTTCGGATTCGACAGCTCGGACGCCGCGCAGACCCGCGGCTCGATCGTCATGTTCGGGCTGGTCGCGCTGGTGCTGGGTGGTCTCGCGTTCACCTGGTCGCTGCGCCGGCGGCTCACCGACTGGCTGCCCGACCTCGGGTTCGGCGCGTTCGGCGGCATGCTGCTGACCGTCCTGGCCGGACCGTTCCTCAGCGGCAGCCGCCCGCTGGCGAACGGGTCGGGTGACTTCTTCGCCCAGATCTGGCTGTACGCCGGCTGCGCGATCGTCGGCACCCTGCTCGGTTACTGGACCGCGGTGCTGCTCGGCAAGGACTACCGCTCCCGCTCCCTCAAGGCCTTCAGCGAGCGCCGCGTGGTCAAGCCTCGCCGGGTGGTCCGCCGCTAGGCGCTTCCCTGGTCAGGTAGGTGTGGTGGGTGCTGAAGCCGAGTCTGCCGTACAACGCCACGGCCGCCGTGTTGCGCTCCTCCACCTGCAGGTAGGCCCGCGTCGCGCGGTGCTGCGCGGCCCACTGGGCGAGGCCGCGGACCACGTGCCGGCCCAGGCCGCGCCGCCGCGCGGCCGGCACGGTCTGCAGCAGCGAGATCCCCAGCCAGCGGTCCGGCCCGGTGATCGCGCCGCGGGCGACGGCGATCAGCTCACCGTCCGCGTCCCGGACGTGAGCGAAGACCTTCTCCGGTACGCCGGTCAGGATCCGCACCGCCACCGGCGGCAGATCCCCCTTGTGCGCCGCGACCATGGTGAACCAGTCGTCGCCGGGGGAGTCGGCCAGGTCGACCGGCGGCAGGTCGGCGGCGCCGGTGGTGGCCAGGATCGGGGCCAGCGGCGCGGTCTGCACCAGGGTGAGCGGCCGGGCCGTCCAGCCCCGCTCGTCCAGCATCGCGTTGACCGGGGCGGCCAGCGGCATCGGCGCGTTGATCAGCGGGCGCTGGCCGTGCTCCAGGTACCACCGCTCGACGGCGTCGATCGCCGCCTCCAGGGGCCGGTCCGGGTCGCCGACGGCGAGCGCCGAGTTCGCCCGGCCGGTCCAGTTGCCGGCCGCGCGCAGCAGCCAGCTGCCCAGCGTCGCGCGGGTCGGGGCCGGCCAGGCCGCGTCGGCGGCCAGTTCCAGGGCGATCACCGCGGCCGCGTGCGGGCGGCGGGCCGGTGGCACCCGCTTGGCCCGGTGCACGTCGCGCAGCGGGACTCGCAGGGTGCCCTTGTCGGTGGCGAGTGTGAGATCCGTCTCGCTGAGGTCCACGAGCTCACCGAGCGCATCCGTGTACAGCGGCCGATCCCCGGATACGCCTACAATTCGCCGTACCACCACCCGGTGTCCCACATCCTGCTGTCGGAGCACGTATTACCTCCTTCGGCGGGAATACTAGGCTCTGCATTTGTCGTCGGCGGTCCACGCGGCGTGGCTTTGAAGGGAAAGACCCGTGACCTACATCATCGCTGAGCCCTGCGTCGATGTTCTCGACAAGGCATGCATCGAAGAGTGCCCGGTCGACTGCATCTACGAGGGCAACCGGATGCTCTACATCCACCCCGATGAGTGCGTGGACTGCGGGGCCTGTGAGCCCGTGTGCCCCGTCGAGGCGATCTTCTACGAGGACGACGTCCCGGAGCAGTGGAAGGACTACACCAACGCGAACTACGAGTTCTTCGAGGACCTCGGTTCGCCCGGTGGCGCCTCCAAGGTCGGCAAGATCGAGAAGGACGCGACGTTCGTCGCCGCTCAGCCGCCGCGTGGGGACGCACACTGAGCGCTCTGTCGTCGGCCCTGCCGGATTTCCCCTGGGACCTGTTGGAGCCGGCCAAGACCCGCGCCGCCGCCCACCCGGACGGCATCGTCGACCTCTCGGTCGGCACGCCGGTCGATCCGGTCCCGCAGGTCATCCGGCAGGCCCTCGTCGGGTCCGCCGACACGCCCGGCTATCCGCTGACCGCCGGCACCGCGACCCTGCGGGCCGCGATCACCGGCTGGCTGGCCCGGGCCTGTCGCGCCTCCGGTGACCTCGGGGTGCTGCCCACCATCGGCTCCAAGGAGCTGGTCGCCTGGCTGCCGACGCTGCTCGGCGTCGGTCCGGGCGACCGGGTGGTGATCCCGCAGGTCTGCTATCCGACCTACGAGGTCGGCGTGCGCCTGGCCGGCGCCGAGGTGATCCGGTCCGACTCGCTCACCGCGGTCGGGCCGGCGCCCGTGAAGCTGGTCTGGATCAACTCGCCGTCCAACCCGACCGGCCGGGTCCTGCCTGTCGAGCACCTGCGCAAGGTGGTCGCCTGGGCCCGCGAGCGGGGCGCCGTCGTGGTCAGCGACGAGTGCTACCTCTCGCTCGGCTGGGAGACCGAGCCGGTCTCGGTGCTCTCCGACGAGGTCACCGGCGGTGACTACACGGGGGTGCTGGCCGTGCACTCGCTCTCCAAGCGGTCCAACCTGGCCGGCTACCGCGCCGGTTTCGTCGGTGGCGACCCGGCCCTGGTGGGCGAGCTGCTCGCGGTGCGCAAGCACGGCGGCATGATCGTGCCCGCCCCGGTCCAGGCCGCCATGGCCGCCGCGCTCACCGACGAGGAGCACGTGGCCGTCCAGCGCGAGCGTTACGCGGCGCGCCGGGAGATCCTGCGGTCCGCCCTGGTCAAGGCCGGTTTCGAGATCAGTCACTCGGAGGCCGGGCTCTACCTGTGGGCGACCCGCGGGGAGGACTGCTGGCAGACCGTCGACCGGCTGGCCGAGCGGGGCATCCTGGCCGCGCCCGGCGCGTTCTACGGCCCGGCCGCCGCCCGGCACGTCCGGATCGCGCTGACCGCCACCGACGAGCGGGTGGCCGCGGCCGCCGACCGGCTTGCCGACGGCTGGTAAGAACTGACGGATGAGCAGTGTGGAGCGCCTCCCGATCGTCGTCGCCACCGGCGAGGCCGTCCGGGAGGTGCCGCCCGAGCTGGCGACCGTCCACGTGCACACGGTCGCCAAGGGCCGGGACCGCGAGGCGGTCCTGCGGCGGCTGGCCGAGCGCTCGGCGGCCGCCGGGGCGGTGCTCGACGAGTTCGCCGCCGCGATCGAGCGCCGGGAGACCACCGGCGTCCAGGTCCACCCGCAGACCAAGCGGCGCGGCGAGGGCGTGGCCGAATATCACGGGAGCGTCGGCACCCGGGTGCTGGTCACCGACTTCACCGTGCTCGGCGATCTGCTGCTGCGGCTCGCCGGTGAGGAGCTGACCTCGGTCTCCGGGCCGTATTGGCAGCTGCGCCCGGGCAGCCGGGCCGGCGCCGAGGCGCGCCGGGCGGCGGTCACCGAGGCGCTGGTCCAGGCCGCTGAGTATGCGGCGGCGGTCGGCGCCCGGGTGGACCGGCTGATCGAGATCAGCGACGTGTTCCCGGCCGAGGGCTTCCCGATGGCGGTCGGCGGCCGGGCCATGAGCGACTCGGGCACCCTCGAGCTGGAGCCCGAGCCGCAGACCGTGCACGCCCGGGTCCGGGTCACCGTCACGACCAGCGAGCCGACGCTGCCGATCTGAGCGTTCCGGGCACGCGTCGCGTCCCGGTCGGCCAGACTCGACCGCATGCGCACGGGCCTCGGGCACCTGCTGCTGCGGGTGGCGAACGTGAATCCGCGCAGCGTGACGACGCACTCGGATCGCGTGCTGTATCGCTCGATCGGCGTCTTCATCCTGCTCTACTTCCTCTACGCGACCCTCGGCGGCGCGGCCTTCGTCGACGCCAGCAGCGGTTACCGGCATCCCTGGTACCAGTGGCTGGTCGGGCCGCTGGTGGCGGTCGGGGTGGTCGCCTACGACCGGGCCGTGGTCGGCCGGGTCGGGGTCAACTACGAGCGCCTCGACTCCACCGACCCGCACCTGCTGCTCCGCCCGCCCACGGTCGGCCTCTACCTGGGGCGGATCGGGCTGGCACTGCTGTTCGCCGTGGTGGTGACCGAACCGCTGATGCTCGCCCGGTACCGCGGTGAGATCGACGCCCGGCTCGCCGAGATCCACAACACCCAGCTCAGCCGGCTGGACGCGGGCGGCGCGGTGGCCGGGTACCAGGCGCGGCTGGCCGAGCTGCGGGCACAGACCGGGGCCGACGACGCCGCGGTCCGCTCGCTCACCGACCGGGCGGCGGGCAAACGCCGGGACGCCCGCACGCTCTACCGCCAGGCCCTGGCCGACTCCCGCGGCTCCGGTGTCACGCACAGCCCCGGCTGCCCGCCCGGCGGCTACTGCGCCGACCTGGTCCGCCGTTCCCGGTCGCTGGACACCCAGGCCGCCGCGCTCGACCGGCAGGCCGCCCGATTGCAGCGCGACCAGCGCCCGGAACGCGCCGCGCGAGCCACCGAACAGTCCCGGCTCGCCTCGCTGGCCACCGCCGAGCGGGCCGCCAACGCCGCTGTGGTGCGCGGTGACTCCGGCTTCGGCGCCCGGACCGCCGCGATGTGGCGTCTGGTGACCGCCGACTTCTGGGGTGTCGGCGTCTACTACCTGGGGATAGCGCTGCTGATGGTGGCACTCGACTGCGCCGCGATCGGCCTCAAGTTCGCGTCCCGGGGCAACGCCTACGAGCGCAACGAGGCCCGCGCGGCCCGGCTCCGCGAGCACGAGGCCGCGCTGATCCACGAGCGCGAGGTGCACGACGCGCGGACCTATGGCGACGCCACCGCGAAGGTGGTCGCCGACGGCATCGAAGCCGCCAGCCACGACGTGCGGCTGGCCCGCGCCGCCACCGACCGCGCCCGCGCCGTCCTGCACACCGCGGTGGTCGTCGACCCCGCCGATCTCGACGGAAGCTACTACCGGTCCCGCGTCGACGCCTGAGGACCGAGGTCGCTTTCAAGATCTTCATAGACGCGCGTCCGCCGTGGTGCGGATCGCATGCTCCCGCGCGGGCCGGGCCCGGCGATCTGGCCGCTGCGCGTCCAGGGCGATCGCCGTGCCCTGCACGGTCCGTGGGTGGTTCCGGAGATCAACCCCAGCGTGCCGGCCCCCGGCGCTGCACGCCGGAAGCCTCTCCAGGCCGGAAGCCGCCCCGTGCGGGAGAGCTCAGCGGCGGCCGAAGGCCCAGGCGGCTCCGGCGGCGACCAGGCCGGCGCCGGCCGCGGCCAGCACGCCGTGGTGCTGGGAGGCCCAGAGCTGCAGACTCCGCGGCGTGGACCGGTCGTCGAAGTCGCCGTGGGCGCCCTCGTCGGTCCGCTGGTCGGCCGGGTGCCACAGGTTGGCCGGCTGGTCGGCCGGCCGGGGCTCGCCGGTCTGCTGACCCTTGAAGCCGGTCCGGGCCAGGTAGCGGTCCAGGATGCCGGGCGCGATCGCGTTCGCCGCGAGGGTCAGCGCTGTCGACCCGCCCACCCAGTACTCCCGGCGCTTCGGGTGGTCGGCGGCGTACTCGACGGCCCGCGCCGCGATCTCCGGCTGGTAGATCGGCGCGACCGGCTGTGCCTTCTTCGGCAGCCGGGACAGCACCCAGCCGAACTGCGGGGTGTTCACCGCCGGCATCTGCACCATTGTCACGTGCACGTTGCTCTTCTCGTGCAGCAGCTCCACCCGCAGCGACTCGGTGAACCCCTGGATCGCGTGCTTGGCCCCGCAGTACGCGCTCTGCAACGGGATCCCGCGATACGCCAGCGCCGAGCCGACCTGCACGATCGCGCCCTGGTCCCGGGTTCGCATCCGGGACAGCGCGGCCCGGGTGCCGTAGACGTAACCCAGGTAGCTGACCTCGGTGGTGCGCACGAACTCCGGCATCTCGATCTCCACGAACGGGGCGAAGACGCTGGAGAACGCGTTGTTGACCCAGAGCCCGATCGGACCGAGCTCCTTCTCCACCTGATCCGCCGCCGCCTCCACCGCCTGGTGGTCGGCCATGTCCACGGTGATCGGCAACGCGGTGCCACCGGCTCGCCGGACGTCCTCGGCCGCCCCCTCCAGTCCCTCCTCGCCGCGGGCCAGCAGGGCGACCGCGTCGCCCCGGGCCGCCAGGCGCCGGGCGACCGCCCGGCCGATTCCACCGCTCGCGCCGGTCACTACCGAAATCCTGGTCATGTCCCGTGATTGACCCGGATCCCGCGCCGGGAAACCTCGACGCGCCCACGCACGGCGTCGCCGGCTCCGAGGCCCGGGCCCACGCGACGCCGGCGTCCGGTCCCGCCGGCTCACGGCGATCTCAGCGCTCGGTGCCCCGCGCTCGCAGCGGCACCGTGAAGTCCGCGCCGACGCAGGCCTTCGCCGTGCCGTGTTCCATGGACAGCGCCCGGGGCAGGGTGAACGCGCCCACGGTGTTCTTGGCGACCTCCCAGGAGACCGGGTAGTACGTCCGCGCGACCCGGACGCGCGGCGCGGTGCAGCCGGCGTCCCGATGCTCCGGGTCGGCGACCACGTTGCCCGGCCCGATCCCGATCGAGGTGATCCGGATCGGCACGTTCCGGTCGTTGGTGACGGTGACCAGCAGGTTCCCGTTGTCGCCGGGCCGCATGACCTGTCCGAGGTCGTTTCGCCCGCGCAGCACCATCTCGATCGTCACCGGCTGCGGCGCGGCGGCCGGGTCCGGCTGGGTGAGGCGCCAGTAGGCCCACGCCGCACCGGCGTTGGCCAGCATGGCGGCGACGGCGGCCAGCCCCAGGATGGTCCGTGACCGCCTGTCGAACCGGCGTCTGCGCGGCCCCCGCACCTCCCAGGTGGGTTCCTCGTGGTCGGCCGGCTCCAGCTCGATCCGTGCCTCCGGTCTCCCGTCCCAGGGATCGCCCCCGGGATGGTTCGTCAGGACGTCACGCCGGATCACGATGCCGCCCCCGAGGCGGCGGCCGCGGGCGGGTCGCTCAGGTGTGGCATGCGGCTCGTTCCTCCTCGGACGCCGGTGGAAAAGGCCGGGCTGGCGTTCATACAACGTTCCCTGATCGAGATGTCCGATGTGATCGGTTTTCCGTCCGCCGTTGTAGGCGCATAAATCGGAACGATCTACCCAACCGGTTGACCCCGGCCGAGGGATCGGTCACCTCCCAGAGTCCTCGCCGCACCGTCCATGTTGCCGTTTGACACGCCCATGACCTGCGCTGACGTACCCCTAGCGGCCCTCGCGCCGGTCCTCAAATCCGTGACCGTCGAGCTGACCGGCGCTCGGTCCGGCCGTGGAGGCTCGAGCGCCGGCACCACGGCGGGCGCGGATGTGGGGGTCGACGGTCTCGGTGGAGGCGGTGCGGGTGCCACGTCCGTCGCGCTCGGCGCCGGCTGCGGGGTACAGCGCCGTCTCGGGCCGGCCGGACAGCGGCGGGGCGACCACCGTCCCGGCCGTGGCCTGCCCGGTGGTGCCGACGCGCCACCGGGCCCAGGCGACGCCGCCGGCGGTGAGTCCGAGGGCCCGTCGCCTGAAAGGGGCTTTCCGGTTACGCCTCTGTCCAGAGCGGCTCGCCCGGGCGCGCGCCGATCACGCCTGCGCCGGGCGGCGGGCCTGGACCAGGAACCGGTGTGCCCGGGCGGTGAACTCGCCCCGCGCCCGGATCACCGCGGTGAGCCGGGCCAGCTCCCGTTCGTATTTCTGCGGGCTGAAGTCGCGGACCTGCCAGGGCACCGTGCGCAGGTGGTGGATCACCGCCCGGATGTCCCGGAACGCGAGCCCCGGGTGCTCCTCACGGACGTCGGTCACCAGCAGGCCGGCCGCGGTCAGCGCGTTCGCCGCGACCTCGGCGTCCCAGCGCCGGGGGTGCGGCGGCGGAGCGCCGAGCGCGTCGTTCAGCTCGGCCAGGTCGTCGCTGCCGACCTGCTGGGTCAGCAGCACACCGCCGGGTTTGAGCAGGCGGGCGATGTCCGCCGCGGGGAGCCGCCCGTGCCGGCTGAGCACCAGGTCGAACTCGTCCTCCCCGGCGGGCAGCTCGGTGAGCACCTCGACGCCGAACGGAGCCAGCCGCTCCCGGGCGGCCGGCGTGTTGCGCGCCCAGCTCTCCACCGCGACGGTGTGCGCCGGCAGCGGGACGAACTCGGCGAGCAGCTCGCCGCCGCCGGTGTCCAGGTCGAGCAGGCTGCCGGCGGTGCGCACCAGCGGGCGGGCGATCTCCGGGAACGACCAGGACGGCTCGGACGCGACGGCCAGCCCGTCCAGCCAGGCGAACTCCCACCCGGTCATGGACGCGCCGGCCGCCGTGGCGTTGAGGTCGTCATCCGGCGGGCTGTTGCGCACACGCCGACGGTAACCAGAGTGGTCGCGCAAAGTCGCGGCGGTCTCACCGTTCACAGAAGTCGTGGCTGAACCGTGTTCAATCCGCGACTAAACGCGCGGCCCGGTCAGGCGCGGACCGGCATGAGCAGGGAGAAACGTGAGTCGTCGGCGGCGCTGCGGATGGTCAGCGGGTGGACCGGACCATCCAGGTCGAGCAGCAGCTGACCGGAGCCGCCGGCGTCCACCGCCTGGAGCAGGAACTCCCGGTTCACCGCCACGTGCGCGTCGTCGCCGGCGGTCCACTCGTCCTCGGTGGCCAGTCGCAGCTCGCCCGCCGGGCCCACCGCGAGGATGGTGACCGGGTAGTCCGCGCCGGCGTGCTCCCGGCGCACCTCGGGGGCTCCGGTCACCAGCTCGCGCAGCCGATCCGGGTCGACGGCGATCCGGCGGGTGGCCGCGCCGCCGGGCCCGATCAGCCGGCGATAGTCCGGGAAGTCCACCTCCAGCGGTGTGGTCCGCAGCTCGAGGCGGGAGTGCTCGACGCGTACCGAAGCCGGATCGATCTCGAGGGTCAGCGGTCCGGAACCGATCCGCCGGAGCTGGTCGGCGAAGGCCAGCGGCAGGTACTGCCGCGCCGCGGGGCCGTCGACGGTGGCCGGGGCGGTGGCCACGGCGAGCCGGTAGCGATCGGTCGCGACCACGGTCAGCGTGCCGTCGCCGGTCTCGAACAGCACGCCGCCCGGGAACGGCGCATCGGGGATCGGGTCGGTCGCGGCGAACCGGACCGCGTCGAGCGCGGCCGTGAGATCGGCGGCGGACAGTGTCACTCGGGTCATCGGGGTCTCCTCCAGATCGAGCAGGGTGTGCAGGCGGAGGAGCTCGCGGCGGGCATCGGCCAGGCCGGCTTCCAGCCGGACCAGATGATCATCAAGCCTTTTGCGTACGGCGGCCGGGTGCTCGAGCTCGCGCACGGCCCGGGCGATCTCCGCCACCGGCATGCCCACCCGCCGCAGCCCGGCGATCAGCCGAGCCGCCCTGATCTGCTCGGCGGCATAGCGCCGGTAGCCGGTCACCGGGTCGACCACGGCCGGGACCAGCACGCCGGCGCCGTCGTAGTAGCGCAGCGCGCTGACCGTCAGGCCGCTGGCCCGGGCCGTCTCGCCGATGTTCCGCATCTCGCTCCTCACACCCACCGACCCTGGTCCCTCGACCAGGTGGAGGGTCAAGCGTCAGTCGCCCAGCAGCAGTGTCGCGGCGACCACCGCCATCACCACCGCGATCAGGCCGTCCAGGATCCGCCAGGCGCCGGGCCGGGCGAGCAGCGGGCCGAGCCGGCGCGCGCCGAGCCCGAGCCCGGCGAACCAGGTGAAGCTGGCCGCCGCCGCGCCCAGTCCGAACAGCCAGCGGTGCGCGTGCTGCTGGGCGACCGAGCCGAGCAGCAGCACGGTGTCCAGGTAGACGTGCGGGTTGAGGTACGTCAGGGCGAGCGTGGTGAGCAGGGTGGCGCGGAGCGTGGCGGGTGCCTTGCCGGCCGGGTCGAGGCTGCCGGTGGGACGTAGCGCGCGGCGGGCGGCGAGCACGGCGTACCCGAAGAGGAAGGCGGCCCCGATCCAGCGGATCGCGGTGACCAGGCCGGGCTGCGCCGCGATGATCGCGCCGAGGCCGGCGATGCCGGCCGAGATCAGCGCCAGGTCGGAGAGCGCGCAGGTGAGCACGACCGGGACGACGTGTTCCCGGCGCAGTCCCTGGCGCAGGACGAACGCGTTCTGGGCACCGATGGCGACGATCAGGACAGCCGCGGCGACGAAGCCGGCGATGGCGGAGGTGAGCACGTCCCGAAGCTAAGGTTCCGGTCAGTGTTAAGCCAGCTAAAGATTTTCAGGATGAATTAGCGATACTTAATCGTGGACCAGGTACAGCTGGAGACCTTCCAGGCAGTGGTGGAACAGGGCAGTTTCGAGGCGGCGGCCCGGGTGTTGCACGTCACCCCGTCGGCGGTCAGCCAGCGGATCAAGGCACTCGAACGGGCGGTCGGCCAGGTGCTGGTCCGCCGGGCCAAGCCGTGCACGGCGACGGTGGCCGGTGAGGCGCTGATCCGGTTCGCCGGGCAGGTCGCGTTGCTGGAGCGGGAGGCCCTCGCCCAGGCCCGGGGCGGCACCCGGATCTCGATAGTGGTGAACGCGGACTCGCTGAACACCTGGTTCCTGCCGGTGCTGGCGCGGGTGCCGGGTGCCACCTTCGAGATACACACCGATGACCAGGACTACACCGCCGACCTGCTGCGATCCGGTACCGCGATGGCCGCGGTCACCGCCGAGAACGTCGCCGTCCAGGGATGCCGGGTGGAGCGGCTGGGTTCGATGCGCTACCTTGCCGTCGCCGCGCCCGGAGTGTCCTTCGCGTCGGCGCCGATGATCGTCTACAACCGCAAGGACCAGTTGCAGCACCGGTTCCTCGGCCTGCTGGGGGAGTCACCGGCAGCGCGGCCGATCCACTATGTGCCGGCCGCGGCGGCCTTCAACGAGGCGATCCGGCTCGGCCTGGGCTGGGGCACGGTTCCGGAGCAGAACGCCGGCCCGCTGCTCGCCTCCGGTGAATACGTCCAGATGTTCCCGGACAGGTACCTGGACATCCCGCTCTACTGGCAGTGCTGGCGGATCGAGTCGACGTCACTGAACACGCTGACGGCCGCCGTTCGCACGGCGGCCGCCTCGGCGTTGCGTCTCTGATCAGTCGTTCGCGTGCAGGGCGCTGTTGAGCTCGATGCCGGTGCCCTTGCGGGGGCGGGCCTCCAGGGCGCCGCTCACCGAGTTCCGCCAGAACAGGAGATTGTTCACACCGGACAGCTCGATGGCCTTCACCACACGGCCGTCGGGCAGCGCGACCTTCGACGACGCGGTGATGTAGGTGCCCGCCTCGACCACGCAGTCGTCGCCGAGCGAGATGCCGACACCGGCGTTCGCGCCGAGCAGGCTGCGCTCGCCGATCCGGATCTTCTGCTTGCCGCCGCCGGAGAGGGTGCCCATGATCGACGAACCGCCGCCGATGTCCGAGCCGTCGCCGACCACCACGCCCTGCACGATGCGGCCCTCGACCATCGAGGTGCCCAGCGTGCCGGCGTTGAAGTTGACGAATCCCTCCTGCATGATCGTGGTCCCCGGCGCCAGGTGGGCGCCCAGCCGGACCCGGTCCGCGTCGGCGATCCGGACGCCGGCCGGCGCGACGTAGTCGGTCATCCGCGGGAACTTGTCGATGCCGTAGACGGCCAGGTGCCGGCCCGCGGCCCGCTCCAGGAAGCGCAGCTCGTCGACCCGGTCCGGCGGGCACGGGCCGGCCGAGGTCCAGGCCACGTTCGCCAGCAGGCCGAAGATGCCGTCCAGGTTCAGCTCGTTCGGCCGGACCAGCCGGTGCGAGAGCAGGTGCAGCCGCAGGTGCGCCTCGGCGGTGTCGGCGATCGGCTCGGCCAGCGACTTGATCGTGGCGCGGACCTCGACGGTCGAGAGTCCGGGCAGCAGTTTCGGGCCGGTCAGGCCGGCCGGCAGAACCGGGGGCTCGGCCGGCTCGTCGCCCAGGCCCAGGAATCCGGCCGGGAACCAGGCGTCGAGCACCTGCCCCTCGGCGGTGACGGTGGCGAGGCCGATGCCCCAGGCGGGCGAGGTCGAGATCGCGGTATCCACGGGGGTGACCCTACCTAAGATGTGGGTCACGGATCGTGCGGAGTCCGGGGCTCGGGACGCCTTGTAAGGTGCGCTCATGGCCAACCCGCTGACCCCGGACGTGCTTGTCGACCCGGTCGAGCTGACCCGTGCGCTGGTCGACATCCGGTCCGTGTCCCGCGACGAGAAGGTGATCGCCGACTGCGTGGCGGACGTCCTCCGCCGGACCGGTCACCTGACCGTCGAGCGCGTGGGCAACACGGTGATGGCACGCACCGAGCTGGGCCGGGACCAGCGCGTCGTGCTGGCCGGCCACCTGGACACGGTGCCGATCAACGACAACTGGCCGTCCACTGTCGTCGACGACCTGATCTACGGCTGCGGGACGTCGGACATGAAGTCCGGGGTCGCCGTCGCCCTGCACCTGGCGGCCACCCTGCCCGACCCGGCGTACGACGTGACCTACCTGTTCTACGAGGCCGAGGAGATCGAGTCCGAGTACAACGGGCTGAACCTGGTCGCCGGCTCCCACCCGGAGTGGCTGCGCGCCGACTTCGCGGTGCTGCTCGAACCGACGTACGGGGTGGTCGAGGCGGGCTGCCAGGGGACCATGCGGGCGCTGGTGCGTACTCACGGGCGCCGCGCGCACACCGCCCGGGCCTGGCGCGGGGTGAACGCGATCCACGCCGCGGGCGAGGTGCTGCGCCGGCTGGAGGACTACCACCCGCGGACGGTGACCATCGACGGGTGCACGTACCGGGAGGGGCTGAACGCCGTACGGATCTCCGGTGGCGTGGCCGGCAACGTCGTCCCGGACGAGTGCGCTGTCGAGGTCAACCTGCGCTTCGCCCCGGACCGGTCGGAGCAGCAGGCCCTCGCCCACCTGCGCGAGGTGTTGGACGGCTTCGACCTGGAGGTCACCGACTCGGCGCCGGGCGCCCTGCCCGGGCTGTCCGCGCCGGCCGCCCGCGAGTTCCTCACCGCTGTCGGCGTGGCCCCGGCCGCCAAGCTGGGCTGGACCGACGTGTCCCGGTTCGCGGCGCTGGGCATCCCGGCACTGAATTACGGCCCGGGCGATCCGGCGCTGGCGCACGCGCCGGACGAGCACGTGGAGATCGGGCAGATCCGGGACGGCGCCGCCACCCTGCACCGCTGGCTGGCGGGGTGACTCCCCGGTCTCAGGTCTGCGGCAGGGCCACCCGGCCGACGGCTCGTTGCGGGAGCACCAGTGGCAGTTCCGGCGGCGGGATCTCCATCGTCGTCTCCAGGTCGGCGGCGGGTTCGTCATGGCGGGCGGCGAACGCGACGCGGCGCTCCTCCACCACCAGCTGGATCCGCCGCTGCATGCGACGGTGCATCTTGAGACGCTCGTAGCGATTCGTCACGGTGGCCGCCCTTTCACCGGGACACCCCGACGCGGGTGCCGTGCCTGCCGTGTGGACGCGGTTCGGTAACCGGATAGACGCACCAGAGCTACCGTCCGTTGCTTCAATCTGGCAAAAAGGTCTCCGAGTCGCAATCCTCTTGCCGAAACGCAGCCGGTTATTCACCTCGTACTGACCGTCCGCACTACCTTGGACGCATGACGGAGAGCACCAACGGGCGACCATCGGCCACGCCACAACGTCATCGAGGTGCGGTCACGCTGCGTCGAGAAGCAGTGCCGCCCAGCACCGCTGACGAGAAACTTCTGGATTCCCACCATCGCGGTGAGTGGAAGACCAAGGACGCCTGGCGCGCGCTGCGGATACTCTCCGAGTTCGTCGAGGGCTTCGACACCCTGGCCGACCTGCCGCCCGCGGTCAGCGTCTTCGGCTCGGCCCGCAGCGCGCCGGACAGCCCGGAGTGCGAGCTGGCGGCCGGCCTGGGTGCCGCGCTCGCCGAGGCGGGCTACGCGGTGATCACCGGCGGCGGGCCGGGCGTGATGGAGGCGGCGAACCGGGGCGCCACCGAGGCCGGCGGGATGTCCGTCGGGCTCGGCATCGAGCTCCCGTTCGAGCAGGGCCTCAACGACTGGGTCGACATCGGCATCGACTTCCGGTACTTCTTCGTCCGCAAGACCATGTTCGTCAAGTACGCGCAGGCGTTCGTGGTGCTGCCCGGCGGCTTCGGCACGCTGGACGAGCTGTTCGAGGCGATCACCCTGGTGCAGACGCGGAAGGTGACCCGGTTCCCGGTGATCCTGATGGGCGTCGACTACTGGAGCGGCCTGCTCGACTGGATCAAGCGCCGGATGCTCGACGACGGCAAGATCAGCGAGGCGGATCTCGAACTGATCCAGGTCACCGACGACGTCGCCGAGGCGGTCCGGATCATCACCGAGGCCGGCACGGCGCAGGTGGCGGCCGGCTGATGGCCGCGATCTGCGTGTTCTGCGGCTCCTCCGACACGCTGGAGCAGCGCTGGCTCGACCTGGCCGCGGCGACCGGGCGGGCGCTCGGCGAGCGCGGGCACACGCTGGTCTCCGGCGGTGGCCGGGTCGGCATGATGGGCACGCTGGCCGAGGGCGCCCGGGCCGGCCGGGCGCACACCCTCGGGATCATCCCGCAGTGCCTGGTCGACTGGGAGGTCGCCGACACCGCCTCGGACGAGCTGGTCGTCACCACCGACATGGCCGCCCGGAAAAACCTGATGATCGAGCGGTCGGACGCCTTCCTCACCCTGCCCGGCGGCCTCGGCACCCTGGACGAGCTGTTCGAGGTGTGGACCACGTCGACGCTCGGCGTGCACCGCAAGCCGATCGTCGTGCTCGATCCGGACGGCTTCTACGACGGCCTGCTCACCTGGCTGAACGGTCTGGTCGGCACCAAGTTCGTCCGGGCCGGCGCGATGGAGACGGTGCTGGTGGCCCGCTCGGTGCCGGAGGCGCTGGACGCGATCGAGGCCGCCCTCGCCGGGTGAGCTTCACGCTCCTTGCGGGGTGACGCCGGTTGCCTCGCGCCCTCTCGCCGGGTGACGCGGCTTCCGTCGCGCCTCTCGCCGGGTGACGCCGGTTACTCCCGCGCCGGGAGCGGCCGGGTGACCTGGCGGAAACGTCATACCGGCGTGCTCTCATAGATGCCGTGAGCACGCCGGCCCCCCAGTCCCCGGTGCGCCGGCCGGCCTATCGCCTGGTCCGGCGCCCCCGCCCGGCCGCGCCCGAGTTGCGCGCCGACCCGGTGCAGGCCCGGGTGGTGGCGCACACCGCCGGTCCGCTGCTGGTGGTCGGCGGTCCCGGCACCGGCAAGACCACGGTGCTGGTCGAGGCGGTCGCCGCCCGGATCGCCGAGGGCGTCGACCCGGAGCGGATCCTGGTGCTCACCTTCGGCCGCCGCGGCGCCGCCGCGCTCCGCGACCGGATCGAGGCGCGGGTGGCCGGCACCCCCGGCCGGATCGTGCACGAGCCGCTGGTGCGGACCTTCCATGCGTACGCGTTCGGTTTGCTCCGCCGGGCCGCGGCCGAGCGTGGTGAGCCCGCCCCACGGCTGCTCACCGGCCCCGAGCAGGACCTGATCATCCGGGAGCTGCTCGCCGTCGTGGAGGATCCGGAGGCCGCCGACACCATCGGCTGGCCGGAGTCCCTGCGGCCGGCCCTGCCCACCCGCGCCTTCGCCCAGCAGCTGCGTGACCTGATGCAGCGCGCCGCCGAGCGCGGCGTCGGCGCCATCGAGCTGGCGCGCTACGCGGCCCGGCTGGGCCGCGACGACTGGGCCGCCGCCGCCCGCTTCCTGGATGAGTACGTCGCGGTGCTCTCCCTGCGCGACGCCACCACCCGTGGCTCGGTGGCCTACGACCCGGCCGAGCTCGTCCGGGCCGCCTCCGGGCTGCTCGCCGACGAGCCCGGCCTGCTGGCCGCCGAGCGCCGCCGCCTGGCGCACGTGTTCGTCGACGAGCTGGCCGAGACCGACCCGGCCCAGGTCGACCTGCTCGCCCAGGTCGCCGGCGGCGGCAGGTCACTGGTGGCCTTCGCCGACCCGGACTCGTCCATCTTCGGCTTCCGCGGCGCCGACCCCGAGGTGGTGGCCGGCTTCCCGGCCCGTTTCCGCACCCCGGCCGGCGCCCCCGCCGAGACCGTCACCCTGCACACCAACTACCGCGCCGCCCCACCCCTGCTCACCGCGACGTCCGGCGTGGCCCGCCGGATGCGCGGCCCGTTCGCCCACCGCCCGATGTTCCCCCCGCCCCCGCCGGCCGAGCCTCCCGCGGCTCCGTCGTCCGCGCCGGCCGGAGGCGTTTCTCCGGAGTCGCCGCCGGCCCCGGCCGTCGGCTCGCCGGGATCCGCCGCCACGTCGGGTGGGCCGGCCCGCGCGTCCGCTCCGGAGGTCACCGGGGACGAGATCGCGCCGACCGGGCCGGTCGCCGAGGCCGTGGTGCGCACCTTCCGCTCGCCGGCCGCCGAGACCGCCTTCATCGCGCACGCCCTGCGCGAGGCACACCTGCTCTACGGCGTGCCCTGGTCCCGGATGGCGGTGCTGATGCGTTCCGCCACGCTCCAGCAGCCCTCGGTCCAGCGGGCCCTCGCCGCCGCCGGCGTGCCGACCGTGATCCACGCCGAGGACCTGCCGCTGCACCTGCAGCCCGCGGTGGCCCCGTTCCTGCTGTTGCTGCGCTGCGCGCTGGATCCGGACCTGCTCGACGAGGAGGCCGCCGTCGCGCTGCTGCACTCGCCGCTGGGCGGAGCCGACCCGCTCGCCGAGCGCCGGCTGCGCCAGGGGTTGCGGGCCCTCGCGGTGGCCGCCGGCGACCGGCGGCCCTCCGGCGAGTTGCTGGTCGACGCGGTCCGCGACCCGGCCGGCCTGGACCTGGTGGAGCGTCGCTGGGCCCGTCCGGCGCAGACCATCGCCCGCCTGCTCACCGTGGCCCGCACCGCCGCCGCCGAGCCCGGCACCTCCGCCGAGGAGGTGCTCTGGACCGTCTGGCGAGCCAGTGGCCTGGCCGACAGGTGGTACGCGATGAGCACCGGAAACCTCCGGATCGCCGACCCCGCGCAGGCCGCCCGGGCCCGGCAGTGGCGGGCCGAGGCCGCCGACCGTGACCTGGACGCCATGGTGGTGCTCTTCGACGCGGCCGCCCGGTTCGTCGATCGGTTGCCCGGCGCCGGCGTCCGCGTCTTCCTCGACCACGTGCTCGGCCAGGACCTGCCGGCCGACACCATCGCGCCCACCGCCGACCGCGGCGAGGCGGTCCGCCTGCTCACCGCGCACGCGGCGAAAGGCCTGGAGTGGGACGTCGTGGTGCTGGCCGGCGTGCAGGAGGGCCTCTGGCCGGACCTGCGCCTGCGCGGCAGCCTGCTCGGATCGGAACGCCTGGTCGACGCGGTCGCCGGCCGTCCCGCGACCGGCTCGGAGGCGATCGTCGCCGAGACGTCCGCCCTGCTCGACGAGGAGCGCCGGCTCTTCTACGTGGCGACCACCCGTGCCCGCCGCCGCCTGGTGGTCACCGCTGTCGCCTCCGCCAGTGCGGGCGGCGCCGCGATCGAGGAGCAGCCCAGCCGCTTCCTCACCGAGCTGGCCGCCCGCGGTCCCCAGCCGCCGCGCCCGGGCGGCGACGGTCCGGAGTCCGGCGGCCCGCTCCCGCCGGAGCCGCCCGGCCCGGACGACGTCCCGCTGCCCCCCGAGCCCCCGGAGCCCGACGATCCGGGCCCCGCCGGCACTCCCGATCCTGCCGACGAGGCGCCGCCCGCCGGCGCCGAACACATCGATGAGCAGCCCGACCACGAACCCGACCCCGATCCGGACCCCGACCCCGATCCCGACGCCGACCCCGCCCCCGACGCCGAGGCCGACGCCGACGAGCTGACCGTTGGCCGGGCGCCCCGAGCCCTCACCCTGGCCGCGCTCGTCGCCGAGTTGCGTACCGTAGTCGTCTCCGCCGCGGAAACGCCTGCCCGGCGGCGCGCCGCGGCCGCTGAGCTGGCCCGCCTCGCGTCCGCCGGCGTGCCCGGCGCGCATCCGGACGAGTGGTGGGGGCTGCGGCCGCTCTCCGACGACCGGCCCCTGGTCGACGAGGGCGAGCCGGTCAAGGTCACCCCGTCGGCGATGGAGAGCGCCCTCCGCTGCAGCCTGCGCTGGCTGCTGGAGCGGCACGGCGGCGCGGCACCGGCCGGCCCCGCGCAGGGCATCGGCAACCTGGTGCACGCCGCCGCCATGCTGGCCGAGGACGCCCACGCCGACCGGGAGAAACTCGTCGAGTACGTGTCCGCCCGGTTCGATTCGATCGAGCTGGCCGCCCGCTGGATGGCCGGGCCCGAGCAGGAGCGCGCCCAGGCCATGGTGGACAAACTGCTGCGCTGGCTGGCGGCGAACCCGCGCCGGCTGCTGGCGATCGAGCACGAGTTCACCGTCCGGCTGGAGGACGAGCGCCGCCCGGTCCAGCTCACCGGCCGGGTCGACCGGCTGGAGATCGACGAGGCCGGCCGGCTCGTGGTGATCGACCTGAAGACCGGCAAGTCCACCGCGCTCTCCGCCGAAGTGGCGGAGAACCCGCAGCTCGCCGGCTATCAGGCGGCTGTCGACGCGGGCGCGTTCGGCGACTTCGGCGCGGACAGCGGCGGCGCCGCCCTGGTCCAGCTCGGCCCGGGCAAGGACGCCCGGGAGCAGATGCAGGTGCCGATCACCGAGGCCACCGACCCGCAGTGGGCCTATCAGATGGTTCGCCGCACCGCCGACACGATGGCCGCCGCGACCTTCTCCGCGGTGGCGAACAGCCGCTGCCGGGTCTGCCCGGTGCGCACCAGCTGCCCGGTCTCCGGCAAGGGCCGCCAGGTAGTGGAACCACCGAAGGACCAACGATGAGAGCAGACGCCGGCCCCCGCTTCACCCCGGTCGAGCTGGCCCGCCTGCTGCGCCTGCCGCCGCCCACCGACGAGCAGGCCGCGATCATCGCCCACCCGGTGAAACCGCTGCTCGTGGTCGCCGGCGCCGGTTCCGGCAAGACCGAGACCATGGCGTCCCGGGTGGTCTGGCTGGTGGCGAACGGGTACGCCCACCCCGGCGAGATCCTCGGCCTGACCTTCACCCGCAAGGCGGCCGGCGAGCTGGCCCACCGGGTCCGCACCCGGCTCGGCCAGCTGATCCGCCGCCTGGGCCGGGACGACGCGCTGGCCGGTGAGGCCACCATCGCCACCTACCACTCCTACGCGGCCCGGGTGGTCACCGAGCACGGCCTGCGCGGCGGGTTCGAGCCGTCCGCCCGGCTGCTCACCGAGGCGGCCCGCTGGCAGATCGTGGACTCCCTGGTCCGGTCGTACACCGGGGAGATGACCGGGCTGAACCGCGCGCCCGGCACGGTCACCGACGACGTCCTCGCGCTCTCCGCCGAGCTGGCCGAGCACCTGAGGTCCCCGGACGACCTGGCCGCCTGGACCGGCCGGTTCTTCGCCGAGGTGCAGTCCTTCCCGGGGCGGATGTACTCGGACGTCGCCGAGATGCTCCGCCGCCAGCAGCACCGGCTCACCCTGCTGCCCCTGGTCCGCCTCTACGAGCAGCGCAAACTCGACCTGGAGGCGATGGACTTCGGTGACCAGATGGCACGCGCCGCGCTGGTCGCCCGGGACCACCCCGAGGTCGGCCGGATCGAGCGTGGCCGGTTCCGGATGGTCCTGCTGGACGAGTACCAGGACACCAGCCACGCCCAGGTGACGATGCTGAACAACCTGTTCGGTGGCGGGCACCCGGTGACCGCGGTGGGTGACCCGTGCCAGTCGATCTACGGCTGGCGGGGCGCGTCGGCCGGCACCCTGGACCGGTTCCCCGACGAGTTCCCGGACGCCGAGGGCCACCCGGCCTGGGTGCGGAGCCTGACCCGCAGCTGGCGCAATCGCCCGGAGATCCTCGAGGTGGCGAACGTGATCTCCGCCCCGCTGCGGGCCCGGGTGGGGACGCTGCGACCCGCGGATCGGGTCGCCGAGGCGGTGGGCGGGCGGACGGTCAGTTGTGCGCTGCTCAGGTCGTACGCCGAAGAGGCCTCGTGGATCGCGGACTCGATCCTCACCGCCTGGCGCCTGGTCGCCGGCATGCCGAAGGCACTGCCCGAGGAGATCCCCCTGGAGCGGCGCCCGACCAGCGCGGTCCTGGTCCGGGTGCGCAGCCAGATCCCGGTGATCGAGGAGGCGCTGCGCTCCCGCGGCCTGCCGGTCGAGGTGGTCGGGCTGGGCGGCCTGCTCGACACCCCCGAGGTCCGGGACGTGGTGTGCACGCTGCGGGTGCTCGCCGACCCGACCGACGGCGCCTCCCTGTTGCGGCTGCTCACCGGCGCCCGCTGGCGGATCGGCCCGCGCGACCTGGTCGCGTTGCACCGCCGGGCCCGCGCGCTGGCCGCCGACCGTGCCGCCGAGCAGGCCCGGACCGCCGACTCGCCGGACGAGGTGATGGCCGACCGGCTCGACGACGCCACCCTGATCGAGGCGATGGCCGATCTGGGCAGCCCGCACCAGTTCTCGGTGGCGGGATTCGCCCGGCTCGCCGCCTACAGCCGGGAGCTGAGCGCCCTGCGGCAGCGCCTCGACCAGCCACTTCCCGACCTGCTGGCGGACATCGAGCGGACCATCGGGCTGGACGTCGAGGTCGCGGTCCGCGGCTGGGTGGCCGGTGACGCCGGCCTGGCCCGCGGTCACCTGGACGCGCTCGGCGCGGCCGCCACCCGTTACACCAGCGAGAACGAGACCAGCACTCTCGCCGGTTTCCTGGCGTTCCTGACCGCCGCCGAGGAGGAGGAGCGCGGGCTGGAACCGGGCCAGGTCGACGTGGCCGAGGGCGCCGTGCAGATCCTCACCGCGCACGCCGCGAAGGGCCTGGAGTGGGACGTGGTCTCGGTGGCCGGCCTGTGCCGTGGCGTCTGGCCGGGCCTGGTCCGCGGGTCCGACCACTATCTCGGCGGCATCGGCGTGCTGCCGTTCCCGCTGCGTGGCGACGCGGCCGGGCTGCCCGAGCTGAATCTCGGCGACGCTGTCGAGCAGAAGGACGTGAACCGCGCGCTCGGCGAGTTCGCCCGTGCCTGGCGCGAGCACGACGAGCGCGAGGAGCGCCGCCTGGCCTACGTCGCGATGACCCGCCCGCGCCGCCTGCTGCTCTGCTCCGGCTACTGGTGGGGCGACGGCGTGAAACGTCCGCGCGGCCCGTCGGTCTTCCTCGACGAGGTCCGCGCCACCTGTGAGGCGGGCGCCGGCGTGGTGACGACCTGGGCGCCCGAGCCGGCCCCCGGCGAGACCAACCCGAGCGAGGAACTGGTCGCCACCGCCGAGTGGCCGGCCGACCCGCTCGGCGTGCGCCGCCCGCCGATGGCCGCGGCCGCCGACCTGATCCGCCGCATGATCGCCAACCCGGACGCCTCGGCGGCCGAGGCCTTCGCCGACCTCGCGACGGCCCATCCCGAGGTCGCGGCCCGCGCCGGCCTGGCGGCCGACCTGGCGGGCCTCGCCGCCCCCGGTTCCCGCCCGGCCGCCTCTTCCCCGGATCGCCCGATTCCGGTACGCCCGGAGCCCTCGGCGCCCACGGATGCTCCGCCAGCCCCCGCCGACGCCGAACCCCCGGCTCCTGCCGAGCCCGTCCCCGCCCAGGACGCCGCCCCCGAGCCCGCCGCCCCCGCCGGGTTCGACCGGGACACCCTGCTGGCCGCCGCGACCGCCGCGGACCGGGTCACCGCCGCCGTCGACCCGGACATCGCCCGCTGGCGCCGCGAGGCCCAGCTCCTGCTGGCCGAGCGCGCCGAACGCACCCGCCACGACGGCCCGATCGAGGTCGCCCTGCCCCCGCACCTCTCGGTCTCCCAGCTGGTGGTCCTGCGGCGCGATCCGCAGGCCCTGGCCCGCTCACTGCGCCGCCCGCTTCCGCAGCGCCCGGCACCGCACGCCCGCCGCGGCACCGCCTTCCATGTCTGGCTGGAGCAGCGGTTCGGCGCGGCCCGCCTGATCGACATCGACGAACTGCCTGGCGCCGCCGACGACCAGGCGGCCGGCGACGAGGAACTGGCCGAGCTGCAGGAGGCGTTCCTCACCGGCGAGTGGGCCGGCCGGACCCCGATCGACGTCGAGGTACCGTTCGCCACCACGGTCGCCGGTGTGGTGATCCGCGGCCGGATGGACGCGGTCTTCGCCGACCCCGGTGGCCGCTTCGATGTGATCGACTGGAAGACCGGCCGCCGCCCCACCGGCGCCGCCGCCGAGGCCGCCGCCGTTCAGCTCTCCGCGTACCGGATCGCCTGGGCCAGCCTGGCCGGCGTCCCGGTCACCCGGGTCCGGGCCGGTTTCCACTATGTCCGTGAGCAGGTCACCGTCCGCCCCACCGACCTGATGGACGTGGCGTCGCTGACCGCCCTGATCACCGAGATCCCCGAGGAAGCCCTCTGACCCGTCGGCCCGTCAGGTGCTGCTCATCCGCCGTCCCGGGCCCCCGCGGCGTTGAGCAGGTGCAGCAACGCCGCCGCGTAGGCCTCCTCCGCCGAGTCCGCCGCGAAGCTGAGCGCCACGCCGAGCAGGTCCACGCGTACCCGATGACCCGCCGCTTCCCGCTCGAGCGACCGGAACGTCCCGCCGAGCAACTCCCGCAACTGGTCCTCCCGGGGCAGCCACACGGTCTCGTCGATCTCCACGTCGTCGAGGGCCCACTCGGTAGTGCCGTTGAAGCCGATGATCCGTCCCTCCGGCCGGTCGTGCACCTGGATCGTCATGTTGCTGAGCACGAACAACTCGTCGTCGAGGTCCCGATCGGGGATCGCGAACCGGTCGCCGGGGCGGGGCTTCCAGATCAGCCCGGCAGCCTTGAGCAGCCGCGCCATGTGCATGCCGAGCACTTTTTGACCTCCGTACCCGTGGTAGGCTAACCAGCGTTGTCAGTTTGGTTCCCAAGTACTCAGGAGCGCCTGTGGGGAAGTCTGCCCCAGGCGCTCTTTGTCGTAACCCGGGTTTCTCCGGTACGGGCGATCAGTACGGCGACACGAGTCCCGCAGAATGCGGGTCTTATTACCTCGTTCCCGTCCATAATGGGCGAGAACGATCGACCGTCGAGGAGACGATCATGGTTACCGGCGTTGTGAAGTGGTTCAACGCGGACAAGGGCTTCGGGTTCATCACCCCCGACGACGGCGGCGCCGACGTCTTCGCCCACTTCTCCGCGATCCAGATGTCGGGCTACCGCAGCCTGGAGGAGAACCAGCGGGTTGAGTTCGAGGTCACCCAGGGCCAGAAGGGCCCGCAGGCCGCGAACATCCGCTCCGTCTGATTCGCGCCCTCCTCGGCAGTCGCCGCCCGGCGGCTGCCGAAAGCGCGTGACAAAGTGCCGTACCCCCTGGGTGCGGCACTTTGCCGTTCCGAGAGCGACTTCGAGAGCGACTTCGAGAACGACTTCGAGAGCAAGTTCAAGAGCAAGTTCAAGATCAAGGGATTGCTGACTCGGATCCGCGCTGATCACTGATCGTCGCTCCCGCCAGGGACCCCTGCGGGCCTCGCTGGCCGCTGCGCGTCCAGAACGCGAGACCCTCCGGGGCGGCGTCCGCGTGTGGTGACGACCCGCCAACCCCAAGATCAACCGCGCCCGGCGCGGTGATCAGTCAGAGCGCTCGTCACGACGTACCGAAAACCGTCGAACGTCTCCACCCGCGACCGTGAGAATCGCCCGGCCGTGAGATGGGGCGGGCCGTGAGGGTGGTGCGGGCCCGTGTGAGCGGCGCGGCCGTGAGGGTGGTGCCGGCCTGTGTGAGCGGCGCGGCCGTGAGGGTGGTGCCGGCCTGTGTGAGCGGCGCGGCCGTGAGGGTGGTGCCGGCCTGTGTGAGCGGCGCGGCCGTGAGGGTGGTGCCCACCCGTGTGAGCGGCGGCGGTGACGGTGGTGCGGGCCGGGCGAGCGGCGCGGCCGTGAGGGGCCGGCTGTAGGGGAGCGGTCTCGGAGAAAAGCGAGGGCCCCGGGCGCGCCCGGAGCCCTCAGCGATCTCTTTCGGTCAGACGGCGGCGGGGCGGGGCAGCGGGGCGGTGCCGCCCAGGTGCGCCGGGAGCCACCAGCGGTCGTCGTCGTTGGCCGGCTTCTCCGGGTACGCCCGCTGGACCGCGTCGAGCAGCGCGGACAGGCGCTGTTTGAGGGCCGCCGTGACCGCCTCGGGGGTCGCGCCCTCGGGCATCGTGATCGCCTCGCCGATCTTGATGAGGACCGGCACGTGGCGCTTGGTCAGCTCCTTCTTCCGGCCCTTGGTCCACAGCCGGTGCGGGCCCCAGACCGCCATCGGGATCAGCGGGACGCCGGCCTCCAGCGCCATCCGCGCGGCGCCGGTCTTCAGCTCCTTGACGGTGAACGACTCGCTGATCGTCGCCTCCGGGAACACGCCGACCACCTCGCCGCGCTCGAGCGCGGTGGTGGCCTCGCGGAACGCGCCGGTGCCGGCCTTGCGGTCGACCGGGATGTGCCGCATGCCGCGCATCAGCGGGCCACTGACCTTGTGGTCGAAGACCGATTTCTTCGCCATGAAGCGGACCAGCCGCTTGGCGGGCTGGGCGCCCAGACCGCAGAAGATGAAGTCCAGGTAACTCGAATGGTTGCTGGCCAGGACCGCCCCGCCGGTGGTCGGGATGTTCTCGCCGCCCGTCACCTCGATCTTGAGGTCGAGCACGCGGAACATCGTCTTGGCCAAGGCGACGACCGGGGGATACACCAGTTCCATGGCAGCACGGTAGCGGACATTGCTGGGAAACGACTGGGTCGGGGACACTTTCCACAGGTGCGTTTCGGCGCTTGTCGGTGACGTGGTGTTCACTGGTGGGCATGTCCGAGCCGCAGCCGCAGCCGCCCGTCTGGTCCCGGCCGGGCGGGACGTGGTCGTCGGGCACGGTGACCGCTTCCGGCGTGCCGTCGCTGGTGCCGCCGCCACCGGCGCCCGACCCGCCGGTGGCGCCCGCGCGGACCGGTCCCGAGCAGCGCCGGCGACAGCTGTTGATCTTCGGTGGGGTGGCCGGCCTGATCCTGGCCGGTGGCCTGATCGTGCTCCTGGTGCTGACCTTCAGCGGGACCGGCAACCCGTTCCGCGACCGGGCGTCGGCGCCCACCGATGTCCGCCCGCCGCTGGCCCAGGCCTGCCCCGCGCCCACCTCGTCGCCGGGCGAGCAGACCACCAGGCCGCCCGCCGCGCTGCCACCGGTCACCGGCGCGCGCACCGTCGACCAGGACGCCGGCATCTCCTACCAGCGATATGGCGCTCCCTGGACCACCTGGGACCAGGTGTGGAAGGCCGGCACCCTGGAGGTGCCCTACAAGGTCGGCCAGCACTTCGTGACCGAGACCTACAGCGGCGGGCAGTACCACGCCTCGATCCTGTCCGCCGCGGTCCCGGCCGCCGACAACGACGCGGTCACCCTCGACCTGCGCTGCGTGGGCCGGCAGGTGGCGGCCGACGTCCGCGCCGAGTACTACCCTCAGCCGAACACGCTGGACCCGATCCGCGACGAGCTGACCACGCTGGGCGGGCGTCCCGCCTACGTGAGCGAGTTCCGGCTGCACTTCAAGGCGGCCGGGCTGACCGCCACCGAGGAGTACTCCGGGGTGGCCGTCATCGACGTCGGCAAGACCACCGCCGCGGTGCTCTACGTCTCGATCCCCGGCACCCACAAGCAGTTCGACTACGTGGTCGAGGAAGTGCTCGAGTCGGTGCGCCCGCTCTGAGGCATCGAGACGATTTCCGGTACGCGGTGGGCGTACCGGAAATCGTCTCTCGCAAGCCGGAGCGGACCCGTCAGCTTCCGGTCAGGCCCCAGCGCCTGCGCAGCGCGTTGTCGGCGACGTTGAAGAGCTGGTCGATCACGATGCCGATGACCAGCACCACGAGGATGTAGCAGATCACCAGCGGGGTGTCGGTCAGATCGCGGGCGTTCTGCATCCGGACGCCGATGGAGACCGTGCCGGGCACGATGACCAGCAGCTCACCCGCCATCAGGCTGCGCCAGGAGAACGCCCAGCCCTGCTTGAGCCCGGAGACGAAGCTGGGCAGCGAGGCCGGCAGGATCAGGTGCCGGTAGCGGTCCAGGCCCGTCATCCCCATCACCTGGCCGACCCGCAGCCAGGTTCGTGGCACGTAGTCGATGCCGCTGATCAGGCCGTTCGCCACGGACGGCGCGGCACCGATGATGACCACAAACATGATCGCCTTCTCGCCCAGCTGGAACAGCAGGATGGCGAGCGGGAACCACATGATCGACGGCATCGTCTGCAGGCCGGTGATCAGCGAGCCGATCGCGGCGCGCAGCGGCGCGAACCGGGACACCGCGGCACCGATCACCGTGCCGATGGTCACCGCCAGGGCGAAGCCGGTGATCGCCCGGGTCATGGTCAGCCGGACGCCGTCCCAGAAGTCCGCGGTGGTGACCAGGTCCCAGAGCTGCGGGAAGACCTTGCCGGGGGAGGGGAAGACGTAGGCCGGCTTCCACTCGCTCAGGTAGGCGAGCTCCCAGGCCAGCAGCACGATCGCGATGGCCAGCAATTTCGGCCAGGCGCTGCGCCAGATCCGCAGGCCGAGCCGGCCCTTCTCCCGCTTCGGGCCGAGCTCCAGCGCGTCCAGGCCGCTGACCTCGGCGGAGGACAGCACCTTGATCTTCTGGGGGGCCGGGCCGATGCCGTCGTCGCCGAGCCCGACCGGGGCGCTCGGCGCGTGGTGATCAGTGGGCATGACGGGCGACCTCCGCGCGGAGCCGGTCGGTGATCTCGGCGGCCTGGCCGGAGACCTCGGGGGAGTCGATGCGCCGGGGGCGCGGGTGCTTGATCGGGAAGTCCTCGATCACCCGGCCCGGCCGGCTGCTCAGCAGGATCACCCGGTCGCCCAGCCGGACCGCCTCGCGCACGTTGTGGGTCACGAAGAGCACGGTCAGCTCCTGCTCGCGCCAGATCCGCTCCAGCTCGTCGTGCAGGATGTCCCGGGTCATCGCGTCGAGCGCGCCGAACGGCTCGTCCATCAGCAGCACGTCGGCGTCCTGGGCGAGTGCCCGGGCCAGCGCGACGCGCTGCCGCATGCCGCCGGAGAGCTCGTGCGGGCGCTTCTCGCCGAAGCCGCCCAGCCGGACGATCTCCAGCAGCTCGCCGGCCCGCCGGCGGCGCTCCGCCTTGCCGACGCCCTGCAGCCGCAGCGGCAGCTCGACGTTGCCGGAGACCGAGAGCCAGGGGAAGAGGGCGGCCTCCTGGAACATCAGCGCGACCTGGTGGCCGCCGGTGTCCAGGGTGCCGCCGCTGATCCTGTCGAGGCCGGCCACCAGCGAGAGCAGCGTGCTCTTGCCGCAGCCGGAGGCGCCCAGCAGGCAGACGAACTCGCCGCGCCGGACGTCCAGGGAGACCCGGTCGAGGGCGAGCAGAGCGTTGCTCCCCGACCCGTACGTCTTGGAGACGTTCTCGATGCGCACCACCGCGTCGGTGGCGACGCCGGTGGTCTCGAGGATGCTCATGCTCTACTCGCCCTCCCGTCGGTCCGTCAGGATGCCGCGGCGTCGCTGACCGCGGGCTGCCCGTTCGCCGTGAGCAGCTCGTTCAGCGGGCCGAGGTCGTAGATGCCCTTCAGGTCGACCGGCTTGAGCAGGCCGACCTCCTCCGCGTGCTTGGCGCTGGTGAACAGCGAGCCGGCGATCGGGTCGTTGGTGAACTTGAGATTCCCGAACGCGGCGGCCAGGATCTCGTCCTTGAGCGGCTTGCTGGTCAGCGCCTTGATCTGGTCGTTCGCCGCCTTCTGCGCGCCGGCCTTGTCGTCGTTGATGTACTTGACCGCCGCGATGTGCCCCTGCAGCAGCTTCTTGACCGTGCCCGGGTACTCCTTGAGGAACTTCTGGCTGACGATCAGGTGGGTGGTGACGAAGTCCTGGTTCGGCCACAGGGTCTTCTCGTCGACCAGCAGCTTGCCCTTGGACTCCAGCCGCATCTTGCTCAGGTTCGGCTCCGGCACCCAGGCGCCGTCGATCGAGCCCTGGGCGAAGGCCTGCACCGCGGTGGCGTTGTCCTGCGGCAGGATCGAGACGTCGCCGCCGCCGTTGGTGTCGGCGTTGAGGCCGTTCTCCTTGAGCCAGGCGCGCAGCGCGACGTCCTGGGTGTTGCCCAGCTGCGGGGTGGCGATCTTCTTGCCCTTGAGGTCGGCCGGGCTGTTGATGCCCTCCTTGACCACCAGGCCGGCGCCGCCGGAGGTGCTGCCCGCGATGATCTTCAGGGCCTGGCCGTCGGACTTGGCCCAGCCGTTGATCGCCGGGTTCGGGCCGATGTAGGTGGCGTCGATCGCGCCGGAGAGCAGCGCCTCGATCGCGGCCGGTCCGGCGTTGAAGGTCTGCGTCTTCAGCTCGGTGCCGGTCAGGGCGTCGGCGAACAGGCCCTTGTTGACGCCGACCAGGGCCGGCGCGTGGGTGATGTTCGGGAAATAGCCCAGCTTGAGGGTCTTCGCCTCGGCCGCGGCGCCGGCCGCGGTGTCGGACTTCTTGTCGTCGTCGGATGATCCGCAGGCGGTCAGCGCGGTCGTGGCCGCGAGGGCGGCGGTGCCAAGGGCGAGCGCACGAAGGGTGCGGGAACGCATGCTCGGGACTCCTAGTTCTGCTTTGTGGCGATGGTGGAGAGTTCGGCAAGGGTCCGGTGGTCGACCACACCCTCGATGGCGGCTTCGACGGCGATCCAGACGTCGTGCAGTGCGGTCGCCGCGCCGTGATAGGTGGCGGTGGCGGTGGGGAGGCCGCGGACCGTGGTGAGCGCGCCGCCGACGGCGCGGACCACGTCGCCCACGGTGATCTCCTCGGCGGCGCGGGCCAGGGCGTACCCGCCGTCCACGCCGCGGTGGCTGTGCAGCAGGCCGGCGCGGCGCAGGTCGAGCAGGATGCCCTGCAGGAAGCTCAGCGGGATGTCCTGCGCGGCCGCCAGCCCGGCGGCCTTGACCAGACGTGGATGCGCCGCGGTGACGGCGAGCATGGCGCGGACGGCGTAGTCGGTGCGTGCCGAGACGTACACGGCGGAGCCTCCTCCCGGCGGATCAAACTTCGTTAAATCTATCTGTTGGATGGGAATACTGGATCAGATGGGTTTGATGAGTCAAGTGGGCTACCGGATGACGGGACCCGGCCGGACCGCCACACGTAGTGGCGCGGGCGGTCACGCAGCGCGCTAATGTCACCTGGTGGCGTCCAGAATCCAGATCCCCGCGACGAAATATCCGGTCGAACGGTTCACCCTCGCCAACGGTCTGCGGGTGGTCCTCTCGCCGGACCGCAGCGCTCCGGTCGTCGGTGTCGCCGTCGTCTACGACGTGGGCATCCGCAGTGAGCCGGAGGGCCGGACCGGCTTCGCCCACCTCTTCGAGCACCTGATGTTCCAGGGCTCGGAAAATCTGGAGAAACTGGCTCATTTCCGGCATGTGCAGGGTGCCGGTGGCAGCTTCAACGGCTCCACCCACCTGGACTACACCGACTACTTCGAGGTGCTCCCGGCCGGTGCGCTGGAGCGGGCCCTGTTCCTCGAGGCCGACCGGATGCGCGGCCCCCGCCTGACCGAGGAGAACCTGCGCAACCAGGTCGACGTGGTCAAGGAGGAGATCCGGGTCAACGTGCTGAACCGGCCGTACGGCGGCTTCCCCTGGTTGAAGCTGCCCCCGGTGATGTTCCGGACGTTCCCCAACGCGCACGACGGCTACGGCTCGTTCGAGGACCTGGAGAGCGCCACGGTCGCCGACGCGCAGGGCTTCTTCGACCGCTACTACGCCTGTGGCAACGCGGTGCTCTCGGTCGCCGGCGACTTCGACGTGGCCGAGGCGACCGCGATGATCGAGCGGCACTTCGGCGACGTGCCGGCCCGCCCGGCCCCGGTGCTGCCCGACTTCGCCGAGCCGGACCTGGACGGCGAGCGCCGCGAGTCCTACGTCGACCGGATCGCCCCGCTCCCCGCCGTCGCCGCCGGTTACCGGGTGCCCGACCCGATCGGGGCCTTCGACGCCTACCTGCCGTTCTCGGTGCTCGCCGAGGTGCTCACCGACGGTGACGCGTCCCGCCTGGTCGAGCGGCTGGTCCAGCGCGACCGCTCGGTCACCAACGTCGGCGGCTACCTCGGCTTCATGGGCGACGAGTACCAGGTGCGCAACCCGACCGCCCTGCTGCTCCAGGCGCACATGCCGCCCGGCGGGGACGCCGGCAAGGTGCTCAGCACCATCGACGAGGAGCTGGACCGGCTGGCCGCCGACGGCCTCCAGCCGGGCGAGCTGGAGCGCACCCAGGCGCGGATGGGCGCCCGCCTGCTGCAGGGCACCGACGAGGTGCTCGGCCGGGCGCTGCCGATGGCCGTGCTGGAGTTGCAGCGCGGCCGCCCCGAGCTGCTCAACGAACTGCCCAAACTGATCAGTGAGGTCACCGCGGAGCAGATCGTCGCCGCCGCGGCCACCCTGCGGCCGGAGCGCCGCGCCACCGTCGAAGTGAAGCCGGGAGCCGGAGCGTGACCACCAAGACCCTGCCGGACCTGGTTCCGGACGCCGAGTTGACCCTGCCCCGCCAGGCCGAGCGCAAGCTGCCGAACGGGTTGACGGTGATCGCCATCCGCCGCGAGTCGGTGCCGCTGGTCGAGGTGCGGCTGCGCATCCCGTTCGGCCGGGCCCCGCTGGCCGCGGCGACCCTGCTCTCCCAGTCGCTGTTCACCGGCACCGCCACGATGACGATGCTGGACATCGCCGCCGAGCTGCAGGCGGTCGGCGGTGGCCTGGCCGCCGGGACCGACCCGGACCGGCTGCAGATCAGCGGCAACGCGCTGGTCGACGGCCTGCCCCGGACGCTGGAGATCCTGGCCGGGGTGCTGACCGGGGCGGCGTACCCGGGCGAGGAGGTGGTCACCGAGCGGGAGCGCCTGGTCGACAACATCCAGGTCGCCCTCAGCCAGCCCGCCCACCTGGCCCGGGTGGCCCTGCTCAAGCGGATGTACCTGACCCATCCGTACGCGGTGCAGACCCCGGCGCCGGAGGACGTCCGCGCCGTCGAGCCGGAGGCCCTGCGCGAGCTGCACGCCGACCGGGTCCGCCCGGGCGGCGCCGTCCTGGTCCTGGTCGGCGACATCGACCCGGAGCAGGCCATCGACGTGGCGGAGAAGACCCTCGGCGGCTGGACCGGCGAGGCGCGCGACGGCGACATCCCGCCCACCCCGGCGCTCCAGCCCGGCCCGCTGCTGCTGGTCGACCGGCCCGGCTCGGTGCAGTCCTCGCTGCGGATCGCGCTGCCCGCGCTGACCCGCACCGATCCGGACTACGCCGCCCTCACCCTGGCCAACCTGGTCTTCGGCGGTTACTTCTCGTCCCGCTGGGTGGAGAACATCCGGGAGGACAAGGGCTACACCTACGGCTCCCACTCGGTGGTCGAGCACTTCGTGGCCGGTTCCGCCCTGCTCGCCGCGGCCGACGTGGCCACCGAGGTGACCGGCCCGTCGCTGCTCGAGACCAGCTACGAACTGGGCCGCATCGCCAGCCTCCCGCCCGGCGAGGAGGAGCTGGAGCAGGCCCGGCGCTACGCCCTGGGCACCCTCCGGCTGGGCATGTCCACCCAGGCCGGCCTGGCCGGGGTGGCCAGCGTCTACGCCGGGTTCGGGCTGCGCCTCGAGCACCTGCGCGAGCACTCGGCCGCGCTGGCCGCCGCCACCCGCGAGCAGGTCGCCGAGGTGGCGGCCAGGCACCTGGCCCCGTCCCGCGCGGTGATCGTGGTGCTCGGCGACGCCGAGAAGATCGAGGGCCAGCTGGCCGCCCTGACCGTGGTGGAGCGCAGCGCGCAGTGACCAGCACCGAGCAGCCGGAGCAGCCCGACCTGGGCGGCGAGCAACCCGGCACCCCGCCGCTGGCGCGGACCACCCTGGACCGCGCCGCGCACCGGCGCAAGGACGAGGCCTGGCTGGCCGAGGCCTGGCCACGCGGTCAGGTGGTGCTCGTCGACCTGGCCGCGGGCGGCCGCGCGCTGGTCACCGACCGGGACGACGGCGGTGCCACGCTGGTCCTGGTGCCGTCGGCCGACGCGCCGGACGCGGAGCGCTGGTTCCTCGGGGTGGACACCGACGGCACCCCGCTCTGGACCATGGACACCGCGCTGCCGGCCGCCGAGGGGTCCCGGCCGGTGACCCTGCGCGAGATCGGCCACCTGCTCGACGACCGGGACGCCGGGCTCTTCACGGCCGCCGCCGCGCTCGCCAACTGGCACGCCAGCCACCGGTTCTCGCCGCGCTCCGGCAAGCCGACGGTCGTGGTCGAGGCCGGCTGGGCCAGAGCCGATCCGGACGGCGCGCTGATGTGGCCGCGGACCGACCCGGCGATGATCGTGGTGGTGCACGACGGCGTGGCCGGTCCGGCCGGTCGCTGTCTGCTCGGTCACAACGCGGCCTGGGGACGCGGCCCGGACGGGTTGACCCGCTTCTCCTGCCTGGCCGGTTTCGTCGAGCCCGGCGAGTCCGCCGAGGCGGCGGTGGCCCGCGAGGTCGCCGAGGAGGTCGGCCTGCGGCTCACCTCGCTGCGCTACGCGGCCAGCCAGCCCTGGCCCTACCCGGGCTCGCTGATGCTGGGTTTCCTGGCCACCGCCGATCCGGAGCAGCCGTTGCGGCTGGATCCGGAGGAGATCGACGAGGCGCGCTGGTTCTCCCGGGAGGAGATCGCCAAGATGATCGCCGGCGGCTTCGTGCACCCGGAGACCGGCGTCCCGATGAGCGTGCCGATGAGCTCGTCGATCGCGTTCTATCTGATCGAGATGTGGCTCCGCGGCGGCAGTGTTCAAGATCACGTTTAACCGGCTGATCAGAGAATTTCTCGTTTAGCAGGCAACCTGGATACCGTCCCGGTACGTCATGCTTATAAAGACGAGAGGGGATCCGATGACCCAGGTGGAAGCGCCGGCGTGGACGCCGATGTCCGCGGAGGAGCGGGAGGCGTTCGACCGCGATGGTTACATCATCGTGCCGTCGGTGCTGAGTGAGAGCGAGATCGAGGCCGGCCGGGCCGCGATCCTGGGGTACTACGAGAAGGCCAAGGCCGAGGGCAAGCTGAGCGCGACCGGCGCCCTGCACCAGCTCTCCCCGGTGAACTACGTGCCGGAGCTGGCCTTCCTGCTCGACCACCCCAAGGCTTTCAAGTACATCTGGTCGCTGCTCGGGTGGAACGTCCACGTGTATCACTCGCACATTGATGTGCACCCGCAGCTGCACGAGCAGCAGAAGCAGTGGTGGCACTGGCACCAGGACGGCGGCCGGCAGAACCGGGAGATCGAGACCGACCCGCGCCCGATGCTGTCGGTGAAGCTGGCGTACTGGTTCTCCGACGTCAGCGAGACCGGCCGGGGCAACTTCACCGTGCTGCCCGGCAGCCACAAGACCAACTGGCTGCCCGGCCCGCCGAGCCGTGGCGTTCCGTGGCCGCAGCCCGAGGGTGCCGTCCAGATCACCGCGAACCCGGGTGACCTGGTCGTCTTCGACCGCCGCATCTGGCACGCCCGGTCGGACAACTACTCCGACATCACCCGTGTCGGCGCGTTCTTCGGCTACACCCCGCGGTGGATCGCCATCCGCGACGAGGTCGCCGACCTGCCGAACAAGCCCGAGTGGGCGACCCTGACCGAGGTGCAGAAGCAGCTGCTCGGCGGGTTCGGCAACGGTGACGGTGACCACCAGTGGGGTCACTACCCGGAGACCACGCCGCTCTACGGCGCGCTCAAGGAGCGGGGCCTGCTCGACTCCAGCATCCCCGCGCTGATCCCGTGATCCGCTGACAACGAGGAAGGGCCGTCCGGATGGACGGCCCTTCCTCGTTGTCGGGACTCAGGCGGAGATCGCTGCCAGGTGCTGCTTCACCTGGACGATCGACGGGTTGGTCAACGCCGAGCCGTCATCGAACTTGAGCGTGGGAACGGTCTGGTTGCCACCGTTCACGCTGCGCACGAACGCGGCCGAGGCCTCGTCCTGCTCGATGTCCACGACGTCATAGGCGATGCCCTCGCGGTCGAGCTGGCTCTTCAGCCGGTGGCAATACCCACACCAGGACGTCGAGTACATGGTCAGCATCGGTCAGGGCTCCTTCGATCCAGGTCACACGGCGGTGCGGCTGAAAAGCACAACGCCGCGCGAGGGTGTCATGATTCCCTACCGTGCGGACTGAATCGGTGCTGGCCGGGCTCGACCCGGACCAGCGTACGGCGGTGACGGCCCCGGCCGGTCCGGTCTGCATCCTGGCCGGCGCCGGTACCGGCAAGACCCGGGCGATCACCCACCGGATCGCGCACCGGACCCTGTCCGGCGAGATCAACCCACGGCACGTGCTCGCTGTCACCTTCACCGCCCGGGCCGCCGCCGAGATGCGCGCCCGGCTCACCGGGCTGGGTGCCGGCGCGGTGCAGGCCCGGACGTTCCACGCCGCCGCGCTGCGCCAGGTGCGCTACTTCGCCCCCCGCCTGCTCGAGGGCCGGGCCATGCCGGAGCTGATGGAGAGCAAGATCCGGGTGGTCGGCCTGGCCGCCGCGCGTGCCGGGGTGCGCGCCGACCGGGCGATCGCCCGCGACCTGGCGAGCGAGATCGAATGGGCCAAGTCGTCGCTGGTCGAGCCGTCCGAGTACGCCGTCGCCGCCGCCAAGGCGCTCCGCGAGCCCCCGTTCGAGCCGGCCCGGGTGGCCGAGGTGTTCGCCGCCTACGAGTCGCTCAAACGGCGGCAGGGCGTGATCGACTTCGAGGACCTGCTGCGCGCCGCGGTCTGGGGCATCGAGGAGCACCAGGACGTCGCCGACCAGATCCGGGCGCAGTACCGGCACTTCGTGGTCGACGAGTACCAGGACGTCAACCCGCTCCAGCAGCGCCTGCTGGAGGCCTGGCTGGGCGGCCGGGACGACCTCACCGTGGTCGGTGACGCCAGCCAGACGATCTACTCGTTCACCGGCGCCACCTCGTCGTACCTGATCGACTTCCCGCGCCGCTGGCGGAGCGCCGTGGTGGTCCGCCTGGTCCGCGACTACCGCTCCACCCCGCAGGTGGTCGGCCTGGCCAACGCGGTGATCCGGCAGGCCCGCGGCACCGAGGCGAAACTGCGGCTGGAGCTGCAGGGTCAGCGGCCGCCCGGCCCGGAGCCGGCCCTCAAGATCTTCCCGGACGAACCGGGGGAGGCGAACGCGGTGGCCCGGCGCTGCCGGGAGCTGATCGCGGCGGGCACCCCGGCCAACGAGATCGCTGTGCTGTTCCGGACCAACGCGCAGTCCGAGTCGTACGAGAAGGCCCTGGCCGAGGCCGAGGTCCCCTACGTCGTCCGCGGTGCCGAACGCTTCTTCGAGCGCCCCGAGATCCGCCAGGCGATGGTCGCGCTGCGCGCCGCCGTGCGCTCCATCCCAGGCGAGACCCCGCTGGTCCAAGCGGTCGTGGAGGGGCTGTCGGCGACCGGCTGGAACCGCTCGCAGCCACCGCCCGGCGGTGCCGCCCGCGAGCAGTGGGAGGCGCTGGCGGCTCTGGTCACCCTCGCCGAGGAGTACGCCGCCGAGCCGGAGATCCTGCCGATCGGCGAGGCCGGCCGGGTGCAGCGCGAGATCTCCCTCGCCGCCTTCAACGACGAGCTGGCCCGTCGGGCCGAGCAGCAGCACGCGCCGACCGTGGCCGGCGTCACCCTGGCGTCCCTGCATGCCGCCAAGGGACTGGAGTGGGACGCCGTCTTCCTGGTCGGGCTGGCGGACGGGACGCTGCCCACCACGTACGCGAAAACCCCCGACCAGCTGGAGGAGGAGCGCCGCCTGCTCTACGTCGGGGTGACCCGGGCCCGCCAGCTGCTCTGGCTCTCCCTCGGCCAGTCCCGGGCGCCGGGCGGCCGGGCTCGCCGGCCGTGCCGTTTCCTGCCGCAGCTGGAGCGTTCCGGCGCGAGCTTCTCGAAAACCACTGTGGCCGAGCGAAGTCAGAAACCCGACCGCCGCCCGCCGAAGATCTCCTCCTGCCGGGTCTGCGGTGCGACGCTGCTGGCCGGCGCGGACCGCAAACTGGGCCGCTGCCCGACCTGTCCGTCGGACATGGACGAGGACCTGTTCGAGCGGCTTCAGACCTGGCGGGCGAGCACCGCCGCGGAGCTGAAAGTCCCTGCGTACGTCGTGTTCACCGACGCCACCCTGGTGGCCGTCGCGGAACGCCGCCCGACCGATCCGGCCCAGCTGCTGGCGATCGCCGGCATTGGTCCGCGAAAGCTGGGCCAGTACGGCGACGCCGTCTTCGCCTTGGTGGGCGGCGCGAGCCCCGATGACCTTGGCCGAAAAAACTTTGAAAACTAGTGCGTTAATTCGTTTGCCCTCCCCTGTAGGGCAGGCATAGCCTCAGAACACACCTCGCCGGGGATCATCCCGGGCGGGATTCACATGCGAGCGCAGTTTTACGGAGGAGGTGGCACCGATGAGGCTCAACGACATGCTGATGCGTCGTCCGTCGATGCTGCCGTCTGCCTGCGCTCCGTCCGCTTCGCTGCCCGTCATCGCCGCTCCGTCGGCGCTGCTGGCCGCTGAGCGGGTTCTGGCTCCGCAGGCGCACCAGGTCGTCATCCCGTCCCAGGCCGAGCTGGGCGCGTGGGTTGTCGAGCAGGTGCTCGTCGGCGGCGTCAAGGGCAGCACTGGCACCAATGGCACCACTGGGTTCACGGGCAACGGCATCTCCAGCAAGCGTTACACGGATGGTGACGGCGCCCCGCCTCGAGGAAGGCCGGTCTGACAGACCAGACCTCCGGCTCACCTCGAGGCCGCGGAACCCGTAACCGGGATCCGCGGCCTTAATTTTTTTGCCGGCTCACCAAGCCGGTGCACCACCCCGGAACGCGATCCAGAAGATCGATGAGAAGAGAGAGGTGACCGGGCTTTATGAGTCTGGCGCTGGCCCCGATCGACATCACCGTCGAGATCGAGGCGAACCTGCCCTGTCGGAAGTTCGACCCGGACCTGTGGTTCTCCGACTCCCCGGCCCAGCTGGAGCTGGCCAAGTCGCTCTGCGGGGACTGCCCGCTGCGCGTCGAGTGCCTCGCCGGCGCGGTGGAGCGGAGCGAGCCCTGGGGTGTCTGGGGCGGCGAGATCTTCGAGCGCGGCGCCGTGGTTCCGCGCAAGCGGCCCCGTGGCCGTCCCCGCAAGGTCGACGTCGCTCGCGACGCCGAGCTCGCTGTCGAGGTCGAGGAGCGGCTCGCCGCCAATGGTCTCGACACCCGCAACAGCGTTCGGCTGGCGGCCTGAGATGACCGACCTGACCCTCCCCGCCGAGATCCGCAAACCGAGCACCGTAACCGTGCGCCCGAATGGAGCAAGCAAAGTGAGACTCATCCACGAAGCGTTGTCGAGGGCTCGAATGCGTCGGCCTCAGAGTGACAACGCACCTGAGGCTTACCGATCCGCCCGCCGCATTGCCATGGAAAGCCGCAAGCAGGCCGCCCGTGAACTCGGCGTCGGCGGTTACTGATCCCCCGATGTAGACCCGCTACCCAGGGAATGACGAAGCCCGGCCGCCGTTGCGGCCGGGCTTCCGTCATTTCCGCCGCGGGGTGCTCAGTCGACCGGCGCGAAGCCGGGCAGCCACTCCTCCAGGATCTCCCGGTAGGCCGCCTCCGCCTCCAGCTGGCAGAGCACGCCGATCGATCCCAGCGTCACCCGGTGGATCAGCAGGTAGGACGGCGGCAGGTTGAGCTTGCGCCCGAGCTGGTAGGCGGGCGACCGTGGATTGCCCAGCCGGGCCGCCTCGCCGCGCAGCCAGCTGCGGGTGAAACGGAACCGCTCGACGGCCACCGGCTCGATCATCGGGCGCAGGAAGGCCAGCACCGCCTCCGCGTCGATCTGCTCGTCCCGCTTGATGAAGCCCTCGTCGCGCAGCCCGTCGGCGACCGCCTGGGCGTCGCCCTCCAGCGCGAGCCGGACCAGGCGCCCGATCGGCTCGGGGTGGCCCTCGGGCAGCCGGGCCACCGCCCCGAAGTCGATCACGCCGAGCCGGCCGTCCGGCAGGATCCGGAAGTTGCCCGGGTGCGGGTCGGCGTGCAACAGCCCGGCCATGGCGGGCGCGGAGAAGTGCAGGAGCGCCATCAGCCGACCGGCCTCGTCCCGCTCGGCCACGCTGCCGCCGGCGATCACGCTGGCCAGCGGGGTGCCCTCGACCCACTCGGTGACCAGGACCCGCGGCGCGGACGCCACCACCCGCGGCACGAAGATGTCCTCGTCGTCGGCGTACGCCTCGGCGAACGCCCGCTGGGTGGCCGCCTCCATCTCGTAGTCCAGCTCCTCGACGACCCGCTCGTGCAGCTCGGCGAGCAGCGGCTTGACGTCGATCCCGGGCTGGATGATCTTGAACATGCCGGCCAGCCGGGAGAGCTGCTTGAGGTCGGCGACCAGCGCCTCGCCGGCACCCGGATATTGCACCTTGACCGCGACGGGCAGCAGTTTCGGCTTCCCGTTCTTCCGGGCCGGGGGCAGTTTCCAGACGGCGCGGTGCACCTGGCCGATGCTGGCCGCGGCGGCCGGGCTGTCGTCGAACTCGGCGAAGCTGTCCCGCCAGTCCGGCCCGAGCTGCTCGGCCAGCGCCTTGTGCACGCTGGCCACCGGCATCGGCGGCGCGGCCTCCTGGAGCTTGGTCAGCGCCTGCCGGTACGGCCCGGCCATCTCCTCGGGCAGCGCGGCCTCGAAGACCGACAGCGCCTGGCCGAACTTCATCGCCCCGCCCTTGAGCTGCCCCAGCACGCTGAACAGCTGCTCGGCGGTGCGCTGCTGGATGTCCGCGGAGATGACGTCGGCGGCGATCCCGACGGCTCGCTTGCCGAGGCCCAGCGCGGTGCGGCCGGCGAAGCCGAGGGGCAGTGCGGCCAGCTTGGCCGTCCGAGAGGCCGCGCGGCGCGGTATGTCCGTCACCAGATCATTGTGACCGACGCTCGGCTGTTCCTCTGCCCGTCGAGCGCTGGTTTGCTGGGTTATGCGACAAAGGTTCGATTATGGATCGGCATTTCGGCGCCTACGGCGGCGGCAGTCGCAATTAGGGTGCGGTGGCCAGCTCCGGCGGCGCGACCGGCCGGGTGCGGTGATCTCGACGGCCGCGCCCAGCGTCTCCGGAGTGCCGCCGTCCAGGAAGGTCAGCACCTCCGCGGTGGCGAACCCGGTGGCGGTCAGCACGGTGGCCACCGTGCACGGCTCGCCGGCCGCCGGGCCGGGCGGCGCGGGCGGGCCCGGCCAGTCCGGGTCGCGCTCCCGCCGGTGCAGCTCCAGGCAGTTGAGGCAGGGCCGGCCGGCGGCCGGCACGAACGGGCCGATCACCGCCGCGCCGTCCCGGATGCGGACCGCGAGATGCGGCTGCCGGCGGGCGGCGTGCCCGGCCGCGATCAGGCCGACCGGCTGGTCGTGGGCGAGCTGGACCACCAGGTCGGCGGCCGCCCGGCGGAGCTCGCGGACCTCGGTGCCGGGTGCGGCCCGGCAGACCGCGGCGGCCACCGCCGCGTGCGCCGGCGCCCCCAGGTCGGCGGTGGTGAGCGGGCTGCCGGCCAGGTCGCCCGGCCCGACCATGCCGGAGAGGTCCGGGTGGACGTGTCCCACCCCGGCCTCGGCCAGGGCGACAGCGATGGTCGCGCCGAGCCGCCCGCGCCCGGCGACCACCACCCGGGCGGTCTGCCGGCGCCGCAGGGTGCGGGCCGGTGCGGAGAACGGGGTGCCGAGAGCCAGGGCGGCGGCCTCGCCGGTCAGCCTCCGCCGCTGTGCGCTCGGCAGTCCGGCGGGCAGCAGCGACGCCGACGGCAGCACCAGGCCGGCGCGGTGCAGCAGGTCGAGCAGTTGGCGGGCGTCGTCCGGCGGCACCCCGAGCTCGGCGGCGTGCAGCAGGACCTGTCGCTCCGGGCGGTTGCCGTCGAGCAGGTCGAGCACCCGGGCCAGTCGTGGATCGGGCAGCTCCAGCCGTACGGCGTGAGCCGGGTCCAGCCCCAGCTGCAGCTCCACCGGCCCGCGCCAGACCCGGGCGAGTCCCGGGATCAGGATCGGCCGGGGCAGTGGGGTGCGTGGGGACGTCCGGGGCGGGAGAGTCATGAGTGACAGCGTGTCACTGTCGGGCTGCGGAGCGAGTTGGTTATCCACAGCCCCGCGGTTTACTCCGCAGCGTTATCCACAAGCCGGAGTGAGTTATCCACAGGTGGATACACCAGCCTCCTGATAACTCAACGTGCCGACTCGGACACGGTTACGGTCCGCCGGGGAGGGCGGCCGGGTGGCCGGCCTCCCCAGGGCGCTCGTCAGCTGGCCGGCTTGGCCTTCCCCAAGATCCGGTTCATCGTCGTCCCGCAGACCGGGCACTTGCCCTTGGCCATGTTCATGCCGGTTTTGGAGACCTCCACGTTGCCCTGGAAGTCACGCTTCTCCTTGCACTTGACGCAGTAGCCGTTGTATGTGGTGTCGGCCACGGTTCCTCCTCGTTCGTGTCGTCGGCCGCTGGGCCCCGTGCCTGTCTCGCGGCGACGGGCGCGAACCTGTCTGCGGCGCTGAACCGCCAGGCGGCCACGTGGATGCGGCCTCCGTCCGGGGCGTGGACTTACCCAGGTCAGGCCGGTTCCATGTCAGCGCGGCGTCGGCGGTGTCGCCGACGACGTGAGTGTGCCGGGAGGAAGTGCCCTTTTCGCCCAGATTTGCCGGGACACGCCGGTGATTGCCTTCATAACGGCACGAAAGGGAGTCGCTACCCGAGTGGCCCACTGAGTCGACGATGGTCTAGGTTGACCGCTGTCTCAGATGTTGCCGCTGGGGAAAATTTTTTCGGGTATATGCGGACGTAACACTCGTATTCCGTGACAGTCATTGGGCGTACTCTTGCGGTGACCAGGGTCTCGCGGATTAGCGTCTCAACGTGAACCCGAATCTGGGCCGCGCGAGCCGGTAATGGCCCGCGTGCGCAAACCTGTCGTGGAAGTGCGGCGCAGTCAGCGTCGCCGCAGGACGGTGTCCGCCTATCGCGACGGCGAGCGCGTGGTCGTGCTCATCCCGGACCGGTTCTCGCGCGCCGAGGAGACCGAGTGGGTCGAGCGGATGCTGGCCCGGCTGGCCGCCCGCGAGGAGCGCCTCCAGCACACCGACGCCGAGCTGCTCCTCCGCGCCCGCCGGCTCACCGCGCGCTACCTTGACGACTTCGCCGACCTGGTCGCCCCGGCCAGCGTCCGCTGGGTGACCAACCAGAACGGCCGCTGGGGCTCCTGCACCCCGGACGACGCCACGATCCGCATCTCCCACCGCATCCAGGAGATGCCCGACTGGGTGATCGACTACGTCCTCCTGCACGAGCTGGCCCACCTGATCGTCCCCAGCCACAACGCCCACTTCTGGGAGCTGGTCAACCGCTTCCCCAAGGCCGAGCGGGCCCGGGGTTATCTGGAGGGCGTCTCCGCGGCGGGCTCCCTGGTCATGGCCGAGTGACTCGTCCCGGGTGACCAACCGCGGCGTCGCCCGCGGTGCCGTCCGCAGCATCGCTCCGGATGCGCTCGGCGTGAGGTCCGCCCGCTGATCCGGCGCTCGCGGGGGTCAGCTCGGCCTGGGTTCCGGCCGCCGGTCAGCTGATCTGCCGCTTGCGTGGTCCGCTCAACCCGGGCGTCTGCCTGCCGGTGCCGGTGGTCTGCTGCTTCCGCGGGTCCGCTCAACCCGGCGTCTGCCCGGCAGTTCCGCTGGTCTGCTGCTTCCGCGGGTCCGCTCAACCCGGCGTCCGCCCGCAGGTCACGCTGGTCCGGCGCCTCCGGCGATTTTCCGGTACGCCCGGAGCCCGTTCTCCACAATCCCCGCTTGTCCACAGCCCCCCACCGTGATCATGCGGCCCTCCGCCACACTGTTCAGCGGGGGAGCCCCCAGGGACGGGTGGGCTGGCGCTGGGGGCTGGCTGGGACCGGAGCCTGGGTAGGGTGCTCCTGTGACGCGGCGTGTGGTGGTGGCGATGCTGGTCCCGGTGCCGTGGAGCCCGCCGGGGGTGGAGCCGGCCGCCTGGCGTGCCGCCCTCGCCGAGGACGTCGTCGACCTGCTCGCCCGGCTGGCCCAGGCCGAGGCCGCGATCGCCGCCACCCCGGCCGACCGTGCGCTGGCCGAGGAGATCGCCTGGCCGGGGATGCGGATCTACGAGATCCCGCGGGCCACGGTGCTGCCGGTGCTGGCGGCGGCCGCCGCGGACGGCTTCGACCAGGCGGCGGTGATCGCCGCCGACGCCCCGGACGTGCCCGGGATGATCCTCGGCAAGCTGTTGCGCCCGCTCGACGGCAAGGCGGTCGCCGTCGCCCCGGGCGGCCCGTCCGGCGGCCTGCTGGGGGTCGCCACCGGTCTGCCCGCCCCGGACTGGCTGGCCGACCACGACCTGGACACCGCCTCGGCGCAGCAACTGCGCCGGACCGCGCCGGCGCCCGGCGAGGTCACCTCGACCCCGCAGTGGCGCCGGCTGCGCGGGCCGGCGGACCTGGCGACGCTGGACGTCGCCCTGGAGGGCTGGGACAACACCCGGGCCCTCCTGGGCGGCTGAGAGTCATCTCTCCGGCTCGCCCGGCTCCTCGGAGCCCGGCTCGGGGTTGCTCTCCAGGCCCTCCAGCTCGCTGATGTCCCAGTCGGACTGGCTGCGGGCGAAGACCTCCGGGTGCGCGAAGTCCTCGTCGGTGGGGAGCAGGTCGGGGTGGTCCCAGAGCGAGTCGCGGCCCTGGATGCCGCGGTGCTCGGTGACCGCCGACCACAGGGCGCCCGCCTCACGCAGGCGGCGGGGCCGCAGCTCCAGGCCGACCAGAGCGGCGAACGTCTGCTCGGCCGGGCCACCGGCGGCCCGGCGGCGGCGGAACGCCTCGCCGAGCGCGGCCACCGACGGCAGCCGGTCGCCGGCCGCGTCGTCGACCACGTGGCCGACCCAGCCCTCGACCAGCGCGAGCGCGGTCTCCAGGCGGGCCAGACTGGCCTTCTGCTGCGGGGTGTCCTCCGGAGTGAAGATCCCCTCCAGGGCCATGGCCTGCATCGACTCCGGATCGGTCGGGTCGACGCGGCTCATCGCCTCCTCGATCGCCTCCCGGTTCACGGTGATGCCGGTGGCGTAGGTCTCGACGGCGTTCAGCACGTGGGCGCGCAGCCACGGGACGTGCCCGAAGAGCCGCTGGTGGGCCGCCTCGCGCAGGGCGACGTAGAGCCGGACCTGGTCCTCGGGGAGCTCGAGCCCCTCGCCGTACGCCTTGATGTTGGCCGGAATGAGCGCCGCGGTGCCGGCCGGGCCGAGCGGCAGCCCGATGTCACCGGCCGACAGGACCTCGGCCGCGAGCTGGCCGAACGCCTGCCCGAGCTGGCCGCCGAAGAGCGCCCCGCCGAGCGTGGCGACCATCGACTGCATCGGGCCGAGCTGGGCCCGAGCCTCCTCGGGCACCAGGTCGCCCATGGCGCCCACCATGCGGCCGGCGATCGGCTCGCACAGTTTCTTCCACACGTCCAGGGTGTTGTAGATCCACTCGTTGCGGTTCCACGCGACGGCTTTGTGGATACCGGTGGGCAGCGCGCAGACCGGGTCCAGCCACAGGTCGGCGAGTCGCAGCGACTCCTCGACGTGGTGGCGCTCGTGCATGTTCACCGCGGGGTCGCCACTGGCCGAGAGCTGGCTGGCGGCGACCTGCCGGGCCAGGTCCCAGTTCACCGGGCCACTGCCGGGGGCAGCGAACATCTGCTGCAGCTGCGCCATGAACTGCTGCATCTGCTGCGGGTCGGATGGGTCGGGCGGTTGTGCGCCCGGCAGGGAGAAGCCGAACGGGATATCAGGCACGACCCCAACGGTACGCGTGAAAAGCTCCCGGCGGACTGATGGAGGTGTCAGCTCAGAGAGAACTCAGACAGGGTCGGTAGTCTCACGCGCATGAGACGACGCGGTGTCACCGTCATCCTGGGCGCCCTGATAACCGCCCTGCTGGCGGCCGGTGTCATGATCGCCCCGTTGCCCTACGTGGTGCTCAAGCCCGGCCCGACGGTGAACACCCTCGGCTCCTCCCAGGGCACCGAGGTGATCCAGGTGACCGGGACCAAGACCTCGTCCTCGGCCGGTCAGTTGCGGCTCACCACGGTGAACGTGCAGTCGCAGGTGGAGCTGGTGGCGGCGGTGCAGGGCTGGCTGAGCCACGAGGACGCGGTCGTCCCGCGCGAGCTCATCTATCCGCCGGACCGCAGCGAGAAGCAGGTCCAGGAGCAGAACGCGCAGGAGTGGAAGCAGTCACAGAGCAGCGCCGAGACGGTGGCGCTGCGCGAGCTGGGTTACCCGGTGCAGACCTACGTGCGCAAGGTCACCCCCGGCGGTGCCGCGGCCGGCCGGCTCCGGGCGGACGACGTGGTCACCTCGGTGGACGGCACGGCGGTGACCGGGCCGACCCAGCTCACCGAGCTGGTCCGGGCGCAGCCGGTGGGCAGCGCGCTGACCGTGGGCTACACCCGCGACGGCAAGCCGGGCACCGTCGAGGTCACCACCAAGGCGGGCGAGGACGGCAAGACCCCGCGCCTGGGCATCGAGATCGACACCAAGCAGCCGCACCCGTTCACCATCAAGATCGACCTTGACAAGATCGGCGGCCCCAGCGCCGGGCTGATGTTCACCCTGGGCATCATCGACAAGGTCCGCGACGAGGACCTGACCGGCGGCAAGGTCATCGCCGGCACCGGCACCATGGACGACGACGGCAACGTCGGCCCGATCGGTGGCATCCCGCAGAAACTGGCCGGCGCGAGCGAGGCCGGCGCGAAACTCTTCCTGGTTCCGAAAGACAACTGCGCGGAAGCGCTGCGCAACGCGGTGAGCGGCCTGCCGATGGCGAAGGTGGCCACCGTGGACGACGCGCTCACCGCTCTCAAGACGTTCACGTCCGGTGGCACCCCGACGCCCTGCACGGCGAAGTGACGCCACCGGCCGTAATCGAACACGTACCGCCGCGTATCGAAGCTGGATACGACAATCTAAGGTGAAACACCGGCCCGACGAAGTGTGGAGCCAACGTTGGCAATGCGAAACAGTCCCCTGCCGAGGATGAGCCGGCGCGGTCGCGTCACCGTCGGCGTCCTGGTCGGGGTCTTCATACTCTTCACGCTGCTCGGCTGGGGCATTGACGCGTACACCGATTATCTGTGGTTCTCCGAGGTCGCCAAGACCAGCGTCTTCTCCGGAGTCCTGCTCACCAGGCTGACGCTGTTCCTGGTGATCGGTGCGGTGATGGCCCTGATCGTGGGCGGCAACCTCTACCTGGCGTACCGTTTGCGGCCGCTGCTGCGGCCGCACTCCGCGGAACAGGCGACGCTCGAGCGCTACCGGATGGTGCTGGCGCCTCGACTGGGTCTGTGGATCACCGTGCTCAGCGTGATCATCGGCTTCTTCGCGGGTCTCTCCGCGCAGGGCCGGTGGGGCGACTGGATGCTGTTCCGCAACGCGCAGCCGTTCGGCCAGAAGGACCCGCAGTTCAACGTGGACATCGGGTTCTACATCTTCGACTACCCGCTGCTGCGCTACCTGCTCGGCGTCGGCTTCACCGCGGTGGTGCTGTCGGTGCTGGGCGCGCTCGCCGTGCACTACATCTTCGGCGGCGTGCGCCTGCAGGGCGTCGGCGACCGGATGACCACCGCCGCGCGGGCCCACCTGACCTCCCTGGTCGCCGTGTTCGTGCTGCTCAAGGCGGTGGCGTACGTGCTCGACCAGCGGGCTCTGCTGCTGGAGCAGCACGTCTCGCCGGGGCTGTACGGCGCCGGCTACACCGACGTGCACGCGCTGCTGCCGGCCAAGGAGATCCTGGCGTACATCTCGATCGTGGTCGCGGTAGCGATCATCGTGTTCTCCAACGCGGTGATGCGGAACCTGGTCTGGCCGGGTGTCTCGCTCGCGCTGCTGGCCATCTCGGCCGTGGCGATCGGCGGGATCTACCCGCTCGCGGTGCAGAACTTCCAGGTCAAGCCGAGCCTCTCGGACAAGGAACGGCCGTACATCCAGCGGTCGATCGAGGCGACCCGGGCGGCGTTCGGCCTGACCGACACCGAGGTCAACGAGTACAAGCCGACGAACACCAACCCACCGGCCGACCTGCCGCAGGACTCCAGCGCGCAGAACGTCCGGCTGATCGACCCGCAGCTGGTCTCGCAGGCCTTCACCCAGTCGCAGCAGTCCCGTGGCTTCTACGACTTCGGCGAGAAACTGGACGTCGACCGCTACACGATCGACGGCAAGGCGCAGGACTACGTGGTCGGCGCCCGGGAGATCAACGACGAGAAGCTCTCCGCCCAGCAGCGGAACTGGCTCAACCGGCACACCGTCTACACCCACGGGTACGGCCTGGTCGCCGCCCCGGCCAACAAGGTGTGCGGCGGCACCGGCCTGCCGTACTTCGTCTCCGGCTTCCTCGGTGAGAGCCAGACCAACACCTGCTCCGCGCCGAGCGACGAGCTCGAGGCCGACCAGCCGCGGATCTACTTCGGCGAGCAGTCCACCGAGTACGCCATCGTCGGCCAGGCCGACAAGAACAAGAACGTGGAGTTCGACAGGCCGCAGGAGCAGAACACCGACGCGTCGGTGAACTACACCTACGACGGCACGGGCGGCGTCCCGATCGGCTCGTTCTTCCGCCGGATGGTGTTCGCGATCAAGAACACCGAGAGCAACTTCCTGCTCTCCGACGCGGTCAACGAGAAGTCCCGGCTGATGTACATCCGCACCCCGCGCGAGCGGGTGGAGAAGGTCGCGCCGTTCCTCACCATCGACGGCGACCCGTACCCGGCGGTGATCAACGGCCGGATCACCTGGATCCTCGACGGCTACACGACGGCGCAGACCTACCCGTACGCGCAGAAGATCAACCTGGCCACCGAGACCCGCGACGAACTGACCGGGACCGGCTCGTTCGCGCTGGCCCGGGACGACGTCAACTACATGCGCAACTCGGTGAAGGCGACCGTCGACGCGTACGACGGGACGGTCAAGCTCTACCAGTTCGACGACCAGGACCCGGTGCTCAAGGCGTGGAACCAGGCCTTCGGCGGCGACCTGGTGATCCCCAAGTCGGAGATCCCCGCCGAGCTGGCCGCGCACTTCCGGTACCCGGCCGACCTGTTCAAGGTGCAGCGCAACCTGCTGACCAAGTTCCACGTCACCAACCCGCAGACGTTCTTCAACGGTGACGACTTCTGGCAGGTGCCGAACGCTCCCGACCAGCCGCAGACCGGGGTCAAGCAGCCGCCGTTCTACCTGAACGTGAAGCTGCCCGAGCAGAGCGGGACCAGATTCCAGCTCACCTCCGGGGTCACTCCGGCCAACCGGGAGAACATGGCCGCGCTGATCTCCGCCTCCTACCAGGACGACGGCCGGCCGAAGATCGAGGTGCTGGAACTACCCGACCAGTCGGTGTCGGCCGGCCCGATCCAGGTCCACCGGCTCATGGTCAACAACGCGAGCATCTCGCAACAGTTGTTCGGGCTGAACCGCAACGGCCAGGCCACGGTGCTCTACGGCAACCTCATCTCACTGCCGCTCAAGAACGACATCCTGTACGTCGAGCCGGTCTACGTGAAGAGCACCCAGGCCAACGCGCCGCCGCTGCTGCAGAAGGTGCTGATGTCGTACGGTGACGGCTCCGACGTGGTGCTGGAGAACAACCTCACCGACGGTCTGAAGGCCCTCGCCACCCTCGGCAAGAGCGGCAACAACAACAACGGCACCACCACCCCGCCGACGACGACCCAGCCCAACACGCCGTCCGGGCAGCTCAGCCCGGACCTGGCCGCGGCCGCCGCCGACGTGGACAAGGCCATCGAAGCCCTCCGGACCGCGCAGAAAGCCGGCGACTTCGCGGCCCAGGGCCAGGCGCTGAAGGACCTCGACGAGGCGATGAACCGCTTCCAGCAGGCCCAGGCGACCGGAGCCGGACCGACCGTCGCACCCAGCGCGGGACCGTCCGCCGCACCGTCCGCCAGCGTGTCGCCGACCCCGAGCGCGGGCGGCTGACCAGCACCGACGCCGTCTCCGGGGGCCGCTTTGCGGCTCCCGGAGCGGGTGCGCTAGGCTTTATCTACCGACGCGGGGTGGAGCAGCTCGGTAGCTCGCTGGGCTCATAACCCAGAGGTCGCAGGTTCAAATCCTGTCCCCGCTACGAGTGGCGAGGGGTCCCTGTCCGCGGAGTGCGCGGACCGGGGCCCCTCTTCGCATATCTGCTCCGGGGCCGAGCCCCGGAAACCCCACGTTCCGGTGGGGACGGTGGGCCGCAACTGGCGGGTTACCCCGGAACTCCCCGTCTGGTGGCGGTGGGCCGCAACTGGCGGGTTACCTCGGGCCCCGGGCCGCGTTTGGTGGCGGTGGGCCACAACTGGCGGCTTACCTCGGCCTCGGGCCGCGTTTGGTGGCGGTGGGCCGGAACTGGCGGGTTAGCCCGGGATCCCAGGCGCAATTGACGGCTTTACCTCGGGCCGCGGGCCGTGGGGTGGGACGGGGGCGGGCTTTGGGTACGGCGTCAGCTCTGGTTCTGGGGTGGGGTGGGGCGGTCGCCGTGGGGGCCGTAGAGGTGGAGGATCTCGGCGGGGTGGGTGTCGGCGGGGCCGAACCAGTGGGGCTCCTCGGTGTTGAAGTCGGCGGTGTCGCCGGGGTGCAGGAGCAGGGTGCGGGGGCCCAGCAGCAGCCGGACGGTGCCGGAGAGGACGTGGAACCAGGCGTGGCCGGGGTGGGTGACCAGCTCGGGCGGGGTCGCGGTGGGGCCGAGGATCTGTTTGAAGACCTGCAGGCGGCCGGGGTAGGTGGTGAGCGGGACCACCACGCTGGGGTTGCCGGTCCGGGGGTCGGTGCGGTGCGGCGTGAGGTGCGCTCTCGGGTCGCCCGTGGGCGGGGCGCCGATCAGGTGGTCCAGCGCCATCCGGTGCGTCCTGGCCAGCGGGAGCAGCAGGTCCAGGGTGGGGCGGCGGTGGCCGGACTCCAGGCGGGAGAGGGTGCTGACCGAGAGGCCGGTGGCGGTGGCCAGGTCGGCGAGGGTCAGGCCGCGGTCCTGACGGATCCGGCGCAGGTGGGGGCCGATGCCATCGAGCAGCGCGGCGAGTTCGTGGTCCACCCGAACAGTTTGCGGTCTTCGCAAGTTCGCTGGGAAGGGCGCGGGTCCGGGCGGGAGCATCACCGGCGTGATGGAGAAAACGCATCGGTGGATGGTGCTGGCGGTCTGCTGCGCCAGCATCTTCCTGGTAGGGCTGGACACGACGGTGGTCAACGTGGCGCTGCCGTCGATCGGCCGGGACCTCGGGCTCGGCGTGCGGCAGCTGGAGTGGGCAGTCGACGCGTACACGCTGGTCCTGGCGGGGTTGCTGATCAGCTCGGGGGCGCTGGCGGACCGGGTGGGACGGCGCCGGGTCTTCCGGATCGGACTGGTCCTGTTCGCCGTGGGATCGGCGGGCTGTGCCCTGGCACCCGGGCTGGACGCGCTGGTCGCGGCGCGGGTGGTGCAGGGGGTCGGCGGGTCGATGCTGAGCCCGGTGGCGCTGGCCATCGTGGTCGGCGCGATCACCGAGCCACGGGAGCGGGCGCGGGCGATCGGCGTCTGGGCCGCGGTCTTCGGGCTCAGCATGGCCGCCGGCCCGGTGCTCGGCGGGGCGGTGATCACCGGGGCCGGGTGGCGCCCGGTGTTCTGGGCCAACCTTCCGATCATCGCGGTGGTGCTGGTGCTGACCGCGGTCGTCGTGCCCGAGTCGCGGTCACCGCGCCCGCGCCGGCTGGACCCGCTCGGCCAGGCGTTGCTGATCGTGCTGGTCGGCACGGTGGTAGCGGTGCTCATCGAAGGGCCGCGGGTGGGCTTCGGGTCCGGATGGGCACTGCTGGCGTACGCCGTGATCGCCGCCGCCGCGCTCGCCTTCGCCGGGGTGGAGCGCCGCCGGGCCGAACCGTTGATGGACCTGCGCCTGTTCCGCCGCCTCCCGTTCAGCGCGGCGGTCGGCGGTGCCGTGGTGATGTTCGTCGCACTGAACGTGACGCTCCTGCTCGGCACCCTCTACCTGCAACGGGTCCGCGGCCTGAGCCCGTTGGCGGCCGGCGCGGTCACCCTGCCGATGGCGCTCGCCGCCACCGTCTGCGCGCCGCTCTCCGGTCACCTGGTCGGCCGGTACGGTCCCCGCCTGCCGTTGCTGCTGGCCGGCACGAGCACCCTGCTCGGCGGGCTGCTGCTGACCGGGCTGACCGACCGGACCCCGCTGCCGGTGCTGCTGACCGCGTACCTGTGCGCCGGGATCGGCATCGGCTTCGCGAACGCGCCGATCACCAACACGGCGGTGAGCGGACTGCCGCCGGAACGGGCCGGGGTGGCCGGCGGGATCGCCTCGACCGCCCGGCAGATCGGCGCGGCGCTCGGCATCGCGCTCGCCGGTGGCCTGGTCGCGGACACCGCACCGGGCGCCCTGGCCGCCGCGAGCCGGCCGGGCTGGCTCCTGGTCGCCGGGTGCGGGCTGACCGTGCTGCTGATCGCCCGGGTGGCCCCGGTGCTCCGGGCGGGGACCGGCGCGCCGGCGCCGGAGCCGGTCAGGCGTTAGCCGGGGAAAGGTGCTCGGCCAGTACGGCCAGCTGGGTCTTGCGCGCCTCGGCCCACCGCGCACGGCCCGCTGTGGTGATCGCCACGAAGACGCCGCGGCGGTCGACCTCGCAGTGCGTGCGCTCGGCGAGCCCCTCTTTCACCAGGCGGCTCACCGTGCGGGACAGGGCGCTCTGGCTCAGATACATGGTGTCGGCAAGGTCCTGCATGCGGCGCTTGTCACACTCTTGGGTGGTGAGACGGTCCAGCGTCTCGTACTCACTCAGGGTGAGGCCATGGGTGTCCTGCAGGGCCCGCTCCAGGTGGCACGCGACCTCGTTGTAGCAGGTCAGGAGCGATTGCCAGCGCTCGACGAGAACTACTTCCGGCTCCATGCCGGGCATCCTACTCCGCACCAGGCGGTCGATGCACCTGAAATAAATGCAGCGTCATCGAATGCGTGGACATTAGATGCGTGCGCATATAACGTCGGCGCCGTGACTATCACCGAATCCCTGACCCAGTCCGCGAGCGGTGCGCCGGAGCCGCGCACCGCAGCGGAGCAGCGCTGGACACTCCGGCTCTGGGGCGTGCTCGCGGTGTTGTGCGCGGTCCTCTTCCTCGACGGCCTCGACGTCTCGATGGTCGGGGTGGCGCTGCCCTCGATCGGTTCCGAGCTCGGCCTCTCCACCACCTCCCTGCAGTGGATCGTCAACGGCTACGTCCTCGGCTACGGCGGCCTGCTGCTGCTCGGCGGCCGCACCGCCGACCTGCTCGGCCGGCGCCGGGTCTTCCTGATCGCGCTCGGCGTCTTCACCGTCGCCTCGCTGGTCGGTGGCCTGGTCGACGACGGTGGCCTGCTGATCGCCACCCGCTTCGTCAAGGGCCTGGCCGCGGCGTTCACCGCGCCGACCGCGATGAGCATCCTGACCACCACGTTCGCCGAGGGCCCGGCCCGCAACCGGGCGCTGTCCATCTTCACGGTCTTCGGTGCCAGCGGATACTCCTCCGGCCTCATCCTGGGCGGCCTGCTGACCAGCCTCGGCTGGCGGTGGACGTTCCTGGTCCCGGTGCCGCTCGCGCTCGGCGCCCTGATCGCCGGGATCTACCTGATCCCGCGGGACAAGCCGGCCGCCGAGGGCGGACACGACCTGATCGGCGCGGTCACCCTGGTCGGCGGCATGCTGCTCGCGGTGTACGCGGTGGTCACCGCGCCGCAGCGGGGCCTCGGCGCGCTGACCGTCACCGCCGCCGTGCTCGCGGTGGTGCTGCTGGCCACCTTCGTGGCGGCGGAGAGCCGGGTCCGGCACCCGCTGGTGCGGCTCAGCATCTTCCGGATCGGGTCGATAGTGCGGGCCAACGCCAGCATGATCGCGCTGATGGGCTCGTACGTCAGCTTCCAGTTCATGATGACCCTCTACCTGCAGGACGTGCTGCACTGGTCGCCGCTGAGCATGGCGCTGGCCCTGCTGCCGGCCGGCCTGCTGGTCGCGTTCAGCTCGCCGTTCATGGGCCGGCTGATCGACAGGCACGGCACCGCGCCGCTGATCGTGGCCGCGATGACCTCGCTCAGCGCCGGGTACGTGTGGTTCCTGGCGACCGCCGGCACCCGCCCCGACTACCTGGTCACCGTGCTGCCGACGATGCTGCTGCTGGGCGGCGGTTTCGCGTTCGGCTTCAGCTCGATCATGGCGCAGGCCACCGACGGCATCGACGACTCCGAGCAGGGCCTGGCATCCGGCCTGGTCCAGTCGTCCGGCCAGGTCGGCACCGCGCTGGTACTGGCCGTGGTGACCGGCCTGGTGGCCTCGGCGACCACCGCGGCCTCCGCCGACTTCACCCCGTTCCGGCCCGGCGTCAACCTGGTCACCGGGGTGGCCGTCGCCGGCCTGCTGCTGAACGTCGTCGCCCTGATCGCGGCCCGCTCCCGGGGCCGCCACCGCGTCCCGGCGGAGATCGGGTCGCACTGAACCTGCCGCACGGATACCGCGCCCGGCCGGCTCACCCCGGCCGGGCGCGCTGCGTCCAGGCGCTTGACCAGGCGAAAGTGGCCGGGAGGAACCCGGTTGCAGGCCCCCGGGGGCGGCGAGCTAAGCTTTATCTACCGACGCGGGGTGGAGCAGCTCGGTAGCTCGCTGGGCTCATAACCCAGAGGTCGCAGGTTCAAATCCTGTCCCCGCTACCAGGGAAAACGCCCTCCCAGACACTGTCTGGGAGGGCGTTTGGCAGTAAGAATGGCAGTAAACCCGGGTCAGGCCGCGAAAAGTTCTCCGCGCTGATCGACCGGGGCGGCGCCGGCCTCCAACTCGTACACGCGGCCGGCTTCCAGCTCCACCTTCAACTCAGATCCGGCCGCTTCCTTCAGGGCTTCCAGGATTGCCCCGCCGATCTTGTCCGCCAGCTCGCGGTCATGTCCGACGCTGACGTGGGTGTAAACGGTGTCGGTGACCGTTTCGTTGGCGTGCCCGACGCGGTCCGCGAGGATCTTTCGGTTGACTCCGAGGATCCGAGCGAGGGTCACGTACGCGTGACGCACGTCATGCAGCCGGATCTTGGGGACTCCGGCGAGGTCGACCAGCTTGTTGAAGCGACGCGTGAGGGTGTCCGGGTGGACGAGCTTGCCGTCCGGCCAGACGGCCAGCTTGCCGGGGTTCTCGTAGCCCTTGCCGTACTTCTTCGCCTCCTCGTGGAGCATGTCGATGTAGCGGCAGATCACCTCGAACGTGAAGTCGTCCAAGCTGATCGCCCGCCACCCGGCATCGGTCTTGCCGTCGGAGTCCTCCGCCCGCCCGTTGACCACCACGCGGGTCTCGTGGACGTGCAGGATCTTCTTCTCGCGGTCGAGGCGGACCTCATCCGCGCCGGCCAGCTCGGAGCGGCGCATCCCGGTGGTGGCTTCGAGCACCCACAGCCCGTAGAACCGATCCCGCAGCGCGAAGGCCAGCCACCGGGCCAGGTGCTCGACGGTCCAGGTCGCCTCACGCGTCCTCGATCGCCGCCGGCCTGGCTGCTTCGGGATCCGCGCGTTGGTGGTGGCGTTGTCGACCTTGAACCCTTGGCCGATGACGTCGACCCAGACCAGGCAGAGCATCCCGTGGATGTTCTTGATCGACTTGCGGGCGAGGCCGGTCGGTTTCGCCTCGGCCACCCGGCCGCGCCGGTAGCGGGTGACGGCGGCCTTCGCGGCGTGGATGGTGACCCCGCACGCTTCGGCGATCTCGCGGGACGTGGGGCCTTGGCCGTCGCGCTGGTCGCGGTGCTTCGACCAGTACTGGTACATCTTCAGGTTGTTGTCGGGCTTGATCCGCCCGTTGTTGGACAGCCGTGCGTAGAACGCGTTCAGGACCGTCACGTCGGCCTTGCGGAACGGGAGATGCCCGATGAGCGGGTACACGTAGGCGCGGGCGTTGGTCTCCCAGTTCGCGTACTGGCTCGGCTTGACGGAGTCCTTGACGGCCACCAGCCACTTGGAGACGACCTGTTCGACCGTGTCGGTCGGCAGGACCAGTTTCTTGCCGCCGTTCTCCTCGGCCTTCGCCTTGGCGAGGACGGCCGCTTGGAACGCCTCGGCGTCGGTGTCGAAGACCGGTCCTTGAATCGAGGGGCGCTTGCCGGTGAGCGGGTCCTTGTCGAGGTAGACCATGAAGGTCCACCGTCCGCGCCGCTGGTAGACCGAGATCCCGGGAATCTTCGGCTGACCGCCTTGCTCCGCGCCGCTGGCCTTCGTGGTCTTGCTCGGCATCATCTTCCTTTCGTGTCAGGCGGCCAGCTCCTCGCTGCCGTCGATGAGGGGGCGGATCTTGGCGGTGATCACGTACACGCGTCCGCCCATCCGGTGGACCGGCAGTTCGCCGGCTGCGGCGTAGCGGTACGCGGAGGCCCGCGCGAGGCCGAGCAGCTTCGCGGCGTGCGGCACGGAGATCAGCGCCGGCAGCTCGTCAAGCGGGTGCGGATGCGGCATGGTGTCGTCCCCCGTCGGCCGTGTCACTTGATGTACTTCTTGCAGGTGCACATGGAGGCGAGGCCGCAGGCGCCGCGGGCGCTGCCGTCCATGAGGTGCAGGAACGGGGCGTGACCGCATCCCGGGTCCTGGCAGAAGCCCTTCCAGCCCTTCTTGCCGAGGGCGTTGCCGAGCAGGGCGCCGGGGCTGTAGAGCTTGACCGTGCCGAAGCGTCCGCCGATGGCGATCTTCTCGGCGGTGTTCAGTGCTTCGATCGGGCTGGCGAACGGCGCCCAGTTCAGCCCGCCGCTTCCTGCCTCGTTGAGGTGGACGAGCGCGAACCAGTCGCGCATCCACAGCATGTCGGCGACCTCTTTGATCAGGGCCTTGGCCATCTGGTCGGCGGTGGTGTAGGCGTCGCTTTCCAGGATGGCTTTGACGCCGTCGATCTCTTCCTTGCGTGGTGTCAAACGCACCAGGGATTTGCCTCCTCGCCTTCGGCGTTGCCGCCCCGCGATCCGGCAGCCGTGGGAGGTCCCTCAACCACAGCGCTACGCGGGCGGGTCAGAAATGCGTGATGGCCGCCCACACGGGGCGCCCGTCACGCGCGTATCCCCTGGTGGCAGCCATCGTCAGGTGTAGGATGCCGCCCACACGACCTACGCCCCGGCGCTGGCCGGGACGCAGGTTTCGGCACTACTTGATGATCTCGACCTTGCCGAAGCTGAGTTCGGCCGTGCTGACCTTCTCGCCCAGGTCCCGCAGGGCGCGGGCAATGTGGTTGGGCAGGTTACGAGCCGCGCGGATGTCGGGCTCGATCTTGCTGCCGGCTTCCTCCTTGGTCAGCGCCTTGGTCCAGGCGGCGTCCATCCGGCGGATGCCGGACATGAGCAGCAGGGCCAGGTTCGCATCGAGCGTGACCGTCACGGTCGCGTCCGCTCGAACGTATTCGTCCACGTAGATCTCCTTGATTGGCAGCCATCGTCAGGCCAGGGACGCCACGCCCTGGCGACCCGCACCACCGGCAGCCCGGGGCGGGGTTTCGGCTTACGGCGGGGGTGAGGTGGCGGCGCGATCGACCATCGCGTCAAGGGCGCGCTGCCAGGTGACGCCGTATCGGCCGTTCTGCGCCTCCCACCGACCGATTTCGGCGTCTGCCAGCCAGACGGAATGGACGTTGAAGCCGTCCTTGTCCTTGGTGATCGCGACGCCCTGATGGGCCTGAGTGCCGGGCGCCGACCCGATCTGGATGAAGGCGACGACACGGTCCGGGCCGATTCGTTGCGGGAACTGCATGACTGCTCTCCTGTCGTGATCAGGCCGCAGCGGGAAGCGCTGAGGTCATGGCGTCGAGCACGCTGCGGCCGGCTGTCTCGGCGTACTGGTGGCCGTAGAAGCCCCAGCAGGAATCGACCGGCTCCCACGTCTCGCGGGTCTCGGCCACCTCGCCGGCCCCGTTGGTGCGTTGCCAGGTCGCCCGCTCCTCGACGACGTAGCCGTAGACGTCGCCCTCGCAGTACGCACGCCACTCGCTGAGATCGACGATGCCGGCGACGTCATCCGGCAGGTCGTAGCGAGCGCGCCAGCCCGCGGTGTCGAACGTGACGTACACGAAGTCCCCGCCACCCGGGCGCCCGTCGTACCACTCGACCGCGGTGGTCCCGTGGAACATCCGCAGGTACCGCTCGAACAGGTCCGGCCCGCCGGCCCACTTCTCCGCAGCGGTCAGGATGTCGTCGGCCGCGGTCGGCGTGTATGCGCCGATGCTGTCGATGTACTCGCCTCGCCAGCCGCCCCACGAGCGCGACGGGTAGAGCCGCAGGATCGGACTACGCCCCTCGAAGTACGGCTCGGCGGCGCAGCCGTCGTGCGCGAGCCGGACCCGCAGGTCGCCTCGGATCTCCAGGACGTCACTCATCGTCGCTGTCCTCGGGGAAGCTGGCGACGATGTCTCCGACGGCGTCCGGGATCGACGAGTTCGGAATGCAGCCGTCCAGGACGTACACCTCGTCGTCGGTGAGCGTGCGTCCGGCCCAGCACTCGACCTGTTCCCGGGTGATCGTCACGGTGGGCCGGTCGTCGACAGAGGCCGGGGCGACGCGAGGCCGGATCTCGTTGGCCAAGATCTGGCACGCGTCGTGTCCCAGCTCGAACCCCATGCGATGCAGGACCGCAGCGGCGTTGCTGGAGACCTGCCCGCCGAGCGCATCAATCACGAGCTGCGCGTACCGGCGGGCGTAGTCCTGCGCGAGGCCACGGAAGTGGTCGCGGCGCTGGTCGTCGTTCATCAGGGCAGGGTCCATCGCCCGCACCTTTCGTCAGGGAATGTGGCAGCCGTCATCAGGCGTGGAATGCCAGTCCACGCGACCCGCCCCGGCGTCGCGCCGGGGCGGGTTTCGGCGTGCAATCAGGCTTCGCCGAAGTCGTCGACCGTCACCTGTCCGTCGGTGACCTCGGCCTGCTTGCGCATCCGCGCCACGGCCGCGTCGGACGGCTCCAAGTCCTCGCCGTTCTCGATCATCGTGGCCAGCTTCTTCTTACCGATCCCGAGAACCTTCGCCATCTCGACGAGTTCCAGTTCCAGGCTGTATTCGGTGGTCTCGGTGAAGTTGACGTACACCATCTGGTCGTCGTCCATGTCCGCGCTCCTTTGTGGCAGCCATCGTCAGCGCCGGAATGCCAATCCGGCGGACCGCAGCCCGACCGATGGAGCCGGACGCGGTTTCGGCTCAACGGGGGATCGGGGTGCAGGCGAGTTCAGTAGCAGTCGGCTACCGGAATGCCCTCGCTCTTCGCGTGCTCGATCACGCTCTCCGCGCTGTCGACGAAGAACGCGAGAGCCTTGCGCCCGGCCTCGGCCTCGGTCGGGGCGAAGCTGTAGTCCGGGTGACGGATCCGCATCATGTCGCCCTTGCCGTACAGCACGTACATGCCGCCGTCCATCCACAACAGCGCGTGTTTGGCCACGCCGCGCACCGAGTGGACCTCGACGAACTGGGTACCGATCAGCGTGCGGGAACGGCGAACCGTGATCGTCGTGCCGTCGGAGAGCCGCTGTGACAGCTTGGTGGCCATCGTCAGCTCGCCTCCGCCTCAGCGGGACGCTCGACCGCCCACATCGCCAGGTCGTTACCCTGGACGAGCCATCGGTTGGTCTGCTCCCAGACCCAGCCGTGTTCCTCGTGCCATCGGTTGTCGCCGAGGAAGCTGCGAGGGACCATGCCGTACGCGATGGCTTCTTCCGGGTTCAGCACGTCGCCATCCCACGCGTAGACCACACGCTGACGCTTCTCGATGTGCGGCTCGCGGGACAGATGCACGCGCATGCCGAACAGGTGCACGATGTCGCCGACGCGCAGCTCATGCGTGTTCAGCGGAATCAATGCCGGACCGGGATCCTCCCTGGTGAGTTCTTCCGCTTCCATTCGTTCCTCCATTGGCAGCCTCGTCGGCGCCGGCATGCCAGGCCGGCGGACCCCCGAAGGGGTTTCGGCAGGTCAGCGGCGGAAGGGCTCGCCCAGCGGCCAACGCCACTCGCTGGGCCAACCGAAGCGGCTCGGGGTCGGCAGGGAGTGCCTGTCCCTCGGGCGGAAGCACACGGCGCAGGTCTGCGGCGGCTGGCCGTTCTTCGGGTGGTGCTCGTTCAGGTAGGTGTGGATCGCCTCAGCAGCCGGCGACCAGGCGGTGTGTCCCAGTGCTTCGACCAAATCGGCCTTGGTCATATCCGAATAGCGCTTCACGCCGAATCGGCGGGCGGCGTCGCGCAACGTGGGCTTCAGGAACGCGGCCGGATCAGTGACTTCTTCAAAGTTCATCGCGTCATCGCCTTCACGGGTGATTGGCAGCCATCGTCAGCGCCGGAATGCCAATCCGGCGGACCGAGCCCGGCCCGCGTTGAGCCGGACGCGGTTTCGGCTCAACGGGAGTGATCGAGGGAATTGGGCTATTGCTCGGCGGTGAGCTGCTGTCGAGCGGCGGTAACGTACACCGGCAGGTTGTGATCGGTGACGTACGCCCGCCCAGCGGGCCACTCCCAGAGACCGTTAGTCAGGACGGGATCCTCACCGGTGCTGCGGATGTGCTCAGCCATCGCCGCGATGGTCGCTTCCCACTGCTGCCACGGCTCCTCGTACCGGCGCGACACCGCAAGCAGGGCGTCATAGCGGGCGCGCTGCTCGGTACTCATCTGCTCGTAGATGCCCATCAGCCGCAGCCGGGCGTCCGCGTGCGGATCGATGCCGTACTCCGACACGCCGATGTGCTGCACATAGTCATCGCCGTCGAGGTACAGGAACACCAGCGGCGCGTACTGCCCCGCGTGCGGCTTGTTCCACGGCTCACCCGCGACCTTCGGATTGGTGGTCTGCCGGACGAACCGCTGCATCCCCTTCTTTGCACCCTTGCTCGCGGTCTCGATCCAATAGCGGATCTGGCAACGCAGCACCCGCCCGTACGGGTAGTCCTCCACCAGGTACGCGGTCTCCGGACTGGTGTGTCCCGCGAGCACCCGAACGCGCTCGACCGTGTTGTTGCTCAAGGTTTCCTCCCCAAGTGGCAGCCTCATCAGCGCCGGCATGCCAGGCCGGCGGACCCCCGAAGGGGTTTCGGCGTTCTCACTGATCGACCAGCCGCAGGCTCGGAACCTTCGCCGTGACGAAGTCGCGCGCCCACTGCGGCGCCTGGCTCGGCGGCAACAGGACCCGTCCCGATCCGTCGCCTGTGGCGATGCCGTCCTCGTCGATCCACGGGCCGCTGATGTCGATCAGGCGCGGTGACCAGCCGACCGGATTGACGTGCGTCCGGTAGTCGTACGTCACCGAGAAACGGGACGGCAGGAAGCGGCGCTTTTCGACGGTGATCGGGTCGGCATCCTCGATGCTCCCGTAAATCGTGTGGTGCGCCTCGCTGTACGAATTCTCGTCAATGACCTTCGGCATTTGGTGTCCTCCTGCGTTTGGCAGCCATCGTCAGGGGTGGAATGCCAATCCACCCGACCCCCGAAGGGGTTTCGGCGAACCACTAGTCGCATTCGGCGCCGGGAGTGCCGCACCGGCAGACAGCCTCGACGGGACGCCGGCTTGACCGTTTGAGCACGTAACCCAGTGCATCCAGCGGCGAGGGGAACCGACGGTCGTAACCGCTGATCGGAATGCCGGCCGCGCATTCGGTTGACGTGATCCGCCAGCGGCCCCGCGGGGTGCGGATGACCTCCACAAGGCAGAGATCGCCGTGCGCGCCGTCCCACGCGCGGACCCTGTCGGCGTTCGCCTCGCAGAACGACTGATCGGTGACGTCGTATCCGCCTTTGCAGTGCTGCCATCGGTACGTGACGACGCTCCGCGCGTCGGGTTGCCGACTCACGGGGTCTGCCCGTTCTCGGCCGTAGACACGTCCTGCATGCAACCAGCGCGCTCGTGCCGCAGCGCGCGAACCACGTGCTCGTAGCTTTCGCCGCTGTCGGCCCGTGCGTACTGGATCTCGTCGGAGTCCAGGTCAGGGAATGCGTGCACGAGCGTGCGATCGGCGGCACGCTGCACCATGCCGTACGGCTCATCGACCCCCTTGATGCCCACGGCATATGGGTAGCCAGCCATGTTTAGGTGGTCCAGCGCGTCCGACAGCGCCGCCAGCGCGGCAACGACGTGCGGGTTCGGGTGAATCGGTTCCACGGGCATAGGTCGTCCCATCGGGAGATTTGATTTAAGCAATCAGTCAGCGCCAAGGGCAGCCGTCATCAGGCGTGGAATGCCAATCCACGCGACCCCCGAAGGGGTTTCGGCATTTCAGATTGCGAGGGCGAGTTGCCCGGGGATCGGCGCGGACAGTTCGCGCGCCCATTCCTCTAACGCCGCCATGCGGCGGCGCTCGATCTCCTGCCAGGCCAGCTTGGCGGCCCGCTCGAAGTCGGACCAGTAGCCGGACACGGCGGTTTCCGCCTGCCAGTAGCCGGCCTCACCGTCGGCGCACACAGCCCAGAACAGGTCATCGGCGTACGCGTCGTCGTGCAGCTCGGTCACGTCGTCGTCCTGGTCGAGCTGCTGCGCGAGCTTGCGGACCTCGCCCGTCCAGTCGCTGCGACCCCAGTTCGCCCAGTCCTCGGATTCCAGCTCGGATTCCAGGTCGGACAGGTCGGACTCGTCGTACAGCGAGCACTCGCGCAGGCCCACGATTGCGTCGTACAACCCTTCGGGGATGTCGACACCGATCCGCACGAGCAGCACTTCAAACCCGAAGTCGGCCCGGAGCGTGATCACGTGGTCGCCGAAGTCGCGGCGGATGGATCGGGCGTTGCTCCGGTCGTACGTCGAGCCGGTGTAGTCGCCCCACGCGGTCGCGCGGATCTCCAGGTACCGCACGTCATCGTCGGTCAGGTCGTACACGCTGCTCTGCTCTCGCATGTCCAGCGCACCGAGCCTGATCGAGTCCCCGCCCTCGGGCGGATCCGCCGGCACCCACATCGAGCCCTGCAACGTCTGACCGCGCCAGACGTAGACCAGCGGTTTGTACTCCGTGAGGTCGTTCAACAGTCCCGCGCTATCGCGGGTCTCGTCGCCATCGTCCATCTTGACTCCATTTACACATGAGGCCCTGCCTCTGAGGTTGTCCAATTCGCGGACCGCACCTCAGGGGCAATGGGGCATTGACTACATTTACACATCGTGTCGTGACAAGCACCCGCGATCAGCCATGACGCTGTGCCACTCATCCCGTGATGCAGGTGGGTAGTGGGTCGCGGGTCGTCTTTGAACGGCGCGGCGTCTACCCCCGTGGATAGTCCACAGGTGTTGACAATCGTGCCGGTAGCGGCGCGTTCCTCGGAGCCCCGGCCCCCCGCTACAGGGGGCGGCAGTCGCGTCCGGTTCGCTCGCCCTGCCTCGCGATTTCCAGGACCCACCCCGAAAGGTGGTGCCTGTATCGGCAGCGCGGAGTATCAACCGCTAGCCCAATATGGAATTCACAATGAACATGTCGCCGGACAGGTTCCGCTAAGAACCCAACCGCTTTCCGTTCCGTTCCCAGCCTCTGGGCCACGCTGGGTTGCCCTGTTGCTGTCATGCAGTGGTGCTGTGTTGCATTCCCGTGTTCGTGGGATGCGAGTTCGCGTTGTCCGTAACGCTTGCCTGACAGCCGGTCAGTTGCCGTCCGCCCCGTTCGCACCCGGTATGGCTTAGGTGTTCACTGTCTGGCGCTGCGTTCCGTTCTGCGATTGAACCTAGCCTATTCGCTTTGGTTCTCGCAACCCCCGTATTCGGGTTTGTCGCTTGTCTCCGCTGTGTTGCTCGGTTGCGGTGACGCGTCAAAAGCTAGGCCATGCACCAACTCATTGTCAAATGCGCTGGTCAATGGCTCTAAATGCGTCGCTGCGCGGGTTGATGGGTCGCTCTGAGCTGTCCTCAGGGGCTCCTTTTCGGGCCGCTCTACAGCGTTGCTGCGGCGCGTGTTTGCGCTGCTCAGGGGCAGTTTTGTACCCACTGAAATCGCGTCGGCGGAAGGGTGGGGAGGGGGTAATACCTCTTACTAAGAAACGCGAAGACCGGTACGTCTTAGCAGCTCGCAGAATGCCAAGGTTCCAGGGCCGTTGTGACGCCATTCCGGCGGCGGATGAATGAGGATATTCGGCGGTCCGCGTGACCGTTTATCGCAGCCCGGCGCGCTTTAGGGCGCGGTGGTTGCGCTGCCGGCAGGTAGCGCCGCAGAACTCCCGCTGGTAGGAGGCATCGGCGGGGAGCGGCACAGAGCACCAGAGGCACAGCGCTTCGCGCAGCCGGCGCTCGCGCTCCTGGTCGTCGATCACGGTCGCTGTCATCGTCATTGGGCGTGACCACCTCCACGGGCCTGCGGAAAACCTCTCTTCTAGTAATTCGCTGGCGTGGAGAAGCTTCTTCGGCGGACGTGATCGCCGTCACCGCTGGCATGATGTCGAAGCCTGGTCAAGCCGGCGATCCCCCGTAGCGGATCGTGTTGTGATCTAGGCAACTCTCGAACTTGCCGAACTTCCGGGACGCCGGGAGCGTATTAATACTGTGAAGCTGTTTACGGCAAGCCATAAGGCCCCGGAGGGGCCATGATGAAGCGTCGCCGCTAAACCTTTGACATCGAGGCCCCGGAGGGGCCTGTTAGCTGCATCGCCGGCAAAGCTGTTACCGGTCGCCGCTTCCCGGCAGCGCAGTAATACTGTGTCGCCTGCCTTGCTGGCGATCCCGTTGGCTGCCCTTCCGCCGTCGCAAACAACCGCCCGCAGGGCGTGTGGTGTGGCTCACTCGCAAGATCGTCGAAGTTTCTCCTTCGCCGCTGCGTATTAATAGTGTGAGGTTGAAACGGCAACGCCGGTAAGGGCCCCTCCGGGGCCGGTAATCAAGTCAACCGGCGAACCGATAAGGCAGCCACGCTGTATTGCAGTGGAGCCTTCACGATCTCCCCAAGTCTCGGCCCTGGGTCGGCACGCGTCCGCGCACACGTCGTCGGGGCCAATACTCCGCACCGCAAAGGGGGAGCCGGATGTCGAGCTGGGAAGGATCAGATCGACGTGACCGGCTCCCCCCGGACTGGCCGGCAATCCGTACGCGGATCCTGCGTCGCGATGGATATCGCTGCACCGCGAAAGACGTCAACCGTCTTCGGTGCGCGGAGCCGGCCACAGACGTGGATCACATCGTCGCTGGTGACGACCACCGAGACGCCAACCTGGCCTCGCTCTGCGGGTGGCATCACCAGCGCAAATCCTCACGAGAGGGAGCTGCGGCCCGAGCTGCCCAACGGCGCCGGCATGACCGCAGGTATCGGCGCTCCGAGGCCCACCCCGGCCTTGTTTGAGAGCCCCCTCTGCGTGGCCCCCGCCTCAGCCGGCATACAGCCCTGGGGCGGGGGCCACCTTCGACCGCTCTCACCGGGAGGTGCCGTGGACATCTGGGCCTGGCTATGGATTGGCTGGCTCGCGCTCTTCGCCCTCGTTGAAGGCGTCGCCCTGGCGCGCAAGGCTCCGGGCGACACGCTGTCGGAGCACGTGTGGCGCTGGTTCGCGATCGGCGAGCCGGGCAAGCGTCCGCGGGTGACCGGCTGGGTGCGGCTACGGCGGTTCGCGCTGCTCGCCGGCCTGGCCTGGCTGGTGCTGCACTTCCTGACCGGCGGCCTGTTCTAGCCGTCCGGACAGGCGATCCATCTGCGCTGTTGATCTTCTACGCTGTCGAGGCCGGGACCGCCATTCCCCCGTGTGGTGGTTCCGGCCTCTTCCTCAAACCCGGGGGCGGCCTGCTGTTACGCGGGCCGCCCCGGAGCCGTCGGCGGATCTGCTGCTCGCCGCGCCCCACCTGCCCAAGGCCGCGGCCGGCGCCGTGAGGGAGTGTCCTTCGCCGACCCTGGCAGCGTGCCCGCTACTGCGCCGTGAGCGCGACCCAACACCTGCCGGCCTGTGGATATCCACCGTCTGTGGATAACCCGCGATGCCGCTCGACCTGTGGTATGCGAGGTGATCGACGTGCCTGGACCCATCCCGAACCGGGAAGCGGACCTTGCCCGGCCGCGGGAACGTGGCGGCAGTCAGGTGCAACCGGTTACCAAGGGCGAGCTGCGGCCGGTGACCGTGCCCGAGCCCGACCCGGGCTGGCATCCAATCGCCGCTCGGCTCTACGAGTCGCTGCGCTCGTCCGGCCAGGCGGACTTCTACCAGAACTCCGATTGGGCGTTTGCGATGAGCGTGTGCGACGACCTGTCGCACTACAAGAAGTCTATGAAGCGCAGCGGCCAGATGCTCCAGACGATCTACTCGGCGCTGGAACGGCTGCTGGTTACCGAGGGCGACCGGCGCCGGGTGCGCATCGAGCTGCACGAGCCGGATGACGACTCCACCCCGGCGTCGGTGGTGGCGATCGAGGACTACCGCCGCGAACTGGGCGTGGCGCAGTGAAGCGGCACTGGTGCCGCGCCTGCCGTATGGGCCATTGCTCGATGAGCTACGCCGATCACGCCCTGATCGATTGGGTGCGCTCGCTGCGCCCACGCCCGGCGGACCGGCCTGCTCCGCGGAAGGGATGGCCACCGAAGCGGGGGAGGTGATCGCGCATCGAGGCCGCCGAGATCGAAGCCCTCGAACCGACCTACCTCGGGCCGACCTGGGAACGCAACGACGACGGCTCCTGGCGGCTGCCCGTCTTCACGCTCGGCTGGCAGATCGCCGGCTGGTGCGCGGAATACCTGCTCGGCGAGGACGGCAAGCCGTGGCGATTCACCAAGGAACAGTTGCGGTTCATCTTGTGGTGGTACGCCGTCGGTCACCGCGGCCGGTTCATCTACCGCAAGGGCGTGCTCCAGCGCCTCAAGGGCTGGGGCAAGGATCCCCTCGTCGCGGTGATGTGCCTGATCGAGCTGGTCGGCCCCAGCCGCTTCATCCACTTCGATCCGAAGACCGGTGACCCGGTCGGGGCGCCGCATCCGCAGGCGTGGGTGCAGGTCGCCGCCGTGAGCCGGGAGCAGACCCGCAACACCATGACCTTGTTCCCGTCGCTGATGAGCAAGCACTTCATCGCGACGTACGGGATCAAGGCCGGCGCGGAGCTGATCCGTGCGAACGGCGGCCGGCAGCGCCTGGAGGCGGTCACCAGCTCGTACCGAGCCCTGGAAGGTGGCCGAAGCACGTTCGTCGTGCTCAACGAGACGCACCACTGGATCCGTGGCAACAACGGCCACCAGATGTACGAGACGATCGACGGCAACGCCACCAAGAAGGACTCGCGCTACCTGGCGATCACCAACGCCTACCTGCCCGGCGAAGACAGTGTCGGCGAGCGGATGCGCGAGGCATTCGACAAGATCCGCGAAGGCCGCGCGCTCGACGTCGGCTTCCTCTACGACAGCGTGGAGGCGCACCCGAAGACACCGCTGACGCCCGAGGCGCTGCGCATCGTCATCCCGAAGATCCGCGGGGACGCGGTCTGGCTGCGCGTCGACACGATCATCCAATCGGTTCTCGACATCACGCTGTCGCCGGCCCGGTCGCGGCGGATGTGGCTCAACCAAATCGTGGCCGATGAAGACGCCTTGTTCGGCCCAGAGAACTGGGTGCCGCTGTACGTCGAGGGCGCCACTCTGAAGCCGGGCGACGAGATCGTCATGGGCTTCGATGGCGGGAAATCAGATGATTCAACCGGAATCGTCGCAATCAGAACGTCGGATCGCGTTGCGTTCGTGCTCGGCCTGTGGGAACGACCGGACGGCCCGGCTGGCGACGGCTGGGAAGTCGATCGTTCCGCGGTGGATTCCGCGGTGCACGACGCGTTCCGCGTGTTCAACGTGCAGGGCTTCTACGCCGATGTCGCCTTGTGGGAGTCCTTCATCGAGGACTGGGCCGCCACCTACGGCGAGGGCCTGACCGTCAAGGCCGAGGGCCGCAACGCCATCGCCTGGGACATGCGGCAGAGCTTGCAGCGGGTCACCCGGGCGCACGAGCGGCTGATGCGCTCGATCTTCGATGGCAAGCTCGGCCATGACGGGGACCTGGCCTTGCGCCGGCATGTGCTCAACGCGCACCGGCGGGTCAACAACTACGGCATCTCCTTCGGTAAGGCCGGTGGGCGTGAATCGCCGCGCAAGGTCGATCTCTATGCCGCGCTGATGCTCGCTCACGAAGCCTTGTACGACCTGCGCACCCGCGGCAAGAAGACCCGGGCGCGCACCGGTCGCGGCTACTTCCTCTAACCGGGGGTGTGTAAATGTGACTGACCTGGTGGACGGCGCCCCGCGCGCTCTGGCCCGCCAGCTCCTGGCGACCCTCGATCGGGACACGCCTCGGCTGGAGCGCATCGACAACTACGTGCAGGGCAAGCACGATGACCCGTATATGCCGGCCTTCGCCGACGACGAGTACCGGCTGCTCGCGAAGCGGGCGATCTCGAACTGGATGCCTCTGCTGGTCGGTACGCCGGCGCAAGCCCTGTACGTCGATTCGTTCCGTCGCGGCCGGACTGTGGATACGCAGCCGGCGGCGCAGCTTCCGGAGTGGCGGCACTGGCAGCAGTCCAGGTTGGACGCACGCCAGGCCGCCATTCACCGCGGGGCCCTCACGTTCGGGCACAGCTTCGCCCTGACCGAGAAAGTCAAGGGGAAGGTGCGTACCAAGGGGCTGTCCGCGATGCGCACTTCGGCGGTGTACGAGGACCCGGCGAACGACCTCGTGCCGTACGCGGCGCTGACGGTGACCCGTCGGCCGACCGGTGATCTGCCGGGTGTAGCGCGGATGTGGGACGCCGCCAGCGAGTACCGCGTGACGTTCAAGAGCTTCACCGACGCCGCCAGTGTCCGCGTGAGCCGGGTTCGCCGGCATGGCTGTTCCGAGTGTCCGGTCACCCGGTTTTGCGCTGCGGTGGATCTGGAGGGCCGCACGGTCGGTGTGATCGAGCCGATGATCGCCTTGCAGAACCGCATCAATCAGACGATTTTTGACTTGTTGGTTGCGCAGACCTACGCGTCGTTCAAAGTTCGGACGGCGACGGGTATGGCCCCGCCGATCAAGCGCGACGCGGACGGTGAACCGATCCTGGACGACAACGGGCAGCCGATCCCGTTGCCGGTCAACGTCAACGCGAAGAGGTTCTTGTTCGCGGAGGATCCGGACGTCAAGTTCGACTCCCTCGCGGAGACACCGCTGGGCGGGTTCATCGACAGCATTGACATGAGCATCCGGCACCTGTCCGCGATCAGCCAGACCCCTCCGCACCACCTGCTCGGGCAGATCGCCAACCTCAGTGCGGAGGCGCTGCTGGCCGCGGAGACCGCCCTCAGCCGCAAGATCGCAGAGTTCCGGGCGATGTTCGGTGAGGCGTGGGAAAGGGTGTTCAGGGTCGCTGCGGAGCTGGCTGGCGACACGGCCGCGGCCGAGGACTACGCGGGCGAAGTGCTGTGGCGCGACATGGAAATGCGGTCGCTCGCGCAGTCCGCTGACGGATTGGGCAAGCTCGCCGAGTCGCTGAGCATTCCGAAGCGCGGCCTGTGGTCGAGGGTGCCCGGGGTGACCGCGACGGAGATCAGGGAGTGGGAGCAGATCCGCGAGGACGACGACGCGGAACTCCAGCTTGCCCAGTCCATCCGCCGAGCCACGCCCGAGCCGGCCGCGGAGCCGGTGGCCGCGTGACGAGCCCGGTCCGCGCGGCGGAGGCCGACCAGGCGTCGACCGCCTTCCACCTCGCGTTGACGCAGCTCGGCGTGGCCACCATCGGCGACGCGTTGACGCTGTGGGCCGGCGTACCGCCTACCCGCACCGCCGCGCTGAGCGCGGCATGGCTGCGCCGGGCCATTCACCTGGTGATGACCCGCCGCGCCCGCGGCCGGGACCTGGCCATGGCCTACTACCGCCTGGTCCGGGCGCTGCGCACCGGTACGACGGTCGCTGACCCGCGGCGTCCGGACCCGCCGTACGTCACGCTCGGCATGCTGCGCAACGAGTTCGCTGCTCTCACCGGCCCGGCACCTGCGGCGCCCGCCCCGGCGGCGGACGATGCCGCACCGCGGACGGCCGCGGATGTGCCGGCGCTGGATGGCGGCCGGGCCGGCGATGATGACGACGATCGGATTCTGGTCGAGCAGCTCGACGCCCTGGACCGCGACCTGGAGCGGTTGGAGCAGGCGGCCGAGAAGGAAGCGCGCATCGCCCTGGAGGAGCTGGGGCCGCGCAACCTCGATCGTAAGCTCGCCGACATCGACACCAGCCAGCCCGCCGAGCTGGTCGACGACCTGCGCGACGACGCGCACCGACGGGCCGGCACGAGGCAGGCCGCCACCGCGGAACGTCTCGTGATGAACGGCGCACGCAGCACGATGTGGTCGGCTGCTGAACGCGACCGGCGGGCGATCGGCTACATCCGGCTGTCGCGGACGGGTACGCCGTGTGGCTGGTGCGCCATGTTGATCTCCCGCGGTCCGGTCTACCGGTCACAGCGCTCCGCCGAGTATGCGGACGGCGATCGGTACCACGACAACTGTCACTGCTACGCCGAGCCCGTCTTCGACCGCGGCCAGTACGCCAGCTCCCGCCTGTACGCGCTGAACCGCGAATACCAGGAGCTGTGGCCGAAGGTCACCAAGGGGCTGTCCGGCAAGGCCGCCCTTCGCGCGTGGCGGCGCTTCATCCGTCAACAGCAGGCCGACGCCCGGGAGGCGCTGCCTGCCCGCACTGCCCAGGAGGCGCAAGCACCATGACCGCACCGGTCACCGACGACACCACCGAGCAGCCGCAGGATCCGACCAACGCGGACACCGACACCCCGACCACGGAGAACCCGAGTTCCGATGACGGCGGCGGCCAGGTAGACGAGCTGCCCGAGTGGGCCCGCAAGCGGCTCACCAAGGCCAATGCCGAAGCGGCCAACTACCGCACTCGGCTGCGCGAGGCCGAAGCCCGCCTGGACGGGGCGAAGACAGCCGAAGAGTACGAGCAGGCCGTGGCCGACATCAAGACCCGCAACGCCGAGCTGGAACAGCAGGTCGCCCGCGAACGCGTCGCCCGAAAGTACGGCCTTCCTGACGACCTCGCTGAACGGCTGCGCGGCGCGAGCGTCGCCGAGCTGGAGGCCGACGCGAAGGCACTTCAGAAGTACGCGGCCCCGGCCGAGCCGGTCGTCCTGCGCGGCGGCCTGGACCCGGCCGACGACGGCGACACCGAAACCGATCCGCGCACCCTCGCGCGCCGCTACGGCGGCCGGCGCTGAGGATCCCCTGACCTGTTCGGCCCCTGCGATGCGCGGGGGCCTTTTCTATGCCCGGAGGGCACACGTTGGCAGAACACCAGATCGTCAAGCCTGAGAAGCTGGTCGCTACCGCGGTCGGCATGCTGGAGCAGGAACTGGTCATCCCGAACCTGTTCCAGAAGCAGGGCGTCGACCAGTTCAAGGGCGCCGAGAACGACACGATCAGCGTTCCCGTGGAGGGCGTTCTGCCGTTCCACGACTACGAGTGGCGCAACGACCGGTCGAAGCCGATCGTGTTTGACGAGTACAAGGAACGCAAAGTCCCGGTCGCGTTCGGCGGGAACGTCTACAGCGCCGTGAAGGTCACCGACGAACAGAACGACTTCGACCTCAACGGCTGGGGCAAGCTACTGCGCCCACAGGTCAAGGCCGTCGCCCGCGGCCTCGGCCGGCGCGCGGTGCGGACGCTGACCTCGGCGCAGTACAACGTCACGATCGGCAAGGCGGCCAGCAACCTGCGCGGCGCGTTCATCGAGGCGCAGCGGGTCCTGGATGCCTTCCACGCTCCGGCGGAGGGCCGGTACATGCTGGTCGGCTCGGACTACCACGCGGCGCTTCTCGGTGACGACAAGCTGAACCTGGCGCAGAACGTGGGCGACAGCGAGGCCCAGAGCGCGCTGCGGACCGCGACGATCGGCAGCCGGTACGGGTTCACCGTCATCAAGGCCCTGGAGATCCCGGGCGACGCCGCGTTCGCGTTCTCCTCGTCCGGGTTCATCTTCCTGTCCGCGGCGCCGTCCGTGCCGCAGTCGGTCCCGTACGGCGCCACGACCTCGTTCGAGGACATCGCGCTGCGTTGGGTGCGCGACTACGACCCGACCTACATGCACGACCGCTCCGTGGTGAACACCTACGCCGGGTTCCGGTCGGTCACGGACGTGCTGGTCGGCTGGGACGAGGCGAAGCAGTCCGAGGTCGTCTCGACCAAGGAACACTTCGTCCGCGGCATCAAGCTGTCGCTCGACGGCGCGTCGGTGTACCCGCCGGCCGCAGGCGAGCTGGCCACCATGACCGGGATCTCCGACGCCGCGCCGTGGCCGCCGGCACCCAAGAAGTAGGAGCCGCTGCACACGAGATCACAGGGAGGTGAGGCGTGCAGGCGTACGCGACCCTGACCGACCTGTTGGACCGTCTCGATTGGGCCCTTGACGCGGACGAGCTGCGGATTGCGGCCGGCGCGCTGGAGGACGCCTCGGACCTGGCCCGCGGCTACGGCCGGGACTGGGAACCCGAGGCGGCTCCGCGGCTGGTGCGCACGCTGGTGCTCAAGGCCGCGGTCCGCTACCTGCGCAACCCCGACGGCTACACCCAATCCAGGGCCGGCGACGAAACCCTGTCCTGGAACGACGCAGCCGGCACCGACGCCGGCACCGTGTTCTTCACCGCCGAGGAACAGAAGCTGCTCAAGGGCCTCGCCGGCAAGGCGGCCGGGCTGGTCTCGGCACCGATCACGGCGTGGGGCCCGCAACGCCGGCCCGGTGCCGGGTACGTGCCGGTCGACACCGGCAAACCGTTCCCACTGTTCGCGGACGAGGTCCACCCGTGGTAGCGCACGGCGATGACATCTGGGTGGCCCGCGTCGCACGGATATCGACGCTCGGGCCTGGTGCGGCCGGGCCATCGCCCCGGCGCTGCGACTTCACGACCGGCCCAGACGGGATCGCGCAGTTCGTCGTTGCGCGGACCCGGTGGCGTGACGCCGTATTCGTCGAACGGCAGTTCCGGGCAATCGTCCGCCGATGGCGGTCCGGAGCGGAGGTGAAGCGCTGAGCATGCAACGTCGGCGCGGCCAAGCGGCGCGCATCTGGAAGGCCAAGACCATCGTCGACAACCGCGGCAACGAGGTCGTGGTGGCCGACGCGGACGGGCCACACGAGGTTCGGGCCGCGTTCATTCCCCAGCGGTCCGCGCGGGCGGAAGTGCCGGGCCAGGCGCAGATCAACGTCACCCGGATGATCGTCGCCGCGGACCTGCCAGACGTGAACCTGTGGTCGCGGGTTGCGTGGGCGGGCCGGCAGTGGGATGTGGTCACGCCGCCGGCCTACCACCACGGCACCCGCCGCACACGGCATTGGTCGATCGACATTCGGGAGCGTCCCTGATGGCCAAGATCTTCCGTGCTGCTCCCAAGCGGGTCGCCGTGATCGAGGGTGTGCAGGCCGCGTTGGAGGCACGGACGTTTGAGATCGCCGCTCGCGCCGAAGTCGAGCTGATCGCTCACCGGCAGGACGGCCACGCCGAGATCGACATCGAGCACGGCCGGGTTGACTGGTTCGTGGTGCTGTCCGACGAGCGCGGTCAGAAGGCCGCCATGAGCATCGAGTTCGGTCGGGCCGGCTACATCGACCCGGAGACCGGTGAGCGGTATGCGGCGATGGATGGCCTGTTCATCCTGCACCGCGCCGCCCACCTGCCGAAGAAGTCGCATCCGAAGATCCGCGTTCCCGAGTTGCGTAAACGGAAACGGGGTGGTCGCCGATGAGTGGCTTGCCGGCGCACATCCGTGCGATGGTCGAGTTGAGCCCGGTGGAGGATCTGCTCCTGGTGCTGTTGCGCGAGGCCCTGGCGGGGATCAGCGTGCAGTCGCTGATCTGGGACAACCAAACGTTTCCGATGGTGCTGGTGCGCCGGCAGCCGTCGTTCGGCGAGTGGATGGGTGATCCCCGCTTTGTTGACTCCGCGGACGTCGCTATCCATACCTTCTGCGCGGACCCGAACGGGGACGAGGATGCGGCGCTGTTGGCCGAGGCGGTCCGGGTGGCGCTGCGCGACGCGTGGCTGATGTACCGGTCGGTGCCGCAGCGCGGCCATCTCACTCGGGTCACCATGACCTCGGCCCCGCGGCGGGTCACCGACTGGGCCACCGCCACCGGCCCGGTGCAGTTCGCGGATCTGCCTACCGGTGTGTGGCGGTACGAGACGTTGTACCGCGTCGCGATCCGCAAGCCGTTCGCGCGGCCCCTTCCCTCTGCCTGACCTGTTCTGCCGTCCCTGTCGCCCGTAGCGGTGGCGGGGCTTTCGGCGTGTCCATGAGGAGCCCATATTCGTGATTAATGATGCCGCCACGCTGGTCATCGGCAGTGGCAACTACTTCAAGGCGCCGACCGGAACGGCGTTCCCGGCGGACCTGCTCGCCCCCTCCAGCCCGTGGGGCAACGTCGGGCATACCTCCCTCGAAGACATCTTTGGAGTCAGCTCCGAAGGCGGTGAGGCCACCGTGCTCGGCACGTTGCAGAACAAGAGCCTGCGGACGAAGTACAGCGCCAGGACCGAAACGCTCACGTTCACGTTGCAACAGTTCGACATCGACGGCTTGCGGCTGTTCTACGGTGCGAACGCTCCGCTGTTGCCGTCCGGGCTGCTGGGCGTGCCGGCCGAGCCGGTGCCGACCGAGTGCGCCTTCCTGATCGTGTTCATCGACGGAAGCAATCACTTCGGCTTCTACGCCCCACGCGCCGAGGTGTACCGGGCCGACGACATGTCGATCTCCGACACCGAGTCCCTGGCCGGGTTGCCCTTGGGAGTCAAGCCCATGGTGCACGGCTCGAATGGCTGGACGTACGCCGTCACCCCGTTGGGCGGCACCGTCGAGCCGGCCCCGGAGCCCTCGACCGTGCTGTAGCGGCTCGCCGCGCTGCGCCCTCCCGCTTTTCTGTTGACCTTGGAGGTCTCGCTTTCCATGTCCACGATCATGCTCGACGACATCCGCGCGGCGGCCGAGCGCAAGTACGGCTCGACCAACATCGACACCGGAACCCGCACGGTGAAGTTGCTCAACCCGCTGCGCCTGGGCAAGAAGCAGCGCGACGCGCTGATGGCCGTGCAGGACAAGCTGAACGCTGAGGGCGCCGATCAGGAGGCGCTGCTGGCCGAGGCCCTGACCCTGGTCGCCGAGTCCCCGACTGCGGCCAAGGCGCTGCTCGCGTCGATCGGCGGGGACCTGGCCGTGCTGGTCGAGGTGTTCAGCCGCTACACGGAGGGCACGCAGGCGGGGGAAGCCTCGCCCTCTGCCGACTGATCGACCAGTACGGCGAGGGCATCTACCCCGACCTGCGATTCCACTACGGCATCGACCTGGCCGACGTCATCGGCGGGCACGGTCCCGCCCCGTCGCTGGTCCTGCTGCTCGTGCGCCGGCTGCCCGACACCTCTCTCACGGTGGCGCTCGCAGCCGGCAGCCGGGACCACTTCGGCTGGGGCGTCGACCGGCATGTGCTGGCCGCGACCTACGACGCGGTGAACCTCAACACCCGCGCGTCCGGCCAGTGGAAAGGCAAGGCGCCGACGCTGCCGGCCTGGCCACGCCCGACGACGGCACCGGAGCAGGCCACGCGGCCGGTCACGGTCGCCGACCTCTATCAGCGATTCCAGCGGAGGTGATCGCATGCCCGCTGGTCAGGTGATCGGCCGGGTGTCGGTGCGGGTACTGCCGGACACCGACCAGTTCCGCCGGCAGGCGCAGAAGGATCTCGACCGGATCGAGAAGCAGCTTGAGGTCAAGGTCCAGGCGAAGATCGACCTGACCAGCGGCCTGCGGGACGCGCTCACCGAGTTGCGGCGGATCAACCAGGAGAACCGGACCAACGACGGCCGCAAGATGCGGATTTACACCACGATCGCCACGTCCACCATGGACGAGGAGATCACCAAAGCCCTCCGGAAGCTGCAAGAGAAGGCCGACGGTCGCAAGCTGCGCATCCACGCGGACCTGGTCGGGGCGGTGCTCGCCACCGAGTTGGACGAGGAATCGCTGCGGCAGGTCGAGCACAAGCTGAAGGACTGGGCCAGCGACATCAGCCCGCTGAAGATCCCCGTCAAGGTGGACTTCGCGAACGGGGCCGGCGCTGCGGTAAACGCCCGGCTCGCGGTGCTGACCCGCCCGCGGACCGTCCCGATCATTCCCACCGTCAACCAGGGCGCGCTGGCAAGCGCGGCCACTGCCCTGGCGGCGCTGTCCGGTGCCCGCGCGGTCGGGAACCTCCTGGACAACCTCTGGCAATCGATCAAGAATCTCGACAAAGCGGCGCCGATCATCGGCGGTCTCGCCCTCGCGATTGCCGGGCTGTCCGGGGTCGGGATCGCGGCGGCCAGCAACCTCGCCGCGCTGTCGGCATCCCTGGCGAGCATCGCGCCGGCCGTGCTCGGGTTGCCGGGCCTGCTGGGCGGCCTCGTCATCGGGCTGGGCGCCTCGATCGTCGCGTTCAAGGACTTCAACAAGGTCATCCCCGAGGTCAAGGCCCAGCTCACCACGCTGAAGGCGACGATCTCGACGAACTTCTGGGCGGCGGCCGAGCAGCCGATCCGGCGCCTAATCGACACACTGCTCCCGCAGTTCTCCGCCGGCATGGGCAAGGTCAGCACCGAACTGGGCGGCTTCTTCGGCGGCCTCGCCACCGCCCTGACCGGCAGTTTCGACGGCGCCCTGGCCGGCATGTTCGCCGACCTCTCAACCTCGATCACCATCGCGACCGGCGCGACCGGCGCGCTGGCCAACAGCATCCGGATCCTTGGCGAGGTCGGCGCCGGCTACCTGCCCGCCCTCGCGCGCTGGTTCGTCGACATCGCTACGCAGTTCAACACCTGGCTTTCCGCGGCAGCCGCGGACGGCCGGCTCAAGGCATGGATCGACACCGCGCTTGCCGCGCTGCGGGACCTGGGCACGGTGCTGCTGTCGGTCGGGCAGATCCTGGCCGGCGTCGCTCAGGCGGCCACCAATGCGGGCGGCTCCGCCCTCGCCACCCTCGCCAGTTCGCTCCAGCACATCGCCGAGGTGGTCAACAGCCCCGGCTTCCAGGCCGGGCTGACCGGGGTGTTCGCTGCGGCGCACAACGCGATGAACTTGATTGCGACCCAGTCCGGGCCCGCGGTCGAGAACCTGTTCACCCAGCTCGCCGGCACATTGCAAACGGTCCTGCCGATGGCGGGGCAGGCGATCGGGCAACTCCTCGGCGCGGTCGCGTCCGCGCTGGCCAGCCCGGCAGTGCAAGGCGGGATCGTCGACCTGTTCCGCGGGATCCAGACCGCGGTCCAGGCGCTCGCGCCGGCGATCGGCCCGGTCGGGCAGGCATTCGGGGCGCTCGCCTCGGTGCTGGGCACGTTCATCGCCACCCTCGGTCCGACCCTGGCGACCGTCTTCACCGCTCTTGCGAACGCGGTGACCACGCTCGCCCCGGCCCTGCAACCGCTGATCTCCACCTTGGGCGGTGCGCTCGGGGCGGCGATGACGGCACTGGCGCCGGTCATCGGCCAGGTCGCGGGCGCGTTGGCGTCAATGATCTCCGGTGGGTTGGTGCCCGCGCTGACGTCAGCCTTCACCGCGTTGGCGCCGGTGGTCAGTTCGCTCGGCGGACTGGTGGGCACGGTGCTGGTGACGGCATTGCAGGCGATCACCCCGCTGCTGCCGATCATCGCGCAACTGATCGCGGCGATTGCGCCGGTCATCGCCCAGTTGCTGACGTCACTGGCGCCGATCGTGCAACAGATCCTTGCGGCGCTGGGGCCCACGCTTGGCGTCATCGTGCAGGCGCTGACGCCACTGATCACGATGCTGCTCCAGCTCATCACGTCGATCCTGACGCCGATTCTGACCGCGCTCGGCGAAGTGATCGCGGCGGCGCTGCCCCGCCTGGGCGAAGCGCTGGCGAAGGTGGCGCAGGCGCTGCAACCGTTCCTTCAGGCGCTGCAAGCCGTCGTCGACTTCCTGATGCCGTACTTGGTGCCGGCCATCAAGTGGGTCGCCACCGTGCTAGTCGACAGCCTGATCACGGCGATCGAAGGCGTGGCGAAGGTCTTCACCGGCGTCGTCGACGTGATCAAGGGTCTCTGGAACATCCTCGCGGGGATCTTCACCGGTGACTGGTCGCGGGTGTGGGAGGGCGTCAAGCAGGTCTTCACCGGGATCTGGGACGTCATCGTCGGCGCCTTCGATGTGATCATCAACGTCGGGATTCTCGGTGTCGCCAAGAAGGGCCTGGCCCTGCTCAAGGGCGCCTGGGACGCCACCTGGACCGGTATCAAAGCCTTGGTCGACGGGATCTGGGCTGGGCTCAAGGGTGCCTGGTCGGCGTTCACCGGGGCGCTCGGCTCCATCGGCAGCTCGGCATTGTCGGGGCTGAGGTCGCTGTTCTCCGCGGCCTGGACGGCGATCAAGGACGCCGCGGGAGCGGCGTGGTCGGCGATCAAGGCCGCGTTCTCGACCGGCGTGAGCAACGCCATCACCGTGGTCAGAGAACTGCCGGGCAAGGCCAAGGCCGCGCTCGGCGACCTCGGCGCCGTGTTGGTCAGCGCGGGGGTGAAGCTGATCCAGGGGCTGATCAACGGAATCATGAGCATGTTCGGCAAGGTGAAGGACACTCTCGGCAACCTCACCTCGAAGCTCACCGACTGGAAGGGACCAGCGAGCACCGACCGGGTGTTGCTGGTCGACGCCGGGCAGCTCGTGATCGAGGGCTTCCTGTCCGGTCTGGAATCCCGGTACGCCACGGTGCGCAAGTCCCTGACCGGGTTCACCCGCGAGATCGGCGCGATGACCATCCAGCCGCCCAGCATTGCCGGCTTCGATACCGCCGGGTTGGCGGCGCAGGTGACCGGCGCTCTCAACGGCACTGGGCAGGCGGGCCTGACGAAGGTCCTGAACTACTACGCGGCCCCGAACAACTCCCTCGACAGCGAGGAAGACCTGTTCGCGGCAGCCTCGCGGGCAAGGATGGTGGGCTGGTAATGCGGCATCTCACCCTCGTGAGCAGCACCGACACGATCAACCTCGATGACGTGCTGCTCTTCGGGACCGGCATGCAGGCGTTGTCTGGTGCGACCGGCCTGGGTTTCCCCGAGGTGAGCGCGCAGTGGATGGAAGGCGCGGGCGACGGCGCGGTCTATCGTGGCTCGCGTCTTCGCTCGCGCGACATCGACCTGCCGATCCACCTGGTCGCCGACAGCCGGCCCCGCCTTCAGGAGCTGGTCGCCCGGCTGGAACTGATGCTGGCTTCCGGCCCGGTGCAACTGCGCTGGTATGAGGACGACGGCACTTATTGGTCGACCCAGGTCGCCTGGCAAGGCGGCGGCTCCTGGACGTACGGCGCGGACACGATCGGCGAACGCGACCTGACCACCGTCATCACGTTGCGGGCCGGCTCGCCGTACTGGACGTACAGCGTGTCTACCTCCGAGATGGTCCGCAACACCGGCGCCGGCCGCGGCCTGCTCAACGGGTCGCTGACCCGGTTGCGAGTTACGGCCTCGCAGGCGATCGGCTCGATCCGGCTCAACAACATCGGCACGGCCCCCGCCTACCCGGTGTGGACCGTGGCAGGGCCAGGGGGCAACTTCATCGCCCGGTCACCTACCGGCCAGCAGCTTCGCTGGACGGGAACCCTGGCCGCTGGTGAGCGGCTGATCCTGGATTGCCGGACGGCCTCGGTCACCGACGGCACCGGCGCGAACCGGTACGCCGCGCTGACAACCGCGCCGAAGTTCTGGCCCGTGCCGCCGGGCACCAGCGTCGCGGTCGCCTCGCTGGATGGCGTGACCACGGCCAGCTCGATCACGTGCACCTTCCAGCCACGAAAGCGGGTGGTGATCTAGTGCGGCTCGATGATCTGACCGTCGAGGTACGCAACCGCACCCTTGACCGGGTCGGGCAGATCCGCCCGGAGGACCTCGACCTTGCAGCCGAGGTCAACCACAACAACGTCGGCGCGTGGACCTTGCGGCTTCCGGTAGAGCACCCGCTCGCCGGGCTGCTGCGCACTCCAGGCGCCGGCATCATCGTGACCGGTAAGACGGACGTGCTGTTCTCCGGGCCGGTCACCGAGTCGCAGAGCGAGGCGACCGCGGCAGACCCGGTCGGCACCCTGCAAATCCACGGGGTCACCGACTCGGTCCTGTTGCTGGACTCCCTCGCCTACGCCGACCCCGCCACCTACGACCCGAACCGGCCGTTCCCGTTCAGCGTCGGCGCAGTCGAGGACAAGCGGACCGGCCCCGTCGAGACGCTGCTGCATGCCTTCGTCTCGGCGAACATCGGCCCGGCCGCACCCGCTCTGCGCCGCCAGGGCACCTTCCTGGAACGGCTCACGATGGGCGCGAACGCCGCCCGCGGCCCAACCACCACCAAGAGCGCGCGATACGACCAGCTCGGCAAGCTACTCACCGAGCTGGCCGTCCCCGCCGGCCTCGGCTTCCGGATCGTGCAGCGCGGCACCGGCCTGGTCTTCGAGACCTACGCCGTGCGCGACCGCACGGACGTCGTGCGCCTCGACATCGCCAACAGCACCCTCGCGGGTCACAAGGTCATCGTCGGCCCGCCGGGCGCGACCCGCGTGTTGGTGCAGGGCAAGGATCTGGTCGACGACGCGAAGGTCACGATCCGCAACTTCGTGGTCTCGACCACCCCCACCTCGCTGGCGGCCGAGGCCGAATGGGGTCGCCGCATCGAGACGTTCAAGGACAACTCCTCGCGAGAGACCCACGCCGAACTGGACCAAGCCGGACTGGAGGAATTGGCCCGCGAAGGCTTCACCAGCCTGGCGGTGCAGGCGGTCCCGATGGACGACAGCTCGATGCCCTACGGCCCGGCCTGGCAGATGGGCGACAAGGTAGCTGTGGTCGTGGAAGGCCAGGAGCTGTCCAGCACCGTGACCGGCTACGTCCTCAAGGCCGGCGCTGACGGTGTCCGCCTCGGCGCGCTGGTCGGCGACCCGACCGGGTTCAACCGGATCCGGGCCACGGCCGCCCGGATCGCCACCGTGGAAAGCCGCGTCTCGGCGCTGGAACGCACGACCGCGGCCACCGCCGGGACCACTGCGGTGATGGCCAAGCAGACCGCCGCGCAGGTCGCCGCGATCACGGCGAAGGACACAACTGCCTGGATACCGCTCGGCATCGACTCAGCCTGGAAGTCCTACTCCGCCCTACAGACCCCTGCCTACCGGGTCGTCAACGGCGTTGTCTACCTGCGCGGCATCTATCAGCGCGGACCGGCGGCGCTGAGCATGGCCGCCCACGCCTTCTACGTCCTCGGCTTCGGCCTGTCGACAGACGTCCGCCCAGACCGAGACTGGTTCTTCCCGGCAGATAACGGGACTGGCGTCCCCTTCGACATTCTCGTGACCAGCAGCGGCCAACTCAACGTTCGCGCCAAGCAGGCGGCTACGGCCTCAGCCAACGACACCTGGGTCTCCCTGGCCGGTATCTCCTGGCCTCTTGGCTGACTTTCCCTGTGGAGGTTTTCCCCTGTGGCGATCACCGCCTTCCCTTTTGATGATCAAGACACCAGCGAGGCCCAGTTCAGTGCCTGGGCGCGGGAGCTTCAGGACTCTGGTGTCGCTGACGGCTACGGCGGGAGCGGCTTCCAGGTGTCCGGCGGCGGAGGCGGCATGGCCGTGCAGATCCAGCCCGGCTTCGCCCTGCTCCGCGGGCACGCCCTCGCGTCGACCGCCGTAGAGACCCGGACCATCGAGGCCGCCAACACCGCAACCCGCTACGACCGCGTGGTGCTGCGTATCAACCCGTCGACCAACCTCGGCGAGATCGCCGTGCTCAAGGGTACGCCGGGCGCGGGTGGGGACACTGCCGTCCCGGACTTGACACAGACCGACACCGGCATTTTCGAGGACGCCTTGGCGATCGTCACGGTGCAGGCGAACGTCACCACCATCGACGCCGCGATGGTCTACGACGATCGGCGTTTTTCCGGCAGTCGGACCGGCGTCTGGCGTAACTACTCCCGGCCGAAGATGCCCCGGCGGTTCAAGCTCGGCTACAACGTCGACACCCAGCGCTGGGAATTCTGGAATGGCGCGGCCTGGCAGAACCTGTCCGCTGGCCAGGCCGACAACACCAGCCAATGGGGCGGCTACGAGCTGATCGTCTCTCCCACCCAGCCCGGCGTCACGCCGCTGGCGAACCGGATCTGGATTCAGCCGACGCAGTAAAGGAGGTCCCGCAGTGGCAATCACCTGGGGCTCCTATGACGGCCACCTTCGGCTCGGCATTGACTTGACCACCAGCACGCCATCGACATCGAGCACCAGCGTCACGGTGACCTGCAAGCTCTACATTCAGTGCTCCGACGACTTCGACTTCGATGACGATCAGACCTGGACGCTGAGCGGCAACGGCGGTGGTTCCGGCTCGTTCCACAATTCGCTCGCCAATGGCGCGAGCAAGCTCCTGGAGACCGTCACCGTGAGCGCGGCCGTCGACTACGACGGCACCGGCACGATGACGTATTCGGCCCGGCTGTCCGGCGCCTTCAACGGCGCCAGCCCGACCCACTCCCGCACGATCACCCTGCCGAAACGTCCCCCGTCCGTGCCGGCCGCGCCGTCCGTACCGACCGCCGGCTCCATCACCGCGACCAGCGTGAACCTGACCTGGTCGGCCGGCGCGACTAACGGAGCAGCCCTAGACCGCAACGCAGGTCAGGTGTCACGTAACTCCGGTTTCACCGATGTGATCGCGAGCTGGGACGTGGAGGGGTGGGCCGGCAGGACTGTCACCGGCCTGCCGAAGGGCACGGTGCTCTACGCCCGGGTGCGGGCGCACAACCGCGTTGGCTGGTCGAGCTGGTCCGGCACCCGGACCTTCACGACTGCCATCACCACACCGTCCGGGCCTGGCCTTCCTGGCATCAGTGACGTGGGGCCGACCTCGGCAAACGTGACGTGGAACGCGCCATCGGACACCGGCGGTGCGGCCATCACGAACTACGAGATCCAGCGGGCCACCGATGCCGGCTTCACCACGAACGTCGCGTCAGTTACCGACCCCTCATCGCCCGGCGCCCTGACAGGACTGCTGCCGGGCACCATCTACTACGTCCGTACCCGTGCCATCAACGCTGCCGGGTCGGGCGCCTGGTCGACGACCGCCACCTTCACCACGCTGTCCGGCGTCAAGGTCGGTGACGGCACGACGTGGCGCGACGCCATCGTGTGGGTCGGCAACGGATCGTCGTGGGTGCTCGCCCTGGTCAAGGTCGGCAACGGGACAGCATGGAAGTGACTCGCCCCTTGCACATCCTCGCCCTCGAAACCCCCGTCCAGTCAGCGGTGGTCACCGCCGCCGGCACGATCATCGTCGCCCTCGTCAGCGTCGCCCTCGAACTGCTCCGCCGCTCGCATCGGCGGCTCGGTCAGGTCCGCAACCAGGTCGAGAACTCCCACGGCAGCAACCTGCGCGACGACATCGACAAGGTCATCGCGGCGGTCGCCCGCATCGAAGCGACTCAAACCCTGCACACCACCGGCATCACTGACCTGCGCGCCGAGCTGCGTCACGAACGCGCCGAACGCCTGGACGTCGAGCGCCGCCTTACCAAGCACCTCGACGAGGGCTGACCAACCCCATCTGTCGCCACCTTCAGGCCCTTTCCCCGCCCGGGGGACGGGCCTTTCGCCATTTCTAGGAGGTCACCGCTTCGTGTCTGGCAACCCCAACCCGGCCCGCATCACCGACGCCATGTGGAAGCTCTGGCTGGCCCTGAAGGAGCTGGAACCGAGCACGCAGCTCGGTGGCATCTACGCCAACAAGCCCGGTTACCACAACACCCGCAACAACAACGCCAAGAGCAACTACTCCGTACGCGACGCCCAGGACAAGCGCGGCCCTAGCGACAAGGCCGCCGCCCTGGACTGGACCTTTCCGTCCGCGCAGCGCGGCGACTACACGCTGATCGACAAGTACACGTCGCGGATCCTGACCGCCGGCCAGAACCGCGACGAACGCCTGAACGGCTGGCGCGAGTTCTACGGCCAGGCCGACCACGACCGCGACGTGGAGGGCTGGGACTGCCGCTACCACCGCGCAGTCACCTCGGACTCCTCGCACCTATGGCACATTCACTTTTCCGAGAACCGCGAGCACGCCGAGAGCTGGGCCAACAAGGACGCGCTGATCAGCGTTCTCAAGGGCGAGTCCCTCGCGGCCTGGCGCAAGCGCACCGGAAAGCCGGCAGGAACCCCCGCGCCGAGCGGGACCATGTGCAAGGGCAAACTGCGCCCCGTCCTGCGGCGCGGCGCCAAGGGCGAACACGTGCTGTTCCTCCAGCGCATGATCGGCGCGAAGCCCGACGGCGAGTTCGGCGCCAAGACTGAGGCCCGGGTGCGCTGGTACCAGAAGATGCGCGGCCTCACCGTGGACGGCATCGCCGGCCCGCCCACCTGGCGGTCCATCGACCGCATGTGAACCACCACCGGCACTGACCCCTACCAATCACCAGGAGGCAAACAACTCGTGACCCCGACCATCGACGCGCGGCGGCGTACCATCCGCACCGCCGTGCAGACCCTCGTCTCCGCAGCCGGCGTGCTGCTCGTTGTCATCCCCGTCGTGCTTCAGACCGCCAGCGAGCACCTGACCGCGCAGCAGTACGCGACCCTCGCCGGCATCGCGGCCGGCATCACCGCCGGCGCCACCCTCATCACCCGGATCATGGCGCTGCCCGCCGTGATCGGCTTCATCGACACGTACACGCCGTGGCTGTCGACCGGTGAGCCGCCCGAGCACGCTGCGGACAGCATCGTCGAGTAGGCCCGAAGCACACCGGTCCGTATCGCTACGCCGGGCCTTTTCCCAGCGTGGCGATGCGGTCACGAACCCGAACACACCTGCGCTGTTCGGTGGCAATTGCGGCCACTGAACGGCGGTTCCGCGAGTCGGTAGCCGACCATTTCTCGAACATATGTTCGAAGAACTGGGATCGATGACCATGCAGGAGTGCACCACTCCTGATCCCTTCCCGCTGGTGTGGCTATTCGCAGGTCAGCCCTGATTTGACCGGCTGCGAGGCGGGTGTGGGTGTCTGGGTTTCTTTCCTTCGGCTTAAGTGATCGTTGTGGCTCCTCGGTCGAGTTGACCGAACCCCACGCCCTCCGCTATCAATTACACATTGAGTGCGGGACTAGCGGCCCCATTTGGTCGAGCGCTGGGCGGAGGGCACGCGATGGTGGCCACGAAGATCACCGATGAAGGTGAGGTGCGTCGGTGGTTCGAGGAGGGGCGCAGTCTCAGGTGGATGCGCGATCAGTACCTCAGACGTGGCATCAAGACCTCCATCAGCATGTGGGGCAACTTCCGCAGTCGGCATGGCCTCGACCGGCGCACCGTGCAGGATGACGACCTGATGCCGTGGCGGTTGGAGGAGGATCACCGCTTCGACTATCCGGCCCTGATGCTCAGGGCGGAGGCGCGGCGGCGTGCCGGCAAGGACGTCCGCCCCGAAGATCTTGGCCGCGTGAACGGCTTCCTCAAGAAGCTTCATGACAACAATGAGGTCGTGGCCTACAGCCCCGAGAAGGGCTTCGAGCTTGTGCCTCGGGAGCCTGGCGACACCGACATCGTTCGTCGCCCCGCTCACGCCACCGGTAAGCGACTCGCCGTCGACTGACTGGGTGCGTTCCGGCATGAACCGGTGCGAGTCGGTCAGCCTTTGCTAGGCGGACAAGATCAACCGTTCGGACGCCGTTGATCATCCGTTCGGCCATTGAAGCCGGCCAGGCGGCATGGAGGTCTATGCAATCGATGCGAGCCGACTAGGGTGATCAACCAACTTGCAAATGCGAGCATTCCTCACAGCAGAGGTGGAGCCTCTCTGCGGCCGTTCGGCTGCACGGGGGGCTCTTTGTGCTTTAGGGACGGTGAGACAACGAGATGATCCGGGAACAAGCGGGGGCCACTTTCCGAGACGTTAACCCTCGACGGAAGTGAGACTCCCGGCATGGACCAAGTCTCACGCGATAGCAGCGCCAGTGTGTTCCCTGCCGATCGCCGCATCGAGCGGCAGGAAGGCGTGCTGCTGGTCTGCGACGCAGACGCCTACGAGTTCTACATCGACGCGCCCTTGGGTCACCCGCCTGGTTCGATGAGCGAGGTGCTCCAGCAGGCGCATCAGCTTGGCCTGGAGGTGCTTGAGGACGAGGTTGAGTTCCTCACCGATCAGATGATCCGTATCTGGTTGGCGCCCCTGGACTCGCTCGATGACGACCGCAACCCCTTGCGGTAGCCGCGTACACATACACCGCAAACCCAGGGAGGCAAGCACGCTGGCCCATCGATGGACCCGGCCCAGCCAGGTGGAAGACCCGCCTGAAAGCACTGCCACGGCAAGCGTTCCGCGGGACCGGTACGACAGGCCCCTGATCCACGTTCCCGGTTCCGCCAAGTTGGTGGCCTACACGCGCTGCACCACCTTTGTGGATTGCATCGAGGACAAGACCGCTCTCGGCGCCTGGGGAAAGCGCATGGTCCTGGTCGGGGCCGCCCGTGACCCGCGGCTGGTCGACCAGGCACGACGGTTGAACCCCCTCGACCGGGCCGACAAGCAGACACTCAACCGCCTCGCCGACCGCGCTGCCGATCTGGCCGGTGGCAGCGCCAAGCGGGACAAGGGCACCTACCTGCACAAGCTGTCCGAACACGTCGACCGGGGCGAACCACTCCCGCCGGGAACGGCGCAGGACGTCACCGACATGGCGGCATACAAGACCGCCACCGTGCACCTCGACGTAGTCCACGTGGAACGCCTGGTCGTGGTGGACGCACTGAAGGTCGCCGGCACGCCGGACCGCATCTGCTACTACGAGGGCCCCGGCCCTGCCGGCAGCCCGTTCGCCGGCAACCTCATCACCGACCTCAAGACAGGCTCGGTCGACCGCGGCAGCCTGAAAATGGCCATGCAGTTGGCCGTCTACTCCCGCGGCCTGTTCTACGACCACGCCACCCAGGCGAGGTCACCGCTGCCCGAGGTGAGCCAGGAGTGGGGCTTGATCATCCACCTACCCGCGGGCACCGGGCAGTGCACGGTTCACTGGATCGACCTCACGATCGGTTGGGGCGCCGTTCAGGTCGCACACCAGATCCGCCAGCTCCGGTCCACCCGCAACATCCTTGTGCCGTTCCGGCCTGGGGGCATCCGCGACACCCCCGGGCCGGCATCGCTGGACACCCATGTGTAAATTGAGTCGCTCAAGATCGAGAGGAGCGTGACCGGTGGGCATCACCAGCGACCCCAAAGGCCGCGGAATCACCGTCACCATCAAATACGGCAAGGGCTACGAGGAGAGTTGGGTCGTCTTCCATGGGCTCGCCGCGGAGATCCGCGAGGACATCGTCGACTATTTCGGCCTTCCACGTGAAAATGTAGTCAACCTGACCCTGTCCGATCTCGTCGTCAACGCCACCGGCGTCGCCCACGGCGTCGGCAATATCGCCGCCGGCCTCGGCGGCATGGTCATCGCCTCGGCGGAGCGCGAGCCAGCCCCTGCAACCCCTGCGGGGTCCGACGCCTGGGAGCGTGCGGCATCACAACCGGCGCCCGAGCCGCCCGCAGTCAATCCACTGCTGGCCCTCATCGAACAGGCGCCGGACGTGCGCAGCCTGGAGCGACTGTGGCTGGAGAACCAGGACGCATTCGCCGATCCGGCGATCATGACCGCCTGGAAGGCCCGCGGACGGGCACTGAGCCAGGCCCACTGAACGCTCCACACCTGCACGTGTAAATGTAGTCAACCTCTGTCTAGGGAGACCGCTCAACCGTGAGCTTTTCGTTCGCCAAGCCGTCCTCGATCTCGGGTGGCACCTTCTTCAAGCCCATCGATCACATGAACGATCTCGCCCTGCTGATCGAGCCGACCAGCATTACCAAGGGCGTCGAGAACACCTACCAGGGTCGAACCACCCTGCGCGACGAGGTCACCGCCGACGTGACCGTGTTCGGCACCAGCGAGGCCCTGGAGAAGGGCGAGCCGACCGAGGTCATCAAGGGTGCCCGGGTGGTGCACGGCATGCTGACCTCCACCCTGGAGCGGGTCATGGGCGGCGCGATGGTCGCCGTGGTCCGCAAGATCCCCACCAAGAACGGCTCGGGCTACGCGTTCCGGGACGTGGAGTGGGAGGTCGAAGCCGTCGTGGGCGCCTACTGGGAGCAGCGGGAAGCCGCCGTGGACGCGGCCCGCGCGTCCGGCGCTATGCCGAGCTTCGACTGATCGGGGCTGGTGGCAGATGCTGACGCCTCGACGGTCGCTCAGCCTGCACGCCGAGTCCGGTCGCGAACTTCCGCGGGTGCCGGCATTCGCTGCGCTGTATGCGCGCGGGTGCCGGCCCCGGCACGGGGAAGTCGTCATGATCGCCGGCCGTTCAGGCACGCAGAAGAGTGGCCTCGCGCTGTTCTGGGTCGCGCAGATGGGCTTGCCGACCCTGTACTACTCGGCCGACATGTCCCCGTTCACGGCCAGCTCGCGGCTGGCGTCAATGGTCACCGGCGACACCACCGAACAGGTGGAGGCCGGCATGGCGGCGGGCGGCGAGTCCCGGGCGCGGTACATGTCGGCGCTGGCGCCGTCGAAGATCACGTTCGCGTTCGGTTCGCCGATCACGTGGCAGGCCCTGGACGAGGAGCTGAAAGCCTACGTCGAGCTTTGGGACGCATATCCGCAGGTGATCGTCTGCGACAACTTGATGGACTTCGACGCAGCCGAGAGTGATTACACCGCGCAGATGGCCGTCATGTCCGGGCTCACCGAGTTGGCCCGCTCCACCGGCGCCACCGTGATCGTGCTGCATCACGCAAGCGACAAGTCGTGGGAAGCGAAGACCGATCCGTGGGCGCCGCCCTCCCGCGACCAGGTCAAGGGCGGCTTGTCGGAGAAGCCGGAGCTGAGCCTAAGCGTGGCGCTGGATCCGCATTCCCTGGAGTTCCGCATCGCGGTGATCAAGCAGCGGATGGGGCCGTCGGACCCGACAGCCAGGAAGTACGCGGTGCTGTGGTGCGAGCCGGAGCGCACGCGTTTCCACGCCAACTCTCCGCTGCGCCGTGCGCAGCCGACGCTTGTGAGGCCATCGTCATGACCGATATTGCTGCGCGCAATAAGCGCAACCGGCGGGCCGGCGCGCGCTGGCAAACCGTCGTCCGTGATGGTCTGCGTGAGTCCGGCTTCGACATCGAACGCCTCGCCCTGACCGGGGCCGAGGACGAGGGCGACCACGTCGTTCGGGTTGATCCCGTTGTCCTGCCGGCCCGCCGGTTCGTGGTCATCGAGGCCAAGGCCGGCGTGCTGCATCCCGCTGAGTTCGTCCGCCAGGCCAGCGAGGAAGCCGCGCACTTCGCCTTCCACCGGGGGCTGTCCCTGGCAGAGGTGACCGGCATCGCCGTGGTCAAGCGGCGCGGGGCGAACTGGCGTGACGCGTACGTGCTGACCACGGTCCGGGACTACTTCGGCCTGGACCTGCCGACCCCGGGGAGGCGATGACGCAGTCGAAACCATCGCTGGTCGCGGTGCTGGAGCACTACGGCATCACCGTCGACCCGGTCCGGGTGACGCAGATGGTGGCCTGCCTGCTGCACGACGACCACACCCCGTCCTGCTCGATCGACACCGACCGCGACCTGTGGCGCTGCCACTCCTGTGGCAAGGGCGGCGACTCATACAGCTTGATCATGGAAAAGGAGGGCGTCGACTTTGTCCGAGCCAGAGCCCTTGCAGCCTCTGTCGGCCTCGCAACGCGAGGCGATGGAGGAAGCGACAGCGGCCTATCAGGCAGCCGTTACGGACGACGCCGTCAGGTACCTGCGCGCCCGCGGGATCGACCAGCAAACGGCACGTACGTTCCGGCTTGGCGTCGTCGCTGACCCGCTGCCCGGCCACGAACGCTTCCGCGGCTTCCTCGCCATTCCGTACCTGGATCGCACCGGGCAGCCGCTGAGCATGCGGTTCCGGTGCCTGGCCGAACACGACCACCGGGCGCACGGGCACGGCAAGTACATGTCCATCACCGGCGAGCCGGCCCGGGTCTACAACGTGCGCGCCATCCACGAGGCCGGCGATGAAATCCACGTGGCCGAGGGCGAGTTCGACGCCCAGGTGCTCACCCTCGCTGCCCACCTGCCCGCGGTCGCAATCCCCGGCGCCAACGGCTGGCAGTCACATCACCGGCGGATGCTGGCCGGCTTTTCCCGCGTCTGGGTCTGGGGCGACCCGGACGACGCCGGAGCGGACTTCACCGCGCGGGTCTGCCGCGCCTTGCGCAGCGCGAAGGGCGTGCGGCTGCGGCGCGGCGACGTCACGGACACCTACCTGGCCGGCGGCGCAGCAGCCCTGCACGCCCTGATCACCAAGGAGGCCGCATGACCGTGGCAACCACCAGCCTGCCCGGCAATCCCGGCCCGCGGCTCCAGTCCGCCTGGAACGCCATGAACGAGCCAACCCGGGCGGTATTCCGCGTGCACCTGCTCGGCAACACCAGCGCCGAGTACCTCGCCGACTGGCTCGGCCGGTCCGGTACAGCGGTGTCCGCGTCAACCATCCGCACCTACCGGCGCTCGCTGCGCTCCTCAGGAGATCGCGATGACCGATGACCTTCTGGCCGAGCTGCTGGCCAAGCCCGTCGGCCTGAGCATCCCTGCGCGGCTGACCACCGAGCGGGACTTCACCCGCCAGCTCGAAGTCCGCGGCGACACCGCAACGGTCACCGTCCGCGGCCAGAGCGACGAGGTCACCGAGGACGCCGCCAGCGCCTACCTGCGCGCCCAGGGCCTTGACCCTGCCGGCTGGACGGTCACCGGGTTCCGTTCATCGACCTGGACCATGGCCGGCGGCGGCGAAGGCGTCAGCACCCGCTACGCCTTCACCCGCACCGATCGCACCAGCACAGATGGCGTGCCGCTGGACGAACTACTGGCCCAGGTCCAGGCACACGAGCCGGCACCGCGCCGGCCCGACGGCGACCACGGCTTCCTGGTGCTGCTCGGCGACATGCAGTTCGGCAAGATCGACGGCGACGGTGCGGCCGGCGCGCTGCACCGCACGATCGGCTGCCTCAACCGAGCCGCGGACCTGCTGGTGGAGTACCGCAAGCGGTGCGACATCGGCCGCGTCCACGTGGGTTGGCTCGGCGATCACATCGAGGGCTACACCGCGCAGGCCGGCGCCAACACGTGGCGGACCTCCTTGCCGCTGACCGATCAGCTTCGGCTCACCCGACGCGTGATGCTGCACGCCGTGGAGCTGTTCGCCCCGCTCGCCGAGCGGGTGTCCATGGCTGCGGTGCCAGGCAATCACGGCGAAGCAGCGCGGATCGCCGGCCGCGGCCTCACCCGATACGACGACAGCCACGACACCGATGCGCTGATCGCCGTGCACGACGCCGTGCAGCTCAACCCGGCCGCGTTCGGCCACGTCGAGTTCTACACCCCGGGCACCGACGAACTGACTGTCGTCCTGGACATCGCAGGCACCGTCGTAGCCCACGCCCATGGACACCAGTGGAAACCGGGCCGGCATTTCGACTGGTGGCGCGGCCAAGCCTTCAACAAGGACTCCGCGATGCACCAGGCCGATCTCCTGGTCGCCGGCCACCTGCACCACGAGCTGGTCGACACCGACGGGCCGCGGACCTTCATCCAGGTCCCGTCCATGGAAGCCGAATCCACCTGGTGGCGCCACGCCCACGGCACCGGCGGCGCTCCCGGACTCATCGTCGCGATCACCAAAGACGGCAACACCAACATCAAGGAGGTAGTGCGTTGACCATGACCACGGGGGAACTGTCGACCACGGTCGACTGGACGGTCCTGGACATCGACGGCGTCACCGACGTCGCCCGCAGCGCGGCCATCAGAGTCGCCGCCCAGTACAAGCACACCGCCGAGTACGACGACCTCTACCAGGAAGCCCTCATCCGCCTCGCCGAGGACGCCGAGATCGTCCGCGACTACCTCGCCGACCTCGGCAAGGGCCTCGGCATGCTGCACCACCGGCTGTGGTGCGACCTGGTCGACATGGTCAAGACCGACGCCAACCGCCGGACCCGCCACGTCTCCTACGAGCAGATCCGAGCGGAGGCCGCGTGAGCACCTACACCCGCGAACTGGTCGAACAGCTCCTGCCGGCCGTCTGGGACACCGGCTTCGCGTACGGCATGGAAAACCCCAGCGCACCCGACCCGGACATGCCGCGCGCCGCAGCCGACCCGGCCCACGCCGGCACCCTCTACGCCCACCTCGCCGACATCCACACCGGCTGGACCAGTGCACCTTTGACCGAGCCGGAACGCCGTGCACTGGTCATGCGCTTCGGCCTGGACTGGCCACAGAAGATCATTGCCCGCCACGAACGCGTAGCCGCGTCCACCACCTCAGAACGCCTCGCACGCGGCGTCGGCCGCATTGTCGACACTCTCAACGGCGAACCGGTCGGGGAACCAGAGCCAGCCGCCTGATCCAGCAATACCGCCCCGCTCCATCACGCGATGGAGCGGGGCGTCATTTTCTTTTGCGTCAGCGCGGACTGAGTCAGGCGCTCTCGCGGGAGTGGAGGACTGCCCGCGGCTGTGCTCGCGACACCCAAGGCTGGGGCCGCGAGGAGGGTGGGCGTGATCGATGTCGCGGAATGCCTGCGTTAGGCTCGGCATCATGATCCGTGCAGTGGTCTTTGACGTCGGCGAGTGCCTAGTGAACGAGACGCGGGAATATGGCACGTGGGCCGACTGGCTCGGGGTGCCACGGCACACGTTTTCGGCCGTGTTCGGCGCTGTGATCGCGCAGGGGCGGGACTATCTGGAGACGTTTCAAGTGCTTCGCCCCGGTTTTAATCTTGCGGACGAGCGAGAGAAGCGAGCGGCAGCGGGCCAACCGGAGTCGTTCGGCGAGAACGATCTGTACGCAGACGTGCGACCGGCGCTCAGCAGCCTTCGCGAGTCTGGATTCTGGATCGGGATCGCAGGGAACCAGACCGTTCGAGCAGGCGGGATTCTACGTTCCCTGGAGCTGCCTTGTGACATGCTCGCAACATCCGACGACTGGGGCGTATCCAAGCCCGACCCAAAATTCTTCAAGGCCGTAGCAGAGGAGGCACCATGTGAGCCAGCGGAGATATTGTACGTAGGAGACAGGTTGGATAACGATATCCGGCCAGCGGCGGCTGCGGGATTTAAGACCGGGTTGATTCGCCGAGGTCCATGGGCGACCATACAACAGCATGACCCGGCAGCGAGCCAGTTAGCTACAATTAGGGTAGATTCTTTGGTCGAGCTGCCCGAGAAAATCGCTGCCTTTAACGCTGCAACACGCTGAGCGTTGTCTGCCAGCTATATAGGCGATCATCGACCCGCCTGACATGCTCGGTATCCGCCCACGGTTGTAACTCGTGACGAACCTCACGGATGCGCTCCATGCCCGTGGCATACCAAGTGATCGCGAGCTGGTCGAGGGCTTCTTCGATGCGCATGCAGGCTTCCTGCGGCTTTTCTTGAGCCACTTCAACAGCCGCAAGATCACCCAAGATGACGGTGCGCTGTTTGCCCTCGTCGGCGGGGACGCCAGACAAGGCGGCCATCAGGGAATCGCGCGCCTGCGCGTACCGACCGGTCTTGAGTTGGGTGTTCCCCTTAAATGCAGCCAGCCTTGCTGGAGAAAACCATGTGAACCATTCAGGTGACCTATGATCGTTGGGTTTCTTGATGATTTCCTCGGCGCGGGAAATGATATGGAGCGCATCTGCTGGGCGTCCGCAGAGAGTTTGACACTCTGCATCAACAGCGTCGATCCATGCTAGAAATTCGGCAGACGCAGGAGCGCGGCGGGCATATGTGCGTGCGGCACGCAGTCGGTCGGCAGCTTCGTTGTAGCGTTGCGCCCATCCGGGAATGAATGCTGCGTGAGCAAGAATTGCAGCTCCGAGGAGAGCGTCGTCAGCTTCCCCCGCGGCCTGAAGCGCGCGGACGAAGGTGGCATCTGCCTCGTTAACTAGGCGGATATCGAAGAATTCGATGCGTCCCGCGAGCAACAGCGACTCAGCCAAGGCCGTCGCCAGTAAACGGCGGGCAACACCACTTGTTTCTGAGAGCAAGTGAAGGCCGAGTCGTGTGTGCTCAACGACCGTCGGGTGAAGGTGGGTCGGCTGGACGCTCCAGTACATGCGGCGATGGGCAACAGTGATCGCGTTGTAGTCAGCACCGATCGTTGACGGCTGGACCGAGACCTCGGCTTGAGGTAGCGGTAGGCCCGCCGGGAACTGCCTCGGCGCGGAGCTGGACTCGGGATCGACGGAAGTCCTGTCGACGGGATCCCACGGCGGAGTGAAGCCGAGCTGCTCGATCGGCTGCCTAAGGAGATGGGTGAGCAAGCGCTGGTGATCGGCACGCGGCCAAGGCGGTGTCGGCGACTCCCAGCGGCGGATCTGGCGCAGGCTTACCTCAATATGGCCGAGTCCGATCCGCGGCGCAGCGTCCATCAACGCGCTCGCGAACGCCTGCTGGGACGCGTAGCCAGCGTGCTGCCGTGCGGCCTTCAGCCGAGCGTTGCCGGTAGATCGAGGGGACATGTGTTCCTCCGGAAGACTACTCGTTGGTCCGATGGTAGACCGACGGCCTCACCGAGGACTCACCGGCCGCCGCGGCACGCTGCGATCACCCAGAAGTCCTCTTAGCGTCCGGTTAAGGGCCTTTTACTTGCCGCGCGACTGCGACATTGTCATGGACATCGGACGGTAACGCATCGGATGCGCTACGCGGTGTTGACAGCGCATCCCTGACAGACGCGGGAGGAAGCCATCATGGAGGCACTGGTCCTCACTGCCATCACTGTGTGTGCGCCCTACACGCGGCTGCTACCGCCGATCCGATGGCGCTCTCTCCGTAACGCTGGCCGCCGATGAACTCCTCGCCTGTCGTACCTGCCCCCATGCGGTGCGGCGGGCGAGGCATCAACGACCTGGTCGCGGGCCCTTCGATGGCCTTGGCACACCGCGGCCAGGTTCTGGGCTGGGCGTGCCGCCGGTCCCACCACGGCAGTCGGCACGCCCAGCCCACCCCCACGCCATCCCTCGTAGTTGACCTCCCCTCGATGAGAAAGGCCAGTCCGTGACTGCGCAAGCCCTCGATAGCCGTAGCGGCGAACAACAGGTCGAACGCCGGCTGACACGTACGTACAGCCTCGGCGACATGGTTCGTCACGCCGTGGTGTTCATGGTGTTGATTGCGCCGATGGGGATTTTCGGCAACGCCTTCCAGTCGGCCGGTGGGATGGCGGCGTTGTCGTATCTGGTCGGGGTGGTCGTGATGATGATGACTGCGTCGTCGTTCGGGATCCTGGCGCAGGCGTATCAGGCGGCGGGGTCGGTCTTCACGTATGCGGGTCGGGCGATCTCCGCCTGGGTGGGGTGGCTGGCCGGTTGGATGCTGCAACTCGATTACATCCTCGTACCTCCGCTGTTGTCGCTGGTGGCTGCAACGAACATGGCAGCGTTCGCGCCGTGGTTGCCGCCATGGGGATGGATCGTGGTGTTCGTGTTGATCAACACCGGGATCAATTTGCGGGGGCTCAAGACGACCAGGATCGCGGGCTGGGTGTTCCTCGCGCTCCAGGCTGTGGTGCTGGGCATCTTCGTCGTGGCCGCGGTCGCGGCGCTGGCGTCGGGCGCCGGCCGTGGATTCTCGCTCGATCCGTTCTACAACAGTCACTTCACTCTGGCGGTGCTGGGCACGGGGGTCTCCGTGGCGTGCCTGTCGTATCTGGGCTATGACACGCTCGCCGCGATGGCCGAGGACGCCAAGGGCGGTGGCCGGCAGGTCGGCCGGGCGCAGATCGTGTCGTTGTGCATTGTCGGGATCGCGTTCACCGCGCAGATGTACTTGGCGTCGTTGCTGGTCAAGGACCCTGCCGCGCTGATTGCGAACGGTGATCCGGCCGGGACGGCGTTCTACGACACCGTCCGCGCTGCGGTAGGGCCGTGGCTGGCGACGCTGACGGCGCTGGCGACGGCGTTGGCATGGGGTGTCGCGAACAACATGGTGGCCCAGGTCGCGCTCAGCAGGTTGTTGCATGTGATGGCGCGGGATGGGGCGTTGCCGAAGTGGTTGGGGAAGATTTCGGTGACGCGATTGGTGCCGACCCGCGCGATCCTGGTCACCGCCGGGCTGTCGCTGTCTATCTGTGTGGGGATGTCGCTGCGCAAGAACGGCATCACGGAACTGCTGTCGCTGGTGAATTTCGGTGCGCTGACCAGTTTCGTGGTGGTGCACCTGTCCGTGCTGGTGCGTAACTTCCGGGCAGGGGAGCGCCGGATCGCTGGGTGGTTTCGCTGTTGGGTGCTGCCGGTCGTCGGGATCGCCAGCCTGGTGTACGTCATGATCAATCAGAACGTCCTCGCCGCTCGGTTCGGTCTGTTCTGGCTCGGGATCGGTGGGGTCATCTTGCTGGTGAAGTGGGCGAGGGGCCGCTCACCGTCGATGCCGAGTTTGGCCGTCACACCGTCGGTCGACGACGCTGTGGTGGTGGGTCACCGTGGCTGACTCCACCTTCATGGACGTCCCGGGCAACGTTGGATACACGTTCGGCGGGCGGAAGCCGATCGCGGAGATCGAACCGGGCGAACTGGTGCGGATCCGCACCAGGGACTGTTTCAACAGCAGGGTCCAGTCGGTGGACGACCTGCCCAGCAAGGTGTGCCGCTGGCCCGAGCTGAACCCGGTCACGGGCCCTTTGTATGTGCGTGGAGCGCGTGCCGGGGATGCTCTCGCGGTGCATCTGGTGGATCTCACCCCTGCGGCAGAGGTCGGCTTCTCCGCGACCTTCCCGCACTTCGGCGCCCTGACGGCCACGGAAGCGACCGCGATGCTGCATCCGGCCTTGGACGAGGTGGTCTGGGAGTATCCGATCGACCTGGAGCAGCGGACCGTGCGGTTTGTCTCGCGTCGGTCGGAGAACGGGTTCGCGCGAGACCTGGAGTTGGCGCCGATGCTCGGCACCATCGGGGTTGCCCCGGCTGGTGGCGAAGTGCGGATGTCGATTGTGCCGGGCGCGCATGGCGGGAACCTCGACTCTCCGCTGGTGTGTGCGGGAACGACGGTGTATCTGCCAGTCAATGTCGACGGTGCACTGCTTGCCGTCGGGGACGGGCACGCTTTGCAGGGCGAGGGCGAGTTGTGTGGCGTCGGGGTCGAGGTCCCGATGGACGTGACACTGGTCGTGGAGGTGCTGTCCGGGGTCGCCGGGTGGCCGCGGTTCGAAACCGACGATCGGGTGGGGGCGTTTGGGATCGCTCGGCCGTTGGAAGACGCCTACCGGGGCGCCAACCTTCGCCTGGTGAACGACCTGGCCGCCTTCAACGGGATCGACCCGCTCGACGCGTACCAGTTCGTGTCGCAAGTCAACCATGCACGTATCGGCAACGTCGTGGACGCCGAGTACACCATCGTCGCGTCCATCGCCAAGCATCACATCATCGGGGCACAGCCGTACTACGGCGTCCACCGGGCGCTCCGCGAGATCGGGAGGGCCGGCTGATGGTCCGGCGTATCTCCAGCCTGCGAGAAAAGGTGTGGTTGCTCGCCCACGACGAGCAAAACGACCTGCGTCCCCTTATCGACGTCCGCGCGCTCGGGATCGGCCTGGCCGCCGCGACCCTCACCGACCTGCTGTTGCAGGACCGCATCTACGTCAAGCACGGGCTGATCCACACGAACCGTGAGCGCACTGGCCCGGCCGCAGATCCGATCGCCACCGACATCCTCGCTGCGATCACCGAGGAACCCGCTCCACGCATCGCGGAAGTGGTGCGGGGCGCCCGCGTCGATCTAGTCGACGACGGGAACAACCCGTACCAGCGGCTCCACGAACGCACCCTCGCCGGGCTGGTCGCAGGCGGGCACCTGCTCGAACAACACCGCCGGCTGCGCAGCACCCGCTACCAGCTCGCCGATTCGCACCTTGTCACCTCGATCCGCGCGGACCTGCGCAGCCAGTTGGTGAGGCACCCGCGGGGGAAATGTGACCCGGCTATGGACTGTCTGTGCGCCCTGGTGTTGTCGCTGAACCTGCACAGCACCATGGTCTTTCCCTTCAGTACCGAAGAGGCCGAGCCAATTCTCCTCGACATCACCGGCAGGATTCCCGCTCGTGCAGGCAAAGACGCGCCGCTGACCATCCTTCCCCACCTCGTTCAGGTCGTCCGCTACGCCGTCGGCGACCTCGCCACCGCCGCGTTCTAACTCGGGGAGTCGACCATGACGAATCGCACTCTACGCACCGGCACCGGCTGGTTCGGCGCACGCTTCCGGCACGCAGCCGTCCAGGTCTCGCGGTCCAAGCTGGACGGCGTGGTAGCCAATCTCGGCATCCTGCACAGCAAGACCTCATCCGAGCTGCCGGCCGGCACACAGCCGGAAGGCGCGGCCCCGAGGGAGCCGAACGGGGGTGGCCTGCGATGAGCCGGCACCGCGCGTCGGGGCCGATGCTCGCCGAGCCGTGCATCGAGGCGACCGCCGCGCCGCCCAGTGGCACGGTGACGGAGTTGTTCGGGAACACCGAGCTGGAGCGGTTGCGCGGCATGGTGCTTGCCTTCCCGCGAACCGCCCACCGGCTCCTGAACGAGCGTCACGCGCCGGACGCGGTAGTGCGGTACACGCTGCGCGCGGAGGCGGCGCTGCGCCTCGACAGTCTCCGCGAAGCCATGACCCTCGCGTCGGCTGCGGTGGATCACGCTATGCGGGAGGAGCCAGTCGACCCGGGCCGATTGCTTCCCGCCGTAACCGTGCTGGCTGACGCCGCCGTGGTGGCCGGCGCCCCGGACGCCGTCCGCAGTTGTATGGACCTCGCCGGCCTGGCGAGCAAGTTCGGCGACCAACACCGGCTGATCGTGGCCGCCGGGCTGCATGCGGTCGCAGTCTTTCAGCAACACAGTTGCCGCGAGGCCCGGCATCTGCTCGACCAAATCGGCCACACCTGCACCGACGGCGTAATCGTGACCGCGATTTCGCTGGCGTGCGACACCGTCACGGCCTGCTGCGCCCGCCGAGGGCAGCCACACTGGCCACCGCCCAAGCTGCCGGTCATCACCGCAGGAGGACTGGTCCAGCCCGCCCTCACCGCACCCTTCTTGCCTGATCGTTTCCTGCGCTGGCCCGGCGTGCATGACTGCTCATCCACGGCGGGGTGATTCGGATGGCAGCCTTCGACGACAAGCCCAAGATCGACTCGACGGTCGCGCATGTGGCCCGGCGGTATAACTACTGGCTGGGCGGCAAGGACAACTACGCCGCGGACCGGGCCTCCGGCGACCGAATCGCCAAGGCATATCCGCAGGTTGTGGTGGATGCACGGGCAAACCGTAAGTGGATGCATCGAGTTGTGCGATGCCTCGTCGCCGAGCACGGAGTGACGCAGTTCCTCGACGTCGGCGTATCCCTGCCGGTAGAGCCCAATGTGCACCAAGTCGCGCAGGGCATCGACCCTGCCGCCCGGGTCGTCTATGTGGACAACGACCCGCTGGTAATGGTGCATGCGCGGGCTCTGCTGACTAGCACGCCGGAGGGCGCCACCGGCTACGCCGAGGTTGACATGCACGACACGGCCAGGATGCTCGCCGAGGCAAAGGACACGCTGGACTTCACCAGGCCCGTCGCGGTCTTATTCTGCGCCGTCCTGCATTTCGTGGACAACGATGAGCAGGCGTACGCACTGGTCGCCCGAACACTTGAATCACTGCCGCCGGGCAGCTATGTCGCGATCTCGAACTTCACGCTTGATGGTGTCGGCTTGTGGAGGCGGTGGCAGATCAAGCGGCTCATGAAGAAACTGCCGCCGGACGGGCAGATCCGGCCACGATCACGCCGCCAGTTCACCAACTTCTTCAGTGGGCTTGAAATCGCGGCGCCGGGCGTCCGCCTGGTCTCCGATTGGCGTGTGGACCTTGCCGAGCCACACGAACGCCCTGCCAAACGGGCCTACGTGTACGGGGCCGTAGCCAAGAAGGTCGCCCTCTTGCCCGCGGCGGAGAGGTCCCCGCCAGTCTGACCGGCTCCCTTAAGACGCCGTCACGGTACGGACGCCGTGTCGGACGGGACGACCGGCGGGCAATGCCTCCACACCCTCCGATTCCGGGGCCCTTGCCCGCCGGTCACTCCAAACACCTCCGAAGCGAAAGGTCGCGAGCATCGTGACGGTCGTCGAACTGACGGGATCGCTGCTGAACTTCGAGGCAGGTGGACTCTGCGCGGACGGAGTCCACCATTTCGACGGGCTGACCCGCGCGTTCCTGGACGATCCTTCGCCCGACGTCATCGCGCTCTGCGAGGCCAAGGACTGGCACCGGGACGGAGAAAAGCCCTTCCTGACGGCTATGCGCGAACTCCGCGTCTTGTGTGGCCGACCGTACGTCGGCGAACTGCATGCCGGGCCGCTGGCCACGGCGATCATCTATGACCCGACCGTTCTCTGCCTGCTCCAAGGCGAAGATCTCCGATACCCCGACCGGCGCAACCGCGCCAGGTTCGCGCTGTGCGCCGACGACATGCTCCAATTCGAGCTGCGCACGGAGCACTGGTCATACTCCGACAGCAGCGAACGGTTTGCCCGCGCCCAGCGCCTCGCGCAATACGGCGGCAGCGAAATCCCGACACTGATCATGGGAGACCTGAACGAAAGCGCGAGTGGCCCCGACTTCCCGGATCTCGACTGGGGCACGGTCCCCCTCTCGGTACGGGACTACGTCGCCTACCGCAACGAGCATGGCGATTGGGTACGCCAGAGCAGCGCCCTCGACCGGCTGATCGGCCCCTACGATGCCGTGGCCGGCGGCCGGATCTTGGGCTCCGGGTTTCACACCGTGGCTGAACTGGACCCGCAAGCCGTGCGCCCGTTCCCGGCAACCAGCAACGTGCGGAACCTGCACGTCGACCACGTCCTGATCAACGACGCTATGCGGCAGGCCGCGGACGTCGTGGCGGGCTCATTCCAAGTCCACATCCCGACCGGAGGCAGTTCCCGGTGGCCCTCCGATCACCGGCGGATCTCCTTCGCTCTGCGCTTCGGCCGCGATCGGAAAGCCACGTGAAGCCGATGAGCGAGCCGCCGCCGCAGCTTGATGAGGAACTGTTGGGCCTGGCATATATGCAGGTGGTCACCCGCCATGCCAGCGAGGCGTGGCATACAGGCCGTGGCGACAGGTTCCTCCAACTGCTTGCCAAGGCGTGTCGTGCCTGCGGTATTGAGCCGCTGAGCGACAGGTTGGTCGACCATCTCGCTGATGCTTACGACGACCCGCAAGACGGCTACCAGGTGCGATTTTCCCTCGCCGCGTCGGCGATGTGGGAAACGGGCAACTGGGCCAAGCTGCTCATCGCCCTGCACCTTGCGGCCACGCCGGAACGGCTGACCGCAGAGCAGCCGGCAAGGCGGACACGTGGGCCCGTGTCCCAACGCCCGCGACGCCGCACCCGGGCCGCGATCATTGCCGGGCCGAGTCGCAATCCCGGTCCTCCGACGGACAAGCCATGATCGCCGCCCCCGTCGGGCCACGACACTCGCGGACTCCGCTCCTCACGGTGCCTGATGCAGCAAGGAGGCAGACTGCTTCGGCGGCGACGCCCCCGCAGGCTCACAACGAGGAGACCGTCATGGCGACCATCATGCAAGATCATCCGGCGTGGATCACTACGAGCAACGGCGCGGAGCGGGTCATGCGTTGCCGTGCAGCGCCCTGGCTGCTGACCTGGACGGCAGACCAACCCGACGGCGTGGAAGCTATACGGCTTCAGAGCCATGACGTTGCCGGTAGGCGGCCCATGGTCGATGCGGATCAGGGCGGCCCCGGTGCCGGCCCGGTGATCGATCACGTCGTTCTGAGCGGCGAGGGTACGTCGGAGATTGCGACCGCCGTGCAGGCGCTAGGCCCCGTGTGCCGGGTCCGCAACAGCGACTTGTGGGACGCGATCGGCACGGCAATCATCCGCCAGGTCATCCGCGCGGCTCAGGCGCGGCAGATGTACGCCAGGTTCTGCCTAGCCCACGGCACAACCGTCGCCCCGGCCGCGGTCCATCGCCTGTTCCCGTCACCCGAGCGGGTATTGGATCTCTCGCCGGCCGACTTCGCCGAGCTGCGCATGACCTTCAAGCAGCCGGCGCTCGCAGCCGCAGCTACCGCATATCTCACGCACCGGCAGACCTGGGAGCAACTCGACCCACCAGCCCTAGTCACCGCGCTCCAGGCGGTACCGCGCATCGGCCCGTGGACCGCTGGTGCGGCCGTCGCCGATTGGTCTGGTGACTTCTCCGTCTACCCGTACGCCGATCTCGCGGTCCGGACCTGGGCCCGTCGCGCTGCGCCGGCCACGGAGTGGCCGGAAGACGAACCCAGCTTCGCCATGCGCTGGCGCGAGACCGCTGGAAAGGACCTGTCTGCACTCACGCAACTCGTTCTCGCCTGGGGAGGCACCCATGTCCGTTCACCCTGACCCGACCGCAATCCCTGCTCTGGCGCGCTGCATCACCGGCCACGACCCGACGCGCGAGATCGATCTGCTGTTCGTCAACGCGCCTTTGCGGGACTACGCAGTACGGCCTCGGGTCAACGACTTCACCCTTCCTGTGCTGGGCATGGCCTACATCGCCACCTACGCCGCGAAGCACGGCTACAACGTCGGTGTACTCGATGCCGAGGCGCACGGCATCCCTGTCGCCCAGGTCGTCGCGACTATCAACCAGACCTGGCCGCGGTGGGTGGGGCTGAATCTGCTCGCCCCCACCTACGAGATCAGCGCCCGCATCGCCGACGGACTCGACCCCGGCATCAAGATCATGCTCGGCGGCCACCAGGCCAAGGCCATGCCGACCGAAATCCTGATGGACACCCGCATGCGCCACGCCGCTGCGCTGGTCCTGGGAGAAGGCGAGACCCGGGTAGTCACGCTGCTGCAAGATCACCGCGACCGTGCTGACCTCCCGGGCGTGATGTGGCTCGATCCGATCCTGCGAACCCCGGTAACAGGTGGTCGTCCCGGCATGGAGCGTCACCTTGCCCCGGACATCAACGCCCTGCCGTACGTCGACCGACGCTTCCTCACCCAAGACCCCCGAGTGGCGGAAGACGGCCGGATCGAGGCCAACATGGTCGGCGCCCGTGGATGCCCCTACGACTGCTCGTTCTGCGGTGCCGCCGTCAGCGCGAACCCCGACATCACGATCCGCGTCCGCCAGCCGGACAACATCCTCGGCGAAATGCACAAGCTCCACGAGGACTATGGCGTCACGGCGTTCCGGTTCGTCGATGACCTGTTCTTGGGTGCGCGCCGCGTCATCGACACGATGACGACCGCCTTCACCGCCGATCAGGTCGGTCTGTGGGCCGCCTGGGATGCCACCGGCCGCATCAACATTCTCGACCGGGCCAGCGATGCCACCCTTGACCTACTCGCCGCGAACGGGCTACGGGAAGTTGCCCTCGGTATCGAGTCCGGCAGTTCGCGGGTGCTGGAGTACATCGACAAGCGCATCAACCCTGACATGATCCGCTCGGTGGTACGCCGGCTCACTGAACGCGGCATCGGAGTCAAGGGCTACTTCATCCTCGGCTTCCCCGGCGAGACCGCCGACGAACTGAACCAGACCGTTCGGCTGGTCCACGAACTGTGGGACATCACCGATCGCGTGCCCGGCCGGTTCCGCGCCAGTGTCTTCGAGTTCCGGCCCTACCCCGGCACCCCGGAGTGGGCTCGCCTCATGGCCACCGGGCGCTACCAGCCCGCCGACCTGCTCGCCTATGGCGCGGTCGACCTCACCAGCGGCGGCGCGGACGAAGCCATGCGCGAACGCGACGAGTTCAACTTCTCCGTCGGCATCCAGTTCGGCGGCGTTCCCGTGCCCGAGATCCGGCGGCACCTGGCCGAGCTGACCCACCAGCAGCACGCTCGCCGGGTCGCGGCATGACCGGCTTCTTCGTGGTCATTGACGGCCCGAGCGGTATCGGTAAGACCACCATCGTGCAACTGCTGGCGCGGCGGCTCGCCGACAACGGGCACCGCGTGGTGGTCACCCGGGAGCCGTCGTCCGGGCCAATCGGCGTCCTGGCGCGCGGCGGCACTCAGCAGTTCCGAGGTGTAGCCCTGGCCTGCCTGGTCACTGCTGACCGCTACCACCACATCGAGACAGAGATCAGACCGGCGCTCGCCTCCGGCAACATCGTGATCTGCGACCGCTACCTATCCTCGTCGCTGGTCCTGCAACACCTCGACGGGGTACCTGATGAGCTGATTTGGAAACTCAACGCCGAGATCGAGCGGCCGGATCTCACCATCCTTCTCGACGGCGATCCCAGCAGCTCACGAGCCCGAGCAGCCCACCGAGGCAACTACAGCCGATTTCATGGCGGTCTACCCGGAGAAGCGGAGCGATACCGGGATCTGGTCGGCATCCTCAACGCCGGCAACCATCCGGCCCGCAGCTACGACATCGGCGACCAGGGCGCTGACGACGTTGCGGAAGCGCTCCACAACATCGTCAACGTCTGGCATTCCCTGAACTACGCGCGCACCGACGCGGACTGAACGAGCTGGTCGTACGTCGCGCCAGTGCGCTCAACGTCCACGCCGAGGCTGTCGACCCACGCCGACAACTCCGCCTGCACCTCAGCCATGCCCTCGACGTGCGCGCTGACGGCTTCGACCTCCATGAAGGTGCCTACGCCGTCCACCTCGTCCAGGCAGAGGGAGTAGGCGCCGACCCGGGCGGTACGCCGCGATTTCGCGACGCGCACGGTCGGCCTGTAGCCCATCGCCATGATGGCGTGATGCATCGCCTCGCGGTCCGCCACGACCGTTTCGTGCTCCTGGCACGCGAGGACGTTGTCCACTGGCGTCTTGGTCGTGAACGTGCACTGGCCGTCCTGCGTCCGCAGCCGCACGAACGTCACGCCGATACGCGGTTGCCCCGGCTGCCATCCTGTCGGAGCGTATGCCTGATCATCCTGATAAGAGCCAGGAGACAGGATGATCTCTTCGGCGGCAAGGGCTTTCAACAAGCCGTCGCGGTCGAGCACCCGGTACTTGACCTCGATCTCACCGCTCACTGCTTCTCCTTCTGTTGGCCACGCCAGACCCTATCGGCTCCGGCGCCAGCGGCGGTCACGACGCGACCGGCAGAGTCGCTGGATCCGGCGACGGCACAGGGTCATCTAGTTGAGGCGCTAGATGTCTAACGCCTATAGTCATGGGTATGGTTGTAATGCTGGTCGGCACCCACGAGATCCGCGTCCGCCTCGGCGGCATCAGCCGCCAGCGCGTAGACCAAATCACCAGAAAGCCCGGCTTCCCGAAACCGTTGGCCGAACTCGCGCAAGGGCGCGTCTGGCTCGCCGACGATGTTGCAGCCTGGCAGAAGACCCACCGGCCAGAGTCCGACTAGGCGTCGGCTACGCCGCCTTCGGCATGTACCGCCGGGCCGTGCTCTCGCTGACCTTGGCGCGGGCGGCAACCGCGGTCGTGCTCGCCATCGAGCCCAGCTCCTTCGCTGCCTTCTCAACGGCTGCTCGGCTTGTCAGCGAGCGGGGATGTACCCGATGCTGGCGCGGATTCCTTGGCGTCGGCTCAGCTTGCGCTTCCGGTTGCGGCTCTGGCGAAGTGGCGGGCTCTGGCTCGTGCGCCAGCTCGGGCGCTGATGTCAACTCCGGCTGAGGCGCCGGGATCTCCTCCAGCCCGCTGCATGCTGGCGTCTCGGTCGGTCGATCGCTTACGACGCTGGCCTTGATCCGGGCCTCTGGTGACTCGTTCGGCTGCTGTTCCGGCCGCATCGAGACGACCAGCTTGCCCAGTACCGCGAACGCCACGGACGGTAGGGCCGCGACGATCCAGCCGCCGACGCTTGGCACCGCCTGTGCGAGTTGGGCGATCAGCGAGAAGAGGACGGCGCCGACGAGTGCCGACCAGGCGAGAGCGCCCGGGGTCCTGCCGTGCCGCTTCTGGTGCCGGATGAACAGCAGGACACCGATCGGCAGTAGCTCGCTGATCACGCCGTTCGTCCAGCCGGCGTAGCGAGGGGTGGCGTCCGGGCTGTTGGCCATCGTCCAGTCCACGACGCGCCCGAACGCCACCTTGCCGGCAAGGAAGGCGACGGCGGCGAGGATGACGAACAACGCGGCGCGCTCGACCCAGTTGAAGAACCGGTGGCTGCGAGACTGCGGCGGGATGCTGGTGTTCAAGGAGCCCTCCAGGAATGTAGGCACAACCCGGCCGGGCATTGGCATCCGCGCCAGGTCGGGCGCGGAAGCGGTAGTGCGTGTTTCTGCACGTCAGGGGCGATCCTGATGGCAGTACGGATGGCAGTACGGATGGCAGTAGAGTCGTCAGCAGGCCGCCCGGCGATTCTCTTGGGGGCAGTACGGCGGCAGTAGAAACACACCGAAGCTGCTGAGACTTGGGTGGCACGGTTGGGACGACTTTCAGCCGTTACGCGAGCCAGGGGTGCACCCATGAGCCGTCATGAGACCAGTGGGACGGGTGCCGGCCAGCTCATAACCCAGAGGTCGCAGGTTCAAATCCTGTCCCCGCTACGAGTGGCGAGGGGTCCCTGTCCGCGGAATGCGCGGACCGGGGCCCCTCTTCGCATATCTGCTCCGGGGCCGAGCCCCGGAAACCCCACGTTCCGGTGGGGGCGGAGGCCCGCAACCGGCGGGTTACCCCCGAACCTCACGTGTGGTGGCGGTGGGCCGCAACCGGCGGGTTACCCCCGAACCCCACGTGTGGTGGCGGTGGTTCGCAACTGGCGGGTTACTCCCGGACCCCACGTGTGGTGGCGGTGGGCCGTAACTGGCGGGTTGCTTGACACCCGCTCCTGGTTGCGGTGAGGACTGCGGGGGCGGGTCGCGCCGACTTTCCTGGGTTCGTTGTCGTTAGTGGTGGATCAAGTTCGGGCTGCGTTTTTTTGGGGGTGGGCCGGAGTGGATCTTTTGTTGTGATTCTTGGGGCGTTACTTTTTCGTTACCGACAGAGGCGTTTTGTTTGTGCCTATTACCCGACTTGAGGGTGCCGGGAGGGTGGCAGGCATTGAAGGGCGCCTTAGTAAGTATTAGGGTGACCGCACTGGCCACAGGAGGCGGGGGAGTCCAGGAGCGACGATGCGGTAAGCCTTTTCGGAGCTAGTCAGGCTCGTCCGAGCGTGGCGACCGGTGCGGTCGCGGCTCGGCAGGTGCCATGCGGGAAATCCCGATATGGCGGGATGTCTGGCGGCTTGATTTATAGCGAAATGGTGCCGATGCGCCGCAGGCGGCAGCCGCTGTCCTAATTCGGCGAAAGGACTTCGGCATGCGTACGCGTAGTGGTTACATCGCTTCTGGGGCACTGTCCGCGCTTCTCCTCTTCGGGTTCGGCGCCTCCGCGGTCGACCCGGCCTCCGCGGCCAGTGGGTCCGTGCCGGCGAACAAGGCCGGCACTCCGGCGGTGGGGCACGTCTCGGCGGCGGGCCAAAGGCTGGCGGCGGAGCAGGTGCCGGCGGCGGGCCAAGGGCTGGCGGCGGCGGGGCGTGGTGGGGGACACGCGCATGCCGAAGGGCGGGACGATCGGGACGAGCATATGGCTGAGGACCTGGTCGGGACGCCGATGTCGGAGATCGAGAAGCAGACGGCGGCGGCCGCGAACCGGATCCAGAAGCAGACCGGCGTGCGCCCGGGCGTGGCACGCACCCGGGCCAACGTGGTGGCGGATCCCGGCCGGTCGGGCGCCTGGGGCTCCGTCGTGGACACGCCGGTCGTCCCGGTCTTCCAGGCGATGCTGCCGAACGGCAAGGTGCTGATCTGGGACTCGGTAGGCGACAACGCGGCCGAGTCGTACCCGGATCACAGCTTCACCCGGGCGATGGTGTGGAACCCGGCCGACGACACCTACAAGCGGGTCGACGTGCAGGGCTCCAACATCTTCTGCGCCGGGTTCGCCCACCTGGCCAACGGCAACATCCTGGTGGCCGGCGGGAACGCCAGCAACAAGCTGGACGGCACCGTGCACACCCACGTCTTCGACTGGCGGACCGAGACCTGGACCCAGGGCAACGACATGGCCGGCGCCCGCTGGTACCCGGCGGTGGCGGAGACCGCCAACGGTGAGGAGGTCATCATCGGCGGTGGTCCGACGACCGCCGAGGTCTACCAGGCCAACGGGGCGCTCCGCTCGCTCACCGGCTTCACCAAGTACAGCGCGCGGATCTACCCGTTCCTGGGCTCCCGCCCGGACGCCCAGCTCGGGCTCTTCGGTCCGTACGCGACCGGCTACACGATCGCCACCGCCGGCAACGGGGTGATCACCGCGACCAGCACCCGGGACGCCGTCGCCCGGGAGTACGGCAGCTTCGCCACCTACGACGTCGGCAAGACGCTCGTGGTCGGCGGCGGCAACGTCACCGAGGGCGGCACCGCGAACGTCCCGACCAAGACCGCCGTGACGCTGAACAGCACCACCGGGTTGAGCCCGGTGGTCACCACCACGGCGTCGCTGCCCACCGGTCGCCGTCAGCTCAACGCGACGCTGCTCGCCGACGGCTCGGTGCTGGCCACCGGCGGGATGGCCACCTCGGCACCGTCCACCCTCGTCGACCTGAACCACGCCACCACGGCGGCCGAGTTGTGGAACCCGGCGACCGGGCAGTGGACCGAGCTGGCCGGCGCGAGCCGCATCCGGCAGTACCACTCGACGGCCATCCTGCTGCCCGACGGCCGGGTGATGACCGGTGGCGGCGGGATCTGCGCCATCTGCATGACGACCGGCTACCTGGAGAAGAACGTCGAGTACTTCACCCCGCCGTACCTGTTCAAGACGGACGGCAGCGGTGACCTCGCGGCCCGCCCGGTGATCGGCACGGCGCCGACCGGCGTCGCGATCAACACGAACTTCACGATCACCTCGGCGCAGGCGTCGAGCATCACGAAGGTCGCCCTGGTCGGGCTCGGCGATGTGACGCACAGCATCGACCAGGGGCAGCGATACATCCCGCTGAAGTTCTCGGTCGCCGGCACCACGCTGACCGTCACCGGCCCGCCGAACGGCGGCGTCGCGCCGCCCGGCTACTACATGCTCTTCGTGCTCGCGAACGGTGTCCCTTCGGTCGCGAGGATGGTGCAGGTGGCGAAGGGCCCGAACCCGGTGCTGACCCCGGTCAAGAACACCAGCGCCGCGCGCTGTGTGGACGTGCCGACCTCCAACACCGCGTCCGGCACCTACCTGCAGATCTACAACTGCAACGGCACCAAGGCGCAGGCGCTGGTCCGGTTGCCGAACGACAACTCGCTGCGGGTCCTCGGCAACTGCCTGGACGTGCCGTCCCGGCATTTCGTCGACGGCCAGAAGATCTGGGCCTACCGGTGCAACAACACGGTGGCGCAGACCTGGCGGTTCGGCACCGACGGCACCATCCGGCCGATCGGCGGGAGCACCATGTGCCTGGCCGCGGCGTCCACCGCGAACAACGCCGCCCTTCAGCTGAACACCTGCAACGGCAACGCGTTGCAGAAGTGGACCTGGTGATCAGGCCACGGTGAGCGCCCGCACCACCTGGGTCAGGGCGACCGGGTGGTGCAGGATGCCGAGGTGGCCGACCACGGCTCGCGGGGCGTGCCGCTGCAGCACGACGGGGGTGGCCGCGGGCAGGGCGGTCAGCGAGGCGGTGTACGGGGTCACCAGCTGGTCGTACCGGGTGACGATGGTGGTGAAACGGGTGGCCGGGGCCGGCGGGGCGGCCTCGATCGCGCGGAGCACCGGCGAGCCCGGCAGCTGCTCGCGCCAGGTGGGGATCTTCGCGTCCAGCCAGTGCCGCAGTCTCGCCGGCAGCCGGTGCGGGCGGCGGAACAACCCGTGCAGAGTGGTGCCGCCGTAGGTCGGGGCCAGTCCGACCACCGACCGGACGGCGTGGGCCGCGGGCTCGGTGGGCAGGCAGCGGACCAGGTAGTGGGCGAGCACCGCACCCCAGGAGTGGCCGACCACGTCGACCCGGGAGGCGCCGGTCGAGGAGATGAAAGCGGCCAGCTCCAGGGCGTGGCGGTGGGTGGCGCTGGCGGTCTCGTCCGGGCGGGTCCGGCGCCAGTCGAAGGGGTAGACGGTGCGGCCCTGGTTGGCGAGCAGCGGGGCGAGGGTGAACCAGTCGGCGGCGGACCGGCCGTTGGTGCCGTGCACCAGGATCACCGGGACGGTGGCCGGGTCCGGGGCGGCCCCGGGGTCCGGACGGCGGGCGCCGGGCGGCAGGCCGCGCGGGTGGGCGGCGCTGTGCCGGAGCGCCTCGCGCCGGCTGTAGCGCACGGGCAGTGGCCGGGGGTCCATCGGTCACTCCTCACGGTTGGTGACGGCACATCCGGCGTGGATCTTAAACGGGACGTGGCCGCCCGTACCGTAAGAATTGATGCCCTTGGAATCGATGCGGTTATTTGATATTGACCGGAACGGCTATCCTGCGCACCGATGACGAACGAGACCCTGGCCCCACGGGTGCGAACCGGGCCGACAACCCAGAAGACGGCGCTGGTGGTTCCGGCGTCGGGCACCCGGCGGCCGGTGCGGCTCGCCACCCTCGACGCGCTCCGGCTGGTCGCCGCGCTCGCCGTCGCGGCCTACCACCTGACCGTCTCGTGGCGGATCGACGGGCACCGCCAGCCGGAGCACTTCCTGCCGCACGTGTCCCACGTCACCATCTACGGTTTCCTCGGTGTCGAGCTGTTCTTCCTGATCAGCGGGTTCGTCATCTGCATGAGCAGCTGGAACCGCAGCCTGGGCGACTTCTTCACCTCGCGGGTGAGCCGGCTCTACCCGGCCTACTGGGTCTGCCTGCTGATCACCGCGGCGGTCGTCACCATCGCGCCGATCACCGGCGGCGTCCCGGTCACCGGGTCGCCCGGCCTGCTCCAGATCGCGGCCAACCTGACCATGCTGCAGGAGCCGATGGGGATCGGCTCGGTCGACACCGTCTACTGGACGCTCTTCGTGGAGCTGCGGTTCTACCTGCTGTTCGCCGCGCTGGCCGCGTTCGGGCTCACCTACCGGCGGGTGGTGCTGTTCTGCGCGGCCTGGATGACCGTCGCGGTGATCAGCCCGATGCTCGGCAGCAAGGCGATCGAGGTGCTCGCCATCCCGGGCTACGCGCCGTACTTCATCGCCGGGGTGGCCGCGTTCCTGATCCACCGGTTCGGCAGGTCGCCGCTGCTGTTCGGCATCGTCGGGATGGCCTGGCTGATCAGCCTCCAGCACGTGATCGGCCGGGTGAGCGACGTGAACCCGGGTTTCCCGGTGCCGACCTGGCCCGGTCCGGTGATCATCACGGCGGCCTACGCCGCGCTGCTGGCGATCGCGCTGGGCTGGACCGACCGGATCCGCTGGGCCTGGCTGACCACCGCCGGCGCCCTCACCTACCCGTTCTACCTGCTGCACCAGCGGATCGGGTACACGGTCATCAGGCACACCTACGAGGCCACCCGGCTGCCCGCCGCGGTGCTGGTGCCCGGCGCGATGCTGCTGACGCTGGGCCTGGCCTGGCTGGTCTACCGGCTGGTCGAGAAGCCGCTGGCCGCGCGGATGCGGGCCGGCCTGCGGCAGGCCTTCGCCGACTTGCGCGCCGCGTCGGCCCGGGACGCGGCGCCGGCCGGGGAGGCGGCGCCGGTTCCGGGCGCGGCGCCCGCCCGGGAGGCGCGGGCCGCCGCGCCGTCGACCCGGCCGCGGACCGGGGTGCGGGTGATCCGGCAGGTGCCGGGCCGCTCCGGCGAGCGGTGAGCGCTTTTCCGGTACGCCCGGAGCGCCCACCGCCCAGTGATCAGCAGGTCGTGTAACCCTTGCCGGCCGAACGCCACGTGCAGTAGTCGATCGTCTTGCCGCTGCCGGTACGCAGCGTCGCGCTGTCCCCGGAGTTGTTCCACACGTGGTACGTCTTGCCCCAGTACCGCGTGTACGTGCTGTTCCCGCCCTTGCCGGTGCGGACCACCACGCTCTTGCCGGCGCCCAGCGCGTAGGTGCCGAACTGGTAGGTGTTGCCGGCCCGGTCGCGGACCGTCCAGCCGGTCAGCGTGACCGTCTTGGTGGTCTTGTTGGTCAGCCGGAAGTACTCGCCGACGATGCTGGCGTTGGTCCGCTTGTCCCGGCCCGGGGCGTTGTACTGGATCCGGGTGAACTGGACCGAGCCGACAGCCGGGGTGGCCGGCGCCGGCGTGGGCTTGGCGGGCGCCGGCTCGCTCGGCGTCGGGGTGGCCGGCGTCGATCCGCCGTCCGGGTCGCTCCAGGCGGGGTTCGGCACCGGGTTGGCAGCGGCCGGCGCCGGCGCGGAGCCGGCCGTGCCGGGCACTGTCACCGTGACGTTCGCCGAGTAGTTGGCGATCACGAAGTTGTCCGGGTCGGCCCACTCGGTGCCGTTGCGGCTGACCCAGGCCCGGTAGGTGGGGGTGCCGCCCGGCTGGCCGGTGGCCTCGCCGGAGTACTGGATCGGGTTCTCGCCGACAGTGCCCGAGGCGACAGTGGTCCAGCCGCCGCTGGTGTAGCGCTGGACGGCCACCGGCAGGCCGGGCTGACCCGGGTTGGTGCTCACCGTGAAGGCGACCGTGTTGGCGCCGGTCGCTGTCGCGGTGAGGTCCGCCTGCACGCGGACCGCGGCGTACCGCCGGTTGGAGTACCCGTCGTCGGTGCCGACCATCATGATGTGCCCGGAGTCCAGTGCCCGCTTCAGCGTCCAGTGCCCGGTGCTGTCCGCCTTGGTGGTCAGGGCCGGCCACACGTTCGGCGCGGTCTCCGGCCGGCTGTAGTCGTTCGCCGGGTGCTGGGCCAGCTCGGCCACGCTGTGACCGGCGCCGAAGAGGTACGCCTCCTCGTAGAGCGTCACCGTGTCGCCGGCCTGGGCGGTGCCGGAGAGCGTTGTCGGGTTCCGGTCGTCGTAGCCGTTGGCCACCGCGATCCGGTCGAAGGTCGGCGCCGGTGCGGCGAACGCCGGCGCGGGTGCCAGCAGCGTCGCCGTGGTGAGCACCCCGAAGGCGCTACTCAGCCCGAGAATTCGTCCCTGCATGAAAAATGGTCCTCCGTCATGGAGCCGCGGTGGCCGGCCCGCCGGCGTCTGCGAACGCTCGAGCCACCCGGGGATCCGGCCTCATGATCATCGGTCGTCCCGCCGGTGCGGTGTCGTCCGGCTGGATAGTACTCGCAGGTCAGAGGCGGTTTTTACGGGATGGAGAGGGTGCCTTCCGGCCCTGTCGCACGGTTTTCCGCCGGGGGTCCGATTTCTCGCCGGCGGCCCGGTGCGGGACACTTGCGGTCCTATGGAGAAGCCTGAAACGGTCCGGCTGGAAGCGGATTGCGCCCAGTGCGCGGGCCTGTGCTGCGTGGCGCCCGCTTTCGCCAAGTCGTCGGATTTCGCCATCGACAAGCCGGCCGGGCAGCCCTGCCGGAACCTGGGCGACGACTTCCGCTGCCAGATCCACGAGCAGCTGCCCGCGCGCGGGTTCCGCGGCTGCGTGGTCTTCGACTGCTTCGGGGCCGGGCAGCGGATCACCCAGGAGACGTTCGGCGGGCGGGACTGGCGGCGGACCCCGGAGATCGCCGGTGCGATGTTCGCCACCCTGCCGGTGATGCGTCAGCTGCACGAGTTGCTCTGGCTGCTCGGTGAGGCGCTGGCCCTGGACGAGGCCCGGCGGCTGCACCCGAAACTGCGCGCGGCGCGGGACGAGATCGACGCGGTGGCCGGGGGAGACGCCGGGGCGCTGCGGGGGCTGGACGTCGAGGCGTACCGGAAATCGGTGGTGCCCCTGTTGCGCCGGGCCAGTGAGCTGGCCCGGGCCGGTGCCGGCGGACGCCGCCCGGACCACAGCGGCGCGCACCTGATCGGCCGCCGACTCCGCGGTGCCGACCTGCGCGGCGCCAGTTTCCGCGGCGCGCTGCTGATCGGCGCCGACCTGCGCGACGCCGACCTGCGGCGGGCCGACTTCACCGGTGCCGACCTGCGCGGCGCCGACCTGCGCGGTGCCGACCTGACCGGGGCGCTGTTCCTGACGAGATCACAGTTGCGCGCCGCAGTGACCGACGCTGATCACCCTTAAGCTGGACCGATGCGGGATGTGTCCGGTGTGGTGTGGCTGCTGACCGTTCTGGGCATCGTCGGTCTGCTGCTCTTCGACTTCTTCGTCCACGTCCGGCGGGCGCACGTGCCGCGGCTGCGCGAGGCGGCACTGTGGACCACGATCTACGTGTCGTTCGCGATCCTGTTCGGCGCCGGGGTCTGGATGTTCGGCGGGTCCACGATGGGCACCGAGTACTTCGCCGGTTACGTCACCGAGGAGGCGCTCTCGGTCGACAACCTCTTCGTCTTCCTGCTGTTGCTCGGCAGCTTCAAGGTGCCTCGCGCCGACCAGCAGAAGGTGCTGCTGGTCGGGATCGCGGTGTCGCTGGTGGCCCGGACCGCGTTCATCTTCCTGGGCGCCGCGCTGATCAATTCGTTCGCCTGGATCTTCTACCTGTTCGGGGCGATCCTGCTGATCACCGCCGGCAACCTGGTGCGCGGCCACGGCGACGAGGGCGACGAGGCCCCGGACAACCTCGTGATCCGGCTGGCCCGCCGGGTGCTGCGCACCTCGGACACCTACGACGGGGACAAGCTGGTCACCTATCGCGACGGCAAGCGGGTGCTGACCCCGATGCTGCTGGTCATGGTGGCGATCGGCGGCACCGACATCCTGTTCGCGCTGGACTCGATCCCGGCCATCTTCGGCCTCACCCAGAACGTCTACCTGGTCTTCACCGCCACCGCGTTCTCGCTGCTCGGCCTCCGGCAGCTGTACTTCCTGATCGACGGCCTGCTGGACCGGCTGGTCTACCTCTCCTACGGCCTGGCCGCGGTCCTCGCCCTGATCGGCGTCAAGCTGGTGCTGCACGCCATGCACCAGAACAACGTGCCGTTCATCAACGGCGGCGAGCCGATCGGGGTCACCGAGATCCCGACCCTGGCCTCCCTGGGGATCATCGTCGGGGTGCTGCTGCTCACCGTCGTGGTGTCGGTGCTCAGCCCGAAAGGCCGGGCCCGGGCCTATGTGGCGGGTGCCCGGCGCCGGGCCACCGAGTTCCTCGACGTGGAGACCGACCCGGAGTATTGCGACGAGCTCTACCACCAGCTGCTCGACGACGAGACGCACCTCAACGGGTTGCCGGAGCGGTACCAGGACCGGGTCCAGCGGCACACCGACCTGCGGGAGCTGCTGGACCGGGCGCACCGGGTGCACGCCGAGCGGGTCGCGGCCGGCCGCTGTTTCGTGCGGCCGGAGCGATCAGCGGCGTGACTGCTGCTCCTCCGCCGGGGCGAGGTACGCGGACAGGTTGGTGAACTGGCCGATGGACCGGTCGTCACCGCCGCCGGAGACCAGGCTGGCCACCCGGGCGGCCAAGCTGGAGGCGCGCGAGGCCAGGTCCGGCTCCGCGTACCGGGAGTCCCGCTCGGCGCGCAGCGCCTGCTCAGCACGCTCAGCGTCGGCGTCCCGGCCGGGCCGGTCCGCGTAGGCGCGCGGGCCCGACGTCGGCATCTCCGCGTGCACCGGCTCGGGGTAGCCCGGCTCCTGGTAGACGGGCTCGTCGTAAGCCGGCTCGTCGTAGGAGGCCTCGGCGTAGATCGGCTCCGCCGGCTCCGGGGCGGGCACCGGGACCGCGCCGAGCAGCGTCACGGTCTGCCCCTCACCGCCCTGGTAGTTGGTGAACTCCGGGCCGATCACCTGCCGGGACAGCATCCGCGCGTGGGCCGGCGCCACCCCGATCTCGGTGGCGTTCTCCACCCGGAACCGGGCGATCGCCTGGCGCAGCACGTTGGCCAGGCGGTCGGCGTCGCCGACGGTGGCCAGGTCGCCGCCGGCGAAGACCAGGGCCGGGTAGCTGCCCTCCGGGCCGTTGCAGACCAGCTGGATCTGGGTGACGGTGGCGTTCCGGCCGACGTCCCGGTTGCCCGGCTGCACGCGCAGGTGCTGTGGCCACAACCAGAACAGCTCACCACTACTGAGCGTGCTTTCGTCAGCATACGTATAGCGAACGCGGCGGTCGGTGACCAGGACCTCGGCGCCCTCCGGCAGGGTCCACCGCGGCAGCGACGAGGCCTCGTCGAACGCGTACTCGGCGACGGCGCAGCGGCCGTGCCACAAGACCCGCTCGCCGCTGTCCAGCGGTCCGAGGTCGGTGCCCGGTGCGGACAGGAAGTGCTGGTGGAACATGGTTGCCTTCCCTGTTCACGCCGCGGTCGGTAAACGCGGCCGAAACGATTACAGCCTTCTCCTACCAGGGGTCGCCAGTGACCCGACGTGAATCACACCGGGACTTCCGAAAATGACACCGGACAGTGATTACCGATGCACCTTCGGCCGATTAAACCACTACTTTCGGTTACCGAAAAGGGTAGCCGGTGGCAGCGGGGAGGCCACCGCGGAGACATCCGGCACGGGGGTCGCGCCGGCCGCGAACCGATCGAGGTCCGTCTCTACCCGTCCCGGGAACCAGTCGCCGGCCGCCCGCCGGGTCAGCTCGGCCACCGGCGGCGGGGTCCGCCCGGCGAGCACCACCACGTTGCCGAACCGCCGGCCGCGCAGCACGGCGGCGTCGGCGACCAGGCAGGCCTCGGGCAGCACCGCGCGGATCGTGGCGACCTGGGCGCGGGCGTGCCGCAGCGGCGGGCCGTCGGCGACGTTGGCGACCAGCCAGCCGTCCGGGGCCAGCACCCGGGCCACCTGCGCGGCGAACTCGACGGAGGCCAGGTGCGCCGGGGTGCGGGCGCCGGCGAAGACGTCCAGCACGACCACGTCGTACCCGGCGTCGCGCATGCCGGTCACGGCCTCGCGCGCGTCGCCCACCCGGACCCGGATGTTCGCCCGCTCCGGAAGTGGGAGCTCCCGGCGGACCAGCTCGACCAGCGGACCGTCGATCTCCACCACCCGCTGCGCCGAGCCGGGCCGGGTGGCCGCCAGGTAGCGCGGCAGGGTCAGCGCACCACCGCCCAGGTGCAGCGTGCGCAGCGGCCGGCCGGCCGGGGCCACCAGGTCGATCGCGGCGGCGATCCGCCGGACGTACTCGAACTGCAGGTATGTCGGGTCGGCCAGATCCACGTGTGACTGCGGGGCGCCGTCCAGCAGCAGCGTGAAGGCGGTGTCCCGGTCCGGGTCCGGAACCAGTTCGGCGACGCCCGAGGCGACCGTCTCCACCCGTCGTCGTGACGCCCTGCGCTGTGCCATCCGACCATTGTCGCCGGGAGCGAATCGGTAGCACCGCGGCGGGAAGCCGATGGTGGCGCGGGAAACTTCCGACCTCTTCCCCGTGACGGTATTCGAGCAGACCCTGAGCCGGCGGACCGCGATCGGCGGCGCGGCCGCGGCCGGTGCCGCCGCCGTGCTCGCCACCGGAACGCCCGCCCGCGCCGACACCAAGTTCCACCCCGCTGTCGAGCCCGGCGTCGAGTTCGTCGAGGAGCCGGCGACCGACCCGGCGGCCGGCCTGCTGCCCGCCGACCCGCTGCTGCACCTGCTGCGCCGGGCCACCTACGGCCCCAGCCCGGCCTCGATCGCCGAGATCCGCCGGCTGGGCGCCGACGCCTGGCTGGACCGGCAGCTGAACCCGGCCTCGATCGCCGACCCGGTGGCCGACGAGTTGCTCGCCCGTCTGCCGCTGAGCGGCCTGAGCATCGCCGAGATCCGCGCCCGGGTGGCCGCCGGCCAGCTCAAACAGTACGACTGGACCCCGATGTGGCAGCTCAGCTTCGCCGCAGCGGCCCGGGCGATCTGGAGCGAGCGGCAGCTCGCCGAGGTGATGGTCGACTTCTGGGCCAACCACCTCAACGTGACCTGCCCGTTCGGCGACGTCTGGGACAGCCGTACCGACTACGACCGCACGGTGATCCGCGAGCACGCCCTGGGCACCTTCGCCGGCCTGCTCAAGGCCTCGGCCCGGCACCCGGCGATGCTCACCTACCTGGACAACCGGTTCTCCACCCGGCTGGCGCCCAACGAGAACTACGGCCGGGAGCTGCTGGAGCTGCACACGGTCGGGCTGGAGTACACCGAGTCCGACGTCAAGGACGCGGCGAAGCTGCTCACCGGGCTGACCGTGGACAACGCGACGGGGGCGTACCGGTACGACGCGGCCAACCACGTGACCGGCCCGGTCCGGATCCTCGGCTTCACCCACGACAACGCGACCACCACCGGTGGCGAGGCGGCCGCCCTGGCCCTGCTCGACCACCTGGCCCTGCACCCGTCGACAGCCCGCCGGATCGCCACCAAGCTGTGCGTCCGGTTCGTCGCCGACGAGCCGCCGGCCGGCCTGGTCACCAAGCTGGTCAAGGTCTACCTGGACAACCGGTCGGCGATCGTCCCGGTGCTGCGCGCGCTGTTCACCTCGGTGGAGTTCGCCGCCTCGGCCGGCGCCAAGACCCGGACGCCGCTGGAGGACCTGGCGGCCACCGTCCGGATCCTCGGCTACGGCCCGCCGCCCAGCGGGACCAAGACCTTCGAGAGCCTCTACTGGATGGCCCGCAACGCCGGGCAGGCGCCGATGAACTGGGGGCCGCCGAACGGCTATCCGGACGTGGCCGCCGCCTGGGCGTCGCCGTCCGGGCTGCTGGTCCGGTGGAACTTCCACCTGTCGATCGCCGCCGGGACCTGGCCGGCCGACCTGGTCAGGCCGGCTGACCTGCTGACCGGGATGATCGGCGGCCGGCCGGCCGGCTACGGCGCGCTGATCGACGCGACCGCCGAGCGGCTGCTCGGGGTCCGGCTCGGACCGGCCCAGACGGCGGCGCTGGCCGCTTTCTACGGCAAGACACCGGCGTCGCAACTGAAGTCCAACGATCCCGCGGTTGGCTGGACCTACCCGTACCTGATGGCGATGCTGCTGAATTCGCCGAACTTCGCGCTGAGATGAGGACCATGCGAGCGGTGACCTGCTGCGACGACAACCGGCTGTCCCGACGGTCGGTGCTGAGGGCGGGTGCGCTCGCCGGGCTGGCCGGCTCGCTGCTCGACACCAGGCTCGCGTACGCGGCCGACCCGGCCTACGACGGCGACGTGCTGGTCCTGCTCTCGCTGCGCGGCGGGTTCGACGGGCTGTCCGCCGTGGTGCCCGCCGGTGACCCGGCCTACTACGCCGCCCGGCCGACGATCGCGGTGCCGAAGTCGCAGCTGATCGGCGGCGGGACGTTCTTCGGGCTGCACCCGGCGCTGGCGCCGTTGCTGCCGTACTGGACGTCCGGCCGGCTGGCCGCGGTGCACGCGGTCGGGCAGCCGGCCCCGAACCGGTCGCACTTCTCCGCGATGGAGGAGCTGGAACGGGCCGCGCCCGGCACCTCGCTGCGCACCGGCTGGCTGAGCCGGATGCTCGGCTCGTTCGGCGCGAACGACCCGTTCGACGCGATAGCGATGGGCACCGCCCGGCCGGCCCGGGTGCTCGCCGGCCCGGCGCCCAGCCTGAGCCTCACCTCGATCGACGGGCTCGCGCTGACCGGGGACGACGCGGCGAAGCCGGTGGCGGCCACGATGGCGGCGCTGTACCGGGACGCGCCACCGGCGCTGGCCCGGACCGCCGGGCAGCTGACCGGCGCGCTCGACCGGGGGCGGGCGCTGCGGGCGGCCGGCTACACCCCGGCCGGTGGCGCCGTCTACCCGGACACCGAGCTGGGCCGGGCGTTGCGCGACGTGGCCCGGCTGATCAAGGCGGACTCGCGCCTGATGACCGCCACCGTCGACTCCGGCGACTGGGACATGCACGAGAACCTGGGCATCGCGGCGCCCGGCCGGCGGATGCACGACCAGCTGGCCAAGCTGGCCGCCGCGATCGCCGCGTTCGCCACCGACCTCGGGACCGACGGGCTGCGCCGGGTGACCCTGATCACGATCAGCGAGTTCGGCAGGCGGGTGACCCAGAACGGGTCGGGCGGGCTCGACCACGGGTACGGCAACGCGATGTTCGTGCTCGGTGGCGGGGTGCGCGGCGGTCAGGTCTACGGGAGCTGGCCCGGGCTGGCCGCCGGCCAGCTGCGGGACGGTGACCTGGCGGTGACCACCGACTACCGCGCGGTGATCGGCGAGATCCTGCGCGCCCGGTGCGGGGTCGGTGACCTGGCAACCGTCTTCCCGGGCGTCGCGGCGTCCGCGCTCGGCCTGGTCACCGCTCGCTAGAACCGGTCGTTATTTCACAAAACCCACATCGAGCGCAAGGCCGCTGTTTCACACTGTCACCGACATCCGACGTACGGAGGTGACGGTGACCAGCAACGTGTTGGCCGAGCTCATCGGGGGGCAGCGCCGCCCGCCCGGCCCACCGCCGGCCCGGGAGATGCCGGCGATCCTGAACGCGGCCCGGCATCGCGCCGGGCCGCCGCTGCGGATCCGCCGGCACACCTCGGAGGAGGGCCTGCCGTTCTGGCGGTGGGACTGCGAGAGCTGCGGCGAGTACGGCGGCGGTCGGCACCACCCGGACGCGATCCTGCGGGCGATGCGGCACTGCCACGAGCACCCGGAGCACCGGTCGTCGCTGCTGCCGCCGGCGTCGTGCCGTCAGCCGGACACGTACCTGCCGCTGCATCCGATGCTGTACGCCCTCGACGACGACCCGCCGCCGGAGCCGCTCAACGTCTGAACGAGGATGCCACCGTCCCGCCCAGCCGGAATCTCGGGCTGGCGCTGGTGGTGGTGTCAGCACCCCGGATACCACCGTCTCGCCCAGCCGCGACCTCGGGCTGGTGCTCGCGGTGGTGTCAGCACCCCGGATACCACCGTCACGCCCAGCCGCGACCTCGGGCTGGCGCTGGTGGTGGTGTCAGCACCCCGGATACCACCGTCACGCCCAGCCGGGGGCTGACCGGACGGGCCGGGCCGCGTGGTGACGACCGCCCGGCCCGCGAACCGCCGCTCAGGGCTGGGTGTCGCCGGCCCCGGTCCGCTTCTGCGCCTCGTCGACACCACGGTCGACCTGGTCGGAGTACTTGTTGCCGGTGCGCTGGTCCACCTGCTCGCCGGCCTTCTCCAGGCCCTGGTCCACCTGCTTGTCGTGCTCGTCGGCGAAGTCCTTGGCCTTGTCGAGGAAGCTCATCGTGCGGATCCCTTCGCTGGTTCGTCCACTTCGCTGTTCCGCTTACCCAGAATTCCGGCAACCTTGCGGAACAGCGGGTCATCGAGAATGCCGGCCAGGTCGGGACCGAGCGGGATCCGCCAGTTCGGGTACTCGTCGAAGGTGCCCGGCAGGTTCGGCTGGCGCTTCTCCAGCAGCACGTCGTACAGCGAGGCGGTGACCAGCCGGCACGGGGTGCGGGCCAGGAACTCGTGCATCGCCACGACGACGTCCTCGGTCCGCTCGGAGTCGAGCAGTCCCTCGGCGCGCAGCAGCGCCAGCAGCGCCGCCTTGTCCGCCTGCCAGGTGGCCCGCTCCTCCTCCACCGTGCCGGCCAGCTGGCCCAGCTCGGCGCGTACCTCGACCTGCTCGCCGGCCAAAAAGCCGGCGGCGGTCGGCAGGTCGTGGGTGGAGATGCTGGCCAGCGCGTTGCGGCGGTAGTCGGCGGCGGGGCGGAACTCGCCGGTGTCCCAGTCCCGGACGAACCACAGCACCGACGAGCCGAGCATGTTCATGCGTTCCAGGGTCTCGGTCATCTCCGGCAGCACGGTGCCCAGGTCCTCGCCGATCACCACGGCGCCGGCCCGCCGCGCCTCCAGGGCCAGGATGCCGAGCATCGCCTCCGGGTCGTAGTGCACATAGGTGCCCTCGGCCGGGCCCATGCCCGGCGGCACCCACCAGAGCCGCCACAGTCCGGCGACGTGGTCCACCCGCAGGCCGCCGGCGTGCCGGAAGATCCGGCGCAGCATGTCGCGGTAGGCCGCGTACCCGGTGGCGATCAGCCGGTCCGGGCGCCAGGCGGCCAGTCCCCAGTCCTGGCCGAGCTGGTTGAACGCGTCCGGCGGGGCGCCCGCCGAGACGCCCGGCGCGAGCGAGTCCTGCAGCAGCCAGCCGTCGGCGCCGGACGGGTCGATGCCGACCGCGAGGTCGTGCACGATGCCGACCGGCATCCCGGCGGCCGCCTCCCGGGCCTGCTCCAGCTGGCGCTCGACCAGGCGCTGGATCCAGACGTGGAAGGCGATCCGGTCGCTGCGGAACTCCCGGACCCGCGGGGAGTCCGGGTGGCGCAGCTCGGCGGGCCACTTCTGCCAGTCCGGTCCGTGGATCTCGGCCAGCGCGCAGAACCTGGCGAAGTCGGTCAGGCCCGGGTCGGCCGCCAGGTCGACCGGCTCGGCGAGCGGCCACAGCAGTTCGAGGGCGGCCAGCTTGGCGGACCAGACCGCCGTGTAGTCGATCAGTTCCCCGGTCGCCGGCTTGAGCGCGTCGACCCGGCGGCGTACCGACTCGTCCGCGCGCTGATACTCCACAGTGTCGGAGATCCGCAGGTAGATCGGGTTGGCGAAGCGCCGGCTGGACGGTGAGTACGGCGAGGCCGGGACCGGCGGCACCGGCGTGATCGCGTGCAGCGGGTTGAGCAGCACCAGCCCGGCGTCCCCGCACCCGGCCACGAAGGTCCGCAGGTCGCCGAGGTCGCCGATGCCCCACGACTCGGCCGAGTGCAGGGCGTAGAGCTGCAGCATCCAGCCCCAGGTCACCGGCGCTTTCGGCAGCTCCACCGGCACCACGACCACGGTGGTGGCGTCGCCGAGCCGGTGCCAGCCCAGCGGCAGATTCTCCAGCCTGGCGACCGTACGGGTGGTGCCGTCCTCCAGCGTCAGCTCGGCCGGGGCGGGCAGGTCACGGCTCTGTCCCTCGCGCAGCACGATGGTCCCGGGCTGGTCCGGGGCGGGGGCCGGTGGCTCGGCCGGCCCGCCGGTGGCGTCCACGCCGAGCAGCCCCAGCACGCCGATCACCGACTCCGGGGACACCTCGGTACGCCGGCGCTGGTAGTTCTCGTACCAGGTGGCCACCCCGTGTGCGGTGGCCAGGGCTTCCAGCCGCGCATCCATGCGTACCCCTCCCGTCGGTGCCGGATCATTACCCGGGTTGATCGGTGTTACTCCGGGTGCGTTCGTTGCTTCCATCGGCCAGCATGGGGCACATGGCTGACGTGGTGAAGTGGTGGTCCCGGCTGACCGCGGCGCTGACCGGCGCGGTGCTGGCCCTGGTGGTGCCGGCGCACGCCTGGGCGGCGAGCAACGGGGTGGACGACGTGATGATCGAGGCGGCCAGGCGCCGCACCCGGAGCCGCGGCGGTTTCGGCTTCTTCTTCGTCGGCGGGCTGTGCTGCCTGTTCGTGGTGGCGGCGGTGGTCCTGGTGGTGCTGCTGATCTCCCGCAGCCGCAAGCGGCGGCGCTGAACGCGCCCCGGTGTTGATTTCCGGCAATCCCGAGCGGTGCCGGCGGTCGCCTGCCTAGCTTGGGATGATGCGAACGGGTAGCAGGCGATCGATGGCGCTCGGTGGCGGGATCGCCGTGCTGCTCGGCGTCCCGCCGGCGATCTCGGTGGCCGCCAACGCGTCGGCCGACGTGCTGCTCAGCCGGGGCCGCCCGGCGCTCGCCTCGTCGACGCTGAGCGTGGCCTGGACGGCCTCGGCGGCGGTGGACGGTGCCACCGGCACCCGGTGGGCCAGCGGCGCCGGGCCGGGCACCCAGTGGCTGCGGATCGACCTGGGCGCGGCGCAGCAGGTGAGCCGGGTGCGGCTGCACTGGGCGTCGGCGTACGCCAAGGGGTACCGGGTGCAGCTCTCCGACGACGGGGCGACCTGGACCGACGCGTACCGGACCGCGGCCGGCAACGGCGGGGTGGACGACCTGCGCGCGCTCGGCGGCCACGGGCGGTACCTCCGGGTGCTGGCCACCCAGCGGGCGACGCCGGGCGGGTACTCGCTGTGGGACGTGCGGGCGTACGGTCCGGGTCCGGCGGCCCGGGTGCCCGAGTCGGGCGCCGCGCCGAGCGCCGCGATCCCCGCGGTGGCGGCCGGGCTGACCGTGAGCGGCAAGCGGGAGACCGCGTTCGAGCTGGTCTCCAGCGCGGAGAACTCGACGCTGAACTGGCGTGGCGAGTTCGACTACATCGAGGACCTGGGCGACGGGCGGGGCTACACCGCCGGGATCGTCGGGTTCTGCTCCGGCACCGGCGACATGCTCGACCTGATCACCGACTACACCCGCCGGTCACCCTCGAACCGGCTGGCCGGTTACCTGCCGGCGCTGCGGACGGTGGACGGCACCGACTCGCACCGGGGACTCGACCCGGGCTTCGTGGCCGCCTGGCGGGCCGCCGCGAAGGACCCGGTCTTCCAGAGGGCGCAGCAGGACGCCCGGGACCGGATGTACTTCGCGCCGGCGGTCCGGCTCGCGCAGGCCGACGGGCTGCGGGCGCTGGGCCAGTTCGCGTACTACGACGCGGCGGTGATGCACGGCGTCTCCGGGCTGCGGGCGATCCGCGAGCGGGCGGTCCGGGTGCGCGAGACGCCGTCCCAGGGCGGGGACGAGATCGCGTACCTGGGCGCCTTCCTGGACGCGCGGGACGCCGAGATGCGGCGCGAGGCGGCGCACAGCGACACCACCCGGGTGGACACCGCCCAGCGCGTCTTCCTGCGCGGGAGCAACCTCGACCTGGTGGCGCCGCTGACCTGGCACGTCTACGGCGACAAATACACCATCAAGCATTAAAACCCGATTTGGGTACGCCCGGAGCACTCCCGGCATACCCAAACCGTCAGACGTCGCTGAACGGACCGGATGGCTCCCGTCGATGTGGAGGGTGCCGAAAACGGCTAGCGAAGCGTGGTCGTTCTCGGTGTCCTCGACATCGCCTCAAAGGGGCGCAATCCCCGCCGAGCGGAGCGAGGCCATCAGGCTCTGCTCCACTTCTGGTTGGCCGTGCCGGCGCAATCCCAGAGCTGCAGCTGGGCGCCGTTCGCGGCGTTGTTGTCCTTGATGTCGACGCACCGGTTCGCCGAGACGTTGACCAGGTCGCCGGCGCCGGACAGGGTGAACCGCTGGACCGGGTTGCCGTTGCAGGTGACCAGCTGGATCGGCGTGCCGTTGGTCAGCGCGCCGCCGGCCGGGTCCATGCACTTGCCCATCGCCCGCAGGGTGCCGTCGCCGTTGAAGCTCCAGCTCTGCGCGGCGGTGCCGTTGCAGTCCCACATCTGCAGCCGGGCGCCGTCGACCGGGTTCGCCCCGGGGATGTCGACGCAGCGGCCGTTCAGGTTGCTCTTGAGCGCGTTCCCGGTGGACGGCGGCGGGGTGGTGCTGCCGGTCGAGGTGTTGACGTGCACGTAGTCGATCAGCATCTTGCTCTCGGCGGGCAGGCCCGCCGGGTTGCCCTGACCGAAGTTACCGCCGACGGCCAGGTTCAGGATGATGAAGAACGGGTGCTCGTAGACCCAGTTCACGTTGCCCTTGGCGGCCTTCAGCGAGGCCGGGGTGGCCCGGAAGTACTCCTGGCCGTCGACGGTCCAGACGATCAGGTTCGGCGACCAGTCCACCGCGTAGTTGTGGAAGGCCTGGTACCACGGCGAGCCGGCGACGAGCTGGCCGCCGTAGGAGTTGCCGCCGGAGTAGCCCGGGCCGTGCAGCGTGCCGAACAGCCGGTTGGGGTCCCGGCCGACGACCTCCATGATGTCGATCTCGCCGTCGGTCGGCCAGTTGCCGCCGCCGAGCATCCAGAACGCGGGCCACAGGCCGGAGCCGTTCGGTACCTGGATCCGGGCCTCGACGTGGCCGTACTGCTGGGTGAACTTGCCGGCGGTCTGGATCCGGCCGGAGGTGAACTGGCAGGTGCCGTTCCAGCAGTCGGTGTGCCCACCGCTGCCCTTGCGCGCGGTGATGACCAGGTGACCCTGGCCGTCCATGGCGACGTTGTTCGTGCCGCTGGTGTAGTACTGCAGCTCCTGGTTGCCGAAGCCGCTGCCGCCGGTGTCGAAGTTCCACTTGGACGTGTCGACGCCGGTGCCGGCCGCGCCGTTGAAATCCTCGTTCCAGACGACTGCCGCTTCGGCCCGGTCGCCGCGGGAGGCGACGGTCAGACCGGCGCCCAGGGTCAGGACGACGACGGCCGCCGCCAGGAGAAATCGGGACTTGCGCATGGGGGGACCTCCGGGGAGAGGATGCCGTTACTCCAAACAGTCTTTAGAGAGCGACTGTCACTGGTCAATGGAGACGGGTTCCGGAACCCCGGATAACGGAGATTCGCTCAGAGTTTTTCGAAGAGGGCCGGCACCCGGCCCGGCTGCCAGCCCGGCAGCGCGGTGTGCACGGCTTTCACCCGGTACGTCGCCCCGCGATAGGAGACGTGGTCGCCGACCTGATAGGTGGTGTACTTCTTCCACGGCTTGGCCACCACGGTCGGGACCGTGACGCTCACCGAGTCGACCAGGATCCCGCTCGAGTACTGTCCGCCGCCGCCCAGGTTGAGCGCGAGCCGGAACGGCTGGCCCGCGACGTCCGGGGTCAGCCGCAGCACCTGCCTGCCGTCCACCGACCAGACGAACGACGTGCGCGTCCAGTCGATCGCGTAGGTGTGGAAGTCGTAGTCGCCGGCCTCGTCGCCGCCCAGCGTCTCGACCGAGCCGGAGAGGAACTGCCCGCGATCGCCGAGGATGCCGAAAGTGGCCCAGGGGCCGTCCGTCCGGCCGGCCCGGATCCGCGCCGAGGCGTGCCCGCCGGCCTGGGTGAACGTCGTCGTGCTGGACAGCCACGAGCCCAGCACCAGGTGCCCGTCGCCGTCCAGCCACGGGCCGCCGGTGTCACCGGCCCACTTGGCGGTGTCCACGCCGGTGCCCCGGGGGCCGTCGAACCCGTCGCTGAACACCGTCCTGCTGACCGTCTCGGCGCGCGCGACGCCGGACACGGTCAGTCCGGCGGCGGCGACCGCGACCACCAGCAACGACCGCAGCCACCGTGCGCCGTACCCCATCGCCCACCCCCGCCTCGATTCCGCCGCACCGACTCTGCACAGAGCCGGGCGGTGCGGGCAAGGTCGTGGCGCAGTCTTTATAGATCCCTTACGCGCGGGCCCGCGACCGGAACCCTCAGTCGTAGTCCGGGGCCCGGGTCTCGTGCATGGCGAGTTCCTCGGCGCTCGCGCCGCCGCCGGCCGCACCGGCGTCCCACGCCACGCTGTCCGGCTCGTCGTCGACGCCGGCGCCGGCGTCCGGCGCGACCAGCCGGCCGACCCGGCCCGGACTGTCCTCGTCGAGCTGGCCGTCGTCGTAGAGCGAGACCGGCGAGTCAGGGTCGGAGGTGGGGCTGTCACCCCACACGTCCCTGTCGAACCGCTCCCGCTCGGGGTCGTCGACAGTCTCGTCGATCGGATCGCGGCGCGCCGCGGCCTGGTCCTCCGCGCCGAAGTCCGGCTCCTCCTGGCGCAGCCGCCGGTCGAGCCCCTCGCCCTGGCGGGCCTCCTCCGCGGTGTCGCCGAACCGGTTGGAACCGCCCGGGCCGACCCCGGCCAGCGCGGCCGGGTCCGGGCCGTCGCTCCAGCGGCCGCTGTCCACCTCGTCGTAGGCGGTGGAGTCGTCGTCGGCGGTGTCCGGCAGGCCGGAGGCCTCCGGATCGGTCACCTCGGTGGGGTAGTCGTTGTCTCGCATGTGCGTCGTTTACCCACGTGCCGGGCTGGTCATACCGTGATCCGTCAAGGGTTCAGATGTGCCCAGACGACCTTGCCGCCGGACAGCGCCAGCCGGCCCCAGCGGGCCGCCACCGCATCGATCAGCAGCAGGCCACGACCGCCGTACGCGGTGGGCGCCACCGGCCCGGTGAACCGGGGCAGCACCGGCGATCCGTCCCGCACCGCCACGCTCACCGTCTCGCCGTGCCGGGCCAGCAGCACCGACATCGGGGTGCGGGCGTGCGCCACCACGTTGTTGACCATCTCGGTGGCCACGATGCACGCGTCGCCGGCCACCTCGGACAGCTCCCAGCGCAGGCACGTCTCGGTGATCAGCTCCCGGGCGCGCCGGGCCGCGCCGACCACCGGCTCCAGATCCAGGCTGACCCGGCGACCGGCGTCGGGCCGGCCCAGCGAGGCGAACGCGCCGTCCCGGTCCGGCCAGATCGGCCAGCCGGTGGACTCCCAGGCCGTGCCGTTGCCGTCCTCGGCGCAGCAGAGCGCGAGCCGGGTGGCCGGCCAGTCCCGGGTCGCGTCGCGCACCTCACGCAGCACGGACAGCGTCTCGTGCCGGGGAACGCGCAGCCCGCCGACGTCGACCACCACCGCCTCGGGCTGACCGGCCAGCACGTCGAGAAGGGTGGAACGGACCGGCCCGGCGCTCTCCGCGTCGAGCACCCCGGTCAGCCGGACCAGGGGAAAACTCTGGCCGCGGTCCACCAGGTGACGAACCTCGCTCGGCATGATCGCTCCATTGTGCATAACGCCTCGCCGTCCCGCACGCCGGCGAGCGATGGGCCGGCTCTCGCCGAACCGGGCAAATGCCCCTAGCGGCTAGGTATGGGGAGTACCCCGTATGGGTGCTCCCATGCGGCGTCCGGGCCGGGGATCAGCCCCGGGGGGTGAGGGCGGTCAGCACGCTCTCGTGCAGCAGGCCGTTGGTCGCGATCACCGAGGACTTGTCGGCACAGGTCCGGCCGTCCAGGTCGGTCACCTTGCCGCCGGCCTCGGTGATGATCGGGATCAGCGCCGCCATGTCCCACAGCGACAGCTCCGGCTCGACCATCGCGTCCAGCGCGCCCTCGGCCATCAGCATGTAGCCGTAGAAGTCGCCGTAGGCCCGGCTGCGCCAGGTGCCGAGCAGGATGTCCAGCATCTGCGGCAGGCGGCCGTTGTCCTGCCAGCCGTTCAGGCTGGCGTAACAGAAGCTCGCGTCGGCGAGGTGGCGCACGCGGGAGACCTCGATCCGGGTCGCCGCGTGCTGGTGCTTGCCGGCGAACGCGCCCAGGCCGCGCCCGGCCCACCAGCGCCGGCCCAGCGCCGGGGCGGAGACCAGCCCGACCACCGGGGTGTCACCCTCCATCAGCGCGATCAGGGTGGCCCAGATCGGCACGCCGCGCACGTAGTTCTTGGTGCCGTCGATCGGGTCGATCACCCAGTGCCGGGTGCCCGGCCCGGCCGCCGCCTCGGACCTGCCGAACTCCTCGCCCAGCACGCTGTCGCGCGGCCGGGCGCGGGCCAGGGTGGCGCGGATCGCCCTCTCCACCGCGGTGTCCGCGTCGGACACCGGCGTCAGGTCGGGCTTGGCCTCGACCTTCAGGTCCAGCGAGCGGAACCGGGCCATCGCGATGGCGTCGGCCGAGTCGGCGAGCGTGTGGGCGAGAGCGAGATCGTCGGCATATCCGGCCATGCGAAAACTGTACTGACGGCTCGCTGTCGCGAGTCAGGCGCTGGGTCCGCTGTCCGCCTGTTGATCACGCGCGTCCGGCTCGCCGGCCCGCGAGGACAACAGCCTGCGGTACGACTCCAGCCGCCGCCGATCGGCCTTGCCCTCCGCCACCCAGGCGTCCAGCGTGCAGCCGGCGTCGGCGGCGGTGTGCCCGCAGTTCGGCTGGTCCTCGAGGGTGCCCTCGACCAGGTCCGGGAAGCCGTGCAGCAGGCTCTCCGCGCTGACGTGCGCCAGCCCGAAGCTCCGGATGCCCGGAGTGTCGATGATCCAGCCGGGGTCCTTGCGGGCTTTCCCGACGAGCGGCAGCCGCAGCGCCACAGCGCTGGTCGAGGTGTGCCGTCCCTTGCCCACCGCGCTGACCGCGCCGACCGCCCGCAGCGCGTCCGGCACCAGGCGGTTGACCAGCGTCGACTTGCCCACCCCGGAGTGGCCGACCAGCACCGAGATCCGGCCGGCCAGCCGCTCGCGCAGGTCGGCCAGGTCGCTGCCCGGGCGGATCAGCACGTGCGGCAGGTCCAGCTCGGCGTAGTAGTCGAGCACCTGCTCGGGGCCGGCCAGGTCGGCTTTGGTCAGGCAGAGCAGCGGCTCGATGCCGGCGTCGTACGCCGCGACCAGGCAGCGGTCGATGAAACCGGTGCGCGGCGGCGGGTCGGACAGCGCGCTGACGATCACCAGCTGGTCGGCGTTGGCCACCACCACCCGCTCCAGCCGGCCCTCGGGCGTGGTGTCGTCGTCGTCGGCGGTGCGGCGCAGCACCGAGGTGCGCTCGCCGATCCGGACGATCCGGGCCAGCGACCCGGCGTCCCCGGACACGTCACCGACCAGCGCCACCCGGTCGCCCACCACCACCGACTTGCGGCCCAGCTCCCGGGCCCGCATCGCGGTGATCACCTCGACGTCGGGATCGTCCTCGCGGACGCATCCGTACCGCCCGCGGTCGACGGTGATCACCAGCGCGTCGATGGCGTCGTCGTGCTTCGGCCGTGTCCGGGTGCGCGGCCGGGACGACCGCCCCGGCCGGACCCGGACGTCGTCCTCGTCGTACTCCCGCTTGCGCCCTGGCAGATCTAGCTCCTCGTGGTGAGTCCCGCCCAGAGTTCCGGGAACTCGGGCAACGTCTTCGACGTACAACCTACGTCGGTGAGCTGAACGCCCGGGACGGAGAGTCCGATCACCGCGGCGGCGTGCGCCATCCGATGGTCCGCGTACGTCCCGAAGGAGCCGCCGTGCAGCGGGCGCGGCTCGATCCGCAGCCCGTCCGGGAACTCGGTGACGCCGGCGCCCAGCCGGCCCAGCTCGGTGGCGAGCGCGGCGATCCGGTCGGTCTCGTGGCCCCGGATGTGCGCGACCCCGCGCAGCTCGGACGGCCCGTCGGCGAGCGCGGCCAGCGCCGAGACCACCGGCGTCATCTCGCTCACCTCGGACAGGTCGGCGGTGATCCCGCGCAGCCTGCCGGTGCCGCGCACGGTCAGCCCGTCACCCGAGCGGGTCACCTCGCCGCCCAGCGCGGTGAGCAACTCGCTGAGCTGCCCGACCGGCTGCCAGCTCGCGGCCGGCCAGCCGGCCAGGGTGACCGCGCCGCCGGTGACCAGGGCGGCGGCGAAGAACGGCAGAGCGCCGGAGAGGTCCGGCTCGATCACCCAGGTGCGGCCGCGCAGCGGGCCCGGCTCCACCACCCAGACGTCGGGCACGCTCTCGTCGACGACGGCGCCGGCGGCCCGCAGCATGTGCGTGGTCATCCGCAGGTGCGGGGCGGACGGGACCGGCGGGCCCTGGTGCCGCAGCCGCAGCCCCTTGGTGAACCGGGCCGCGGAGAGCAGCAGGCCGGAGACGAACTGGCTGGAGCCGGACGCGTCGACCACCGCCTCGCCGCCCTCGACCAGGCCGGTGCCGTGCACGGTCAGCGGCAGGCCGCCGGTCGGCGACGCCTCCAGCCGAACCCCGAGCGAGCGCAGTGCGTCCAGGATCGGGCCCATCGGCCGGGTGCGCGCGTGCGGGTCGCCGTCGAACTCGACGGTGCCGTCGGCCAGCGCGGCGGCCGGCGGCAGGAAGCGCATGATCGTGCCGGCCAGGCCGACGTCGACGCGGGCCGGGCCGCGCAGCGGGCCGGGCTCGAACACCCAGCGGTCGTCGGCCGAGGTGTCCACCGCGACGCCGAGCGCGCGCAGGGCGGCCGCCATCAGCGTGGTGTCCCGGGCCCGCAGCGGCGCCTCGACCACCGAGGGCGCGTCGGCCAGCGCGGCCAGCACCATCGCGCGGGCGGTCATCGACTTGGAGCCGGGCAGCCGCACGGTGGTGGTGATCGGGCCGGTGGCCGTCGGGGCGAGCCAGGGGCGGAGTTCAGCAGCCATGCCCGCCATTCTGCCGGTGGCCACCGACATTTTCCGCGGACCGTTCCGGCTCCCGGGACGAGCCGGCCGATTCGTGATCCGGGCGCGTTCCACCACCCGCTTTTCCCCGGTGCCCGGTGCCCCCTGGCATTGTTTCCGGCGGCGTACGCTGCACCCCATGTGCGGGCGGTACGCGACCACGCGGAGCAACGCGGATCTCAGCCAGTTCTTCGAGGCGGCCGACCTGACCGCGGAGCTGCCGCCGAGCTGGAACGTGGCGCCCACCGACCCGGTCCCGCTGGTCCGCGAGTCGCAGTCGCACGCCGCCCGGGTGCTGGACACCGCCCGCTGGGGCCTGGTCCCACCCTGGGCCGCCGACCCGCGCCAGGGCGCCCGCATGATCAACGCACGTGCCGAGACGGTGGCCACCTCGAAGGCGTTCGCGTCGTCCTTCGCCCGCCGCCGCTGCCTGGTTCCGGCCGACGGCTGGTTCGAGTGGGTCCGCGACGGCAAGCGTAAGCAGGCCTTTTACATGACCCCGGCGGACGGCGCCCCGCTCGCGTTCGCCGGGATCTGGTCGGCCTGGGGTCCGGAGTCGATGCTCACCTGCAGCGTGATCACCACCGCCGCGCTCGGCGGGCTGGCCCGGATCCACGACCGGATGCCCCTGATCCTGCCGCCCGATCGCTGGGCCGGCTGGCTGGCCGGCGGGGGCGATCCGGAGCCGCTGCTGCGCCCGCTCGACGAGGCGGCGCTGGCGGCGATCGAGGTGCGCCCGGTCGGCCCGGCGGTCGGCAATGTGCGCAACAACGGTCCCGAGTTACTGGACGCTCCCGTAGAGGTGACGCTTTTCTGAACTGACGAAGATCAACGTTGTTCTTTGTCGGAGTATGCGCGGATTCTGAATCGACAACTTTGCTTCAAGATAGATCAACCCCTTGTTCTGATCTTGTACCGTGCGGTACAAACCAGCGCCGGAGTGGTGTCGATCCGCAAGGTGCGGGAACGACCGCCGCAGCTTTTCCGGTCCCACGGGGGAGGTGGGCTGATGACACGAGCACGCATGCCGCGTCCGCACGAGGTGGCCATCGCGCGACGCGACCCGCGGTTGCTCGAAGCAATTGCGCAACGCCGGACCGATGAGGCCTGGCGGACTCGGGGAGCCTGCCGGACCGTTGATCCGGAGACGTTCTTTCCCGCGCCGAACGAGCCGTCCGGCGGCGCGGTCGCCCTCTGCGGTACCTGCCCGGTGCAGGGCCCGTGCCTGGCCTGGGCGTTGCAGGTGGGCGACTGCCACGGGGTCTGGGGTGGCACCACGCCACGCGAGCGGCGGGCCATGCTGGTGGCCTGGCGTGAGCGCGTCCAGGCCAACGGCGATCCGGTCGAGGACGAGTCCTCCGACGAGGAGGACCGGCGGTTCCTGACGCTCAGCCCGGTGAGCCGCTGACCTTTCCGGTCGAGCCGCGGGACGGCGCTGATAGAAACGGAGCTTGTGTCCAGCTCCGAGAGAACCGTCGAGACGCCGCGCGGGCCGGCCCGGGTCCGGGTGACCGGGCCCGCCGGCCCGCCACACAGCCAGCTGTTCCTCGGCCACGGCGCCGGGGGCGGCGTGGACGCCCCGGACCTGGCCGCGCTGCACGACGCCGCGGTCGACGCCGGGGTGCGTGTGGTGCTGGTCACCCAGCCCTACCGGGTGGCCGGTCGGCGCGCGCCCGCGCCGGCCGGGCAGCTCGACGAGGCGTGGATGGCGGTGGTGCGCGCGGAGGCCGTACCGGAACTGCCGTTGATCTCAGGTGGGCGCAGCAGCGGCGCGCGGGTCGCGGCGCGGACCGCGGCCCCGCTGGGCGCCGCGGGGGTCCTGGCCCTCGCGTTCCCGCAGCACCCGCCGGGCAAGCCGGCGAAGACCCGGGCCGCCGAGCTGCCCGCCGGCATCCCCACGCTGGTGCTGAACGGTGACCGTGATCCGTTCGGGATGCCGGAGCCCGGCGGCCTGGTCGAGGTGATGGTGCGACCCGGCGCGGTGCACGATCTGAAGAAGGACCTTCCCGGCACCGTGCATCTCGCGATCTCCTGGCTCCGGCGGTTCGGCTGGGCGCGGTAGCGAGGCCACCGGACGGCACCGGAATTTCTGGCCGGGACCCGGGCGTTACAGGACTCGGAGACTTGTCCGCCGGAAGGGGAATCTGTAGTGCGTGCCGGTACCGAGTTCGTGAAACACGAGCGCCGGGAGGCTACCCGGGTGCGGGAGCTCCTGGACTCTCCGGATTGGCCGGCCACCGAGCCGGCGCCGGCCACCGCCGCGGTGAGCGTGAGCACACCGGTTTTCGAGAGCGTGACTGGGGCACTACCCGTATCCTCGGCGGGGCGGTCGAGGGGAGAGTCCAGGGTGGCCCAGAAAGAGCGGACCGACGAGCGCCGCGCACGTTTCGAGCGTGACGCGCTGCCGTTCGTGGATCAGTTGTATGCCGCCGGACTGCGGATGACCCGTAACCCGGCCGACGCCGAGGATCTGGTGCAGGAGACGTTCCTGAAGGCGTTCTCCGCGTTCCACCAGTTCGAGGAGGGCACCAACCTCAAGGCGTGGCTCTACCGGATCCTGACGAACACCTACATCAACTCGTACCGGCGCAAGCAGCGGCAGCCGGTGCAGGCGCCGACCGAGGAGATCACCGACTGGCAGCTGGCCTCCAGCGAGTCGCACACCTCCCAGGGTCTGCGCTCGGCCGAGACCGAGGCGCTGGACCGGCTCCCGGACAGCGACATCAAGGCAGCGCTGCAGTCCCTGCCGGAGGACTTCCGGCTCGCCGTCTACCTCGCCGATGTCGAGGGTTTCTCGTACAAGGAGATCGCCGACATCATGGGCACGCCGATCGGCACCGTCATGTCCCGGCTGCACCGCGGCCGGCGTAACCTGCGCAAGCTCCTCGAGGAGTACGCCGTCGACCGGGGCATCACCCGGACCGCGTCCGAGCCGCAGGAGGCGTGACCCGATGTCGACGTCCGAGAACGAGTCACACCACACCGACTGCTCCGCGGTGCTCGACGAGGTCTACCTCTACCTCGACCTGGAGTGCAGTGAGGACCGCCGGCGGCTGATCCAGAAACACCTGGACGAGTGCGCCGGGTGCCTGCGCGAGTTCGGCATCGAGCACGACGTGAAAGCTCTGGTCAGCCGCTGCTGCGGCGACGAGCGGGCGCCGTCCGAGCTGCGCGAGCGGCTCCGGCACAAGCTCGACCAGCTGGAGGTCCAGACCGAAACCCGCGAATACCTCCCCTGACGCCCGGAAAGCCAAAGACCCGGCAGCGCGAGCTGCCGGGTCTTTCGCTGTCTCGAACCGCACCACAGCGCACTTCGCCCGCTGGTGTCGAGGGTGCCGAAAACGGCCACGGCTTCGCCTAGCCGTTTTCGGTGCCCTCGACACCAGCTCAACGGGGCGAAGTGCCCGCCGAGCGGAGCGAGGCCATGTTTAAGAGTTGGGGCGCTTGCCGTGGTTCGCGCCGCTCTTCTTCCGGGCCTTCTTCTTGCGAGCCTTCTTGGCCATAAGGGGCCTCCTTCCTCACGCGTTGCTCAGTCGCCGATGGTAGTCGGCCCTTCTCGCGGGCCTGGACCTACCCGCGCGGGATCCGTGATTTGATGACGTTCCCAAAAGGGTGACGAAGGAGGGCGATCAGGAATGTCCGATGAGATCCGGGCCGAGATGGTGGCCAACGTGTGGAAGGTCGTGGCCGGCGTGGGTGACACCGTCGCCGAGGGCGACACGCTGGTGATCCTGGAGTCCATGAAGATGGAGATCCCGGTGCTGGCCGAGTCCGACGGCACTGTCGGTCAGCTGGCCGTGAACGAGGGCGACGTGGTCCAGGAAGGCGACCTGATCGCCGTCATCAACTGAGCGGCTCTCCTCGAGCGCTTGTCGTTCGCGCCGCCAGCCCGGCGGCACGACCGGCGGCGCCGGCGCGGCACGCGTTTGTCACTTGCGCAGCCAGCGCAGCAGGTATGACCGGCGGCGCTGGCGCGGCACGACCGGCACCCGGATCGTCGCCGCGGCCAGCTCCCGGGTGGCCCGGTCCAGCTCGGGCGTGATCAGGGCCAGTTCGGCCACCGCCCGGGCGAACGGCCCGCCGGCCACCTCGGCGAACCGCCCGGCCACCACCGCTGCCACGTCCGGGCGCGCCTCCGGATCCACCCAGGCGTACGTGATCAGCGCGAACAGTGCCGCCTGGGCGACCCGGTCGACGTCGCCGTCGAGCAGCCCCAGCAGCAGCCGTCGCCGGCCGGAGTCCAGCCACGGCTCCTCGGTCCCGTGGTGCAGCAGGCCCAGGCAGGCCCAGACCTCCGCGGCGCCCGGCTGCTCGGCGCCGGTCACCGCCGGATGCCCGAGCAGGGCGAGCAGCTCCCACGGCTCGACCAGCACCAGGCCGAGAGCCCTGTCGTAGGCGGCCGGCGGGTGCGGCCAGCCGCCCGAGGCGACCCGCAGCAGCCGGTCCCGCGCGTCCGCCGACGGCTCGGCGTTGACCGGGACCCCGCCCGGCCCCAGCCGGGCCAGCCCGGCCGGGGTGCCGCTCAGCCACGGCGTGTGGCGGCAGCAGTCGGCCAGGTCGGTGTGCTCGTGGGTGTCGTCCGGGTGGTCGCGGATGTAGTCGGCGAGCGTGACGAGGTGCCGCACCTCGCCGTCGGCGCGGTAGCGCAGCCGCTGGGCGGTGTGCACCACGCAGTCGAACATCGGGTCGCGCTCCATGGCGCGGTCGGTCCAGTCCAGTGCCTCGTCGAGCCGGCCCAGGTCGGCCAGGGTGGCCGCGACGTCGGCGTAGACCGAGAGGTCGTCCGGGTCGTAGGTGACCGCGCGGCGGAGGGCGGCGAGGGCCTCCGGGATGCGGCCGGCGCTGCGGTACGCGTACCCCAGCCAGATCTCGCCGAGCTTGGACGGACGGGACCGGGTGCCCCGGCTGGCCCAGTCGACGGCCAGTCGCGCCTCGCCGAGCCGCCGGGCCAGGGCCGAGCCGGCACCGAGCAGCATGGCGTGCTCGCCGTGCGCGGCCACGGTGTGCCGGACCACGGTGAGGTAGGGGCGCAGCGGGGCGGCGGCGGTCCGCGGTGCCGGGTCGCCCACCGCGGTGCACAGTCGCATCACGGTGCGGGCCAGCGCGTCCGGGTCGATCCGGTCACCGAGCACCGGGTCGCTGACCCAGGGGACGCCGGCCCAGTCCACCCCCGGGGTGTGCCCGCTGGCCGCGGCGAGCAGCGGCAACCCATCCTCCGGGCGCCCGGCCGCGGCGAGCAGGTGGGCGTGCGCCGCCACCCGGCCGGCCGGCGCGTGCGGCTCCAGCGGGAACAGGTCGAGGGCGTCGTCCGCGCCGGCCGCCAAACGGCTGAGCAACTCGTGGATCTCGGGCAGGGTGGGTGCGTGTGGCAGCGCCCCGGCCAGGTGCCGGGCGGCCTGGCTCATCTCCCCGCGGTCGAGGGCGGCGCGGGCGAGGGTGAGGTCGTGGGAGACCTGGGGTTGGGCATCCACGAGTGAAGACAGTACGGGCACCGGGACGATCTGTCAGTCCTGGAAGCTTGCGCAGTAGTGCGCGAAAGATTGACGTACTAAGCTTTTTCTTGCAAGACTGCGCATCGATTGCGCGAGAACTGCTCATCTGGGGAGGATGACGTGACACAGCGAGGCCATGGGATGGCAGCGGACATCGCGGAGCAACCGGCCGGTTTCGCCCGGCTGCTGGAGGGCTCGCACGCCGCGGCGATCGCCGCGGTGGCGGCCGAGATCGCGGCCCGCCGTCCGCGCAACGTGCTGTTCGTCGGCCGCGGCACCTCCGACCACGCCGCGCTGTACGGCGCGTACCTGGCCGAGATCCGCCTGGGCCTGCCGGTCGCCAGTGCCTCGCCGAGCGCCATCACGCTGTACGGCGCGCGCCCCGACTTCACCGGCACCCTGGTCGTCGGGGTCAGTCAGAGCGGCGGCTCGCCCGACCTGACCGGCGTGCTCTCCGCCGCCCGGGAGACCGGCGCGCTCACCCTCGCGGTGACCAACAACCCGGATTCGCCGCTGGCCCGGGCCGCTGAGCTGTCGGTGGACGTGGCGGCCGGGCACGAGCGGGCGGTCGCCGCCACCAAGACGTACACCGCCGAGCTGCTCGCGCTGCTGCTGCTGGTCGAGGGGATCCGGGCCGGCGACGGGCGGCTGCCCGCGGACGAGCGGGCCGCGCTGGCCGCGCTGCCGGAGCTGGCCGAGGCCACCCTGGCCGACCGGACCGCCGACGAGATCGCGCAGCGCTACCGGTTCGCCCCGCACATGGTCACCACCGGCCGCGGCTACGCCTACCCGACCGCCCGGGAGGCCGCGCTCAAGCTGATGGAGACGTCGTACGTGCCGACGCTGGCGTTCTCCGGCGCGGACCTGCTGCACGGCCCGCTCGCCATGACCGACACCGACGTGCCGGTGCTGGCCGTGGTCGGCGACGGGCCCGGCGGCAGGTCGATGCTCGACGTGCTGGCCCGGCTGCGGGAGCGCAAGGCCGACGTGCTGACCATCGGCCCGGCCGGCCGGCTGGCGGTGCCGTCGGTGGACGAGCGGTACAGCCCGCTGCTGGACATCCTGCCGCTGCAGAAGCTGGCCCTCGCGCTGGCTCTGGCCAAGGGCGAGGACCCGGACGCGCCGCGCGGCCTGAAGAAGGTGACCAGCACCCTCTAGCCGAAACATCGGCATGGCAGGCTTGGACCGTGTCCACCCTGCGCGATCTCGTCGAGGAACACACCGGTCTGGGTTCCGCCGACATCGACCACCTGCACCGGCTCGCCGGTGACTGGCAGCTGCTCTCCGACCTCTCCTTCGCCGATCTGCTCCTCTGGGTGCCGATCAAGGGAGAGGCCCGGAAGCCGCGTGACTTCCTCTGCGTCGCCCAGGTGCGCCCGAGCACCGCGCCGACGGCGTACCAGGAGGACCAGGTCGGCAAGATCTTCGGCGGTCCCGAGGTGGCGCACCTGGACGTGGCCTTCACCCAGGAGCGGATCTGGCGCGAGGGCGATCCGGTCTGGTACGGCGACACCCCGGCCCGTCACGAGGCCATCCCGGTGCGCCGCCGCGACGAGAACGATCACGAGGAGGGCTACAGCGAGGTGATCGCGGTGATCGGCCGCGACACCAACCTGAGCACCGCCCGCACCCCCAGCCAGCTCGAGCTGAACTATCTGACCACCGCCGACGACCTGGCCCAGATGGTGGCCGACGGCACGTTCCCGCCGGCCCGGCAGCCCGGCGAGATGACCACCTCGGCGCCCCGGGTCGGCGACGGCCTGATCCGGCTGGACGCCTCCGGCAAGGTCACCTACGCCAGCCCGAACGCGCAGTCGGCCTACCGCCGGCTCGGCTTCAACGCGCACCTGGTCGGTGAGGAGCTGGCCCACCTCTCCACCCGGCTGGCCGCCGACCCGCTCGAGGGCAACGACGTCGCCGAGCGGATCCGGGCCTCGCTGCGCGGCGAGTTCCCGCCCCGGATGGAGTTCGAGGCACGCGGCGCCACAGTGCTCACCCGCTCGCTGCCGCTGCTCCCGGCCGGCGTGCCGATCGGCGCGCTGGTGCTGGTCCGGGACGTCACCGAGGTGCGCCGCCGGGACCGCGCGCTGATGACCAAGGACGCCACCATCCGGGAGATCCACCACCGGGTGAAGAACAACCTGCAGACCGTTGCCGCGCTGCTGCGGCTGCAGGCCCGGCGGGTGGACGCCCCGGAGGCCCGGATGGCCCTGGAGGAGTCGGTCCGCCGGGTCGCCTCGATCGCCCTGGTCCACGAGACCCTCTCGATGTCCAGCGACGAGGCGGTCGAGTTCGACGGGATCGTCGACCGGGTGGCCACCGCCGCCACCGAGGTCGCCTCGACCAGCTTCCCGGTGCACATGCGCCGCGAGGGCACCTTCGGGATCCTGCCGGCCGAGATCGCCACCTCGCTGGTCATGGTCCTCAACGAGCTGCTGATCAACGCGGTGGAGCACGGTTTCCCGGCCGGCGAGGACGACGCCGAGGAGCAGCAGCCCGCGCCCGGTCAGCCGGCCGCCGAGGTGGTCGTCTCGGCGCACCGGTTCCGCAAGCAGCTGCACGTCACGGTGGCCGACAACGGTCAGGGCCTGCCGGACGGCTTCCGGCCGGACGCCGGTGGCCGGCTGGGCCTGCAGATCGTCCGCGCGCTGGCCACCGGCGAGCTGCGCGGCAGCATCGAGCTGCGCAACCGGGCGGGCGGCGGCACGGAAGCAGTGCTGGTGGTCCCGCTCGGCAAGCGCTGACCCGGTTTTCCGGTGACCACCCACGGGCCGTGCAGGGTGCGGGGATCGCTCTGGACGCGCAGCGGCCAGATCGCCGCACCCGGCCCGCGCGGGAGCATGCGATCCGCACCCGAGCGGACGCGCGTGAATGAAGACTTTGCTCGTTGATCTTCATGTGTCGATGTCCGGCAGTCTCCGACCTGCGATGTAACGACTTCGTAACGGCAGTAGGAGAACCCGTCAAGTGCCGTGAACCACACTCCCGGATTCTGGACCTCACTGGCCCACATTCGGTTCGCGTGAGAGGCTTACCGGCATGACCGCTGCAATCGACCGCCGCTTCGTGGCCCGCCGCCACGTCGACTACGGGCGTGTCTTCAGCGCGATGTGTCCGGCTTCCTGACGCCGCCCCCCTTTATTTCGGGCGCGGACGACAAGCCGGCCCTCTCCCGACGCTGATGTCGCGGAGCCTCCACACGGCCGCGATTGTCCTCCGGTGCCCACGAAACCCGGAGGACCGCCGCCATGGCGCCCAGCAACACTCCCGCAACGCCGACCGCCCGCCCCCGCAAGGCGCGCGGCGAGGGTCAGTGGGCGCTCGGACACCGCGAGCCGCTCAACCCCAATGAGCGCAACAAGAAGGACGACAACCCGCTCAACGTCCGGGCGCGCATCGAGAACATCTACGCCCACCGCGGCTTCGCCTCGATCGACCCGTCCGACCTGCGCGGCCGGTTCCGCTGGTGGGGGCTCTACACCCAGCGCAAGGCCGGGATCGACGGCGGCCGCACCGCGGTGCTGGAGCCGGAGGAGCTCGAGGACGAGTACTTCATGCTCCGCGTCCGGATCGACGGCGGCGCGCTGAACCTGGCCCAGCTGCGCACCATCGCCGGCATCTCCACCGAGTTCGCCCGGGACAGCGCCGACATCACCGACCGGCAGAACATCCAGATGCACTGGATCCGGGTGGAGGACGTGCCGGAGATCTGGCGCCGGCTGGAGGCGGTCGGGCTGCAGACCACCGAGGCCTGCGGCGACTGTCCCCGCGTCGTGCTGGGCAGCCCGGTCGCCGGCATCTCGGTCGACGAGGTGATCGACGCGACCCCGGCGATCGACGAGATCCTGGCGCGCTACATCGGCGACCCGCAGTACTCGAACCTGCCCCGCAAGTTCAAGACGCAGATCTCCTGGCTGGCCGACGGCCCCTACCTGGCGAACGACGTCTCGTTCGTCGGCGTCGAGCACCCCGAGCACGGTCCCGGCTTCGACCTCTGGGTCGGCGGCGGCCTGTCCACCAACCCGCGGCTGGCCGAGCGGCTCGGCGTCTGGGTGCCGCTCGCCGAGGTCCCGGACGTCTGGGCGGGTGTCGTCGGGGTCTTCCGCGACTACGGCTACCGCCGGCTGCGGCACCGGGCCCGCCTCAAGTTCCTGCTCGCCGACTGGGGCGTGGAGAAGTTCCGGGAGGTCCTGGAGAAGGAGTACCTGGGCCGCACCATGCTCGACGGGCCGGCGCCGGACCTGCCGGAGAAGCCGATCGACCACATCGGCGTGCACAAGCAGCGTGACGGGCGGAACTACGTGGGCGCCGCCCCGGTGGTCGGCCGCTCGTCCGGCACCCAGCTGAGCCGGCTGGCCGACCTGGCCGAGCAGCACGGGTCGGATCGGGTGCGGCTCACGGCGTACCAGAAGCTCCTGGTCCTCGATGTCGCTGACGACCGGGTGGAGTCGCTGATCGGCGGGCTCCGGGAGATCGGGCTGGAGGCGCGGCCGTCGTCCTGGCGGCGCGGCACGATGGCCTGCACCGGCATCGAGTTCTGCAAGCTGGCCATCGTCGAGACCAAGGCGCGTGGCGAGGAGCTGGTGGCCCGGCTCGAGGAGCGGCTGGGCGACTTCGACGCGGACATCTCGGTGCACCTCAACGGCTGCCCGAACGCGTGCGCCCGCACCCAGGTCGCCGACATCGGCCTCAAGGGCCAGCTGATGCTGAACGCGCGCGGCGAGCAGGTCGAGGGCTTCCAGATCCACCTCGGTGGCGCCCTCGGCATGGCCAAGGGCGAGACCGCCGGGTTCGGCCGCAAGCTGCGCGGCCTCAAGGCCACCGCCGAGGAGCTTCCCGAGTACGTCGAGCGGGTGGCTCGCAACTACCTGGACGGGCGCACCTCCGGTGAGACGTTCGCCAACTGGGTGATGCGGGCCGAAGAGGAGCTCCTGAAATGAGCGACGCCAGATCCGCCCCGCTCTACTGCCCCTATTGCGGTGACGAGGACCTCCGCCCCAACGAGTCCTCGCACGGCGCCTGGGAGTGCCACTCCTGCGCCCGGGTCTTCTCCGTCAAGTTCCTCGGGCTGTTGCCTTCGTCAGTTGGTTCGAACACCGGACACATCGCGGAAAAGGGAGCCACGCAATGAGCATCCTGAACGCCTCCGGCCTGGGCCTGATCAACCTGGGCGGCGCTCCCGCCGCCCCCGCTGACCCCGCCCGTCGTCGTCCCGAGGAGCTGCGGGAGCTGGCCCTTCAGGCCGCCCGCGACCTCGAGGGCCGGCCCGCCGAGGAGATCGCCAAGTGGGCGACCGACACCTTCGGCGCGCGGTTCTGTGTCACCAGCTCGATGGCCGACGCGGTGGTCGCGCACCTGTTCTCCCGGGTCGCGCCCGGGGTGGACGTGGTCTTCCTGGACACCGGCCTGCACTTCCCGGAGACCCTCAAGGTCCGGGACACGGTGGCCCGCACGATGAACGTGAACGTCCGCTCGATCCGCCCGCGGATGACCGTCGGCCAGCAGGACGGGGAGTACGGCCCCCGGCTGTTCGCCCGTAACCCGGACGAGTGCTGCTTCATGCGCAAGGTGGAGCCGCTCGAGCGGGCCCTGTCCGACTACGACTCCTGGGCCACCGGCCTGCGCCGTGACGAGTCGCCGACCCGCGCCAACACGCCCGTCGTCGCGTTCGACGCGAAGAAGGGCAAGGTCAAGGTCAACCCGATCGCGGCCTGGACCCAGGCGGACGTGGACCGTTACATCAGCCGGTGGAACGTCCCGGTCAACGAGCTGTTCAAGAAGGGCTACGGGTCGATCGGCTGCTGGCCGTGCACCCGGCGTACCAAGGCCGGCGAGGACCCGCGCGCGGGCCGCTGGGCGATGTTCGAGAAAACAGAATGCGGTCTGCACGTCTGAGCGCGCCGCCGCGGCCGGCCGTGGTGCTCGTCGCCCACGGCAGCCGCGACCCGCGGGCCGCCGCGTCCACCGAGGCGCTGGCCCGGGCGGTGCGCCGGGCCCGGCCGGGCGGGGTGGTCCGGGCCGCGTATCTGGATCATGCCGGGCCGCGGCCGCTGGACGTGCTGGGGTCGCTGGGCGGGGGGCGGGCGGTGCTGGTGCCGCTGCTGCTCACCGAGGCCTACCACGGGCGGGTCGATCTTCCCGCGGTGGTGGCGTCGGCGGCTGACCTGCCGGTCGAGGTGACGATGGCGGGGGTGCTCGGGCCGCGGCGGGTGGCCGTGCCGGCCGCCGGAGTGTCGTTGGCCCTGCCGTCTGCCGGGATTCCCGGGGCGCTGCCGCCGGCTGGCGTGCGGGGGGCTCGGATGCCGCGGCTGCTGTTGGAGGCTTTGACGCGCCGGCTCCCGGTGGACGACTACGACGCGGTGGTGCTGGCCGCGGCCGGCACCCGGGACGCGGTGGCGCGGGAGACCGTGGGACACGCGGCGGAGGCGCTGGGGCAGCGGCTGCGGGTTCCTTCGGCGGTGTCCTACGCCTCGGGGGTGGGTCCGCGTGCCGGGGAGGCCGTGCGGGCGTTGCGGGCCGCCGGCGCTCGGCGGGTCGTGGTCGCTGGATATTTCCTGGCGCCAGGTCTTCTCTACGACCAGGCGGCGGAGTCGGCTCGGGACGCCGGTGCGGCCGGGGTGGCGGAGCCGCTCGGGGATGCCCCGGAGCTGGTCGGGCTGATCGCGGAGCGGGTGGCTGCGGCTGAGGGCCGGAGGCTTGCCGCGGCTTGATGTTCGCTGCGGCCGTGTTGCTCGCTGTGGCTGCTGCTCGCCGCGGCCGCGCGGTTCGCTGTGGCCTGCTGCTCGCTGATTTCCGGTACGCCGTCCGCTGCCGGTCTGCGGGTTGGCGTCGTTCACCCGTGGCTGCCCGCTCGTTCCGCCGACGATGGCGTCCACTGGAGTAGCTGCCCGCTCACTCAGCCGATAGTGGCGTCCGCCCGGTGGCACCCCGCTCGTTCATCCGACGGTGGCATCCGGCAGCAGCCGCCCACCGCATGATGTCGCCCGTCCGGTGGGCGGTGGATGTCGCGCCCACTCACCGCCGCCGCCCGATCAGTGGATCGTGCGCGTCTCCGCGGCTGGTGTCGGTGGGCTCGACCCGGCGAGTGGGACAAATCCTGCCGACTCCTCTCGTGCGCGCGCCAACCGAGCGTCCACTGACTACTGATCGTGACGATCACTCTGCGCTAGGCGATGATGAGGATGATTCCGCGGGTCGCCGAGGAGCGTCCACAGCGGAGGGTGCCGGAGTCGCGACGGAAACCGATCGAGGGCCATTTCGAGATCATTTCGGGGTACGGGTAAACCCACCGTGATCGAATTAACGCACTGTGGAATGGGAGCGGTGGGTAAGCGTCCCGAAACAGCAAGACGCCCCGGAGCCGGTGGGCCCGGGGCGCAAATGCTGTGTGGGGGATTGAATCAGGCGGTAGGCGCGGACACCCGAAGGCCGCCGCGACGCTTGACCGCGCGGCGCTCGTCCTCGCTCATCCCGCCCCATACGCCGGCGTCCTGGCCGGACTCGAGCGCCCAAGAAAGGCACGACTCGGTCACTGGGCACCGCCGGCACACGGCCTTGGCCTGCTCGACCTGCAGGAGCGCGGGGCCGGACGTCCCGATCGGGAAGAACAGCTCCGGGTCCTCGTCGCGGCAGATCGCATCGTGACGCCAGTCCATGGCGGCAAACTCCTTGTTTCGGATGGGGTAATGAAAACAGTGCTGTTTACCTATATGCATGCGCCCGCAGTGCCGACGGGTTGTACCCGTACACTCACCGGAGCGTCAGCAAGCCTTTGTGTTTGGTAGCTGTTCTGCGCTTCTGGATTAGGAACGCGCACAAGCCGCTACCGGTTACTTCTTATCGCTTGTGAATGCTTTCACGAACTCTCGCGATGTCAAGGGTAGCGCTGGAAGTTTCTTCCAGCGGGTGAGGTGGCTCACGCACCCTTATGTCCGGTTCCGCCGCTGCTGCCAGAGCCGGTTGACGAACGCTCCCATCAATGTAGTACGGTCCCGGCCACTTCGCCGACCTTTTGCCCGTGTTTCTGTAACGGATCGTGAGCACGTACGGAAACGACGTACCCCGCCGTCAGCAGATCACACGCAGCGCTGAGGGGACGGACACGAAGTGCACCTTCTGCCGCTCACCGAGATAGTCACCGTCCAGCTGGAATGCCTGGGGTCGGGACGAGATCACGGTGAAATCCGCGACGTCATGCAGCCGTAAGACCTGTTTACCGTGCGGTTCGCCGGAGCGCCACGCGAGTTGTGTCACGGTCCTCGCTGTGCTGGAAATCCTCAGGTGGCGCAGGGCGAGGACATCCAGCCCGAGATCGAACGAAGCGTCCGGATTGGGGTCCACCGGACGGTCACCCGCGTACGTCCAAGGGGCGGTGTTCTGCACGATGACCGTGCCGAGCCCGGTGTCGGTCGTCTCACCCGGCCGTTCCAGGGCCATCGGCGGATCCGCGCGGTCGATGCCGGTGAAGAACTGGCCGACCGTCGCCCGCATGTAGAGACCCGGGGTCGACGTCCGGCCGCGCAGCCGGGCCTGCTCCACCCGGCGGACCACCGCGGCGTCCAGGCCGAGGCCGGCCGCGAAGGTGAAGTACCTGTCGTCGGCGCGTCCGAGACCGATCACCCGGTGCCGGCCGTCGCGCAGCCCGTCCAGGATCACGCCGGTCCCGTCGGTCCCGTCGCGGGGGAGGCCGAGCGCGCGGGCGAAGACGTTCGTCGAGCCGCCCGGCACCACGGCCAGCGCGGGCAGCCGGTGGGCCGCCGGGCCGGGCAGCCCGGCCAGCGCGGCGCGGGCGGTCATCAGTCCGTTGACCGCCTCGTTGACGGTGCCGTCGCCGCCCAGGGTGACCACCACCTCGACGCCGCTCTCGGCGGCCGCCCGGGCCAGCGTGGTGGCGTGCCCGCGCCGCTCGGTGTGGCGGACGGTCAGCTCGGTGGCGCTCTCCAGCGCCCGGACCAGAACGTCGCGGCTGCGCTCAGTGGTCGCCGTCGCCCGGGGGTTGACCACCAGCAAGGCACGCATGGGCGGCACCTTACCCGCCGGAACCGGTTCTGGCTGTCGGTATGGTGCAGCCGTGACCGGTGAGAATCCCGTGACTACCGCGGCCCCGTCCCTCGACTGGGGGGTCCGGCTGCTTTACCTGCAGAGCGTGGGGCTGGCCGCCCTCACCGTGTACCTGGTCGTCCTCGATCTGACCAGCGCCGGCGCCGACATCGGCGTGGCGGCCTCGCTCACCGTCCTGGCCGCGCTCGCCGCCGTGGTGGTCTTCCTCGTCGCGCGCTCGCTCGGCCGGCGCAAGGTCCGGGCCCGCGGCCCGGCCGTGGTGGTGCAGCTCTTCGCGCTGGCCACCGGCGGGTTCCTGGTCCAGGTCGGGCCGCTCTGGCTGGGCGTGGCGCTGCTCGTGCTGGCCGCCGTCACCGCGCTGCTGGTGCTGCTCCCGGCAAGCGGCCGAGCGTTGGGTCTCGATTAGCGGGTTCCGTCCAGCCGATCAGGGCCTAACCTGGACGGGTGACCGGCTCAACGGTGCGCCCGCCCGCCTATCAGCAACTCGCGGACGATTTGCGGGCGGATATCACTTCGGGACGACTGCAGCCGGGTGAGCGGCTGCCACCCGAGCCCGAGTTGTGCGTGAAGATCGGTGTCAGCCGCAGCACGGTGCGGGAGGCGTTACGCCTGCTCGCGAGCCAGCATCTGATCGTCACGACCCGCGGGGTGACCGGCGGCAGCTTCGTGGCGCACCCGGATGCCGGGCAGCTGGCCGAGGGGCTCTCCACCGGGTTCGCGCTGCTCGCGCACTCGGCCGGGGTGGGCCTGGCCGACCTGCTCGAGCTGCGCCGGGCGCTGGAGGTGCCGGCCGCCGGGCTGGCCGCGGTCCGGCGTACCGAGGCGCATCTGGTCGAGCTGCGCGGCACGCTCTTCGATCCGGCGCTCGACGACTTCGACACCATGCTGACCGCGCACGCGGCGTTCCACCGGGTGCTCGCCAAGGCCACCGGCAATCCGCTGTTCGAGCTGGTGGGGCGGCCGCTGTACCAGGCGTCGTACGGCGAGGAGGTGGTCGCCGACCTGCCCGAGGGATATTGGGCGCGGATCGACGCGGACCACCGGGATCTGCTGGACCACCTGACGGCACGGGACGCCGAGGCGGCCACCCGGGCCGCTGCGGAGCACCTGGACTACATCGCGCTGACCGCGACCGTCGTCAGATGAGGGCCCGGCGGACGTGGGCCGCCGGTCAGTACTCGGTGCGGCGGGTGAGCAGGCGGATCGTCGCGTGCTGCCCGTTCGCCTCGGCGGCGGCGGAGGTGGTGAGCGCGGTCAGCACCTTCCACGCGAACGACGACTCGGAGGGCAGCCGGGCGCCGCGTACCGTCGCGACGGTCACCTCGACGGTGAGCGCGTCGTCGGTCACCGCGAACCGGCATTCCAGCTCGGCGCCGCGGGTGGCGATGGCGAGCAGCATGGCGCACGCCTCGTCGACGGCGATGCGCAGATCCTCGATCTCGTCGAGGGCGAAGTGCAGGCGAGCCGCGAGACCGGCCGTGGCCGTGCGGAGCACACCGAGGTAACCACCGTCGGCGGGAACCGTCAGGAGAACGACGTCGTCCCCGATCTCCGGCTCCGCGTGGGTCAGCTGAGACACCCGCGACCTCCTCCTGTCGGTGGGGACTCTAACCGGTTACCGCCTGTTACGGCAGAGGCCGGCGCGCCCCCGGACGGGGGCGCGCCGGCTGAGGCACTCAGGCCTGCTTGGTCTCCCAGAAGATCTTGGAGATCTCCTCGATCTTGCCGAGCAGCTGGTCGGCGATCGCCGGGTCCACCGAGCCCTTGGCGCCGGCCGCGCCGGCGAGCTTGGTGGCCTCGTTGAAGAGCTGGTGCAGGTTCGGGTACTTCTCGAAGTGCGGGGCCTTGAAGTAGTCGGTCCACAGCACCCACAGGTGGTGCTTGACCAGCTCGGCCCGCTGCTCCTTGATGATGATGGCCCGGGTGCGGAACTCGGGGTCCGTGTTGCCCTGGTACTTCTCGGCGATGGCCTTGATCGACTCGGCCTCGATCCGGGCCTGGGCCGGGTCGTAGACGCCGCACGGCAGGTCGCAGTGCGCGCTGACCACGGTGCTCGGCATGAGGAAACGCGGAAGTCGCATCAGGACTCCTCCATAGAGTTTGCGATGATCCGGGCTTGACACTACCCCTTACACCCATGGGCTAACGCGACGGAGGCTTGATGCCTTGAGGTGGCACTTACCACTGTTCGCCGTATTGGTGAGCGGTCCGTCGATGGTCCCCACGCTGCGTCACGGAGACGCGCTGATCGTCCGGCGCGGCGCGCGGGTAAGGACCGGCGACATCGTGGTCGCCCGCTTCCGCAGCCGACCCGGCCTGCTCGTGGTCAAGCGGGCGATCAGGCGACAGGATGACGGCTGGTGGCTCCAGGGTGACAACGAGTTCGTCCAGGACGACTCGCGGGCCTACGGGGTGGCAGATGTCATCGGACGCGTGGCGTTTCGCTACTACCCCAGCCCAGGGCGGTTACGTTAGTCTCCAGTATCCCCAGCGCACACCCGCGCTGCGGTCGCTTTCCCGGGTGATCCCCGCTTGCACCGCCTCCTGGCGCATACTCGCGACCAGGCCAGCGCCAGGTGCCACGTATCAATGTCGATGCCGTGTGGAGTTCACCGTGTCATTCTTCAGTTTCGAGCTCGATCCCGCCCTCGCCGCCGATCCCGTCTTCGACCTGCACCGGCGGGGCAAGATGACGATGAGCGCGACGGTTCCGCTGGCCAGCCGGGACGACCTGTCGCTGGCGTACACGCCGGGCGTCGCCCGCGTCTGCGAGGCCATCGCGGCCGACGAGTCGCTCTACCCCGACTACACCTGGACGTCCAACACCGTCGCGGTCGTCACCGACGGCTCCGCGGTGCTCGGCCTGGGCAACATCGGGCCGAAGGCCGCGATGCCCGTCATGGAGGGCAAGTCGGTGCTGTTCAAGCAGTTCGGCGGGGTCGACTCGATCCCGATCTGCCTGGACACCCAGGACGTCGAGGGCATCATCGCGGCGGTCAAGGCGATGGCGCCGTCGTTCGGCGGGATCAACCTGGAGGACATCAGCGCGCCGCGCTGCTTCGAGATCGAACGCCGCCTCGACGCCGCGCTCGACATCCCGGTCTTCCACGACGACCAGCACGGCACCGCTGTCGTCACGCTCGCCGCGCTGCGCAACGCGGCCAAGCTGCTCGGCCGCTCCTTCGGCGACCTGCGGGTGGTCATCAGCGGCGCCGGCGCGGCCGGGGTCGCGATCACGAACACGCTGATCGCGGCCGGGGTCCAGGGCGCCAACATGATCGTCGTCGACTCGCGCGGCATCATCCACGCCGAGCGCGGCGACCTCAGCGGGATGAAGGCCGAGCTGGCTGCCGCCACCAACATCTCCGGCCGCACCGGCGGCATCGCCGAGGCCCTGATCGGCGCGGACGTCCTGGTCGGCGTCTCCGGCGGCAACATCCCGGAGGAGGCCCTGGCCGGCATGGCGCCGGGCGCGATCATCTTCGCGCTGGCCAACCCCACCCCGGAGGTCCCGCCGGCGACCGCGCACAAGTACGCCGCGATCGTCGCCACCGGCCGCAGCGACTTCCCCAACCAGATCAACAACGTGCTGGCCTTCCCGGGCATCTTCCGCGGGGCGCTCGACGTCCGCGCCACCACGATCACCGACGCCATGAAGGTGGCCGCGGCCGACGCCATCGCGGCGATCGTCGCTGACGACCTGCGTCCGGAAGCGATCGTCCCGTCGCCGCTCGACCCGCGGGTCGCTCCGGCCGTCGCGGCGGCGGTCGCGGCCGCGGCGCTCCGTGACGGGGTGGCCCGCCGCACCCCGGCGCCCGCGCCGGCCCAGGCCCGCCAGCCCGTCTGAACCGCGGTTTCCTGACCGGTCGCGCGCCGCTCCACCCCCGGGTGAGGCGGCGCGCGCCGTTTCCCACGACATTCTTTCGGTACGCACGCTCCGGCCGCCCAGCCCCGGGACGCCACCGTGGGTGCCAGCTCGGTGGGGGTGGCTGGTGCTGGTGGTGGTCTCCGGTCGCGGGACACCACCGTGGGTGCCAGCTCGGTGGGGGTGGCTGGTGCTGGTGGTTGTCTCCGGTCGCGGGATAGCACCGTGGGTGCCAGCCCGGCGGTGCGGCTGGTCGTACGGAAGCGGGTCTTGATCGGTGGGAATCCGGGACTAGGGTCGGATCATGCGCGCCGCCTATGTCTCCTCGCTTCAGCCCGACGCCCCGCTGAGCGGCCTGACCGTCGGTGACCTGCCCTTCTCCGCACCGGACGGCTGGGTGCCGGTCACCGTCCGGGCCAGTTCGCTGAACCAGCACGACATCTGGTCGCTGCGCGGCGTCGGCCTGCCCGCCGACCGGCTGCCGATGATCCTCGGCTGTGACGCCGCCGGCGTGGACCCGGACGGGCGGCCGGTGCTGGTCTACCCGGTGGTCGAGGACAAGGCCGATCCGCGCGGCTATTCGCTGTTCTCCGAGCGTCACCCGGGCACGCTGGCCGAGCGGGTGGCCGCGCCACCGCAGAACCTGCTGCCGATCCCGGACGGGGTGTCGTTCGCCGAGGCGGCGTGCCTGCCGACGGCCTGGCTGACCGCCTACCACATGCTGGTGACCCGGGGCCGGGCCGCCGAGGCGGGGGCGATCCTGGTGCAGGGCGCCGGCGGCGGGGTCGCCACGGCCGCCGTGGCGCTCGGCGTGGCGCTCGGCAAGCGGGTCTACGCCACCAGCCGTGAGCAGTGGAAACGTGACCGGGTCAGCGAGCTGGGCGCGGTCGCGGTGGAGCCGGGGGCGCGGCTCCCGGAACGGGTCGACGTGGTGATCGAGTCGGTGGGCGAGCCGACCTTCGAGCATTCGATGAAGTGCGCGGCGCCGGGCGCCCGGATCGTGGTGTGCGGGGCGACCGGTGGCCATCTGGCGCGGGTGGACCTGCGCCGGGTCTTCGCGATGCAGCTGGACGTCCTGGGCAGCAGCATGGGCACCCCGGCCGAGCTGGGCGAGCTGCTCCGGATGTGCGCGGCCGGCAAGATCCGCCCGGTGGTCGACTCCAGCTTCGCGTTCGACCGGGCGGCGGACGCCTTCGCCCGGCTGATGTCCGGCGAGCTGTTCGGCAAGGTGGTCCTGGAGCACTGAGCGCGGGCGGTTCTGGAGCACTGAACGCGGGCTGGTCCCGGAGCACTGGGCACGGCTGGCCGGGCGTACCGGAAAGCGGCGGACCGGGAGCGAAGCCGACCGGGACCGGCGAGGTGACCTGAGGACGGGTGGCCGGGGGACTTTCGGCCCGGCGGTGGTCCTCGACTGCCGGTAGGTTGAGGTCGTGGCGCGCAGTGTCTATGTAGCGGGCTTGGGCCCGAGTGTCGGCAAGGGCACGGTGGCCCTGGGGATCGTGGAGTTGCTCTCCCGGCAGGTGGCCGGGGTGTCGGTGTTCCGGCCGCTGGTGGCGGGCGCCGACCCCGATCCGCTGCTGACCGGCCTGCGGGAGCGTTATCCCGGCCCGGTGCCGGTGGCGGAGTCCTACGGTGTCACCCTCGCCGAGGCGACCGCGCTGGTCGCTGACGGGCGGCGGGAGGAGCTGATCGGCCGGATCGTGGAGCGGTACCGGGCGGTCGAGCGGCGCAGCACCGCCGTGGTGATCATCGGCAGCGACTTCTCCGACAAGACCGACGAGAGCCGCGACGGGCTGCCCCGGGAGCTGGCCTTCAACGCCCGGCTGGCGACCGAGTTCGGCAGCGTGGTGATCCCGGTGGTGAGCGGCGAGGGCCGCGGCGGGCAGGCGCTCGCGGCGGCGGCCCGCAGCGCCTACCACTCGCTCGCCGACCTCGGCGCGACGGTCGCCGCGGTGATCGCCAACCGGGTGCCGCCGGCCGCCGCGGGCGGGCCGGCACCGGACCTGCCGGTGCCCTACTGGGCGATCCCCGAGGTGCCGGTCATCGCGGCGCCGACGGTGGGCGAGGTCGCCGAGGCGCTCGACGCCACAGTGCTGTCCGGTACGCCCGGCGCCCTGGACCGGGACGTCCTGGACTACGTGGTGGGCGCCGCGCACGTGCCCACCGTCCTGGAGCATCTGACCGACGGGGCGCTGATGATCACCCCGGGCGACCGGGCCGACCTGCTGGTCGCCGCGAGCGCGGCGCACGCGGCCGGCACCGTCACGCTGGCCGGCCTGGTGCTCACCCTCGGCGAGCCGCCCGACCCGCGGGCCGTACGCGTCATCGAACGGCTCAACACCGGCCTGGCCATGCTGGTCACCAAGTCGGACAGCTTCCACGCCATCGCCCTCTCCGACCGGGTCCAGGCGCGGCTCGGCACGCCCCGCAAGGTCCAGGCGGCGCTCGGCGCGTTCGAGGGGCACGTGGACACCGCGGCGCTCTCCCGGGTGCTCGACGTGGCGCGGTCGGCCCGGGTCACCCCGCTGATGTTCGAGAACGACCTGATCGACCGGGCCCGTGCCGACCGCCGGCACCTGGTGCTGCCGGAGGGCACCGAGGAGCGGATCCTGCGGGCCACCGAGACGCTGCTGCGGCGCGGGGTGGCCGACCTGACCCTGCTCGGCGACCCGGCCGAGATCACCCGGCGGGCCCGGGAGCTCGGTGTGGAGATCGGCGACGCCCGGCTGGTCGATCCGGCCACCAGCGAGTGGCGGGACGACTTCGCCGCCCGGTACGCGGAGCTGCGCAAGGGCCGGGCGGTCACCCTGGACCTGGCGTACGACGTGGTCCGCGACGTCAACTACTTCGGCACCATGATGGTGGCCGCCGGGCTGGCCGACGGCATGGTCTCCGGCTCGGTGCACACCACGGCGGCGACCATCCGGCCGGCTTTCGAGATCATCAAGACGGTGCCCGGCGTCTCCGTCGCCTCCAGCGTGTTCTTCATGCTGCTCGCCGACCGGGTGCTGGTCTACGGCGACTGCGCGGTCAACCCCGACCCGGACGCCGCCCAGCTCGCCGACATCGCGCTCTCCTCGGCGACGACGGCCGCCGCGTTCGGCATCGAGCCGCGGGTCGCCATGCTGTCCTACTCGACCGGCAAGTCCGGCGCCGGCGCCGACGTGGAGAAGGTCGCGGCGGCCACCGCCCTGGTCCGGGAACGCCGTCCGGACCTGCCGGTGGAGGGCCCGATCCAGTACGACGCGGCGATCGACCCCGCGGTGGCGGCAGCCAAGCTGCCGGGCAGCGCGGTGGCCGGGCAGGCGACGGTGTTCGTCTTCCCCGACCTGAACACCGGGAACAACACGTACAAGGCCGTGCAGCGGTCGGCCAACGCGGTGGCTGTCGGCCCGGTCATGCAGGGCCTGCGCCGCCCGGTCAACGACCTGTCGCGCGGCGCGACGGTCAAGGACATCATCAACACCGTGGCGATCACGGCGATCCAGGCGGGAGCCGAATGACCCGGGTACTGGTGCTCAACTGCGGCTCCTCGTCGGTGCGCTACAAGCTCTTCGACGGTGCCACCGTCGCCGCGAAAGGCCACGTCGAGCGGATCGGGGAGGACGGCGGCGAGGCGGCCGACCACCTGTCGGCGCTGCGCGGGCTGATGGACCGGCTGGACCTGACCGGGCTGGCGGCGGTCGGGCACCGGGTGGTGCACGGCGGCGACCGGTTCACCGAGGCCACGGTGATCACCGACGACGTGGTGGCCGCCGTCGAGGAGCTGATCCCGCTGGCGCCGCTGCACAACCCGGGCGCGCTGACCGGCATCCGGGTGGCGCGCAAGCTGCTGCCGGACGTGCCGCAGGTGGCGGTCTTCGACACCGCGTTCCACGCGACGATCCCGCTGGAGGGGGTGCTCTGGGCGATCGACCGGGACCTGGCGCGGCGGTTCGGGCTGCGGCGTTACGGCTTTCACGGTACGTCGCACGCGTACGTCTCCCGGGAGACCGCCCGGGTCCTCGGCAGGCCGGTGGCCGACACCAACGTGATCACCCTGCACCTGGGAAACGGGGCCAGCGCCGCCGCGGTGCGTGGTGGCCGGTGCGAGGCCACCTCGATGGGGATGACCCCGCTGCCCGGCCTGGTGATGGGCACCCGGTCCGGCGACATCGACCCGAGCCTGGTGTTCCACCTGCACCGGGTGGGCGGCCTGAGCCTGGACGAGATCGAGGAGTCGCTGACCCGCCGGGCCGGCCTGGCCGGCCTGACCGGGGCCAACGACATGCGGTCGGTGCTGGAGCGGCGGGCGGCCGGCGACGAGGACGCCGCACTGGCCTTCGCGATCTACTCCCGGCGGCTGCGCGAGTACATCGGGTCCTACCTCGCGGTGCTGGGCCGGGTGGACGCGATCACCTTCACCGCCGGCGTCGGCGAGAACTCCGCTGAGGTGCGGGCGGCCGCCGTGGAGGGGCTGGCCCCGCTCGGGATCAGCGTCGACCCGGCGCGCAACGCGGCCCACGAGCCGATCATCTCGCCGGACGGGGCACCGATAGCGGTCTGCGTGGTGCCCACCGAGGAGGAGCTGGAGATCGCCAACGAGGCCCGCCGGGCGCTGTCGCCGAACGGCTGAACAGCGCCGGGCGGGGCTCGATCAGCCGAAGGCCAGCCAGGCGACCAGTGCGATGAGGACGACGGCGACCACACCGCCGATCACGTAGGGCGCCTTGGACGGCGCGGGGGTTTCCGGCGTGCGGGTGAAGGCCCGGAACGCCTCGGTGTTGCCACCCGGGTCGACGCGGTTATCAGACATGCGCCCGACCCTAGCCAAGCCGTGCACGCTTCCGCCAAGGACGATCACGCCGGGACGGACACCGTGTGCGTCAGTCGTCGTCCTCGTCGTCGCGGGCGAGCCACGTGGCGAGACGCTCGATCGGCGTCTCGAACTCCGGGTTCATGTCGACGAAGGTGCGCAGCTGCTCGCCGAGCCACTCCAGGGTCACGGTCTCCTCGCCGCGCCGCTGGACCAGCTCCTCGATGCCCCGATCGGTGAAGTACATGCCCGGATAGTAGGACGGGGCGCCCCGCCGCCGCGGAGCGCCCCGTCCGATGAACCCTTACGGGCGCGGCAGCGACGCCTCGATCAGCGCCTGCTGCTCGGCCTCGTGCATCTTGGCCGAGCCGACCGCCGGAGCGGCCGCCGCCGGGCGGGAGATCCGGCGCAGCCGGACGCCCTCCAGGTGCTCCAGCAGGTTGAGCGCCACGAACGACCAGGCGCCCTGGTTGGCCGGCTCCTCCTGGACCCAGGCGAAGTCCTCGGCGTTCGGGTACTGCGCCAGGATGGCCTTGAGTTCCTCCACCGGCAGCGGGTAGATCTGCTCCATCCGGATGATCGCGGTGTCGGTGACGCCGCGGTCGGCCCGGGCCTGGAACAGGTCGTAGTAGACCTTGCCGGAGCAGAGCAGCACCCGCTTCACCGAGCCGGCGTCCAGCGGCTGGCCGTTGACCCCGGCGTCGCCGAGGACCGGCTGGAAGGTGCCCTCGGTGAAGTCGGACACCGCGGAGACCGCCAGCTTGTGCCGCAGCAGCGACTTGGGCGAGAAGACCACCAGCGGCTTGCGCTTGCTGGACAGGGCCTGGCGGCGCAGCAGGTGGAAGTAGTTCGCCGGGGTGGTCGGGTTCGCCACCCGCATGTTGTCCTGGGCGCAGAGCTGCAGGAACCGCTCCGGGCGGCCGGACGAGTGGTCCGGGCCCTGGCCCTCCATGCCGTGCGGGAGCAGCAGCACCAGCGACGACTGCTGGCCCCACTTCACCTCGCCGGAGGAGAGGAACTCGTCGACGATCGACTGGGCGCCGTTGACGAAGTCACCGAACTGGGCCTCCCAGAGGACCAGCGCGTCCGGGTTCTCCACCGAGTAGCCGTACTCGAAGCCCATCGCGGCGTACTCGGAGAGCAGCGAGTCGTGCACGAAGAACCGGGCGTTGCCGGTGGCCAGCGTGCTGACCGGCAGGAAGTCCTTGCCGGTTTTCGAGTCCACGATCGCGGCGTGCCGCGAGGTGAACGTGCCCCGGCGGGAGTCCTGCCCGGCGAGCCGGACGGTGACGCCCTGAGCCAGCAGCGAGCCGAACGCGATCAGCTCACCGAAGCCCCAGTCGATGCCGCCGTCGGTGGACATCTTGGCGCGCCGGTCGAGCAGCTGCTGGACCCGCTTGTGCGGGGTGAAGCCCTCGGGCAGCTCGACGTGCGCCTGGCCGACCGCCCGCACCGTGTCGGCGTCGACCTTGGTCTCGGTCTCCGGCTCCGGCTCCTCGGCGATGATGTGCGGCCGCGGCGGGTTCTTCACCGCGTCCCGGGTGGCCTTGAAGACCTCCTCCAGCCGGGACTGGTAGTCGCGCAGCTGCTCCTCGGCGTCCTGCACGGTGATGTCGCCGCGGCCGATCAGCTCCTCGGTGTAGAGCTTCCGCACGCTGCGCTTGGTGTCGATGATCTGGTACATCCGCGGGTTGGTCATCGACGGGTCGTCGCCCTCGTTGTGACCGCGGCGGCGGTAGCAGATCATGTCGATCACGACGTCCTTGTTGAACGCCTGGCGGTACTCGAACGCGAGTTTCGCGACCCGCACCACGGCCTCGGGGTCGTCGCCGTTCACGTGGAAGATCGGGGCCTGGATCATCCGGGCCACGTCGGTCGAGTACATCGAGGAGCGGCTGTACTCCGGCGCGGTGGTGAAGCCGACCTGGTTGTTCACGATCACGTGGACCGTGCCACCGGTGCGGTAACCGCGCAGCTGGGAGAGGTTCAGCGTCTCGGCGACCACGCCCTGGCCGGCGAACGCGGCGTCGCCGTGCACCAGCACCGGCAGCACCGTGTAGCCGTGCAGGCCCAGGTCCAGACGGTCCTGCTTGGCCCGGACGATGCCCTCCAGGACCGGGTCGACGGCCTCCAGGTGGGACGGGTTGGCCACCACGCTGACCGTCGTCGAGTGCTCGCCGTCCGGCGTCGTGTACTTCCCGGTCTGGCCCAGGTGGTATTTCACGTCGCCCGAGCCGTGCGCCGACTTCGGGTCCATCCAGCCTTCGAACTCGTTGAAGAGCTTTTCGTACGGCTTGCCGACGATGTTGGTGAGCACGTTCAGCCGGCCACGGTGGGCCATGCCGATCACCATCTCGTCCAGCCCCGCCTCGGCGGACGACTGCAGCACCGCGTCCAGCAGCGGGATCAGCGACTCGCCGCCCTCCAGCGAGAACCGCTTCTGGCCCACGTACTTGGTCTGCAGGAACGTCTCGAAGGCCTCGGCCCGGTTGAGCCGGAGCAGGATGTGCTTCTGCTCGTCGGTGTCCGGCTTGGTGTACTTGACCTCGATGCGCTCCTGGATCCAGCGGCGCTCCTCCGGGTCCTGGATGTGCATGTACTCGATGCCGACCCGGCGGCAGTAGGTGTCCCGCAGCACGCCGAGCACGTCGCGCAGCTTCATCTTCTGCTTGCCGGCGAAGCCGCCGACCGGGAAGGTCCGGTCCAGGTCCCACAGGGTCAGCCCGTGCTGGAGCACGTCCAGGTCGGGGTGCTTGCGGATGATGAACTCGAGCGGGTCGGTGTCGGCCATCAGATGCCCGCGCACCCGGTACGCGTGGATCAGCTCGATCACCCGCGCGGCCTTGTCGATCTGGCCCTCGGAGGTCCGGGCCACGTCGCGCACCCAGCGCACCGGCTCGTACGGGATCCGCAGCGAGGTGAAGATCTGATCGTAGAAGTCGTGCCCGCCGAGCAGCAGCTCGTGCATCACCTTGAGGAACTCGCCGGACTGCGCGCCCTGGATGACCCGGTGGTCGTAGGTGCTGGTCAGCGTGGTGACCTTGCTGACCCCGTGGTCGGTGAGGGTCTCGTCGCTCATCCCCGAGTACGGCGCGGGGTACTCCAGGGCGCCGACGCCGATGATCGCGCTCTGCCCGTTCATCAGGCGGGGGATGGAGTGGACCGTGCCGATGCCGCCGGGGTTGGTCAGCGAGATCGTCGTCCCGGAGTAGTCGTCCATGGTCAGCTCGTTGCGCCGGGCGCGGCGGACCACGTCCTCGTACGCCTGGTGGAACTGCCGGAAGTCCATCTCCTCGCAGTTCTTGATGGACGGCACCACCAGGGTGCGCGACCCGTCCTTCTTGGCCAGGTCGATCGCGATGCCCAGGTTGATGTGCTCCGGCTGCACCAGGGTGGGCTTGCCGTCGATCTCCGCGTAGATGTTGTTCATCTCCGGGTGCGCGACGACGGCGCGGACCAGGGCCCAGCCGATCAGGTGGGTGAAGCTGACCTTGCCACCCCGCCCGCGGGAGAGGTGGTTGTTGATCACGATGCGGTTGTCGATCATCAGCTTCGCCGGCACCGCACGCACCGAGGTGGCGGTCGGGACCTGGAGCGAGGCCTCCATGTTCTGCACGATCTTGCCGGCCACGCCGCGCAGGACAGTGGTCTTGGCACCGGCCGGCGCCGCCTGCACCTGCGGCTTGGGCGCGGCCTTGGCCGACTCCGCCGGTTTCGCCGGGGCGGACGGGGTGACCGGCTTGGCCGGCGCCACCGTGGCCGCCGCGGGCGCGTCGGTGCCGGCCTTGGCGGCCGACTTCGTCGCGTTGGCCGCCGTCGCCTCGTCCGGCGTCGCGATCGAGCCCGAGGCCATCGCCGGCTTGTAGTCCGCGAAGAAATCGTGCCAAGCGGGGTCGACGCTGGACGGATCGGCAAGGTATCGCTGGTACATCTCGTCGACGATCCACTCGTTGGGACCGAAATCCGCGAGTGGATTGTCCTGCGAAGTCTGCTGCGTCGACACTGCCGCGTTCGCCTCTTTCACCGTGTTTGTCATCACGTGACTTCTCCGTCACGCGGGACGGGCTAGGATCCGGTACCAGGCTACGCCGTGCGCGAGCGCCGTCCGCCCGGACGTCCGCTCTGTGACCTAGCTCCGCCCCGTGATCCGCTCGCGCTTCAGCGGCGGATCCAGGTGGCGCGGGCGGTGGCGAGCCGCCGGCCACCGCGATCGTGGAGCGCCGAGTCGACCAGCGCCTTGCGTCCGGTGACATCCTTCACCGCACTGGTTATCACATAGTGGTCACCCGGGACGGGTAGCTCGTCCACGGCGGCCGCGATCCGGCCCAGCACGAAGACCAGGCCGTCCCGGATCACGGTCCAGCCGCCCGGGCAGTCCAGGGCCGCCCAGACCAGCGGGAGCGACACCTCGTCCGGGGCGGTCCACGGCGCCGCCATCCGGCCGTCCGGCAGCGGGCCCGGGAAGATCCGCAGGCCGTCGCCCTCGGCGCGCTCCGGGCCACAGACGAAACAGGCCGGGAACGGGTGGGCGGTGAAGCCGGGGTAGTCGCGGGCGGCGGCGACCGCGGTGTCCCACGGGACCGGGTCGACGCCCGGGCCGGGGTCGCCGGCACCCAGCTCGGCGATCACGCGGTCGCCGGCGTACACCACCTCGTCCTTGATCTCGAGGTCGGTCTCCAGGGGTGGCGGCTGGCGGAGGGTCACCTGACCCGCGCCGCCGGCGGCGGCGAAGACGCCCGCACACCACCCGCCGTTGCCGGTGCCGGGCGGACCGTTGAACCGTGCCGGGATTCGCATCCCCCGACCATCGCACAAGCCGTTCACCCACCGGACACGCATCGCCACCTGGAGCGACACGCCATCGGCAGGTGTCACCCTTACACAGATCACATGGCAGTTCTGATGACGGCCGCCGCACCCACCGGGACCAGCGGCTACACCCTCCTCATCGCGGACGAGACCGGTCAGGTCGAGGCCGCGCAGCGACTCCGTCACGAGGTCTTCGCCGGCGAGCTGGGGGCCACCCTCACCACCGCGGCCGACGGCCGGGACGTCGACGAGTTCGACGCGCACTGCGACCACCTCATCGTCCGCGACGACGCGACCGGCGACGTGGTCGGCACCTACCGGATGCTGCCGCCGCGCGCCGCCGAGCTGGCCGGCCGGCGGTACGCCGACACCGAGTTCGACATGAGCGCGCTGCGCCCGCTGCGCGACCAGCTCGTGGAGATCGGCCGCTCCTGCGTGCACCCGGACCACCGGTCCGGCGCGGTGATGAACCTGATGTGGAGCGGCATCGCCCGCTACCTGCACCTGAACAACCTGCGCTGGCTCGGCGGCTGCGCCTCGGTGCCGCTGGCCGACGGCGGGATCACCGCGGCCGGCGTGCGGGAGCGGATCAACGGCAAGCACCTGGCCCCGCCGGCGCTGCGGATCCGCCCGCGCCGCCCGTGGTCGGTGCCGGCCGGCCTGGTCCCGGACCCGAAGGTGGCGGTTCCCCCGCTGCTCCGGGGTTACCTGCGGCTGGGCAGCTGGATCTGCGGCGAGCCGGCGTACGACCCGGACTTCGACTGCGCGGACTTCTACGTGCTGTTCTCGATGGACCGGCTGGACCCGCGGTACCGGCGGCACTTCCTCGGAGCCACCCGATGACCGCCACGCTGTGGCAGCCGGCCTCCGGCTGCGGCGACCGGTGCCGGCCCGGCGCCGGGCCGCGCGCCACCCGATGGGCGGCCGGCCTGCGCGTGGCGGCGGTGTTCGGCGTGCTGCTGACCGGCCTGCTGCCGGCGATGCTGGGCGGCGCCATGCCGCGTGCCCTGGCCCGCGCGCTGCTCGCGGTGCTCGGGGTGCGACTGGTGGTACGCGGGCCGGCGCCGCGCCCGGGCAGCCTGCTGGTCGCCAACCACATCTCCTGGACGGACATCCTGGCCCTGGTGGCGGTGACGCCGACGAGCCTGGTGGCCAAGCACGACGTACGGGCCTGGCCGGCGGTGGGCGAGCTGGCCGGTCGGATCGGCACGATCTTCGTCGACCGCACTCGGCCGCGGGCACTGCCGGCGACGGTCGGCGAGGTGGCCGCCGCGCTGCGGGCCGGCCGGTCGGTGGCGGTCTTCCCGGAGGGCACCACGTACTGCGGGGCCGAGCGCGGCGACTTCCGGCCCGCGTTCTTCCAGGCGGCGATCGACGCGGGCGCTCCGGTGGTGCCGACCTCGATCTCCTACGACACCACCGAGGCGTCCTTCATCGGCGAGGACACGCTGCTGGAGTCGATCCGCCGGATCGCCCGGGTGCGCCGGACGACGATCACCGTGATCACCGCGCCGGCGCTGCGGCCGGTGCCCGGCGCGGACCGGCGGGCCCTGGCCCGGGCGGCGCAGCGCAGCCTGGCCGGGCACGGCTACCGGCTGGCCGCATGAGAGCTGCCCGGCGGCTGCGAATCGGCTGAGCCCGTCCGGGTGGGAAACGCTGCTCACAGAAAATTTTCAGCAAGCCTGCAGCAGAGGCGCAGCGGCCGGGGAGAGGATGGCCGCATGGCCGCTCAGACCCAGCCCAAGCAGAGTGAGGCGAAGCTGCTCGTCGTCGAGGACGACGCGAACATCCTCGAGTTGCTCTCCGCCAGCCTGCGCTTCGCCGGGTTCGACGTCACCACCGCGACCAGCGGCAGCGCCGCGGTCAGCGCGGCCCGCAGCGCGGCGCCCGATCTGGTCGTGCTCGACGTGATGCTTCCCGACCTCGACGGCTTCGAGGTGATCCGGCTGATGCGCGAGGGCGGCCAGCGCACCCCGGTGGTCTTCCTGACCGCCCGGGACGGCACCGACGACAAGATCCGCGGGCTCACCCTGGGCGGCGACGACTACGTCACCAAGCCGTTCAGCCTGGAGGAGCTCACCGCCCGGATCCGCGCGGTGCTGCGCCGCACCTCGGCCGGCGAGGAGCAGCCGTCCCGGCTGGTCTTCGCCGATCTGGAGCTCGACGAGGAGACCCACGAGGTGTACCGCGCGGGCAGCCGGGTGCAGCTCTCGCCCACCGAGTTCAAGCTCCTGCGGTACCTGATGCTCAACGCGAACCGGGTGCTCTCCAAGGCGCAGATCCTCGACCACGTGTGGAAGTACGACTTCCGCGGTGACGACAACATCGTCGAGTCGTACATCTCCTACTTGCGCCGCAAGGTGGACAACGTGCAGCCGCGGCTCATCCACACCCTGCGCGGGGTGGGTTACGTGCTGCGCAAGCCAGCCGTCTAGGGATCCCGTGATGTCGATCTCCGAGCGGGTACGCGTTTCGCTCCCGCCGCAGGCCAGCCTGCGCAAGGTCTCGCTCCGCACCAAGCTCGTCGCCTCGGTGCTGGTGCTGGTGTTCGCCGCGCTGACCCTGATCAGCTCGGCCAGCACCATCGCCCTGCACACGTACATGGTCAACCAGCTGGACACCCAGTTGAAGGACACCTACACCGACCTGGGCGCGCTGGCCACCGCCAACTTCAAGGTGTACACGACGAGCGACTACATGCTCGCCTTCACCGGGATCGACGGGATCGGTCCCACGGTCTCCGGGTTCCGGGTGCGCGGGGACGACCTGCCGCCGCTCACCGCTGGGGTGGACGCGGTCGCGGCGAAACTCGACAAGCCGTACACCGTGCGTTCCAAGAACGGCAAGTACATGTGGCGGCTGGTGGTCGAGCGCCTGGACGACAGCGACACCCTGGTGCACGTCGGTGCCCGGATGAACGGGGTGAACGGCGTCATCGCCCGGCTGATCTGGGCGGACGTGCTGGTCGGTGTCGGTGTGCTGCTGGCCCTGGCGATCGTCGGCGCGGCGCTGGTCCGGCAGAGCCTGGTCCCGCTGCTGCAGATCGAGCGGACCGCCGGCCGGATCGCCGCCGGCGACTACAGCCAGCGGGTGCCCGACCCGGAGGTGGACGGCGGCGAGCCGACCACCGAGCTGGGCCGGCTCTCCAGCGCGCTGAACGCGATGCTCGCCCAGATCGAGACGGCGTTCTACGCCCGGGCCGCGTCCGAGCAGCGGGCCATGGAGGCGGCCGAGGCGGCCCAGGCCTCCGAGGGCCGCGCGGTGCGCTCCGAGGAGAAGATGCGGCAGTTCGTCGCGGACGCCTCGCACGAGCTGCGGACGCCGCTGACCACGATCCGCGGGTTCGCCGAGCTCTACCGTCAGGGCGCGGTCTCCGATCCGGAGGCGGTGGCCCGGCTGGTCCGCCGGATCGAGGACGAGGCGGCCCGGATGGGCCTGCTGGTCGAGGACCTGCTGCTGCTCGCCCGGCTGGACCGGGAGCGGCCGCTCAACCTGGCGCCCGTCGAGTTGCCGGTGCTGGCCATGGACGCGGTCCAGGCCGCCCAGGCGACCGCCCCGGACCGGGTGATCGAGCTGGACGTGCGCGACGAGCACGAGCGGCTGGTGGCGCTCGGCGACGACGGCCGGCTGCGCCAGGTGATCGGGAACCTGATGACGAACGCGCTGGTGCACACCCCGCCGGAGGCCACCGTGACGCTGCGGCTCTACGCCGAGGGCGAGGACCACGCGGTGGTGGAGGTGGCCGACACCGGCCCCGGCCTCACCCCGGAGCAGCGGGCGCACGTCTTCGAGCGGTTCTACCGGGTGGACGGCGCGCGGACCCGCAACACCGATCGGGCGGCCACCGGGACCGGCCTCGGGCTGGCCATCGTGGCGGCTCTTGTACGGTCGCACAACGGTACCGTCGACGTGGTGAGCGAGCCCGGCGAGGGCGCCACCTTCCGCGTCACCTTGCCCACCATAAATCCGGATAAAGGGTTCACAGAAAACCTTCAGGACTAGCACAGTTCGGTACGAGTCGCACGGGGCAGAGTAAGAAACATGAACGAGAACGAGACCAACCCGCGGCCCGCGGACGCCGGCGCTGAGCACAGCAGCACGGAGCGGGTGGAGTCTGAGCAGCCGACTGCCGCGCAGCCGCCGGTTGCCCCGCACGTCGCCGCTCATCAGTCCGCGGCCCCCACCCCGGGTGCCCAGCACCCGGCGCACCCCACGCCACCGGCCGGCCCGCAGCCGCCGCACAACCCCTGGGCCCAGCCCGGTGGCTACCAGCCCACCGGCTACCACCCGGCCGCCCCGCAGCCGCCCCAGGTGCCGCAGTCGCCGTGGCAGCAGCCGGTCTCCGGGGTGCCGACCTCCGGTGGCTACCAGCCCTTCGGCCACCAGCAGCAGCCCGGTTACGGGCAGTACCACCAGCCGGCCAACCCCGAGGGCGTCGTCCCGGTCTGGGCCCAGCCGCCCGCCGGCGAGCCGCCCCGCCCCGGCCGCGGTCGCAAGTTCATCCTGGCCGGCGCCGCGGCGGTGCTCGTCGCGCTGCTCTCCGGCGGGGTCGGCGCCGCCACCGCGCTGGCGATGCACGACGACAACGGCGCTCCCGCGCTGCAGTCCGGCAACTCCTCGGTCACCCGGGTGGTGGACCGCTCGTCGCTGGCCCAGATCGCCTCCGCGGTGCAGGACAGCGTGGTGTCGATCACCACCCAGTCGGGTGAGGGCTCCGGCGTGGTGCTCAGCGCCGACGGCTACATCGTCACCAACAACCACGTGGTCGCCAGCGCCACCGGTGACACCGTGAACATCATCTTCGCGGACGGCAAGAAGGCCACCGCCACCATCGTCGGCACCGACCCGCGGACCGACCTGGCAGTGGTCAAGGCCTCCGGGGTGAGCGGGCTGAAGGCCGCCACCTTCGGCGACAGCTCGAAGATGGAGGTCGGCGACACCGTGCTGGCGCTCGGCAGCCCGCTGGGCCTGGAGGGCTCGGTGACCGCCGGCATCATCAGCGCCAAGGACCGCACCATCGAGTCCGGTGGCGAGGACCAGCAGGGCCAGGGCCAGGACCCGTTCGGCGGCTCGCAGCAGCAGCAACAGCAGTCGGGCACCACCACGATGACCGGCCTGCTGCAGACCGACGCCCCGATCAACCCGGGCAACTCCGGCGGCGCGCTGGTCAACACGAACGGCGAGGTGATCGGGATCAACTCGGCGATCGCCACCTCCGGACAGAGTTCCGGCAACATCGGCCTGGGCTTCTCCATCCCGAGCAACAAGGCGACCGCCGTCGCCAAGGCGCTGATGGAGGGCAAGAAGGTGAGCCACCCGGCGCTCGGCGTCAGCGTGACCACCGCGGAGAACGGCGGCGCCCTGGTCAGCCAGGTGGTGGCGAACAGCGCCGCGGCCAAGGCCGGGATCCAGCAGGGCGACGTGATCACCAAGGTCGACGGCAAGGAGATCGCCCAGTCCGACGACCTGGTGGCAGCGGTCCAGACCGGCGAGGTCGGTCAGAAGATGACCATCAGCTTCACCCGCAACGGTGCCGCCAAGTCGGTGACCGTGACGCTCCAAGAGTCTCGGTAAGCCACCGCTCCTTTCGCTACGGCGGGTGACGTGACCGGGTGGGCACGTCACCCGCCGTATTCCTATCTATGCCGTGATTCTGGACTTTCCTGACGAACGGCTAGGTTTCGGCGGCGGGGACTCGCGTTTGCCCAGGCTTCCTTCTAATCTCCTTTCGCCATGGGCAGCGCCATGCCGGTGGCGCGGTTTCGCTTCGGCGGAGTGAGAGGCGCGGAGTGAGAGGCCCAGCGAGTTGACGTACGTCGAAACCCGGACCAATGTCTGGGAAGCTCTGGCCGGCCGGGCGCCGGGAGCCCCGGCGGGTCCCGCCGACGCCGGTCTCTGGCACGCCGTCGCCGACCGCCTGAACCCGGCCAGCGCCCGCCCCGAGCTGCGCGGCGGTATCGAGGTCCGGCACCGCACCACGGTCCGTGGCGGGCGGTACGTGATGCTCCGCTCGCCCGAGGACGGCGGCCGCAGCCGCTACCTCCGGCTGGCTCCGGAGGAGTACCAGCTGGCCCTGATGATGGACGGGACCAGCACGGTGGCCCGGCTGGTCGCCGAGTTCGCCCGGATCGCCGGGCGGCTCGCCCCGGACCAGGTCCGCCGGGTGGTCGCCGACCTGGCCGGCAACCGGATGCTGGAGGACCTCCCGCGGGACGCCTTCCGCCCGCTGCGCGAGCTGCACCAGGAACCGCTGCCGAAACGGGCGGGCAGCTCGCTGCTGGCCGCCGTCCGCGGCCGCCGGATCCTCTCGGTGCCGGCCGACGGCCTGCTCACCGGCCTCTACAACGGCGCCGGCAAGCTGCTCTTCACCCGCCCGGCGGTCTGGCTCGGCACACTGCTGGCGCTGGCCGGCGGGGTGCTGTTCCTGTTCACCTGGCAGCGGGGCAGCAGCGCGTTGTTCCTGACGGGTGACTCGTACCTACTCGGCGCGATCGCACTGTTGTTGCTCAACGTGGTCGCCCACGGGCTCTACGAGCTCGGCCACGCGCTGGCCGCCAAACGGGTCGGCCGAGAGGTGCCGTCCGCCGGGCTGATGCTGCACTTCGGCCTGCCGACCGTCTTCGTCGACACCAGCGACGTGTGGATGGCCGGCCGCCGGGCCCGGATCGCGGTCACCGCCGCCGGGCCGGCCACCGGCCTGGCGCTGGCCGGGCTGGCCCAGCTGATCGGCCTGGCCGTACCGATCACCGGCGGCCTCGCCTTCAAACTGGCCTTCCTGTTCTACCTGCACACCTTCTTCAACCTCAGCCCGCTGCTGCCGCTCGACGGGCACTATCTGCTGATGGACTGGCTGGAGATCCCGGACCTGCGGGCCCGCGGCCTGGCCTGGCTGGGCGGGCGGCTGCGCCGGCGCGGCCCGCGCTGGTCGACCCTGGACCGTGAGGGGCGCCTGATCGGGCTCTACGGGGTGCTCGCCCTGTTCTGGGCGGCCGCCGCCGTGGTCCTGGGTTACCGGCTGTGGACCGACCGGGTGCACGGCCTGGTGATCGGCCTCTGGTACGAGGGCGTCGCCGCCCGCCTGCTGCTCGCCGTGATGCTGCTCGGCCTCGCCGCCCCGCCGCTCTACTTCCTGCTCGGCCGGTTCGGCGCCGGCTGGCGGCGCTGGCGCCGGCGGGCCGCCGAGCGCGACCAGGAGAAGGACATGCCCCGCCGGCTGGCCGCGCTCCACGCGTCCGACCTGGGCGGGCTGCCCGAGCCGGCACTGCAGTCGCTGGCCGCCCGGGCCCGCTGGGAGCACCCGCCGACCGGCCGCCAGCTGGTGCTGGCCGCCGAGCACCAGGCCGCCGTCTACGTGGTGGTCGAGGGCGCCCTGCACGGCCGCCGGCCCGGCGACCCGGGCGGCAGCATCCGGCACCACGCCGGCCCGGGCAGCGTGGTCGGCCTGGCCGCCGCGCTCACCGGCCGTACCGCCTCCCTGGACTGGCACGCCGCCGCCGGTGCCACCCTGCTCGCCGTGCCCACCTCGACGGTGGCCACCGTGATCGGCCCGCTGCCCGGCCCGCCGCCGATGGAGCGGGCCGAGGCCGAGGCGCTGTTCGCCGACACCCCGGCGCTGGCCGGCCTGGAGGAGGACCAGCAGCTCGCGCTGATCGCCGCGGCCCACCCGGTCGACCTGGACCCGGGCGCCCCGGTGATGCTGCACGGGCCGACCCACGCGGTGGTGGTCGAGTCCGGTGTGATCGCCATGGCGGACGGCACCGAGTTGCGCCGCGGCACGCTGGTCGGCCCGGTCGGCGACGGTAACCCGGGGATGGTGGCGCAGACCCGTACCCCGGTCCGGCTCTGGATCATCCCGGACGCCTCCGACCTGCCGCCGCTGATCGGTGTCGAGGCCCGGCCGGGCGCGCCGATGCCCAGCGTCCGGCCCGGCGCCCCGCTGGCGGTCCGGCCCGGCGCGGTGCACCCGCCGCTGGCGGTGCCGCCCGGCCCGCCACCGGAGGGTGACGAGGAGTTCGACGTCGACAGGCACTTCGAGAAGCGGATGTGGGTGTTCGTCAGCCTGCTGGTCGTGGTCAGCGTCGCCGGCCTGGCCCTGGATCTGGGCACCGGTCCGGCCTGGGCGGAGATGCCGACCGAGCGGGTGCTGCTCACCGTCGACCGGGGCACCGCGGTGACCAGCGGGGGCGGCGGCGCCGCGGCCACCCTGGACGTCGACGACCAGCGTTACCTGAGCGCCGGCACGCAGGTCGAGGCGCCGGCCAGGAGCCGGGCCCGGCTGACCTTCCCGGGTGGCGGCGCGGTGCTGCTCTGCCCGGGCGCCCGGATCACCCTGAACGCGGCGGCGGTGGCGTCCGGCCGGGAGCCGGCCCCGTCCGGCCGGCTGACCCTGGAGAGCGGGCGGGTGCTCGCCGGCACGGCCGGCACCAGCGGCGCGTTCCAGCCCCTCGGCCTGACCATCGCCCGGGTGCAGGGCGACGTCACCAACACCGGCAAGGCCTGGTACTCCGTCGACCTGGCGTCGATCGCGGTGGCCAACGGCACCGTCACCGCGGGCGGCGTGACCAGCCAGCCCAGCGGTGGCGACCTGAGCTGTGGCGACGGGGTCAAGGTGACCCAGCCGTCGGTCAGCGAGGGCGACGACGCGTCCGAGGCGCCGTTCCCGTCCGCCCCGACCACGCCGGCCACCACCGCGCCGAGCGTGAGCGGCAGCCCGAGCAGCGCGTCGCCGAGCGCCTCGGCGTCGCCGAGCACCAGCGCCACACCGGACCCGGACGAGACCACCAGGCCGAACGGTCAGACCACCCGGACGGCCCGGCCGACCACGCGACCGACCACCACCACCAGGCCGCCGACGCGACCGACGGCGACCTCGACCACGTCGCAACCGACAGCGCCGACGACGACCGGCTCGACGCCGACCGCCACGTCGAGCACGACGTCGCCCGCGCCGGAGCAGACCACCTCGCCGCCGGAGGGGACGACCGGGCCGAGTTGATCCAGGGAGGGGCTCGCATGCTGTGCTGGTTCTGCGCCGAGGAGGCACGCGCCACCTGCCGCTTCTGCGGACGGGGCGTGTGCGCGGAACACGCCCGGTTCGGGCCCTACCTGCTGGAGATCAGCCGGTCGGTGCTGCGGGACCGGGCCGAGGCGCTGGTGGTGGAGGATGCCGTGCAGTGCGGCACCTGCCACCCCAGGCCGCAGCCGGTCGCCATGCCCGAGCTCGACTAGCTAGGGCGTACCGAAAGGCCTCAAAGATTCGCGTACGGTGTCAGCGCGCTGGTCAGCGCCGAGCGCAGCATCGACTTCGGCCGCGCGCCGACGATCGATTGGGTGACCACACCGTCCCGGAAGAACAGCAGGGTCGGCATGGCCAGGACGCGGTAGGTACGTGCCGCGACCGGGTTCTCGTCGGCGTCCAGGGTGCCGATCACGAGTTGCCCGGCGAACTCCGGCGCCAGCTCGGCGAGCAGCCGTGACATCGGGCCGCAGGGCGGGCACCACTGTGCCCAGAAGTCCACCACCACCGGCAGCCGGGCCTGGCGGACCAGCTCGTCGAAGGTGGCGTCGGTGATGGTGATCAGGGCGTCATCCGGCATCGCGTCTCCCGGTGCTCGAGGGCTTGGCTCAGTTGGTCGTGCAGCCGCTCCCGGACGTCGGTGAGCTGGCCGAGGTAGTCGTCCACCTCGGCGATCTTGCGGCGGAGCACCGCCACCGAGTCCGGGCAGACGTGACCGGCGCTGTTGCCGGCCCGCAGGCAGGCGACGAAGGGCCGGATGTCGTCCAGGCCGAACCCGGACGCCAGCAGGGTGCGGATCTCGTGCACCACGCGCAGCTCGCCGTCCTCGTACTGCCGGTAGCCGTTCGCGTCCCGGCTGGCGCGGACCAGGCCGTGCTCCTCGTAGTAGCGCAGCGTCCGCGGACTGGTCCCGGCCAGCTCGGCCAGTTCTCCGATCAGCAGCATGGCGCCGACGGTACGGCTTGACACCGGCGTCAAGGCAAGGCCCGTGGAACGATGGATCACATGGTCGACGGTCCGGTGGCGTTCGTGCTCGGCGGTGGCGGTGTGCTCGGGGCGGTCGAGGTGGGCATGCTCCGCGCGCTGTTCCGGGCCGGGTTCCGGCCGGACGTGGTGGTCGGCACGTCGATCGGCGCGGTCAACGGCGCCCTGGTCGCCGCCGAGCCGGGCGAGGCGGTCACCGACCGGCTGGTCCGGCTCTGGACGTCGCCGGAGGCGGCGGCCGTCTACGGCGACTCGATCGGCAGGCAGATGCGCCGGTTCGCGGCCCGTACCCACCTGCACTCGCCGCTCCCGCTGCGCCGGCTGCTGGAGGGTGAGCTGGGCGAGGACGCCACCTTCGCCGACCTGAAGGTGCCGTTCCACTGCTGTGCGGCAAGCATCGAGCGGGCCGCCGAGCACTGGTTCGACAGTGGGCCGCTGGTCGACGCGGTGCTCGCCTCGTCGGCGGTGCCCGGCCTGCTGCCGCCGACGGAGATCGGCGGGGAGCACTTCGTGGACGGCGGGATCGTCAACTCGATCCCGATCGGTGAGGCGGTCCGGCTCGGCGCGCGACTCGTCTTCGTGCTCCAGGTGGGCCGGGTGGAGCGGCAGCTCAGCGTGCCGCGACGGCCGTGGGAGGTGGCACAGGTGGCGTTCGAGATCGCCCGTCGCCATCGGTTCGCGCGGGAGATGTCCTCGCTGCCCGGCGGCGTCCGGGTGCACGTGCTGCCCAGCGGCGGTGGCGAGAGCCGCGACGACTCGCCCTGGGCCTATCGGGACATGGCGCTGGTCGGCCGCCGGATCAGCCGGGCGTACACCGCCTCCCGGCGCTACCTGGCCGCCAACGTGCATCCGCTGCCGGAGCCGGGCGGCCGTTGATGAGCCTGCCGCCGCCCTGGGTCCGTCGCCTGGTGATCGCCCCGGCCGTCGTGCTGCTCGCCGTGACGTTGCTCACCACCCTGCCGGTCTGGCTGCTCTTCGCGCTGGCGGTCTCCCCACTGGTGCCGGGCCGGCTGCGGGTGCCCCGGCTGGTCTTCCTGCTCATCGTCTATCTGGTCTGGGACGCCGCGGCGCTGCTCACGCTGGCCGTGCTCTGGCTGGCCTCGGGCTGCGGCCGGTGGATCCGCGGCCCGGCCTTCCAGCGCGCGCACTACGTGGTGACCGGCTGGTTCCTGCGTACGCTGTTCTGGTTCGCCCGCTGGTCGCTGCACCTGGCGATCGACGTGGTCGGCACCGACCCGGACACCGCGCAGCCGGGCCGGCCGGAGATCGTGGTGAGCCGGCACGCCGGCCCGGGCGACTCGTTCACCCTGATCCACGCGCTGGTCAACTGGTTCGCCCGGGAGCCGCGGATCGTGCTGAAGGCCGCGCTGCAGTGGGACCCGGCGGTCGACGTGCTGCTCAACCGCCTGCCGAACAGGTTCATCACGCCCGGCCGGACCACCACCGCGACGCTCGAGGAGCAGATCGGCGACCTGGCCACCGGCCTGGACGAGAACGACGCCTTCGTGATCTTCCCGGAGGGCGGTAACTTCACCCCGCACCGCAAGATCAACGCGATCGCCCGGCTGCGCGCCGGCGGCCATGAGGAGATGGCCACCAAGGCGGAGGGCCTGCGCAACCTGCTGCCGCCGAAACCGGGCGGCCTGCTCGCCGCCATCGACGCGGCCCCGGACGCCGGCGTGATCTTCGTGGCGCACACCGGACTGGACCGGATGATCACGGTCGGCGACGTGTGGCGCGAGCTGCCGATGGACAAGCGGCTGGTGATGCGCTTCTGGAGCGTGCCGCCGGAGGAGGTGCCGGCCGACGACCAGGACCGGATCGACTGGCTCTACGCCTGGTGGGCGCGGATCGACACGTGGATCGAGGAGAACCGGCCGGCGCCGCGGCCACTGTGGATCGACCGCGGCGCCGGCTGACTCGATCTGTCGCCTACTTGCCGCCCAGCGCCTGGTAGACGTTGTCCGGCGCCTCGGTGACCTGACCGGCCGGCGGGCGCTCGGCGCTCACCGTCTGGCCGTAATCGCTGTACTTGATCACCAGCGGCTGGGCCTCCCGGTTGTCCACCGCGGGCAGCCGCAGGGTGAGCTGCTCCAGCCGGTCCTGCTGGTCCAGGGTCGCCTCGAACGGGACCTTCTGGGCGTCCGCGCCGTACCCGTCGACGGTGACCTTGCTGATCCCGGCCACGCCGGCCGCCTTGGTCAGGTCGAGCGTCCCGGCGTACGAGTTCTCCCCGCTCTTCGTCACGTCGGTGGTGGCGCGGAGCAGCTCGGCGGTGTTCGCCGGGTCGATCTGGCCGGGCTTGAGCCCGAAGTTCGCGCCGTCCGGCAGCCGGGCCATGTCCAGGTGGGTCCAGGTGGTGCCCTGGGTGACCCCGGGGATCTGCGCGTACAGGTCCTGGCCGGCCAGCAGCGTCCTGACGGTGAGCGCGGTGTTCGCGCCCTTGGCGGTCATCTCCGCGTTCCCGGTGCCGTGCGGCGCGTCCAGGTTCGCGGTCAGCTGGAAGCCGGCGCCGCTCGTCATGGTCATCTTGAAGCTGGTGTTGCCGAGCGCGGTGGCGGCGTCCGACAGCGCCCCCACCGCCGCCGGGTCGGCGCTGGTCGAGGGCACCGCCGACACCGGCGGGGCGCTCGAGGCCGAAGTCGCCGGGGTGTTCTGCGAGGCGCAGCCGACCACCGCGAACGTGGCCGTGGCCGCCGCGAGGCCGAGTCCCGCGAGCCGGGGTGTCCGCATGATCGTCTCTCCTTCTCGTCAACGCTCGTCGATAGCGGGATTTCCCGAACGTGGGAATCGGCAAACGGACACCCGCGGGCAAACCATGGCGGGACGTCCGCCCGGTTGGTCGCGCAGATCATGGCCGGGGCATGATGAGTCGTTGTCATCCGTGCACACAGCACAGGGGAGGACTCGTGAGATTCGAGGTCAGCAAGGTTCTCGACGCCATCGAGGCCCGGCTCACCACGGACCCGGCTCTCGCCCGGGCCGTGGTCGATCTGTCGGAGGTGGTGCGCTATGCCGACCTCGACGGTGGTCGCCCGGCCAGCCTGGTCCGGCTCGGTCTGCTGGTCGACGCCCTCGGCCGTTACGTCGCCGAGGAGAACGTCCCGGTCTACGTGATCGCCCCGCGCGGTCTCCTCTCCGACACCGACCTCACCTCGAACGAGCGGATGGTGGTCCGCCGCTGGGCCGACGACGGCAAGGTCGAGGTGGTCCCGCAGATGGAGGACCGGGTGCTGGAGGTGGCCGAGATGCTCGGCCTGCCGGTGCTCACCCGTGACCGGGAGGACCGGTTCCGTGCCAGCCGCCCGTGGGTGGCCGAGCCCGGCCGGCTGCTCGCCCTGGTCTCGCAGCAGGGCGGCCCCACGCTGGTGGCCCGGGTCGGCCGGGGCGAGGCGGTCCCGCCCACCCCGCGCTCGCCGCTCGGCGAGCGGTTGCTCGCCCGGATCTGGAAGTGCGCGGACTTCAACTGCACCACGTTCGGCACCGGCGGCGACTCGGACAGCCCGTTCGCCGACATGCGCACGTTCACCAGCCCGGTGGCGCAGCCGCCGCCGGCTCTGCGGGCCGGCGTGCCGACCTGCCCGCGGCACGGCGAGCGGCTCAAGGACGCCGGCCCGCGCCCGGCCACCGAGGTGCTCTCGGTGCGCATCGACGGCGTGATCCGGCAGCGCTTCACCGTCTCGGAGGACCAGCCGGTGGTGGTCGGCCGGGCGCCGGAGGGCGGTGGCGGGGTGATGCTCGGCCAGTGGCTCACCCAGGACGCTCGCAAGTGGATCAGCCGGGGCCACGTCCGGTTCGCGCTGCGCGCCGGCGAGATCACCGTGAAGGACATCAGCACCAACGGCACCGGCGTGCGCCCGGGCGGCTCACCCGACGACGACCAGCGAGTCACCCTGCACCGCGACGAGAGCCGGATCCTCGGGCCGGACGACGTCGTCGAGCTGTATGCCGGGGTGCACGTGGGCCGCGCCAAGCTGTGGAACAACGGCGGCGTGATCCAGCCGCAGTCGGTGATGGCCGAGGCCCCGACCATGGCGATTCGTCCCGTCGGCAGGTGACACCGGCCCGCCCGGGCGGCCGGTGATCCGCACCGCTCGGGGCGGGTCGGAGTCCCGCACCGCTCGGCCCGTCCGTGATCCGCACCGCTCGGGCCGCCCTCGATCCCTCCGGCAGCTGAAGATCAATTTCAGAACATTCCTTGACGCGCGTCCGCCGGGGTGCGGACCGCATGCTCCCGCGCGGGCCGGGCGCGGTGATCTGGCCGCTGCGCGTCCAGAGCGATCCCCGCACCCTTCACGGCCCGTGGGTGGTCCCGGAAAAACCGAAGGCGCCGCTGCTGGAACCTTCTTCACGGCCCGTGGGTGGTCCCGGAAACACCGAAGGCGCCGCCGCTGGAACCTTCCAGCAGCGGCGCCTCCGATCTCAGGCGATTCCCGGCCGAACGGCCACCCGCGCGTTTCCACAGTCACGGGTTGTCCACAGCCCACCCGCGGGAGACGGCGGAACTCGGTCAGACTGAGCCAGGGTCAGCCCCCAGGGCGGGTGGGGATTGCCTGGTGGGGCTTCGTTCGGGCTCAGGCGGCCAGGACCGCGGCGAGCTGGGCGATCGCGTGGTCCAGGTCCTCCTCGGTGATCACCAGCGGGGGCGCGAGGCGGATCGTCGAGCCGTGGGTGTCCTTGGCCAGGACGCCACGCTCGGCCAGGCGCTCGCATGCCTGCCGTCCGGTCATCAGTGCCGGGTCGATGTCGACGCCCGCCCACAGGCCGCGGCAGCGTACCGCGACCAGGCCCTTGCCGATCAGCGCCGAGAGGCCCGCCTCCAGGCGCTGCCCGAGCCGGGCCGACCGCTCCTGGAACTCGCCGGTGCGCAGCAGTCCGACGACGGCGTCGCCGACCGCGCAGGCCAGGGCGTTGCCGCCGAAGGTGGAGCCGTGCTCGCCCGGCTTCAGGACGCCGAGCACGTCACGGTTCGCGGCGACAGCGGAGACCGGCACGATGCCGCCGCCGAGTGCCTTGCCGAGCACGTACATGTCCGGGACGACGTTCTCGTGCTCGATCGCGAAGGTCTTGCCGGTGCGGCCCAGGCCGGACTGGATCTCGTCGGCGATCAGCAGCACGTTGTTTGCGGTGCAGGCCTCGCGGACCGCGGTGAAGTACCCGGCCGGCGGGATCAGCACGCCGCCCTCGCCCTGGATCGGCTCGACCAGGACGGCGACCGTGTTCGGCGTGATCGCGGCGGCCAGCGCCGCCGCGTCGCCGTACGGCACCACCACGAAGCCCGGGGTGTACGGCCCGAAGTCGGCCCGCGCCTCCGGGTCGGTGGAGAAGCTGACAATGGTGGTGGTCCGGCCGTGGAAGTTGCCGTCCGCCACGATGATCTCGGCCTGCCCGTCCGGCACGCCCTTGACCTGGTAACCCCACTTACGGGCGACCTTGATGGCGGTCTCCACCGCCTCGGCGCCGGTGTTCATCGGCAGCACCAGGTCCTTGCCGCACAGCTCGGCCAGGCCGCGGCAGAACGCGGCGAACTGGTCGTGCACGAACGCGCGGCTGGTCAGCGTGAGGCGGTCCAGCTGGGCGTGCGCGGCGGCGATCAGGCCGGGGTGCCGGTGCCCGAAGTTCAGCGCCGAGTATCCGGCGAGCATGTCCAGGTAGCGGCGGCCGTCGACGTCGGTGACCCAGGCGCCGTCGGCCTCGGCGACGACGACGGGCAGCGGGTGGTAGTTGTGCGCGGTCCAGCGCTCGGCGTCGGCGAGCGCGGCGGGCGTACGGAATTCCACTGTCGTCACGAGCGCACCTCCAGCGTGCAGCACTTGGGTCCGCCGCCGGCCTTGCGCAGCTCGGAGACGTCGACCCCGATCGGGTGGTAACCGGCCGCGCGCAGCTGCTCGGTCAGGTGCGTGGCCTGCACCGGAAGCACCACGTTACGTCCGTCGCTGACCGCGTTGAGGCCGAGCACCGCGGCGTCCTCCGGAGTGGCGATGATCGCGTCCGGGAAGAGCTGGCGCAGGACGGCCTGCGAGCCCGGCGAGAACGCCGACGGCAGGTACGCGATGTTCCGCTCGTCCAGCACGCAGAGCGCGGTGTCCAGGTGGTAGTACGCCGGATCGACCAGCTGCAGGGTGATCACCGGACGGCGGAGGAACTCCTGCGTCTCGGCGTGCGACGCGTGCGCGGTACGGAACCCGGTCCCGGCCAGCAGCAGCCCGCCGGCGAGCAGGATGTCGCCCTCGCCCTCGTTGTCGTGCTTCGGCATCGTCACGTCGAAGCCGTTCTCCCGGAACCAGGCGGCGTACGCCGGTGCCTCGTCGGCCCGCTCGGCGTCCCGGAACTGCACACCCAGCGCGCGGCCGTCGATGATCGTCCCGCCGTTCGCGGCGAACACCATGTCCGGCAGGCCGGGCAGCGGCTCGATCAGCTCGACGGTGTGCCCCAGCTCGAGGAAGACCCGGCGCAGGTTCTCCCACTGGCTGACGGCGAGCGCGTTGTCGTACGGCGCCGTGGGATCCATCCACGGATTGATCCGGTAGGTGACGGCGAAGTGGGTGGGCCGGCACATCAGGTAGCGCTTGGCGGTCATGCAGGAAACGGTAGGTGCGAGAAGGTTTCGTCCGCGCTGGTTCGACCATGCGTACCGCGCAGGATCGTTGCGTGATCACGAAGCGGCACGGCGATTCGTTGCGCACACGCCGCACGGGCGCCCGGGAGCGGCGTTTTCACGTCACTCCCGGGCGCCCGTGCGGCAGTCCGGCGAACCGCCGGAACCGACCGGCGAACCGCCGGGAAATCTCGGGGCGGGCCGACGAGGGTCGTCCCGGTTCCGAAGGGCTACCGCTCAGCGCATCGCTGCCGGTAAATGTCAGGTACCCGTCAGAAGCGGTTGGCAAACTGTGCGTCAAGCCACTCGCGCAGATCCGACGCCGGCTGGGTGTCGGTGCCCAGCCAGCTCAGCGAGCCGGTCAGGGCCAGCACGCCGAGCGCGATCGCGCCGAGCGCGACCAGCAGGCCGATCAGCGCGTCGGTCTTGCCCGCCACGTGCTGCTTGCGGGTGGCGCTCAGGCCGGCCAGCGAGAGCACCAGGCCGAGCGCGGCGACGCCGATGCCCCAGCCGGCCAGCGGGCCGGAGAGCACCAGCGCGATGCCGGCCACGCTGGCGATCAGGCCGAGCGTGGCGAGCAGGCTGGCGCGCGGACGCCGGGCCGGGGCGGGCTCGGCGGCCGGGGTGGCGGGCCGGCCGACCGGGACCGGCTTGCGCTCCGCCTCGGTCGGCGGGGTGACAGTGCCGGCCCGCGGCGTGTTGAGGTCCCGGGCGGGGTCGGTGGTCCGCGGCCTGGTGACGTCCCGCGGGGTGTCGCCGGTCCGCGGTGTGGTGACGTCCCGCGGGGTGTCACCGGTCCGCGGTGTGGTGATGTCCTGCGTGGTGTCGTCGTCCCGGCGGGGCTGCACCGGAACCCGTGCCGTCTCGGCGGTATCGGTCGTGGCCGCACGCGAGAAGCTGGGAATCCTCACGTCAGCACCTCCTTTGGCGGGGATCTCGGGGGGATGTCGTGCCCCGGTTACATACCCGCCCCGCCGGAAAACGACACGAGGGATGCACAGCGGCTGTGCATCCCTCGGCGTATCGGGGTGTCAGACCAGCGAGGAGACCGCGTTCACGTCGGAGGCCCTGCTGATCACGTGGTCGACCATGCCGTAGTCCTTGGCCTGCTGGGCGGTGAACCAGCGGTCCCGGTCGGAGTCGCGCTCGATCTCCTCCGGGGTGTGCCCGGTGTGGAAGGCGATCCGCTCGTTCATCACCTGCTTGATGTGCAGCATGCTCTCGGCCTGGATGGCGATGTCGGCGGCGGTGCCGCCGATGCCGCCGGAGAGCTGGTGCATCATCACCCGGGCGTGGGGCAGCGCGTACCGCTTGCCGGCGGTGCCGGCGCAGAGCAGGAACTGGCCCATCGAGGCGGCCATGCCCATCGCGATGGTGGCCACGTCGTTCTTGATGTACTGCATGGTGTCGTACACCGCCATCCCGGCGCTGATCGAGCCACCGGGGGAGTTGATGTACAGCGCGATGTCGCGCTCCGGATCCTCCGAGGCCAGCAGCAGCATCTGCGCGCAGATCCGGTTGGTCACCTCGTCGTTGACCTCGCTGCCGAGGAAGATGATCCGCTCGCGGAGCAGACGCTCGAAGACCTGGTCGTCGAAGGACGCGCCGCCGCCGCGCATGGTCGGTTCAACACTCATGGGTCAACCCTTTCGCATCCGCTCTTCTACGTCTCACACCTTCTCTCACAGGGCGTGTCGAAACCCAGCGATTCCCCTCAGGGCGAATCCGCTCACGGCAGAACGACGGGCCGCCCGGGTGGCGCTGATCACGCCCGGCCGGGCGGCGTGGCGGCGGCGGTTACCTTTGGCTCGTGCCGGAGGGACATACCATTCACCGCCTCGCCACCCGCCATCGCGAGCTGTTCGCCGGCCATCCGGTGGCGGTCTCCAGCCCGCAGGGCCGATTCACCAGCGGCGCCGCGCTGCTCGACGGCCGGGTGCTGCGCGACACCGAGGCGTACGGCAAGCATCTGCTGCACCACTACGAGGGCGACCGCACCCTGCACGTGCACCTGGGGCTGTACGGCAAGTTCACCGAGGGCGAGCCGCCGCTGCCCGACCCGGTGGGCCAGGTCCGGATGCGGCTGATCGGTCCCGGCCACTGGCTCGACCTGCGCGGCCCGACCGCCTGCGAGGTGCTCGAGCCGCCGGCGGTGGAGGCGTTGCGGGCCCGGCTCGGCGCCGACCCGTTGCGCGACGACGCCGACCCGGATCTGTCGTACCGGCGGGTGCGCTCCAGTACCAAGCCGCTCTTCGCCCTGCTGCTGGACCAGTCCATCGTGGCCGGCTGCGGTCTGATCTACGCGAACGAGGTGTTGTTCCGGGCCGGGCTGTCGCCGCTCACCCCGGGCACCGCGATCGGCCGGGAGTGCTGGACCGCGCTCTGGGACGACCTGCGCGCCCTGATGAAGGAGGGCGTGGCCCGCGGCCGGATCGACACCGTGCACACCCAGCACACGCCGGAGGCGATGCGCCGGGCGCCGCGTGTCGACAGGCACGGCGGCGAGGTCTACGTCTACCGCCGCACCGCCCAGCCCTGCCTGGTCTGCGGCACCGCGGTGGCCATCGGTCCGCTGGCCGGCCGCAACCTCTACTGGTGCCCGACCTGCCAGCCCGCTAGGGCGTAGCGGCCGGGGTCGCCGAGGCGCTGGCGGCCGGGGTCGGCTCCGCGGCCGGCTCGGTGCTCGCGCCGGCCGACGGCGACGGCGAGGCTGGGGTCGGCGCGGTGCTGGCCGGCGTGACCGGGGTCTCGCCGGTCCCGGACGGGACGCCCAGCTCGAAGTTCTCCACCAGCCAGGGCAGCAGCTCCCGGTAGGCCGCGATGGTGTCCGGCTGGTTGAAGTCGTGGGACAGGATGATCGACCCCGGCGTGGTCTGCTTCCGCACCGTGGCGATCACCCGCTTGACGTGCGCGGCGTCGCTCTCGCCGGGCAGGTGCTCCCAGTCCCGCGGGTCCACCGCCCAGTAGAGCGAGGACATCCCATCGGCGTACGCCACCTTCACCAGCTTGTCGCTGAAGTTGCCGCCCGGCGCCCGGAAGAACGGGATCGCCGCGCCCGGCGCCGCGTCCCGGATCGCCTTGTTGGTCTTCGCCAGGTCGGCCCGGATCTGCGCGGCGTTCTTCTTCCCGATCGTCAGATCGTGGTTGAAGGTGTGGTTGCACAGCGTGTGCCCGGCCGCCACGATCTGCCGGACCAGCTCCGGGTGCCTGCGCGCCTGCGAGCCGACCAGGCAGAACGTCGCCTTTACCTGGTATTTGTCGAGCATCGCCAGGATCTTCGGGGTCTGCTCCGGGTCCGGGCCGTCGTCGAAGCTCAGCGCGACCTGCCGCCCGCCGGTGGTGAGCAGCGACTTGCCCGGTCCGGCACCGGCCGGCACGGCCCGCACCGGGGTGTCCTCGGCCGGACGCCCGGTCACGGTCGCCGCCGGCGTCGGCCTGGCCGAGCCGCCGGTGACCGGCTGCCCCGGCTGCGGCGGCGTGCCGCCGTCGCTCTGCTGCCGCCCACCGGCCTGCGCCGCCTTGTTGCGCTGCGCAGCCGCCTGGGCCGAGGCCGCGGCCTGCGCGGCGGCGGTCAGTGCGCCCGGGTCGCTCGGGCCGGGCTGGGACAGCGGCACCGCGGTGATCAACAGACCCGCCACGACCAGGGTGCCGAGCACTGTCGTCGTCGGCCGGTTCCGCGCGGCCCGCAGCCAGGACTCCAGCGGCAGCGTGCCGGGCGCGCGGTGCGAGCCGACGGCCGGGCGATGCGCGCGGGACCGGCGGGCGCCCGCGTCGGGCTGCGTGCCGGCCTGGGCACGGATGGTGCTCCACGACCCGGTGTCGCCACCCGCACGATGCCGGGCGGACCGGGCCCGGGGCACGGCGGCGGAGTCCACTGCGGAACCGGGGAACGTGCCCTGTTCCGGCCCGGAATCCGGCCGACGGTGCCGCCCACCCGTCGCGGCTGCGTCGCCGGAGCTCGTCAGGTACGGCGAGTTGTACGGCGGCATCCGTCATGCCTACCGTGCAGCAAGATCCAGCGCGATACCAGATCGGTCATCGCGCCGTCACCTATGGTGGTATCGGCTGGTCACCCGCCATATCGACGTGTGCAATATCGGTTGTGATTCATCCCGGATTCTCGTTACGTCACATCTCGCCACGAGTTGTCCGGGCCAGCCAGTCCACCACGCCGGCCACCGGCGTGCCCTTCGCCAGCAGTGCGCGCTGCCGGGCGGCGCCGGTGCCTCGCGACCGCAACCGCTCCAGCAGCTCGGTCACCACCTCCGCGTCACCGTGCCGCTCCAGCTCCGGGCGGACGTAGTCGACCAGCTGCCGCAGCAGCCGCCAGGCCGGCCGGGTCTCCCGGGTGGCCAGGTCCAGGCCGAGCCCCTCCAGGCCGTCCTTCGCCGCCCGCCAGTGGGCCGCGGTCAGCAGCGGGTACGACACCTCGGGCCCCTCGCCACCGGCCCGCACCTCGGCGATCAGCGTCGCGACCAGTGCCCGGGCCAGCGCGGCGAGCAGGATCGCGTCGTCCAGAGTGGGCATCACATCGCCCATCCGGATCTCCACGGTCGGGTAGCGCGCGGACAGCCGGGCGTACCAATAGAGCATGCCCTCGTCGAGCATCGCGCCGCTGGCCTGCAGGTCCGCGATCAGCGTCAGGTAGTGCTCGTGCGACCGGAGGAAGGGGGTCGGCCCGACGGTCGGCCACCGCTCCCACATCATCGAGCGCCAGCTGGCGTAACCGGTGTCCCGGCCACCCACCAGCGGGGAGTTCGCGGTGGCCGCCTGCAGGGTGGGCAGCCACGGCCGGAGCAGGTTGAGCACCCGCACCCCGGTCTCCTCGTCCGGGATGCTCACGTGCACGTGGGTGCCGCAGACCCCCTGGCCGGGGGAGAGGTCACCGAACCGCTCCCGCATCCGGTGGTACCGCGGCTCGTCGACCAGCCGGGTGTTCGGCCCGGCGGCCGGTCCGCAGCCCACCGCGACGAGCCGGGATCCGGCCCGCTCGGCCGCGTCGGCCAGCCCGGTGCGCAGTCTCACCATCGCCTCGCGCAGCCCGGTCAGCTCCAGCTGCGGCGGGCTGGCCACCTCGATCTGGCTGCGCAGGTATTCGTGCTGCACCCCGGAGCGCAAGTCCTCCGGCACCTCGGCGAGCACCGCCTCGACCGTCTCGACGCCGCGCGGCTCGACCGCGTCGACCAGTAGGTATTCCTCCTCGATCCCGAGCGTGAGCAGATCGCGCTGCTCGGCGCGCGCGGCGAGTTCCGGGGAGATCGTCGTGGTGCCCTCGGCAGCGGCTGTCATGGGTGCGGGCTTACCCGCCCGCTCTCGCCGGAAAACCGGTAGTGGCGACGGCGAGCTAGGCTGGGCGCCATGCTGCTTCTCGGGTTGTGGGCACTGGCGGGTTCCGCCCTGCTCGAGCCCGGCCTCAGCAGCGGCCCGCGCCTGGTGCTGGCGCTCGCCCTGGTCACCGCGGCCCTGCTGGTCGTAGCCGCGGTCGCCCTCCCGGTGCTGATCCGCGGACTGATTCCCGGCATGCGGGCGTTCACCCGCCGCTTCCGCGAGTCGGCCCCGCGCCTGCTGGACCCGGACGCCGCCGGTCGCCCCCGCCCCAGAGCACCGACCGCGCGCCCCGCGGCGGCGTAACAGCGCTCCACCCCGCGATCGTCGATCGCGCCCGCCATCACCTTCCTGGTGAGCGCTTCGCCGCCGGTTCGTCGTCCCTAACGCTACGAACCCTTGGGGTACGCCCATGTCCGTCACCGGTCCCTTCCACGCCGTCGTCGACGCCGCCCACACCGCCATCACCGCTCTCGCCGCCGGCCTCGAGCCGGTGGGCGGCCTGGCCCCGGCACTCGCCATCGTGCTGTTCACCCTGCTCGTCCGCGCCTGCCTGACCCCGCTCACCTACCTGCAGATCCGCACCGAACGCCGCCGCGCGGCCCTGGCCCCGGAGATGGCGAGGCTCCGGACGAAGCACCGGGATCCGATGGAGCTGGCCACCGCGACCCTCGCGTTGCAGCGCGAGCACGGCATCGGCCCGTTCGCCGGCCTGCTGCCCGCGCTGGCCCAGGCCCCGTTCTTCATGGTCATGTACCGGGTCGCCTTGAACCCGCCGGCCGGCGCGATCGCCGGGGTGCCGCTCACCGCGCACCTCTCCGCGGGCGTGCCGGTCTTCGCCGCCCTGCTCGCCCTGTCCGCCGCGATCGCCTGGTGGACCTCCCGCCGCGCGGCCGTCCTGGCCGCGTCCACCCCCTCGGCCCTGTCCGCCGCGTCCGGTTCGGCGGACATGCGGCAGGCGGCCGCTCTCACCGCCACGATGGTGAAGTACCTGCCCTGGCTGAGCGTCCTGGCCGTCGCCTGGCTCCCGCTGGCCGGCGCCCTCTACCTGGTCACCTCCTCCGCCTGGTCCGCCGCCGAACAGACCGTCCGCCGCCGCCTGGTCCCCGCCCCGCAACCGGCCCTCGCCTGAGACACCGCGCCCCCGTCCCCTTCCGAGCCGGCCCAGCGCCCCCACAAGCCCCGGAAACCTGACCGGCTTACTGGTTTTGATCTGACGGGTCGCGACCACCCACGGACGTCGCCCTTGCGGGCTTCGCGTTCTGGGCGCGCCAGCGCCCGCGAAGCCCGGAAGGGTCCCTGGCGGGAGCGACGATCGGTGATCAGCGCGGATCCGAGTCAGCCATCTTTTGATCTTGAATTGACCTCGATGCCGAACCCGGCGAGGCAACGTAGGGCATCGATATTGACAAGTTGTGGAAACAAGCGTGCAATCTTTCTGAGAGCGCTCTCACGTCTACCCACCCCCAGGAAAGGCGTGTCCCCATGGCCCCACGAAGGCTCCCCATCGCTCCACGGCTCTCCATCGCTCCACGGCTCTCCATCGCTCCGCGGCGGCTTCTCGCGCTGGGCGCGGCTCTACTGGCGGTCGTTGCGTCGGTAACCGTCGTGACGCAGGCCCAAGCGGCCGTCCCCGCCCCGCCGGCCGGCCTGTCGCTGGTCTTCGGTGACGACTTCACCGGCGCGGCCGGCACCGGCCTGAACAGGTCGAACTGGCTCTACGACATCGGCACCAGCTACCCCGGCGGCGCCGCCAACTGGGGCACCGGCGAGGTCGAGACGATGACCGACTCCACCGCCAACGTCTACCAGGACGGCGGCGGCAACCTGGTGATCAAGCCGATCCGGGACTCGTCCGGGCGGTGGACCTCGGGCCGGGTGGAGACGCAGCGCACCGACTTCGCCGCGCCGGCCGGTGGCCGGGTGCGGATCGAGGCCCGGCTGCAGCAGCCGAACGTGAGCGGCGCGGCGGCCGCGGGCTACTGGCCGGCGTTCTGGGCGCTCGGTGACGCGGCCCGTCCGGTCGGCGCGACGAACTGGCCCGGCATCGGCGAGTGGGACATCATGGAGGACATCAACGGGCGGTCCTCGCTCTTCGCCACGCTGCACTGCGGCACCAACCCGGGCGGCGTCTGCAACGAGACGACCGGCCTGTCCAGCGGCGAGCGCGCCTGTTCCGGCTGCCAGACCGGATTCCACACGTACGCGGTGGAGCTCGACCGCGGCACGTCCCCGGAGCAGCTGCGGTGGTACCTGGACGGCGCCAACTACTTCACCCTGAACTCGTCCCAGGTGGACGCGACGACCTGGAACAACGCCACCCACCACGGGATGTTCGTGATCCTCAACGTGGCGATGGGCGGCGGGTTCCCGGCGGCCTTCGGCGGCGGCCCGACCGCTGCCACCCAGTCCGGGGTGCCGATGCTCGTCGACTACGTGGCGGTCTACCGGTCCTCGGGCGGGACGACGCCGACCACGCCGGCCACGCCGACGACGCCGCCTCCCGGGAACAGCCGGGACGCCTTCTCGGTCATCCAGGCCGAGTCGTTCGACGCCGCCGGGGGTGTGCAGGTGGAGACGTGCTCCGAGGGCGGGCAGGACGTCGGGTTCCTCGCCAACGGTGACTGGCTGCAGTTCACCGGCGTGAACTTCGGAACCGGCGGGGTGCGGGACTTCGTGGCCCGGGTCGCCTCCGGCGCCGGCGGCGGGGTCAGCGGGCTGGTCGAGGTACGCCTGGACAGCCGGAGCAACGCCCCGATCGGCAGTTTCGCGGTGGGCAACACCGGCGGCTGGCAGGCCTGGACGTCGATACCGGGCAACGTGTCGAACGTGTCCGGCACGCACACGGTGTATCTGACCTTCACCAGCGGCCAGCCGGCCGACTTCGTCAACGTGAACTGGTTCCAGTTCCGCCGGTAATCATTTTTATCGATCGGCCGTGTCCGCTGACCTGCGGGCACGGCCGATCGTCGCGCTGTCGTCACGGATCGAGTTTTAAAGATGTTTAAGGTTCCCCACCCCTTTACATTTACTGTTAACAGTCCTAAAGATTGACGTATCTCACCGGAGGCGCAGGGAAGGACAGCGATGAAGCGCTCCCGATCGGTACTTCTCGCGACGGTCACCGCGGTGGCCGCCGCCGGCACAGCGACGTGGTTCGCGGGCGACGCGTCCGCCGCCGCGGCCTGTGCCGGGGCGTGGCGTGAGTCCGCGACCTACGTCAAGGACAACGTGGCCTCGCAGAACGGCCACAACTACACGGCGAAGTGGTGGACCCAGAACGAGTCGCCGGCCACCCACAGTGGGCAGTGGGACGTCTGGGCGGACAACGGGACGTGCGGCGGCGGCACCACGCCGACCTCGTCCCCGACCAGCTCGCCCGCGACGACGCCGCCGACCACGCAGCCGACGACGACGCCGCCCACGACGACGCCCACCACCCAGCCGACCGGTACCGGGAACCTTCCGGCGCACTTCCTCACCGGGTACTGGCAGAACTTCGACAACGGCGCCACCCCGCTCAAGCTGGCCGCCGTCCCGGCCGCCTACGACCTGATCGCCGTCGCCTTCGCGGACGCCACGGCGACCCCCGGCGCCGTCTCCTTCACCCTCGACCCGGGCCTGGCCACGGCTGTCGGCGGATACACCGACGCGCAGTTCAAGGCGGACATCGCCACCCTGCACTCGCGCGGGAAGAAGGTCGTCATCTCGGTCGGCGGCGAGAAGGGCTCGGTCGCCGTGGCCAGTGCCGACGCCGCTGCCAACTTCGCCAACTCGGTCTACTCGCTGATCCAGAACTACGGCTTCGACGGCGTGGACATCGACCTGGAGAACGGGCTGAACGCCACCTACATGGCGAGCGCGCTGCGCAGCCTGCGGGCCAAGGCCGGGGCCGGCCTGATCATCACGATGGCGCCGCAGACGATCGACATGCAGAGCACCGGGTCGTCGTACTTCGCGCTGGCACTGTCGATCAAGGACATCCTGACCGTCGTCCACACCCAGTTCTACAACTCCGGCGCGATGCTCGGCTGCGACCAGATGAACGCGTACAGCCAGGGCACCGAGAACTTCTTGACCGCGCTGGCCTGCATCCAGACCCAGGGCGGCCTCCGGCCGGACCAGGTCTCGCTCGGCCTGCCGGCCAGCACCAAGGCCGCCGGCGGCGGTTACGTCGCCCCGTCGGTGGTCAACGCCGCCCTGGACTGCCTGGCCCGCGGCACCAACTGTGGCACGTTCAAGCCGCCGGCCACCTACCCGGGCATCCGCGGCGCGATGACCTGGTCGATCAACTGGGACGTCGCCAACGGCGGCGGCTGGGCCAGCACCATCGACCCGCACCTCGCCACCCTTCCCTGATCCCCTCTCACCCCCTGGAGACATCCCCCATGCGTACGAGTAGGAAGATCGCCCTGGTCTCCGCGGTTCTCGCGGCCGGGACCGGCGCCGCAGTGCTCCCGATGACCTTCGCCAGCGCCGCCGCGGCGTGTGCCCCGGCGTGGAGCGCGTCGGCGACCTACGTCAAGGACAACGTGGCCTCGCAGAGCGGCCACAACTACACGGCGAAGTGGTGGACCCAGAACGAGTCGCCGGCCACCCACAGTGGCCAGTGGGACGTCTGGATCGACAACGGCTCCTGTGGTGGCACCACCACGCCGCCGACCACCACCCCGCCGACCGGGCCGACCACCCAGCCGCCGACCACCGGCACCAAGATGGCCTCGGCGCCGTACGTCTACCCGGGCTGGGGCAACCCGCCGGCCCCGTCGACCGTCGTCAGCGCCACCGGCATCAGGTCCTTCACCATGGCGTTCGTGCTGGCCAGCGGTGGCTGCAACCCGGCGTGGGACGGTGAGTCCGGCCTGACCGGCGGCGTGCACGCGAGCTACCTCAGCCAGATCAAGGCGGCCGGCGCCGACGTCGTCCCGTCGATCGGCGGCTGGAGCGGCAACAAGCTCGGCCCGAACTGCTCGACCGCCGAGGCGCTCGCCGGCGCGTACCAGAAGGTGATCGACGCCTTCGGCCTGAAGGCGATCGACATCGACATCGAGAACACCGACGAGTTCGAGAACACCACGGTCCAGGACCGGGTGCTCACCGCTCTGAAGATCGTCAAGGCGAACAACCCGTCGGTGAAGACGATCGTCACCTTCGGCACCACGCCGACCGGCCCGAGCTACTACGGCACCCGGCTGGTCCAGCAGGCCAAGGCGCTCGGCGCGAACATCGACATCTTCACCCAGATGCCGTTCGACTTCGGCGGCGGCTCGGACATGTACGCCGCGACGACCGGCGCCACCGAGGGCCTGAAGAACCTGGTCAAGACCACCTTCGGGTACACCGACGCGCAGGCGTACTCGCACATCGGCATCTCCGGCATGAACGGTCTCTCCGACCAGCAGGAGGTCACCACGGTCGACACCTGGACCCGGATCCGCGACTACGCCAAGAGCAAGGGCCTGGCCCGCTTCACCTTCTGGGCGGTCAACCGGGACCGTGGCTGCGCCGGCGGCGGCGTGGTCTCCGACTGCTCCGGCATCGCGCAGGACACCTGGGCGTTCACCAAGGTCAGCGCGGGCTTCTGACCTGATCATCGGTGCGCGGTCGCTCGTTCTTCGAGCGGCCGCGCACCTTTTTCGCGATCCACCACCCGATCGCCACCGCGAAGAACGCCCAGACCGCGTAGTCGAACCAGTGGCTGTACCGCTGCACGTCCTGCCAGCGGGAGCCGAGCGCGTACCCGGCGCCCACGAAGATCGCGTTCCACACCCCGCTGCCGGCCGCGGTGCAGAGCGCGAACCGCCCGAGCGGCATCCGGTTCGCCCCGGCCGGGATCGACACCAGGCTGCGCACCACCGGCGCGCACCTGCCGAACAGCACCGCCGCGTTCTCGTGCCGCTCGAACCAGCGGTCCGCCTTGTCCAGGTCGCTCACGTCGACCAGTGGGATCCGGTCCAGCCAGCGCCGTAGCCGTTGTTCACCGAGACCGCGGCCCAGCCAGTAGAGCAGCAGCGCGCCGGCCAGCGCGCCGAGCGTCGCGGCGGCCCAGACCAGCACCAGGTTGACCCGTCCCTCGCCGGCCAGGAAGCCGGCCATCGACAGCACGATCTCGCTGGGGATCGGCGGGACCAGGTTCTCCAGCGCGACGAGCAGGCCGACGCCGGCCGCGCCCAGCGCGTCGATGACCGAGGCCACCCAGCCGGCCAGCCCACTCAGTTCTGCCATCCACCCCTCCTACCCGGCCGGCCGCGGGGCAACCCTTCCCGTATATACCGATGACCGGTATATTCCTCGATCATGACCGACGCCCCTCTACGGGAGCCCACGTTCCTGGTGCTCACCGCGTTGGCCGCGGAGCCACGACACGGCTATGCCGTGATCGAGGACGTGGCCGAGATGACCGGCGGACGGGTCCGGCTGCGCGCCGGCACCCTCTACGCCGCCCTCGACCGCCTGCGCGCCGACGGCCTGATCGAGGTCGATCGCGAGGAGGTCGTGCAGTCCCGGCTGCGGCGCTACTACCGGCTCACCGGGGCCGGCGAGCGGAGCCTCGCCGTCGAGACCGCCCGCCTGCGCGCCCAGGCCACCATCGCGGAGCGCCGCCTGCGCGCCCGCCGCACCAGCCTCGGAGGGGCGACCACGTGAGCACTTTGGAGAGTCGTTACCGTCGCCTCCTGCGGATCTACCCGGCCGCCCACCGGGCCGCTTACCAGGAGGAGATGCTGGGGGTGCTGCTGGCCGGTTCGCCGCCGGGCCGCCGGTTCCCCACCCCGGCCGACGCGCTGGACCTGCTCCGCGCCGGCCTCACGGCCCGCTTCACCCGGCGACCGGCACCCGCTTCCGGTACGCCGTGGCGCGACGCCGCCGCCGTGACCGGGTTGCTCGCCGCCCTGCTCCTCGGCGGCTTCGCCCTGGCGACGTTCGCGGAGACGCTGATCGACCTGGTGCGGGGCGACGCGCGGCAACTCGCCGGCGTGCGCGGCCTGATCGACCCGGGGCTTCGGGCCGTGGCCTGGCTGGCCGTCGCCGCCGTGGCGGTGACCGGCCGCCGGCGCGCCGCCGCCGTGCTGTCCGGCGTCGCGCTCCTGACCGAGCTCGGCACCCTGGCCTTCTGGCTGGGGCTCACCCCGTGGCAGTCGTTGCGCCTGGCCTGGACACCGATCGTGGCGATCCTGGTGACCGCCGCGTTCGTCTCGGCTCGCACGGCCCGTCCGATCCGGAGCATGCTGGGTGGTTTCGGCCTCGCCCTGCTCGCCGTCGCGGCGATCGGGTCGGCCGCCGCGGCCTGGGCGGCGGAGTCATCCGTCCTGGAGATCGACGATCTGTCGGTCTGGTTGCCGCTGGCCCTGTTCACCGGCGTGGTGATCGGCATCGACCCACCGGTGCGCCGCCGGGTGGTGCCACTCTTCCCGGTGACGCTGCTGGGGCCGGTCGCCTTCCTGCAGGCGTGGGACTCGACCGTGCTGGCGGGCTACTCCGGTGGCCTCGTCCCGCAGGTCGTCACGGCGCGGGAGTCGGCGCTCTCGCTGGCCCCGGTCGCCATCGTCGTCACCGCGGTCGCGGGGCTCTGGGCCGGCATACGTTTTGTGGCCCGGAGGCGCGGACAAGTAAGGGAGCATGAGTGACCGGTGGTACCAGAAGGCGGTCGTGTACTGCCTCGACATCGACACCTTCGCCGACTCGAACGGTGACGGGTGCGGAGACATCCCCGGGCTGATCGGCAGGCTCGACTATCTGGCCCGGCTGGGCGTCACCTGCCTGTGGCTGAATCCGATCCACCCCTCGCCGGACCGCGACGACGGCTACGACGTCGCCGACTTCTACAACGTCGATCCGCGGTTCGGCAACCTCGGGGACTTCGCCGAGCTGCTGCACCAGGCCGGCAACCGGGGCATCAAGGTGATCATCGACCTGGTGGTCAACCACACCTCCGACAAGCACCCGTGGTTCGTCTCCGCGCGGTCGTCACCGGACTCGCCGTACCGTGACTGGTATGTCTGGAGCGAGACCGCTCCGGCGGACCGCAACCAGGGCATGGTCTTCCCCGGCGAGCAGGCGGAGACCTGGAGTTACGACCGGACCGCGAAGCTCTGGTACTACCACCGGTTCTACAGGTTCCAGCCGGACCTCAACATCAAGAACCCCGAGGTGCGCGAGGAGATCAAGAAGATCTGCGCGTTCTGGCTGCAGCTCGGGGTGGCCGGGTTCCGGATGGACGCGGTGCCGTTCATCATCGAGGAGACCGACCCGGGCAACCCGGACTCGCCGAAGAACTTCGAGTTCCTCACCGAGCTGCGCCAGCACGTCCAGTGGCGCAAGAGCGACGCGGTGCTGCTCGCCGAGGCCAATGTGGAGCCCGCCCAGCTGGTCACCTACTTCGGCGACGAGGGCGGCTCCGGCAACCGGATCCACATGCTGTTCGACTTCATGCTGAACGCCAAGATGATCCTGGCGCTGGCCCGCGAGGACCCGGAGCCGATAATCGACGGCCTGCGCGACACCCCCAAGCTGCCGTCCGGCGGCCAGTGGGCCACGTTCCTGCGCAACCACGACGAGATCGACCTGTCCCGGCTCACCGCCGAGCAGCGGGCGGACGTCTTCGCGAAGTTCGGCCCGGACGAGAACATGCAGCTGTACGGCCGGGGCATCCGCCGCCGCCTGGCCCCGATGCTGGGCAACGACCGCCGCCGCCTGGAGCTGGCGTACGCGTTGCAGTTCAGCCTGCGCGGCACCCCGGTGCTGCGGTACGGCGAGGAGATCGGGATGGGCGACGATCTAGCACTGGAGGGCCGGGACGCGATCCGTACCCCGATGCAGTGGTCCGCCCTGCCCAACGCCGGTTTCTCCACCGCGGATCCGGGCGACCTGGTCCGGCCGGTGGTCACCGACGACGGCTTCGGCTACCAGCGGGTCAACGTGACACTGCAACGGCACGACCCGAAGTCGCTGCTGTCCTGGTTCGAGCGGATGATCCGGACGCTGCGCGAGGCGCCGGAGATCGGCAGCGGCCAGTGCACCCACGTCGACGTGCCGGCGCCGAGGGGCCTGCTGGTGCACCGCGCCGACGACGGCACCGGGACCATGCTCTTCCTGCACAACCTCGGGCCGGATCAGGTGACCGTCGATCTGAGCAGCATCGCCGGCGAGGCGGAGATGCCCAACGACGTGCTGGCCGACGCGGAATACCCGGATCCGGGCAAACTCGCCGACCTTCCGGTGGGTGGGTACGGATACCGGTGGATCCGGCTGCGCAGAACGGCGTAGGCGCGACTAGCATCGGCCTCCGGGAGCAGCGAAGATCACAACCGGAGGCCGCAGTGTCGCAGTCCGCATCGTCCAGGGTCGCCATCGTCACCGGAGCCGCGCGCGGCATCGGTGAGGCCATCGCGCTCAAACTCGCCGCCGACGGCCTGGCCGTCGCGGTCGTCGACCTGGACGAGGGCGCCTGCGCCAACACGGTCACCGCGATCCACGACGCCGGCGGCACCGCCGTCGCGATCGGCGCCGACGTCGCCGACGCGGCGCAGGTGAGCGCCGCCGTGGAGCGGGTGGTGGCCGAGCTCGGCGCGCCGACCGTGCTGGTCAACAACGCCGGCGTGCTGCGTGACAACCTGCTGTTCAAGATGAGCGAGGACGACTGGGACACCGTGATGTCGGTGCACCTGAAGGGCTCGTTCCTGTTCACCAAGGCCGTGCAGAAACACATGGTGGACGCCGGCTACGGCCGGATCGTCAGCCTGTCGAGCACCTCGGCGCTGGGCAATCGCGGACAGGCGAACTACGCGGCGGCCAAGGCCGGCCTGCAGGGCTTCGTCAAGACCCTGGCGATCGAGCTCGGCAAGTTCGGCATCACGGCGAACGCGGTGGCCCCCGGCTTCATCGTCACCGACATGACCCGGGCCACCGCGTCCCGGATGGGCGTCGACTTCGCCGACTTCGAGAAGGCGATGATCGGTCAGATCCCGGTGGCCCGCGCGGGCCGTCCCGAGGATGTGGCGAACACCGTCTCGTTCCTGGTGAGCGAGGGTGCCGGATTCGTGTCCGGACAGGTGATCTACGTGGCCGGTGGGCCCAGAGACTGATGCTGGCAACTTGCTGAGAACGGCTACAAAGAAGTGATGAATCGGCGCATGAGTTCCCGCAGCGTGTCGTTGACCAGCACATTTCTGCTGCTCGCCGCGGGCGGTGCGGCGGCTTGTGACAACGACGACGACTACTCGTACCAATACACCGACGAGGGCTTCTACTGCGCCGACGAGAACGGCGTGGTGGTCCCCGAGGACTACTGCGACGACGACGACAACGGCGGCGGCTATCACGGCGGTGGGGTGTATTACATCTACCACTCGTCCGGTTACCGCTCCGGCTATCCGGTGGGCTACAAGCTGCCCTCCGGGGGCAGCCGGTTCGCCTACAACGACGCGGCGTCGCGCAGCGCGTACGGGCTGCCCAGCAAGGGCCGGGTCGGCAACGGCACGGTCAAGACCAGCGTGGTCGGCAAGGGCGGCAGCGGCGGGCACGGCAGCAGCGGCCACGGCTCGTCCGGCGGCTGACCGATGAAACGAATTCCGTACGGGCCGGTCCGGGACGGCTGGCGACTGACCAACTTCAGTCTCGGGCTGACGTACAACGACGACGTGCTGCCGGACGGGTCGATGTACTCGTACTGGCAGGAGGGGCCGTACTACGACTTCTCCGCGGCCGAGATCGAGGAGCTGGAGGCGGCCACCGCGACGCTGTACGCGATGTGCCTGGAGGCCGGCGACTGGATGGTCGAGCAGTGCCCCCGGCGCACCGCCGAGGGTCGCCGGCGCGGCTACTTCGACTCGGTGTGCACGCCTGACGTCTGCTTCCTGACCCGGATCGGCGTGCCCGAGTACACCCACGAGCAGATCATCCGGACCTGGTTCGACGGCGACGCGGACACCTGGACGCACCGCGACAAGGATCCGGACGGGCGGGTGCCGCTGCAGACCCCGGACTTCTCGCCGTCCGTCTACGGCCGCTTCGACCTCTGGTACAACGGCGCCGGCACCACGCCCAAGCTGCTCGAGTTCAACGCGCAGACGCCGACCGCGCTGGTCGAGGCGGCGGTCATCCAGTGGCACTGGATGGACCAGACCGGGATCAGCAAGCACCCGTGGCGGCAGTGGAACTCCATTCACGACCGGCTGGTCGGCTGGGAGGCGACTCCGGACGGCGAGCCGGCCGAGCTCGGCGCCTGGCGGCGCAACATCGCCAAGCTGCGCGAGGCCCGGCCCTGGCTCCCGGAGAAACCGAAGATCTACTTCGCGTACGAGACGTCGGACACCTCGGGCGAGGACCGGATGAACGTCGCGTACCTGATGTCCACCGCGGAGGAGGCCGGCTTCCCGGTCGAGCTGATCGCGATGAGCCAGATCGGCTGGGACGTCAGCGACGACCGGGTGGTCTACGTGCCCGGGCCGGGGCGCGAGCACGAGGCGCAGCCGATCGATGTGATCTTCATGCTCTACCCGTGGGAGTGGTTCTGGCACGAGGAGGGTGGCAAGGCCTTCTTCCGGAACATGGCGGACCCGGCGAAACGCGGGACGGTGTGGATCGAGCCGCCCTACAAGGCGGCGCTGCTCGGGCACAAGGCGCTGCTCCCGGTGCTGTGGAAACTCTTCGGCGACGACCCGGAGCGGGGGAAGTACCTGCTGCCGGCGTTCTTCGCCGACTCCACGGGCGCCAAGACGCTCACGTCGTACGCGAAAAAGCCCGTCTGGGGCCGGGAGGGCGGCTCGGTCACCCTGGTCCGGGACGGGACGCCGATCGCCGAGAACCCCTCGGAGTACGGCTCGGACGGGCTCTACGTCGTGCAGCAGCTCTGCGAGCTGCCGTCCTTCGAAGGGCTGGAGGGCACCGTGCACCCGGTGATCGGGGCCTGGCTGATCGACGGGGAGCCGGCCGGGATGGGCATCCGGGAGGACCTCGGCACGGCCGGCCTGGTCACCAAGAACAGCTGCAACTTCCTGCCGCACGCGATCGAGACCGATTACTGACCGTTCGGCCGACCCTGGCCGACCCGTCGAGTACTGGCATCAAAATAGACAAAATGGTATAATGCACCCGGAAGCTGCCTAATGTGGTCGGCGCCGCGCCAGCAGGTGCGGCGCCGTTCGCATTTCCGGAGGTACCCGGTGGACCGCGTCGAGCAGTTCTTCCAGACGTTCACGGCACTCGCCCCCGAGGAGGTGGGTGGCTGTTTCGCCGACTCGTTCCTGTCCGCGGACGCCACCGGGGCGCGGCCGGTCTCCCGGGCGGAGTTCCTGCGGGCCCTGCCCCGGCGGGCCGCGATGTTCGCCGCGCTGGGCGTGGGCCGGGCCGAACTGACCAGGCTGACCAGCGACCGCCTCGACGACAACTACGTGCTGGTCCGCACCGAGTGGGCAGCGCCCCGGCTGTCCGGCGGCGCCCCGGTCCCGATGGTCTCGTCGTACCTGCTGCACGACGACGGCACCCGCCTGGAGATCGTCCTCTACCTGAACCACGAGACGCCGCTCCCGCCCCGCGCCTGACGGACCGCCGGCCCGCGCCGGGTCCGCTTCCCCGCGCGCTTCGCCATTTCCGGTACGCCCGGAGCCCGCGCCCCACGCCCGTCCCCTCGCCGCCCCGCCGGTCAGCGTGCGGCGCGTCCCGCTCGCGACGCGTCCCCGCTCTCCGGTTCGTCCCGCGCCCCGGCCCGGTCGAGCGTCCGTCTCCGATCCGCGACCCGCCGGTCCACCGGCCGCGGTGGTTACCCGTGGGCGGCCGGGCCGGGTGCGTTCAGGACTGGGCGGAATCGGTCGTCTGCGGGCGGTGGCGCCAGATCCACCAGAGGCCGACGAAGGGCAGGATCAGCGGGACGTAGCCGTAACCGCTGCCGAAGCGGGACCAGACCGTGTCGTCCGGGAAGGCGACCCGGTCGGCGATGCTGAGAGTGCCGACGAGCAGCACGCCGATCAGTTCGACGGTGCAGCTGACCAGGGCGATCAGCCGCCCCCGGGAACCGCCGACGGCCAGGCCGACGGTGGCGGCCAGGTAGACCGCGCCGGCCAGGGCGGACAGCAGGTAGGCGAGCGGGGCCTCGGCGAAGTGCGTGCTGATCTGGACCAGGGCGCGGGCGCTGGCGGAGAGCGCGAACGTGCCGTAGACCAGCAACAGCACCCGGCCGAGGCCGGTGCCGAGGGCCGCGTCGCGCGGCCGCCCGGCGGTCCGGACCGGTGCCGGGTCGCCGGGCGGGGGAGTGGGGGTCTGCTCAGGCACCGGTCACCGACGCGATCTGCTGCAGGCGCAGCACCAGGACGGGCAGGACGACGGCGCCGACGCCGAGGATCAGGGTGCCCCAGCGGGTCGGCTCCAGCTTGGCCAGCCAGAGGGCGGCCGGGGCGAAGGCGATGGTGGTGACCAGGTAGCCGGCGAAGGTGGTGGTGTCCGACGGGCGGGAGCCGTCGAAGAGGCCGATCACCGCCACCACCACGAGGACCGCGCCCAGCGCGCTCAGCACGCCCATCGCGAGCAGGTCGGCGCGGCTCGGCGCGCGGTCGAGCGCGCTGCGCAGGAAGAACCACGCCGCCAGGAGGAGAGCGACGACGATCGTCGTCACCGAGAGGGGACCGTTCACCCGGCACAGGTTACTGAGGGGTCGCTGGGCTGGTAACTTCCGGCCCCGGAGATCACGCTGGCGGAGAGGTGGGCGAATCAGTGCGCTTCGGATTGTTCGGTACCGGTCCCTGGGCTCGGATGGTGCACTCGGCGGCCCTGGCGCGGCATCCCGGGGTCGAACTCGCCGGGGTCTGGGGGCGGAACCCGGAGAAGGCCGCGGAACTCGCCGGTGAGCACGGAACCCGGGCATACGCCGACCCGGACGAGCTGATCGCCGCGGTGGACGCGGTCGCGATCGCGCTGCCGCCGGACGTCCAGGCGCCGATCGCCATCCGGGCCGCCCGGGCGGGGCGGCACCTGGCGCTGGACAAGCCGGTGTCCCTGCGTACCGAAGAAGCTCGGGAACTGGCCTCGGCCGTCGCGGACCGCGACGTGGCGTCGGTCGTCTTCTTCACCCGGCGGTTCGTGCCGGAGTGCGCGACGTTCCTCGCCGACGCGGTGGCGACCGGCGGCTGGACCGAGGCGCGGGTGGACCACCTGGGGTCGATCTTCACGCCGGACAACCCGTTCGGGGCGTCGCCCTGGCGGCGCGAGCGCGGCGGCCTCTGGGACGTCGGCCCGCACGCGTTGTCGCTGGTCCTGCCGGTACTCGGGCCGGTCGTCGAGGTGGCCGGGCTGACCGGTGCGCGGGATCTGACCGCGCTGGTGCTGCGCCACGAGGGCGGCGCGATCAGCCGGCTCACCCTGTCGCTGGACGCGCCGGCGGCGACGGTGCGGGCGGGCGCCGAGTTCGCCGGGGAGGCCGGCGTGCGGGTGCTGCCCGAGGTGGAGTTCTCCGCGGTGGACTGTTTCACCCGGGCGGTGGACCAGCTGCTGGCCGCGGCGGCCGGTGGGGAGCGCCCGGCCTGTGATGTCGCCTTCGGTCAGCGGGTGACCGAGGTGCTGGAGGCGGCCGATCGGGCGATCCGGGAGGGGCGCGCCGTCCGGCTCGGTTGAGCTGTGCTCGGCACCGTCCCCGCCTGCCGTCCGGCTCGGTTGATTCGTGCTCGTCGCCGTCGCCGCCCGCCGTCATCGGGTGGTGGCCGGCGATCGCTCGGTCCGGCTCGACGGAGCCGGACCGGGACGCGATCATGCGTCGTCGCCGGGAGCCGGGCCCGGCGGCGGTGGTCGCTCAAAGTAATCGGAAACGCGAAATGATGCCGGCCGCGGAAAGTGACGTGAGCGCCCAAAGCGGCGCCGGCGTCACGGGACGGTGCGCTCGATCGCCGCGGCGCCGTCGCGCTCCAGCTCGGCTCGGGCCCGGGCGATGTTCGCCGGCGTCGGGTCCTTGCCCTGGGCCACGGCCAGGTCCTCCGGATCCCAGGGCTGCTCGGCGCCGGTGCGCCAGACGGGTGGCGTGGCGGCCTCCGACGAGGTCCGGACAGTGCTCATGGGTGCCCCTTCCAGGTGATCGACCGGTTGTTCCGGTATCCGGTTTCTCATTCTGTACGCCGGGTAGGGGCAACGACGCCCGAACTGAGCGCTAACTGGACAGAACCTGCGCGTTACGGATGGACGCAAAGTAGCGAGCCGAATACATTTTCGCGTGTCACGAGTGCCCGGGGCGTATCGTCCCGACAACGGCCCCGGCGGGGTCGTCGGCGCGCGTGAGGTGAGGGGACGAATCTGCATGACGCACCGCACCGCAGCGAAACGAATGCCAGCCGGCCGACGGATCGATCGTGGAGGCTCGGCGTGACCGGGCTCTGGGACGCCGAGCGCGACGCGGGTGAGGTGGTGCGGGCACTGACCGGCCTGGCCGCCCTGCTCGGGCGCGACGCCGCGGACCCCGGCCCGGACCAGGACACTCTTCGGATCGTGCGGCAGCTGGTCGCGAACGGCGCGGCCTCGGCCGCCCGGGTGCAGGCCTACCTGCACGAGCGAGGTGGCGCCGGTGACGGCGAGGCCGCCGCGGTGCCGTCGTCGCTGGCCCCGTGGCGCGAGTGGGTGCCGTCGCGCGGCCATCTCTTCGGGACCGGCCGGGGGCATGGTGCTCGCACGATGCGCCGGATCAACGAGGTGCCGCAGCCGCGCCGGTGCGACCCGGGAGAGTGAATCCCGGCCCGCCGGTGGCGAGTCCCAGTGTGCCTCGGCGGGCTCGTGCCCGGCGGCCGGTCCAGGTCCGCCCGATGGCCGGTCAGGTGCGGCCGGCACCCCGGCCGGGCGATGGGGGAAGCGCTGGTCAGCCGGTGCGGCGCAGGGTCTCGGAGGGTGCGGCGCCGAAACGCGCCCGGTAGGCCGAGGCGAACCGGCCCAGGTGGGCGAAACCCCAGCGGTGCGCCACCGCGGCCACGGTGACAGCGGCCGGGTCGGCGCGGCGCAGCGTCTCGTGCGCCCGGGTCAGCCGGGTCTCCTGCAGATACGCCATCGGCGTGCAGCCGACGTGCCGCCGGAACCCCTCCTGCAGCGAGCGCACGCTCATCCGCGCCACCCGGGCCAGGTCGGCGACCGTGAACGGCCGGTCCGGCTCCTGGTTGATGATGTCCAGCACCCGCCGGATCGCCCGCGGCGGCCCGGCGGTGGCCGGCGCGACCAACTCGTCGCGGTACCGGTGCGGGACGCTGAGCAGCAGTCCGCTGAGCACGCTGCTGCACAGGTGCTCGGCGATCAGCGGCTGGTAGATCAGGCTGCTCTCGTGCTCCAGCTCGTCGTGCAGCAGCCGGATCAGCCGGCTCCAGCTGTGCGCCGGCCCGCAGGTCAGGTCGAAGGCCGCCGGCAGGTCGACAGGTCCCTCGACCGGGTGACCGAGGAGCGCGGCGAGTTCGTTCTCCAGGGCCCATCGCTCGATCCGTACGTCGATCTCCGCGGACGGGGTCTCCGGGCGCAGGTAGACCGGATCGCCGGGGCGGAAGGCGACAGCGGTGGCCGGCCCGGCGGTCACCTCCCGGCCGTTGCGCCGGGCCAGCACCCGCCCGGCGGTCGGCAGGGTCAGGTGGTAGGCGTCGGCCTCGGGGGCGACCAGAGTTACGCGCCCCGCGAACGTGAGATGACCGACGGTGAGGGGTCCGAGTTGGATCACCTCGGCGCCGACCACCACCTCCGCGCTCTCCGGCGCTCCGAGCGACACCGGGTGGTAGAAACGATTCAAGACATCACGGGCCTCCCGGACTCCGACGCTGTCGAAGTGCACGGCGCCCGTGGACAACGGGCCGGTGCTCACGGTGGGGGCCGTGTCAGACATGCCGTCCGGTGCTCCATCGCATACGGTGAGTATTCGGTCCGATTCAGTGGACAGTCAACGTGGTCGCCACGCAGTGACCGTTCCAGCACATTCCGGCCATATGAACTACTCTGGCGTTCCGCGCCTACGTGGCGTAACTTGCAGACCAGCGGATTGTTGTAGGAACGCGGGTTCCTTGTGGCGTGTCCCAGCGAACGCCGCGTGCGGACGACCCTTCTCCGGCCGGGCGCACCGTGTCCCGCGGCAAGTCGGCGTCGGACCTCCCGACGCCAGAAGAGAGGGCAGCTGTGTATCTGCCGATCACGACCCGCCAGCTGGCCGACGGCACTGTCGAGATCGCCCCGAGCGGGGAGATCGATCTGGACAACGCGCACGTCATGCGGGACGCCGTCAACGACGTCCTGACCACCATGACACCCCTGAAGATCTGTTTGGATCTCCAGCGCGTCATGCTGATCGACAGCATCGGGATCGGGATTCTGGTGGCGTGTTTCCACACCGCCGCCGCCAGCGGTATCAAGCTGGTGGTGAGCCACCCCAGTGCCACTGTCTACCGGCAACTGTGGGTGTCCGGCTTGGTCGGCCTTCTGGGCTGTGCCGAGCCACCCTCCCCGCGCACCTCGGTGGGGCTCCGGCCCTCCTGACGCGCGGTCCTCGCCGCGGTTCACCCCAGCGGGGGTGGCGGCCGACCGAATCCGATTGAGCACCGACGGCGTGGCCCGTCATCCCCTCGGGGGTGACGGGCCACCTCGCTGTCCGGATCCGAAACACGGCTCAGCGTGGGCGGTCGAGGAAGTCCACCGTGGCGGCCACGGCCTGGCTGACGTACTCGTCGTTGTCGTAGAGGTCGACGTGCCGGGTGCAGTCCAGCCAGCGGGTCTCGTCCGCGTGCATCGCCTCGGCCAGCTCGGGTGAGCAGTACTCGTCCACCCGGCCGTGCACGATCAGGCTGGGCGGCAGCAGCGGGCGGACACCGAGCACGTCCAGCGTCATCAGGCTGTGCAGCGAGCCGCGGGTCACCCGGTTCTCCCAGGTGCCACGGCCGATCCAGCGGGAGTAATAGGACCACGGCTCCTCGCCGGGCATCGCGGCCTCACCGGACTCGGCGACCGCCGGGATCTCCTCGTCGTAACGGTCCAGCATGTCCGTCAGGGCTTTTCGGTACGCCTCCAGGCCCATCCGCTCGGCGAACCAGGCCGGGCTGTTGTAGGCACCGGCGATCCCGGCCACGGCGCGCACCCGGGGGTCGGTGGCGGCGGCGCGCATCGCGTAACCGGCGCCGAGGCAGACACCGACCACCGCCCGGTCGTACCCGTCCAGCACCCCGACGGCGGCTCGCAGGTCGGCGAGTTTGCCCTGGCTGTCCTCGTGACCGCGGCGCCCCTCGCTGGCACCGAAGCCACGGTGGTCGAACGTCAGGGTGGTGATCCCGGCGGCGGTCAGGCGCTCCGCGTAATCGGCCACGACCTGCTCCTTGACGCCGGTGAACGGGCCGGTGAGCACCGCGGCACGGGTGCCCGGGGCGGTCCGCAGGACGCCGGAGAGCCGCAGTCCCTCGCTGAAGAACGTCACTGTTTCTGTCACAGGCCGACGTTAGGCTGCGGGGGCAACGGCGGACAGAAGGCACTTCGGAGTACCCATGGGGGCCGGGCTGTGGACCTTTTCGTACCGGACGTGCTGGCCGAGGACTGCGTCACCAGGCAGGCCCTGGAGCGGCTGGCGGTCAAGTGGCGGGTGCTGCTGATCTACGCACTGGCCGACGGGGCACAGCGGCCGGCCCGGCTGCGCCGGCGCATCCCCGGGATCACCCCGAAGATGCTGACCGAGACGCTGCGCGGGATGGAGGCGGATGGCCTGGTGGTCCGCCGGGTGTACAAAGCGGACCCGCCGCAGCACGTGGAGTATGAGCTGACCGAGCTGGGCCGCACCCTGCGCGAGCCGCTGGCCGCGATCTGCGCCTGGGCCCGGGAGCACGGCCCATGACAGCGAAAGCTGGGCGGGCAGGGTCCGGGGCGGGGCGTGCTCAGTCGTTCAGCTGGGTGTGCTGGATCTCGGTGAGCGCGGCGGTCAGCCACGGGCGGAGGTCGCGCCTGGCCAGCAGATCGGTGATCAGCAGGGCGGCGTTGCGGGCCAGCGCGTCCGGTTTCGGGGCCGGCATCCCGTCCTCGTCCAGCACGCCCAGCGCGCCGGCCAGCAGCCAGAGCACCACCTGCGGATGTGCCTCGGGGTGCGCGCGCACGCAGGAGGCCAGCGCGTCCCGGATGTCGTCGGCGGTCAGCCCGTCGGGGTGCCCGTCCTCCAGCAGCAGCCGCACCGTGGTGCCCAGGATCAGCCCGGTGTGCGCCGGATCCAGCCCGGCCAGGTCGCCGGCGGCCTCGTCCAGCGCCGCCTCGTCGTGGGTCCGGACAGCGTCGACCGCCGCGGTGGTGGCCGCCGCCACGGGCCGGGCCGGCGCCGGCAGATGCCGCCAGTTCGCAGTCATCCCGCGACCCTATCGGCACCCAGTCCCGGCGCTGACACGTCGCGGCCACCCCCGAATCGAGCCGTCCCGCAGCAGCCGGGCGTGGGCCGCACGGTCACCTGCGGATCGGGGCGGCCGGGACCAGCCAGGCCCGGTCCCGGGCGGGCCGCAGGAGGCGTCGAGGATCGGCTCCACCTCGGCCGCGGGCACGACCATCGCCGGGCAATCCGGCACGACCACCGCGGGGCGGTCCTGCACGATCACGGCGGGGCGGTCCGGCACGGCCACTGCGGGGCGGTCCGACACCGTTATTGCGGTTCGGGGTGGCACGACATCGGGTTTTGGGTGGCACGGGCTGCTTCGGTGGGCTGGCACGACCAGCCGGGTTCGGGCGGCTCGGCTCGGTTCGGGGCGGCGCGGCTCGGTTTGGGGCGGCGCGGTTGGAGCGGCGCGGTTTGGGGCGGCGCGGTTTGGGGTGGCGCGGTTTGGGGTGGCGTGGCGGGGCCGCTCGGGTTTGGGGTTGGCGGATCGTGAGCACACGCGGGCGTCGCCCTTTCGGGTTTCGCGTTCTGGGCGCGCCAGCGCCCTGCGAAGCCCGGAAGGGTCCCTGGCGGGAGCGACGATCGGTGATCAGCGCGGATCCGAGTCAGCAATCTCTTGATCTTGATCTTGCGGAAAAGAGGGGAAGAGGGGGCAATGACCAGCTTGGACGCGGTGACGGCGTGGGTCGACGGCTACCGCAGGGCGTGGGAGACGAATGATCCCGACCAGGTGCGAAGCCTGTTCGCCGACGACGCCGCCTATTTCACCGAGCCCTACGCGCAGCCGTGGATCGGTCGCGAGGCGATCGTGCGGGGATGGCTGGAGCATCGGGACGAGCCGGGCACCACCACGTTCGCCTGGCAGCCGCTGATCATCACCGACGAGCTGGCGGTGATCGAGGGGCGCACCGGCTATCCGGACCGGGAGTACCGCAATCTGTGGGTGCTGCGGCTGGACCACACCGGGCAGGCCCGCCAGTTCACCGAGTGGTGGATGGAGGCGCCGCGACCCGAGGCGTGAGCCGGGAGGTCGCGGCATGCCGGCACGGCGGTCGCCGGATGGGTGGAACTGTCGGAGGCGGGGTGTCGGTTTGCCGGATGAGGGGTGTCGGAGGCGAGGTGTCGGTTTGCCGGATGAGGGGGTGTCGGAGGCGGGGTGTCGGTTCGCCGGATGAGGGGCTGTTGACGGTAGGGCGCCGGCTCATCGGATGACGGTGGGGCGCCGGCTCATCGGATGACGGCGGGCGGGGCGGTGGCCACCGGCAGCGTGAGCCGGGACGCGGCGACGTCGACGGTGTGCCGGGAGGCGGCCAGGCCGGGGCCGTCGGTGCCCGGGTTGCGGGCGAACCGGGGGAACGCGCCGCCGGAGATCTGCAACCGCAGGCGGTGACCGGCGAGCAGCCGGTGGAAGCACGCGTCCAGGGTGAGGGTGAGCCGCTGCGGTTCGCCGGCCGGGGCCGCCGGGTCGAGCCGCTGGTGCCGGTCGGTGAAGTTGTGCGAGCGGCCGTGCGGGTCGACGTCGCAGAGCCGGACGAAGACGTCGGCGTGCGGGTTGTCGACGCTCAGCGTGAGGTCGAGCACCGGCGAGCCGATCACGTCGACCGCGGTGGGCAGCGGATCGGTGCTGAAGACCAGCACGTCGGCGCGGGCTTCGAGCGGCCGGTTGTCCTTCACGCCCATCGAGCCGGTCAGCGTGCGGCCGCCCAGTGACGGCGTCGGGTCGGCCGGGTCGTAGCGGAACTCGGCGACGCCCTCCGAGCCGTCCGGCGCGGTGGTGGTCAGCCGGCGCCCGGCCCGCAGGTGCAGGGTGGCCGGCTCGGCCGGTGGCGGCCAGGCGGGCAGCTCGTGCCAGGCCTTCTCGCCGGTCCGGTGCACTCGGACGGGTGACTTGCGGGCCGCCGCGCCACCGGCCAGGTGTTGATCGAGCCAGGCCAGGCTCTCCCGGGCGACCAGACCCGCCGCGTGCAGCCCGACCTGCAGGTGGGTCCACGGGCCGACGGTCAGCGCGACGTCGACGCCGCGCTCGTGCAGCGTCGCGTACTGCTGGAGGGTCTGGTCCAGGAAGAGATCCTGCCAGCCGCCGATCAGCAGGACCGGGGCGTCGACGTTGGTCAGCGCGGCACCCGCCCGATAGGGCTCCCACCACGGGTCGTCGCCGTCCGGGTGACCGACCCACTCGGCGAACCACGGAGCCCGGTCGCCGAGCACCGTCCGGGCGCTGTCGGCCAGCGGCAGGCCGCCGAGCGCGGGCCGCAGCCGGCGCGGGGCGGTGGCCACGCTGAGCACCCGGCGCAGGCCGCCGTCCTCCTGGTGGACGATCTGGTCGCTCCAGCCGAGGAAGTCACCGAGGGTGAAGGCGCCGGTCCCGTAGGTCGCCTCGCGGAAGTCGTGCGGTGCCACGTAGACGACGGCGGCACGCAGCTCCGGCGGCGGCTCCCGCAGCAGCGTCCACTGGGTCCAGCCCAGGTAGGAGGCCCCGAGGGTGGCGAGCCGGCCGTCGAACCAGTGTTGCTCGCGCAGCCAGGCGACGGTGTCGAGGCCGTCGGCGGCCTCCTGGGCCATCGGGGTGAAAGTGCCCTCCGAGCCGAACGTGCCGCGCACGCTCTGCAACAGCACGTGGTAGCCGCGGGCCGCGAACATCCGGCCGTTGAGCGCCGAGGTGAGCAGGTTGCGGCCGTACGGCGTACGGATCAGCACGGTCCCGCCGGGCCGGTCGGTGTGCGGGACGAAGTGATCGCCGAGCAACCGGACACCGTCCCGCATCGGGGTCCGGACGGACTCCACCGAGTAGTGATTCAACACCGGCGCCTGGCCGAGCAATCGGCTCAATACCGCGTCGCCCAGCCGCTGACGTTTCATGCCTGAAGACCATATCGGCGAGCCGGCGAATATGAAAGATGAATGGCATTCGCGCAGTTCTCGGATGTGCGAATCGGCGAGCATTTCGGCACACTGCGTCGGGTGGACGTGGGAAGCAAACTCGGGGGCCGCTATCGGCTGCTGGACGAGCTCGGTCGCGGCGGGATGGCAGTGGTCTGGCGCGCCGCCGACGAGGTGCTGAACCGCCCGGTGGCGGTGAAGGTGCTGGCCGGGCGGTACGCCGACGACGAGCGGTTCCGTTCCCGGATCCTGCACGAGGCGCGCGCGGCGGCGATCCTCTCGCATCCCAACATCGCGCAGATCTACGACTTCGGGGAATCGGACGAGATCCCCTACGTCGTGATGGAATTGATCAACGGGCCGACGCTGCAGCAGTTGCTGTCCGATGCCCCGATCCCGCCCCGGCGGGTATTCCGGATCTGCGGCGAGGTGGCCGCGGCGCTCGCCGCGGCGCATCAGGACGGCCTGGTGCACCGCGACATCAAGCTGGCCAACATCATGGTCACCCCGGCCGGCGCCAAGGTGGTCGACTTCGGGATCGCGGCGGCGGCCGGGCCCGCCGAGCCGGAGGAGGGCCTGCTCGGCACGCCCGCCTACCTGGCCCCGGAGCGGCTGACCGGTGGGGCGATCGAGCCGGCCTCCGACGTCTACGCGCTCGGCGTGCTGCTCTACCGGCTGCTCGCCGACGAGTCGCCGTGGACGGTGGAGACCACCACGCAGATGCTCAGCGCGCACATGTACGTCGAGCCGATGCCGCTGCCCGAGCTGCCCGGAGTGCCGGAAGCGGTCGCCGACCTGGTCGACCGCTGCCTGGCCAAGGAGCCGGCCGACCGGCCGGACGCGGCCGAGGTGTCGGCGGTGCTGGCCGACGCCGTGGAGGCGTCGGTGATCCGCGAGCCGGTGCCGCCGCCACCGGCTCCCACCCGCTTCGACGAGGCGACCGAGGCGATCACCCCGGCGCGGGTGCCGGCTGCGCCGCCTGACCGCCGCCGGCTCGTCCTGGGCTGTGTGCTGGCCGCCCTGGTGCTCGCCGCCGGCGGTTGGTGGCTGACCCGATCGGGTGAACCTCGATCGACCACTGTCGACGCCGTGCCGCCGGTCAGCCGGGACAGCGCCGAGCCGTCCGGCTCCGCGCACCCGTCGCCGGGCGGGTCGCCCGCCCCGACCGGCACCCGGATCTCGCAGCGGCCGGCCGCTGTGGTCTCGCCGGTGGGGCCGGCCGTGGCGTCGGTGCCGTCCCCGGCCCTCTCCTCGGTGCCCGTGCCGAGCCCCAGCGGGGTCAGCGCGGCGCCCAGCGGTTCGGCGCCGGGCGCGGTGGGCACCTGGCTGGAGTCCAAGGGCGGGATGGTTCGCGCGGTCTGCGAGGCCGGCAACGCGCGGCTGCTGGACTGGCAGCCGGCCGAGGGCTTCGAGGTGGAGCGCGCCGACCCGGGGCCGGGCCTGACCGCGTCCGTGGTCTTCGCCGGCGAGCTCAGCCGCTACCGGATGTCCGTCACGTGTTTCGCCGGAAAGCCGTCGGCCGTGGTGCTGCCGCTGTGACGAGGGTTCCGCGGCGTCGGTGCGGGAGTTCAGCGGCAGCCGGCCGCTCCCACCGGGAACTCGACGCGCTCAGCTCGCGAACTTCCGGAACTCCGCGGTGAACTGATACTTCGTCTGCGTGATACCGCTGCAGTCGGCGGCCACCGTGCCGTTGCCGCAGTCGCCGTCGTCGCGGTTCACCGACCGGAACCGGACGAAGCCCAGTCCCTTGTGCCGGGCCCAGTCCAGCAGGTACTGGGCGTCGTCCGGCGCGGTGGTGCCACCGGTGTTGTTCACCCCGATCATCGGGGTGACGCCGAGCATCCGGTAGATCGCCGCCGACCCGGTGTCCGGCCAGATCGCCGCCAGGTCGTCACCCACCGCGCCGGCGGCCAGGGTCATCGCCCGGCCCCAGCCGCCGCCGGCCGCGTCGAGGTTCATCGTCAGCGCGTTGACGGTGACCCGCGCGCCGGCCGCCTTGATCCCCTTGAGCAGGGCGATGCCGGGTCCGGTGAGACCCTCGGTCACGCCGGCCACCGGCAGGGTCACGGTGATCGCGGTGCCCCGGTCCTTCTGCAGCGTGGCCAGCGCCTCGGCCACCGTGTCGATGGTGACCTCCTGCTCGATGTCGACGTCGAGGCGGTTGGCACCGGCCGCGTCCAGGGCCGAGGCGTACGCCGCGGTCAGCTGGTCGGCCCGGCAGGTGCTCTCCAGGTAGGTGCCGGCCTCGCCGCCGGTGGCCACCACCGTCCGTCCGCCCAGCGCCTCGATCCTCGCGACCTGGGCGGCCACCGCCGGGTCGGTGAGCGGCTTCGTGCCGCCCCAGGTGGCGGTGCAGTCCCCGGCGCCGCGGGCCAGCACGTAGGCCAGGGTGAAGTCCTTCTGCCCGGTCGCCTTCGCCACGTCGCCGGCGTCGGCCGTGCCGCTCGCCGGGTCCAGGTAGGGCGCGACCGGCAGGACCTCCGGGATCGTGGTGCTGCCGAGGGCGTTGCCGGTCGGCTCCGGGCTCGGCGCGGCGCCGACGGCCGGCTCCGCCGCCCGCTTCGCATCCCGTTCGCCGTCCCCGGAGCAGCCGCCGAGCAGCAGGAGCAGGGCCGCGGTGGCACAGGTGAGACGGTGGAGGCGCACCCGTGAACTATCGCATCGGCAAAAGCCGCGGGTGGGTGGATTCACGGACGCGACGGACCATCTACCGTACGTCGTGACCCTCCCGGCGTGTCCCCGCACCCGTGCCCCGGCTGTTGTACGCTCCGCCCGTGCCCGACGACAAGATCAATGCTCGCCGTTTTCCCCGGTCGAAGCCGCTCGAATTCCTGATCCTGCTCGTCGTGGCGGTGGTGGTCGCGGCCGGCGTGCGAACCTTCCTGGTGCAGACCTTCTTCATCCCGTCCGGCTCGATGGAGCAGACCCTGCTCCTGAACGACAAGGTTTTGGTGAACAAGGCGGTCTACCGTTTCCGCGATCCGCACCGCGGCGAGATCATCGTCTTCGAGCCGCCGATCGGCTGGGGTGCCGGCCCGAGCGAGCAGGACTACATCAAGCGCGTCATCGGCGTCGGCGGCGACCACGTCATCTGCTGCGACCCGCAGAAGCGCATCACCGTCAACGGCCACCCGCTGGACGAGACCTACCTCTACCCCGGCGACGCGCCTTCCGACGAGGAGTTCGACGTCACCGTCCCGGCGGGCCGCCTGTTCGTCATGGGCGACCACCGCTCCGACTCCGCCGACTCGCGAGCCCACATGGAATCCGACCAGGGCACCATCCCGGTGAACCGGGTGGCCGGCCGGGCCTTCGCCATCTATTGGCCCACTTCTCGCTGGCGCTCACTCTCCGTTCCGGCCACGTTCAGTGACCTCCCCGGGAATGGCTGACATTTAGTCAAGGCAATGTACGGAATTGCTTGACTGCTGTTTTCGCGCGGGTGACCTTACTCATGTCCATCGCCGGGCCGTCCTCTGGGCTGGCCGGTGAGGTGGCCGGGCCCCTCAGATGGCCGGTGAGGCGGCCGGGATCTCTCAGCTGGCCGGTGAGGCTGCCGGGCATCCCGGTTGGCCGGTGAGGCGGCAGGCGTGGGCCGGGGCGCGCTGGGTGTTGGATCGGGCTGGTGCTGACCGGTCGGCGCGGGCACCGGTTGCTGACCGAGGAAGCCAGGCCGGTGCAGGACCAGTCGCTACCCGGTCGAGGAAACCACGCCGGTGCAGGACCAGTCGCTACAGTCGCTACCCGGTCGGGGAAACCGGGCCGGTGCAGGACCAGTCGCTACCGGTCGAGGAAATCGGTCCGTGCAGCCGCTACCGGTCGACGAAATTGCCGATGCCGAATGGCGTGAGATATTTCTAGCTGCACGGACCCCAACACATCGGGCTCATCGGCAGAAGTCATCTTCGGATAGCTGTCGCCCCATGCCGGGAACCCATTCAGGATGCCGACCGTGGCTTCTCAGCCCGTCGAACTCGACGGCACCGGCCACGCGGCCCATGCTCTCAGTGGAACATGGGGGGAACCTATTGCTTTGTGCCCCCGGCAGGATTCGAACCTGCGCTTTCGCCTCCGGAGGGCGACGCTCTATCCCCTGAGCTACGGGGGCCCAGTGGTTCAGAAGCCTAGCAGGCCCTCTGGGGCCACCGCCAATCGGTACCGCCGTGTCGGCGGTCAGCCGGATTGGGCCTGCTTGAGCAGGTCGTCGATGAGTTGGATCTCGCCCTGCTGGGCGGTCACCATGCTGTCGGCGAGCCAGTCGACGTCTTTGTCGTCGGAGAGTTTCTCCGCCTCCTGGGCCATGTGGATGCCGCCCAGGTGGTGGGCCCGCATCAGGGTCAGGAACTGGACGTCCAGCTGCTTACCGGTGGCTCGGCGCAGCGACGCGAGCTGTTCCGGGGTGGCCATGCCGGGCATCAGGCCGTTGACCACCGAGCCGGCCGAGTCGGGCATCCACGCCATCGGCCGCTGGTCGCTGGTCGGACTGAGGTCCCAGTCACGCAGCCAGGCCTGCATGTAGCCGATCTGGGCCTGCTGGGTGGTAGCGATGTCGGCGGCGAGGGTGACGATGCCCGGGGTGCCCGAAGCGGCGTGCGCCACCATCGCCATCTCGACGGCCTGGGCGTGGTGGCTGGACATGTCGCGGAAGAAGCCGGCTTCGACCGAGTCGTCGGCAGGCGTCCGGAATCGCGGGACGACCAGGCCGATCGCGGTGCCGAGCAGGATGCCGACGAGGAGTACGGCGACGGCGGCGTAACCGAATCGTCGCAGCGCCGGCGCCTCTCCGGACGCCGGGGCGGCGTCCGGAGAGGCGACGTCCTGAACCATCAACTGCCCGCCGAGTCCATGCCGGTGCCGTTGCCGGCGCCCGCGGTGATCGGACCGGTGGTGGTGTTGCCGCTGGAGCAGGCCGCACCGGGCTCCATCGAGGCCTTGATCCGGGCGGCCGAGATGAAGTCGTCGATCCGGTCGTCGTTCACGTCGTCGGTCTTGAGCTGGTAGCCCCAGACCTGGACGGAGACGTTCTTGTCGAGGCCGGCGTAGGGCGACATGAGCATGTAGTCCTTGCCCTCGACCTTTTTCTTCAGCACGTCGACCTGGTCGGCGGCGAGGCCCTGCTTGTACGTGATCCAGACCGCACCGTGCTCGAGGCTGTGCACCGCGTGCTCGTTGGCGATCGGCTCGGTGTAGACGTCGCCCATGCAGTTCTGCCAGCTCTGGTTGTGCGCGCCGCCGACCGGCGGGCTGGTCACGTACGTCTGCGCGCCGTCCTTGTGGGTCCGGTCGTCGATCTTCGGGTTCTTCTGGGCGCGGTAGTTGACCACGCCGGAGATGTCGGCGAGCTTGTCGGTCCAGTCGCGGGAGCCCTGGACGGAGGCGTACACGCCGTAGCCGATGATGCCGGCGGCGATCAGGACGACGGCAGCGGCCACCGCGATCGGGCCCCAGTTGCGCCCGCCTGACACCTTGACCGGCGAGACCGGCTTGCGGCCCTTCTTGCCGCTCTTGGCGCCCTGCCGGTCGGAAGCGGTGGTGTTTCCGGTGGTTTTACCGGTGGGCGGCTTACCCTGGCCGGTGGTCTTGCCGACCTTCACGGAGGACGGGACCCGTTCGGGCCCCGGCGTGCTCATGCTCATCGTGCCTCGTCGATTCGTCAAAAAGGGGAAGGGCGGGGCTCGGGTGGCCGCCGAACGCTGAAGTCTACCCCCGATAGCATGGCCCGGTGACTCCCGCCAACCTTGCTGACACCGTTCTCTCAGCTGCTCGTGCCGTATTCGAGACGCGTGGCCTCGACCTGGCCGCGCTGCCCGCGACCACGGCGGTGGAGCGGCCCCGCAACCCCGAGCACGGCGACTACGCCTCGACGCTGGCCCTGCAGCTGGGCAAGAAGGTCGGGGTGGCGCCGCGTGAGCTGGCCGCCGCGCTCGCCGAGGAGCTGGGCCGGCGTGACGGGATCAAGGCGGTGGAGATCGCCGGCCCGGGCTTCCTGAACATCCGGCTGGACGCCGCCGTCACCGGTGCCGTCGCCGGCCTGGTGGTGGCCGCCGGGGCCGCCTACGGCAGCAATGAGCAGCTCGCCGGGCAGAAGATCAACCTGGAGTTCGTCTCGGCGAACCCGACCGGCCCGATCCACCTGGGGCACACCCGGTGGGCGGCGGTCGGTGACTCGCTGCGCCGCGTGCTGTCCGCCGCGGGCGCCGAGGTGACCAGCGAGTACTACATCAACGACGCCGGCGCCCAGGTGGACCGGTTCGCCAGGTCGCTGTTCGCCGCCGCGAACGGCCAGCCGGCGCCGGAGGACGGCTACGGCGGCGACTACATCGGCGAGATCGCCCAGCGGATCCTCGGCGAGCAGCCGGAACTGGCCGGGCAGCCCGCCGAGACCGCGCTGCCGATCTTCTGGTCCCGGGGCTACGCGCTGATGCTGACCGAGATCCGGGAGAGCCTCGAGCGCTTCGGGGTGCACTTCGACGTCTGGTTCTCGGAGAAGACGCTGCACGAGGGCGGTGCCGTCGAGCACGCCATCGACGAGCTTCGCAAGCAGGGCCATATCTTTGAGGACGGTGGCGCGATCTGGCTGCGCACCACCGACTTCACCGATGACAAGGACCGGGTGCTGATCCGGTCGAACGGGGAGAAGACCTACTTCGCGGCCGACGCGGCGTACTACATCAACAAGCGGGAGCGCGGCTTCGACCGCTGCGTCTACCTGCTCGGCGCCGACCACCACGGCTACATCGGGCGGCTCAAGGCGATCGCCGCGTGTGCCGGCGACGACCCCGACAAGAACATCGAGATCCTGATCGGCCAGCTGGTCAACCTGGTCCGGGCCGGCCAGCCGGTGCGGCTGTCGAAGCGGGCCGGCAACATCATCACGCTGGACGAGCTGCTCGAGGCGGTCGGCGCGGACGCCGCGCGGTACTCGCTGGCCCGCTCCTCCACCGACTCGATGCTGACCCTGGACATCGAGGAGATCACCAGGCACTCCAGCGACAACCCGGTCTTCTACGTCCAGTACGCGCACGCCCGGATCTGCTCGATCCTGCGCAACGCCGCCGACAAGGGGATCACCCGCGGCGAGACCTACGACCCGGCGCTGCTCTCCCACGAGCGGGAGAACAACCTGCTCAAGACGCTCGGCCAGTTCCCGGCAGTGGTGGCCACCGCCGCCGAGCTGCGCGAGCCGCACCGGATCGCGGTCTACCTGGAGGAGCGGGTGGCCACCGACTACCACCGGTTCTACGACGCCTGCCAGGTGGTACCGAAGGGCGAGGAGCCGGCCACCGACGTGAACGTTGCGCGGCTCTGGCTCGTCGAGGCCACCCGTACGGTGATCGCAAACGGTTTGGCCCTGCTCGGGGTCTCCGCTCCGGAGAGGATGTAAGCATGCGCGCACACGAGGCCGGGGCGCTGCACGGCGACCTCGGCAACCGCGGGCCGGCCTGGTTGCGTACCCCGGAGGACGTCAACGCCCTGGTGCCGCAACTCTGGCCGCGGACCGTGACCCGCACCGATGCCGGCGCTTTGCAGGTCGGTGGCGTGCAGGTGGCCGAGCTGGCGGCCGGCTACGGCACCCCGGCCTACCTGCTCGACGAGGACGACCTGCGGGGCCGCTGCCGTGAGTTCGCCGCCGCGTTCGCCGGCGCGGACGTCTACTACGCGGGCAAGTCGTTCCTGTGCAAAGCGGTCGTCCGGATCGTCGAGGAGGAGGGTCTCTTCCTCGACGTGTGCTCGGGCGGCGAGCTGGCCGTCGCGCTGGCCGCCGGTTTCCCGCCGGAGCGGCTCGGCTTCCACGGCAACAACAAGTCGGAGTCCGAGCTGCGCCGGGCGCTGGACGCCGGCGTCGGCCGGATCATCGTCGACTCGTTCCACGAGATCGCCCGGCTGACCGAGCTGGCCCGCGAGCTGAACAAGCGGCCGGGCGTGCTGGTCCGGGTCACGGTCGGCGTCGAGGCGCACACCCACGAGTTCATCGCGACGGCGCACGAGGATCAGAAGTTCGGCTTCTCGCTCGCCGGTGGCGCGGCGTTCGCGGCCTGCGCGCAGATCCTCGACGAGGGCGTGCTGGACCTGCGCGGGCTGCACTCGCACATCGGCTCGCAGATCTTCGACACCAGCGGGTTCGAGGTGGCCGCCCGGCGGATCCTGGAACTGCAGGCGCAGGTCCGCGACGCGCGCGGGGTGGAGCTGCCGGAACTCGACCTGGGCGGCGGGTTCGGCATCGCGTACACCACGCAGGACGACCCGTCGACGCCCGGCGACCTGGCCAAGCGGATCAACAAGATCGTCGAGTCGGAGTGCGAGCTGGCCTCGCTGCGGGTGCCGCACCTGTCCATCGAGCCGGGCCGGGCGATCGTCGGGCCGGCCGTCTTCACCCTCTACGAGGTGGGCACGGTCAAGGACGTGGACGGGATCCGGACGTACGTGAGTGTGGACGGCGGGATGAGCGACAACATCCGGACCGCCCTCTACGACGCGTCGTACTCGGCCACCCTGGCGAACCGGCGCTCCGACGCCGAGCCGATGCTCGCCCGCGTTGTGGGAAAACATTGTGAGTCCGGGGACATCGTCGTGAAGGATGAATTCCTGCCCAGCGACGTGCAGCCCGGAGATCTTGTTGCCGTGCCGGGTACCGGTGCCTATTGCCGGAGCATGGCCAGCAACTACAACCACGTTCCTCGGCCGCCCGTGGTGGCCGTGCGCGACGGCGCGGCCCGCGTCATCGTGCGGCGCGAGACCGAGGACGACCTGCTTGCATTGGATGTTGGATGAGCGCAGTCAAACCGGTCCGCCTCGCCCTGCTCGGCTGCGGCACCGTCGGCACTGAAGTGGTCCGGCTGTTGCACGAGCAGGCCGGCGACCTGACCGCCCGGATCGGCGCTCCGCTCGAGATCGCCGGCATCGCCGTGCGCCGGCTCGGCCGGGAGCGCGGCGACCTGCCGATCGACCCGGCGCTGTTCACCACCGACGCGCTCGGCCTGATCAAGCGGGACGACGTGGACGTGGTGATCGAGGTGGTGGGCGGCATCGAGCCGGCCCGGACCTGGCTGGTCGAGGCGCTGCGGGCTGGCAAGAGCGTGGTCACCGCGAACAAGGCGCTGCTCGCCGAGGACGGTGGCACGCTGCACGACGCGGCCACCGAGGGCGGGGCGGATCTCTACTACGAGGCCGCCGTGGCCGGTGCCATCCCGCTGCTGCGCCCGCTGCGCGAGTCGCTGCACGGCGACCGGGTCACCGCTGTCACCGGCATCGTGAACGGCACCACCAACTACATCCTCTCCTCGATGTTCGCCACCGGCGCCGGCTTCAACGAGGCGCTGGAGGAGGCCACCGAGCTGGGGTACGCGGAGGCCGATCCGACCGCCGACGTGGAGGGCTTCGACGCCGCCGCCAAGGCCGCCATCCTCGCCTCGCTGGCGTTCCACACCCGGGTCACCGCGGCGGACGTGTTCCGCGAGGGGATGACCGGGGTGACCGCCGGCGACATGGCCAGCGCCAAGGAGATGGGCTGCACCATCAAGCTGCTGTGCATCGCGCAGCGGCGTAACGGCCCGGACGGGGAGGGCACCGTCTCGGTCCGGGTCCACCCGGCGATGATCCCGCTGACCCACCCGCTGGCCAGCGTCGGCGACGCGTTCAACGCGGTGTTCGTCGAGGCCGAGGCGGCCGGTCCGCTGATGTTCTACGGCCGCGGCGCGGGTGGCCGCCCGACCGCCAGCGCGGTGCTCGGCGACCTGGTCGCGGCGGCCCGCAACAAGCTCACCGGCACCCGGGCGCCCAGCGAGAGCAACTACGCCGAGCTGACCGTCCGCCCGATCGGCGAGTCGATGACCCGGTACCACATCAGCCTCGACGTGGCCGAGCGGCCGGGCGTCCTGGCCACCGTGGCCGGGGTCTTCGCCCAGCACGAGGTGTCCATCGCCACGGTCCGCCAGTCCGGCCGGGCGGACGACGCGAAGCTGGTCATCGTGACGCACAGCGCCCCGGACGCGGCGCTGGCGGCGACCGTCGAGTCGCTGGCGGGTCTGGACATCGTCCGCTCGATCGCGAGCGTGCTGCGGGTCGAGGGAGGAGCCGGCTGATGCTCGACCACGTGGGTTTCCAGTGTGCCGATCTGGCGGCGAGCGCCGCGTTCTACGACGCGGTGCTGGCCCCGCTGGGCGGCCGGCGGCTGATGGACTTCGGGGTCGCCATCGGGTACGGCACGGGCGACCACGCCGACTTCTGGCTCGGCGAGCTGAACGAGGGCGACGGGTTCCGGGAGAGCCACATCGCGTTCGCGGCCGCCGACCGGGCCGCCGTCGACGCGTTCTTCGCGGCCGCCACCGCCGCCGGTGCCGAGGTGCTGCACACGCCGAAGCTGCACCCGGAGTACCACGAGCACTATTACGGCGCTTTTGTCCGCGATCCGGACGGCAACAACGTCGAAGCGGTGTGTCACCGTCCTGAATAATGGACTTCCGGTCCCAGAGACCGGATGTCTCGGGCACGCTGTGCGCGATTGCCCGGTGTGAGTGAGGGAGTGCGGCCATGTGGCGGGGATTGATCGAGGCGTACCGGGACCGGCTTCCGGTGACCGAGGCCACCCCGGTGGTCACGTTGCACGAGGGCAACACGCCGCTGGTGCCGGCGCCGGTGCTCTCCCAGCGGATCGGCGCCGACGTCTACCTGAAGGTGGAGGGCGCCAACCCGACCGGTTCGTTCAAGGACCGGGGGATGACCATGGCGGTCTCCAAGGCGGTCGAGGAGGGCGCCAAGGCGATCATCTGCGCGTCCACCGGCAACACCTCGGCGTCGGCCGCGGCGTACGCTGCCCGCGCCGGGATCACCTGCGCCGTGCTGGTGCCGCAGGGCAAGATCGCGCTGGGCAAGCTGGCCCAGGCCCTGGTGCACGGGGCCCGGCTGCTCCAGGTGGACGGCAACTTCGACGACTGCCTGGCGCTCGCCTCGAAACTGTCCCAGGACTACCCGGTCGCCCTGGTCAACTCGGTGAACATCTTCCGCCTGCACGGGCAGAAGACGGCGTCCTTCGAGATCGTCGAGGCGCTCGGTGACGCTCCGGACATCCACTGCCTGCCGGTCGGCAACGCCGGCAACATCTCCGCGTACTGGATGGGGTACCAGGAGGACAAGGACGCCGGCAACAGCACCAGGCTGCCGAGGATGTACGGCTTCCAGGCCTCCGGCGCGGCCCCGATCGTCACCGGCAAGGTGGTCGAGCAGCCGTCCACCATCGCCACCGCGATCCGGATCGGCAACCCGGCGAGCTGGACCAAGGCGCTGGACGCCCGGGACGCCTCGGGCGGCCTGATCTCGGCGGTCACCGACCGGGACATCCTGAACGCGTACCGCCTGCTGGCCCGGGAGGTCGGCGTCTTCGTCGAGCTGGGCAGCGCGGCCAGCGTGGCCGGCCTGCTCCAGCAGGCGGCGGCCGGCAAGATCCCGGCCGGGTCCCGGGTGGTCTGCACGGTCACCGGGCACGGGCTCAAGGACCCGGAGTGGGCGATCTCCACCGCGCCGTCGCCGACCGTGATCGCCAACGACGCCCTGATCGCCGCGAAGGCCCTCGACCTGGCCTGAGATCAAAGGGGTCGTCGCGAAGGTCCTAGACCTGGCCCGATCCCGCCTCGCGGACCAGGATCTCCATCGCCTGGGACACCACCGTCAGTTCCTCGGCTGTGAGCCGGCTGAGGAGCTGGCGGTGTTTCGTCATGCCGGCCGTGATGATGCCGTCGATGAGCTTGGTGCCCGCTTTCGTCAGCCCGATCCGGCGGATCCGCCGGTCGTGCAGATCCTCCGTGCGCGTCACCAGGTCCTGCACCACCAGGCGGTCGATCATGCCGCTCAGTGCGGCGGCGCCGACCCCCACCATCCGGGCCAGCTCACCGCCCGCCAACGTGCCGTGGCGGGACAGCAGCAAGAGTATTTTCAACTGGGACATCGTCAGATGTGACGAGAAGAGCGGATCGGACCGATCGTCCGCGAACAGGTGCTGCAAACGGATCTGCGCACCCATGATCTCCGCGATGAGCTTTTCCTTCTCGCTCAGCGCCCGCTCCTTAGTGACGTGCTGATGGCCGTGGTGGGTCGGTCCGATGACGGACGGTACCAAGAGGCCCCCATCGAAAACCATTTGTTCGCGTCAGGCAAACTATCAGTGTCGGACGAAATTATCTCGGGGGAGCGCCCATGTCAGCTCTGACACGGCTCAGCCTTGCCAACCGAGGTCTCGTCGCCCTGATCGCGATAGTGATCAGCGGCTTCGGCCTCTATGCGATCCCGTCCTTGAAACAGCAGCTGTTCCCGTCGATCGAGCTGCCCGCGGCCTTCGTCAGCGCGGTGCTGCCCGGCGCCTCGCCGGAGACGGTCGAGGAGCAGGTCACCAAGCCGCTCGAGGACGCGGTGAAAGGCATCGACGGCATCGACACGGTCACCTCCACCTCGCGGGAGAACGTGTCGAGCGTCGTGGTGATGTTCGAGTACGGCACGGACATCGCATCCGCCGTCAACCAGGTCACCACCTCGATCAACCGGATCCAGTCACAGCTGCCGGACGACGTCGACCCGCAGGTCTTCGCCGGCGGTACCGACGACATCCCGGCGATCGTGCTCGCCGCCTCCGGCGGGACCGACGAGAACGACCTGCTCGGCAAGCTGAACGAAACAGTGGTCCCGGAGCTGAACGGCATCACCGGGGTCCGCGACACCCAGGTCACCGGCGCCCGTGCCAAGCAGGTGGTGATCACGCCGGACCTGGCCAAGATGGGCGCGGCCGGCGTCAGCCCCGCCTCGCTGACCACCGTGCTGCAGGCCAACGGCGTCTCCATCCCGGCCGGCGCGGTCACCGACGGCACCAAGTCGCTGACCGTGCAGGTGGGCACCCCGATCACCACCGTCGCGCAGCTGCAGGACGTCTACCTGACCGGCTCGCGTGGCCCGGTCCGCCTCGGTGACGTCGCCAAGGTGGAGAGCAAGCTGCCGGCCGCCGAGTCGTACACCCGCACCGACGGCGTGGACAGCCTCGGCATCGCCGTCACCGCGCGGCCGGACGGCAACCCGGTGGAGATCTCGCACCAGGTCCGGGACATGCTCGACGACCTGGAGAAGGACACCGGCGCGAAGCTCACGGTGATCACCGACCAGGCGCCCTACGTGGAGCGGTCGATCAAGAGCCTGACCACCGAGGGCCTGCTCGGCCTGGCGATGGCGGTGGTGGTCATCCTGATCTTCCTGCTCAGCGTCCGCTCGACGCTGGTCACCGCGGTCTCCATCCCGCTCTCCGTGCTGATCGCGCTGATCGCGCTCTGGGTCGGCGACTTCACCCTGAACCTGCTCACCCTCGGCGCGCTGACCATCGCGGTGGGCCGGGTGGTGGACGACTCGATCGTCGTCCTGGAGAACATCAAACGACATCTGGAGTACGGCGAGGAGAAGGTCCACGCCATCCTGGCGGCGGTCCGTGAGGTGGCCGGCGCGGTGACCGCCTCGACCCTCACCACGGTCGCCGTCTTCGCTCCGATCGCGCTGGTCGGCGGCCTGGTCGGGCAGATCTTCGCGTCCTTCGCGATCACCGTGACGGTGGCCCTGCTGGCCTCGCTGTTCGTGTCGCTGACAGTGGTGCCGGTGCTGGCCTACTGGTTCCTCAAGCCGCCGGCCGCGGACGCCGACAACGAGGCGATCCGCAAGGCGGCCGAGGAGAAGGAGGCGCGCAGCCCGCTGCAGCGCTCCTACCTGCCGGTGATCCGGTTCGCCACCACCCGCCGCTGGACCACCGTGCTGATCGGCATCGCGGTGCTGATCGGCACGTTCGGCCTCTCGACGGCGCTGAAGACGAACTTCTTGGACTCCTCCGGCCAGGACAGCATCACGATCAACCAGGAGATGCCGGTCGGCACCAGCCTGGCGGCCACCGACGAGGCGGCCAAGAAGGTCGAGGCGATTCTCGCCGACCGCGACGAGGTGACCACCTATCAGGTCACCGTCGGTGGCAACTCGGCGAACCCGTTCGCCGGGGGCGGCGGCGCCGGTACCGCGAGCTTCCAGGTGGCGCTCGACGAGGACGCCGACGCCGAGGAGGTCTCCGACCAGCTGCGCGACGAGTTCGCCAAGCTGACCGGCGCCGGCGAGATCAAGATCGGTGAGGAGAGCTCCGGCCTGGGCAGCAACCAGCTGTCGGTCGAGGTCACCGCCGCCGACAGCGACGCGCTCAGCGGCGCCACCGAGCAGGTCAGCAAGGCGATGTCCGAGGTCGGCGGGGTCGCCGACGTGGACAGCAGCCTGGCGGCCAGCGTCCCGCGCCTGGACGTGGTGGTGGACCGCAAGGCGGCCGCCCAGGCCGGGCTCACCGAGGCGCAGATCGGCCAGAGCGTGGCCGGGATGTTCCGTTCCGCGCCGGCCGGTCAGATCTCGATCGACGGCACCAGCCAGGACGTGGTGATCTCGTTCGGTGCCGCGCCGGCCGACACCGCGGCGCTGGAGAACCTGCCGCTGACCACCGCCAAGGGTCCGGTGCCGCTCAGCCGGGTCGCCGAGGTCAAGCAGGTCAACGGCCCGGAGCAGGTGACCCGGACGGACGGCAACCGCACCGTGACGGTCACCGGCACGGTCACCGGCTCGAACCTCACCGAGGTCACCAAGAACCTGACCACGAAGCTGGACGCGCTGACCCTGCCGCCCGGCGCCTCGTACTCGATCGGCGGCGTGAGCGCCGACCAGGCGGAGGCGTTCAAGCAGCTCGGCCTCGCCGTGCTGGCGGCCATCGCGATCGTCTTCATCATCATGGTGGCGACGTTCCGCAGCATCCTGCAGCCGATCATCCTGCTGGTCTCCATCCCGTTCGCGGCGACCGGCGCGATCGGCCTGCTGCTGGCCACCGGTACCCCGCTCGGCGTGCCGGCCCTGATCGGCGTGCTGATGCTGGTGGGCATCGTGGTCACCAACGCGATCGTGCTGATGGACCTGATCAACCACTACCGGGCGGCCGGCATGGGCGTGCAGGAGGCGGTGATCGAGGGCGGCCGGCACCGGGTGCGGCCGATCCTGATGACCGCCATCGCGACGATCTTCGCGCTCATCCCGATGGCGCTCGGCCTGACCGGCGAGGGCGGCTTCATCTCGCAGCCGCTGGCGATCGTGGTGATCGGTGGTCTGGTCAGCTCCACGCTGCTCACCCTGGTGCTGGTCCCGGCGCTCTACACGATCGTCGAGCGGCGCAAGGAGCGGCGGAAGGCGAAGCGCGAGGCCAAGCGGATCGCCCGGGGCGGCGCCCCGGCCACGCCGCCGGCCGCCGGGGAGCCGGCCGTGCCGGGGCCGGCCGCCGAGGAGCCGGTCACCGTGCCGGACGACGCGACGCCGGCCGGGAACGGCGCGCTGCGCGGGTACACCGACCAGTTCGAGGTGCTGAAGATGCCGAAGGGCCCGGCGAAGCCGGAGTAGGGCGTACAGAAATAAGCAAGAAATAAGGAAGAGCGGTGCCCGGCGTCTCCCGCCGGGCACCCGCTGTTTCCGCGCGTCGTAGATTCTGTACGTGCCAGCAACGCTCTCGGTCCTTACCCGCAATCGCGACTTCCGCCGTCTGTTCGCCGCTGAGCTGGTGGTCTTCGGGGCCGACTGGTTCGTCATGGTGCCCCTGCTGGTGCTGCTCCCGGAGCTCACCGGGCGCGGCTTCTGGGGCGGCCTGGTGCTGGCCGTGGACACCGGGATCAACGCGCTGCTGCTGCCGTACACCGGAACCGTCGCCGACCGCCTGGACCGGCGGAAGATCCTGATCGCGGCGAACCTGGCCGCCTTCTTCGCCGTGTTGCTGCTGTTCGCGGTCCGGTCGGCGGCCACCGCCCCGCTCGCCCTGGTCGCCATCGGGGCGATGGCCGTCGCCAAGGCGTTCTACCAGCCGGCCAGCTCGGCCGCCCTGCCGAACGTGGTGGATCCGGCCGACCTGCCGGCCGCCAACGCGATCGCCGGCTCGGCGTGGGGCACCATGACCGTTCTCGGGGCATCCCTCGGCGGCGTGGTGAGCAGCGCGTTCGGGCCGTACGCCAGCTTCACCGTGACCGCCGTCTGCCTGTTGGCGGGCAGCCTCCTGACCGCGCTGGTCCGCCGCCCGCTGCAGGCGGAGCGCGCCGCCGTGGGCGCGCCGGCGGCCTCGCGGGGTGCCCTGCGCGAGGCGCTGCGCTACATCGCCGCCCGGCCCCGGATCCGGGCCCTGGTCACCGTGAAGTCGGCGGTCGGCCTGGGCAACGGCGTGCTGACCGTGTTCCCGCTGATCGCGGCCGCGCACGGGGTCGGCCCGCTGGGCGCCGGGCTGCTCTTCGCGGTCCGCGGCCTGGGCGCGCTGGTCGGCCCGTTCGTGATGCGGCCGGTGCTGGCCCGCCCGGCCTGGATGTTCACCGGACTGGCCCTGTCGATGAGCCTGTACGGTCTCGGCTACCTGGGGGTGGCCTGGGCCCCGTGGTTCCCGCTGGTGCTGCTGCTGGTCTTCGTCGCGCACTTCGCCGGCGGCACCAACTGGGTGCTCAGCAACTACGCGCTGCAGGCCGAGGTGCCCGACCGGCTGCGCGGCCGGGTCTTCGCCACCGACATGATGCTGGCGACGCTGGCCATCGCGGTCAGCCAGCTGGGCGCGAGCGCCGTCGTCGACCACGTCGACCAGTCCGTGGTGCTGGCGGTGTGCGGCCTGATCACGGTGGGGTACGCGATCGGCTGGTGGCTGGCCACCCGCGGCCTGGCCCGCCGATCGGTGGCCGGGAATGAGATACCCGGGGCGCGGCAGTCGCCCTGAGATGATCAAGTTCTAGCATGTGGCGATGGGCCTGACCTTCGTCACCGCACCGGTTTCCGTCAGCACCCCGGCCACCAGCGCCAACCTGGGTCCGGGGTTCGACACGCTGGGCCTCGCGCTGACCCGTTACGACGACCTGACCGCCCGGGTGACCGGGTCCGGGTGCACCGTCGAGGTCAGCGGCCAGGGTGCCGGTGAGCTGCCGGCCGACGAGACGCACCTGGTCGTGCGGGCCATGCTGGCGACCTTCGACGAGCTCGGCGAGCGGCCCGCCGGCCTGGCCGTCTCCTGCGTCAACCGGATCCCGCAGGCGCGGGGCATGGGCAGCTCCTCGGCGGCCATCGTGGGCGGCGTGCAGCTGGCCCGCGGCCTGGTCGTGGGCGGCACGGAGCTGATCGACGACGCTGCCGCGCTGCGGATCGCCGCGCGCCTCGAGGGCCATCCGGACAACGTGGCGCCCTGCCTGCTCGGTGGCTTCACGGTGGCCTGGACCGGGCCGGACGGCGCGCGGGCGGTGCGGCTGGCGCCGGCCGACGGCGTACGCCCGACGGTTTTCGTCCCGGCCGAGCGAGGGTATACCGCGACCGCGCGCGCCGCCCTGCCGTCCGAGGTGCCGCACCGGGACGCCGCCTTCAACGCCGGTCGGTCCGCGCTGCTCGTCCATGCCCTGACGACTGATCCGTCCCTGCTGTTCCCGGCCACCGAGGACCGGCTGCACCAGGGCTACCGGGCCGAGGGGATGCCGGGCACGGCGTCCCTGGTGGCGGCGCTGCGGTCGGTGGGTGTCGCCGCGGTGGTCAGTGGCGCGGGGCCGACCGTGCTGGCATTGACCGAGGTCCCGGGCGATTTCCACCCGGGCGCGCACTGGCACAGCGAGGTGCTGGGCGTGGACGGTGCCGGTGCTGTTGTGAAAGGGGGTATGGTGGAACACGCCGAGCGGGGTCCTGTTGCCGCAGGTCGCAAGAGTTGATTACGCTCTAGACCTAGCACAGCCGCGAAGCAAGCGATCTCTGCGGTTCGGCGCACCCCCGAGATTTCTGGGCCGTGCAGGCTCGTCTCAGCTCTCACCAAGGCTTACGCCGCTCAGCAGTCATAGATCGCTGCACTCGCCGAGACCTACCTGTCACAGTCCGGCAGGCAGGGAAACCGTCGAGCTGCCGTGCTGCACGAAACTCCCGCGACGCTGCTGCGAAGCGGGTTCCGAGGGCACCCGGCCCAGGCTGCAGTTCCGGGTGGACTCGGGTTTTTCCGACGGAAGGAATCCATTGAGCGACACCACCGACGTGACGTCGGGTGTTTCTGACGTCGCTGACGGCGCCGGCACCACCGCGACCGCCACGAAGCGCCGCCGAGGCGGCACCGGGCTGTCCGCGATGCTGCTGCCCGAGTTGCAGAGCCTCGCCGCCTCCCTGGGCATCTCCGGCACCGCCCGGATGCGCAAGGGCGAGCTGATCACCGCGATCACCGAGCGGCAGAGCGGTGGCTCCGCCGCCGCCGAGCCGGCTCCCCGGCCGCGGACCGAGGCCGCCCCGGCCGCCGCCCCCGCCCAGCCGGCCCCGGCCGAGAAGCCGCAGACCGCAGCCACCCCGGCCGAGACCGCCCCAGCCGCCGCTCCGGCCGCCGCGGCGACCGAGGCCGCTCCGGCCGCGGAGCGCCCGTCCCGGCGCAGCCGTGACCGGGCCGTCCGTGAGCCGGCGCCGCGCGAGACCGCCCCGGCAGCCGCCGCACCGGCCGTCGAGACCGCCCCGGCTCCGGCCGCCGCGGTCACGCCGGCTCCGGCCGTCGCGACCACCGAGGCCGCCCCGGCCGACACCACCGAGCGCACCGAGCGGGGCGACCGCCCCGAGCGCGGCGAGCGGAACCGTGACCGGCAGCGCAACCAGCGCGACGGCGAGCGGGGCGATCGCGGGGAGCGTGCCGAGCGTGGCGAGCGGACCGAGCGCACCGAGCGGGTCGAGCGGACCGAGCGCGGTGAGCGGACCGAGCGCGGTGAGCGGACCGAGCGCGGTGAGCGCACCGAGCGTGGCGAGCGCGGTGAGCGGGCCGAGCGCGGTGAGCGGAACAACGACCGCAACGACCGCAACGACCGGTCCGGCGACCGCGGTCCGCGCGCCGACCAGGGTCACGATGACGACGACAACGACGGCGAGGGTGGCCGCCGGAGCCGGCGCAGCCGCTTCCGGGACCGCCGCCGGGGCCGCGACCGGGACGAGAACCCGCGCGAGGACAACCGGCGCGACGGTGGCCGCGAGCCGCACGTCGCCGACGACGAGGTGCTCGTGCCGGTGGCCGGCATCCTCGACGTGCTGGACAACTACGCGTTCGTCCGGACCACCGGTTACCTCTCCGGCCCGAACGACGTCTACGTGTCGATGTCGCAGGTGAAGAAGTACGGCCTGCGCCGCGGCGACGCGGTGACCGGCGCGGTGCGCTCCGCCCCGCGCGACGGCGAGCAGCGGCGGGACAAGTACAACCCGCTGGTCCGCCTGGACACCATCAACGGGATGGAGCCCGAGGAGGCCCGCCGGCGTCCCGAGTTCTACAAGCTCACCCCGCTCTACCCGCAGGAGCGCCTGCGGCTGGAGACCGAGCCGCACATCCTCACCACCCGGGTCATCGACCTGGTCATGCCGATCGGCAAGGGCCAGCGCGCGCTGATCGTCTCGCCGCCCAAGGCCGGTAAGACGATGGTGCTGCAGGCCCTGGCGAACGCCATCACCCGGAACAACCCGGAGTGCCACCTGATGGTGGTGCTGGTGGACGAGCGTCCGGAAGAGGTCACCGACATGCAGCGCTCGGTGAAGGGCGAGGTCGTCGCGGCCACGTTCGACCGGCCGCCGCAGGACCACACCACCGTCGCCGAGCTCGCCATCGAGCGGGCGAAGCGGCTGGTCGAGCTGGGCCACGACGTGGTCGTGCTGCTCGACTCGGTGACCCGGCTGGGCCGGTCGTACAACCTGGCGGCGCCGGCCTCCGGCCGGATCATGTCGGGTGGTATCGACTCGACGGCGCTCTACCCGCCGAAGCGGTTCCTCGGCGCGGCGCGCAACATCGAGAATGGTGGCTCGCTCACCATCCTCGCCACCGCGCTGGTCGAGACCGGGTCCATGATGGACACGGTGATCTTCGAGGAGTTCAAGGGCACCGGCAACGCCGAGCTCAAGCTGGACCGGAAGATCGCCGACAAGCGGGTCTTCCCGGCCGTCGACGTCTCCGCCTCCGGTACCCGTAAGGAAGAGATCCTGATGGGCAAGGAGGAGCTGGCGATCATCCACAAGCTCCGCAAGGTGCTCAGCTCGCTGGAGTCCGGCGCGGCTCTGGACCTCCTGCTGGACCGGCTCAAGCAGACCCGGACCAACATCGAGTTCCTGATGCAGATCGCCAAGTCCACACCAGGCGAGTAAACGCGTAAAAGCCGCGAGGCCCACCCGATCGGGTGGGCCTCGCGGCTTTTATCGCACAGGTTGTCTGATTCGGCCCATACGCGGTCGTGCGAACCTCCGGTATCCCCATCCCTCGATCCGCCGGAGGACCCGATGATCGTGCCCGGTTACCGGGACCACCCGACCGAGCCGTGGGATCCGGACGCCCCCGTCGACCCCGGTGAGGCGGAGGACTTCCTGCGCCGGTGCTACACCGAGAACCCCCGGCTCGGCCCGGTCGAGGCACGCCTGGCCATCGTCCGCGCGCAGATCGCCGCGACCGGCACCTACGCGCACACCCCGGACGAGCTGACCCACGGCGCCCGGATGGCCTGGCGCAACGCCAGCCGGTGCATCGGCCGGCTGTACTGGCGCAGCCTGCTGGTGCTGGACCGGCGCCGGGCCCGGACCGCCGACGAGATCTACTCGCTGCTGGTGCAGCACCTGCGGACCGCCGGGGACACCCAGATCCGGCCGGTGATCAGCGTCTTCGCACCGGCCCAGCCGGGCCGGCCGTACGCCCGGGTGTGGAACGAGCAGCTGATCCGGTACGCCGGGTACCGCACCGAGGACGGCGAGTCGGTCGGCGACCCGCGGCTGCGCGAGTTCACCACCGCCGTGCGGGCATTCGGCTGGCAGGGCAAGGGGGAGGCGTTCGACGTGCTGCCCCTGGTGATCGAGACCCCGGCGGACGGGATCCGGCTCTACGAGCTGCCCGAGCGCGCCATCCGCGAGGTGCCGATCACCCACCCCGAGTACGCCTGGTTCACCGAGCTGGGGCTGCGGTGGCACGCCGTACCGGCGATCTCCAACATGCGGCTGACCATCGGCGGCGTGCACTATCCGCTCGCCCCGTTCAACGGCTGGTACCTGGGCACCGAGATCGGCGCCCGGAACCTGGCCGACGCCGACCGGTACGACCTGCTCCCGCTGCTGGCCGCCCGGCTCGGCCTGGACACCAGCCGGGAGTCCACGCTGTGGCGCGACACCGCGCTGCTCGAACTGAACCGGGCCGTGCTGCACAGCTTCGAGCAGGCCGGGGTGAAGATGAGCGACCACCACACCGAGTCGCAGCGCTTCCTCAAGCACCTGAGCAACGAGGAGAAGGCCGGCCGCCCGGTGCCGGCCGACTGGACCTGGATCGTGCCGCCGATGTCCGGCGGGATCACTCCGGTCTTCCACCGCTACTACCAGGAGCTCGACCTGCGGCCGAACTTCTATCTGGACGACGAGGCGGCCGCGCTGGCGCGGGAGGGTATGCGGAGATGCCCGCATCATCAGTAGTTTGTCCGGATGGGTTTGGACTATGCGTACGAAATCCACCTCCCGGCCTCCCGGGTCCGCCGCGCCCTGGAAGCCGTCGTGGACCTCGCGCCACCGGGGGAGAAGGCGGCCACGCCGATCGTCCTGCCCGGCGGCGCCCGGCTCACCGTTCCGTTCACCTCGAACTTCCGGGGCGATCCGGTCGACTGCTCGGACGGGCGCAACCTGAACCTGGACACCTCGCTGATGTTCGAGGTCGGCGACGACGAGATCCGCGAGTTCCTCGACGAGCCGGGTGGTGACCGGGCCGCTATCGGCTACATCTACCTGACCGTCTACTTCGCGGGCGGACACCGCCCCGGATACGCCGAACTGAACTTCACCGCCGCCACCACCGGGATGAGCCTGCTGTTCGAACGCTCGCCCAGCGTGCGGCGCCTGTTCACCGGCCTGGCGGAGGAGGCCGGGGCGGCCTGCTGCCTGCTCGACAAGGAGGACTCCGGCTACGAGATCTGCTGGCTGAACGGCGAACCGCGGGCCGCATCGTTCCGCGCCACCACGCTGGCCGAGTCGGAGGCCTGGTGGGCCGCGCTGGCCGCCCAGTGGCCGCCGGCCTAGGCGAACTCGTTCACCGCGAAATCGTCGCGGTGGCGCCAGGACGCCTCGGTGCGGACGTGGTCCGCGCGAACCCATTTCAGCACCTTCACCGGGAACTCGGCGACCGGGATGCGCCCGGCCGCCCGGACCACGAACCCCTCCGAGTCGTCCGCGCCGCGCTGCGCCGCCCAGGCCGCGCGGGCCTCGGAGAGGCTGCCCCCGCGATACAGCACCGGGACCATCGGCAGCTCCAGCCGGCGCGCCCAGTCCACGGTGTCGTCCCAGCCCAGCAGCGTGTCGGTCTCGTCCCAGATGCCGAAGACCAGGAACACCCCGGGCAGGTCGGTGTAGGCGACGCTGCGGCGGGCCCACATGGACTCGCCGCAGACCCGCCAGCCGTCCGGGATCTTCCAGGACGTCATCGCCCACAGCGCCTTGGCCGGCCGGTCCCAGGGCTGGGTGCCGGAGTCGACCGAGCGCGCGTACATCGCGTCCCGGGTGAAGGTGAGGTTCCCGCCGTCCATCTTCTCGGTCACCACGAGCTCGCCGTCCAGCCACGACAGGTCCGGCTGGATCCGGTCGTCGGCCGAGGCACCCGGGGAATCGGGTAGATGGAACGTCCGCGGATACTTCCTCACCTCTAGAAGTCCCCCTCCGCCACCTGGAACACCGTCAGGCCGAGCGCACGCCACATGCGTACCACCTGCCGGCGGTCGTCGAACACCCCGACGACCCGCCAGCGGTCCCGGATCTCCTGGTCGAAGATCTCACGCTTGACCACCGCGTCCTTGCGGCTGTCGCCCTCCGGGCGCATGAACAGGGCTTCGTACGGCACCCCGACGAACAACTCCAGCCACGCCTCCGTCTCCTCCCGGCACACCGCGTCCCGGCCCGAGCAGAAGACGATGGCGTGCCCGGCCGCGTGCATCGCCCGGACCGCCGCGATCACCGCCGGGTTCGGGGCGTCCTCGCCGACCCGGCTCCAGTCGTACGGACTCCGCCCGGTCATCAGCGCGACGGTCCCGTCGATGTCGACGAGCACCACCGGTGGCAGCTCCGGATCCGGCTCGTACACCAGCCCCGGCCCGCCCGGGTCGACGAACGGGACCGGCAGCGGCACGTTCCGGCCGGCCAGGTAGCGCTCGTGCATCCGGCGGATGGCCCCCTCGCCGACCCGGTCGCCCTCCGGCCGGTCGGCGTCCCGCCGCAGGCACTCCGCCAGCGGGACGTCGGTGAAGTCGTGCACCTCGAACGACGCGCCGAACCGGGCGGCCATCTCGGCCCACTCGCGGACCACCTTGGCCCGCAGGTTGGTGTCGTCGACGACGACACTCGCCCGGGCGCGCAGCAGCGCCTCGACGGTGGCCCGCTGCGCGTGCGTCACCTGCGCCTCCGCCCACTGGGTGAAGAGGCGCTCGCCGTGCAGCATCCGGCGCAGGTCGTCCCGGTTGACCCGGACCACGCCCGGCTGCAGCTTGCGGGCGAACGTGGTCTTCCCGGACGCGGGCAGGCCCCGCGTGATCAACAGTCGTGTCATTCCCCGGCTCCTCCGGCAGCGGGCCGGTCGGCCGACGGCCGGACCCGCTGCCACAAGCCCGGACGGTAGTCGTGACCGTCCAGGCGCTGGAACAGCTCACCCCGGTGCGGGCTGCGCACCGCGGCGAGCGCGAACTCCTTGCGGCCCCACCCGTCCGGCAGCCCGCCGACGATCTCCGCGAAGGCCGCCTCGACGGCAGCGGCACGCGCGTCGACCTCGGCGGTCAACTCCGCGGCCACCCCGCGGGCCCAGGCGTGGAACTCGTCCGGCAACGGCTCCAGCAGCACGTCCAGGTCGCCGCCGGTCGCCAGGACCGCCCATACGGTACGGGGCGTCAGCCCGGTCACCAGGCGGTGCAGCCGTACGTAGTCCGGGTACTTGATCTTCACTCGCTGGTCGGCGTCGGTGAAGTGCACGACCAGGCCCTCCCGCCCGTCGCGCGGCGGCGCGGCGAGCGCCTCGGCCAGTGTCGCGTAACCGAACGTCTCGACCACCGGACCCGGCCAGCCGGGCACGGCGTCCGGCCCGTGCGAGCGCCCGGTGACGATCTCCACCGCGCCGAGCAGCACCAGGTCGTCGAGCCCCCGGTAGTCCACGACGATCCGGTTGCCCGGGTAGATGATCTCGACGAGCACGGTCAGGCCCGCCGGTGGCACGAACGACGGGTATCGCGTACGCAACATGTCCGTCGCATGGATCGCCTGGTCGGACGCGAAAGATCCCCTGGTGGCGACGGCGTAGCCGGAGCCGTCGTGATAGATCACGCCGAGGCTGCCGTCCGCCTTGTCGGTCACCGTGACCTTCGCGGTGGCGTCCAGGGCCGGCGCCTGCGGCTCGGTGTGGTTGAAGAACTTCCGCAGCGGCCGGGCGGCGACGCGCCCGGCGGCGTCCACGATCAGGCCCCGGCAGGCGAGCGTGACCGGCGTCCACGCCCCGCTGTACTGACAGGCCTCGGTGTAGTTGTAGATCGTGAACGGCAGGCGCGGGTGGCGCTGCGTCCGGATCAGCCCGTTGCCGACCGCTTCGGCCAGCATGACCGGATCGACGACATCGTGCAGGAGCGTCATCGCCAGAGCGCCTTTCAGGGGTGGGAATTCCGGGAAGGGCGCTCACGTTATCGATGGCGAAACCAGTTGCACCTCCTGATTTCCGGTGGCTACCGGGATCTGGCAGACTGGTACATCGGCCAGCAAGGGTTCCGGTTCCCGTCCTCACTCATCACAGGGCGACCCGGCGACCCGCACCATCGAGAGGGACCGAGAAGACATGAAGAGCGGCATTCACCCGGAGTACACGACCACCGAGGTCATCTGCTCCTGCGGCAGCACCTTCAGCACCCGCAGCACCGCCAAGGGCGGCGAGATCCGCGTCGAGACCTGCAGCGCCTGCCACCCGTTCTACACCGGCAAGCAGCGCGTCCTCGACACCGCGGGCCGGGTCGCGAAGTTCCAGGCGAAGTACGCCAAGGTCAACGCCGCGAAGAAGAAGTAACTGCTTCAACGGCGCCCGTCCCGGGAAACCGGGGCGGGCGCCGTTCGCATGGGGCAGCTTTTCCGCAGACCTTGGAGAGATCGATGAGCAACGACCGTTTGAACATGCTTCTCGCCGAGTACGCGGACCTGGAGAAGCGGATGGAGGATCCGTCGATCCACGCCGACCAGGCGCTGGTCCGGCGGGTCGGCCGGCGCTTCGCCGAGCTGGCGCCGATCTACTCGGCGCACGCCGAGCTGGAGGCCGCCCGCGAGGACCTGGCCGCCGCCCGGGAGCTGGCGGCCGAGGACCCGGCGTTCGCCGGTGAGGCCGAGGCGGTCGCCGCCACCCTCCCGGCGCTGGAGGAGAAGCTCGGCGAGATGCTGATGCCGCGCGACCCCAGCGACGCCAAGGACGTGATCATCGAGATCAAGGCGGGCGAGGGCGGCCAGGAGTCCGCGCTGTTCGCCGGCGACCTGCTGCGGATGTACACCAGGTACGCGGAGCGCCGCGGCTGGGTGGTCGAGGTGATCGACTCGCAGGAGTCGGACCTGGGCGGCGTCAAGGACATCTCGGTAGCGGTGAAGACCAAGGGCCTGCCGGAGGGCGGCCACGGCGTCTGGTCCCGGATGAAGTGGGAGGGCGGCGTGCACCGGGTGCAGCGCGTCCCGGTCACCGAGTCGCAGGGCCGGATCCACACCTCGGCGGCCGGTGTGCTGGTGCTGCCCGAGGCGGAGGACGTGGAGGTCCAGATCGAGCCCGGCGACCTGCGGATCGACGTGTACCGGTCGTCCGGGCCGGGCGGTCAGTCGGTGAACACCACCGACTCCGCCGTGCGGATCACGCACCTGCCCACCAACACCGTGGTGAGCTGCCAGAACGAGAAGAGCCAGCTGCAGAACAAGGAGTCGGCGATGCGCATCCTGCGCTCCCGGCTGCTGGCGCAGGCCCAGGAGGCGGCGGACGCGGCGGCCGGCGACGCGCGCAAGGCGCAGGTGCGGACGGTGGACCGTTCGGAGCGGGTGCGTACCTACAACTTCCCGCAGAACCGGATCACCGACCACCGGATCGGCTACACGGCGTACAACCTCGACCTGGTGCTCGGCGGTGAGCTGGACGGGGTGCTGGACGCGCTGGCCGCGGCCGACCGGGAGGCCCGGCTGGCCGGGGACACCGAGCTCAGCCGACGTCAGTGACACTCAGGACGGTGTCGGCGTCGACGCAGGTCAGGTAACGCCCGACGGGCCGGCAGTCGCCGGCCAGCCGCTGGAGCGTGCCGAGCAGCGTGGTCCGTCCGGTGGCCGGGTCCAGTCGCAGGACCGCCGTTCGCAGGTCCGGGTAACCCCATGGACGTAACACCAGCAGGGCGCCGTCGTCCCGGGGCGGGAAGAGCGCGGTGCCGTCGACGACGCCGGTCAGGGTCCGGCCGGTCGTCGCGTCCACGATCCGGGAGTTGCTCATCCCGCTGCTGTTGACCAGCAGGCGGCCGGCGCCGATCGGCACCGCGCCGGTCTGCCGGGCCGTCCAGTGCTCCTCGCCGGTCCGCGGGTCGAGCACGTGCAGCACCTCGCGGTCGGCCAGGCAGAGCGTCGGGTCGCAGGTGTTCACGTTGACGTCCGGGCCCAGGCCGGAGCTGTGCCACAACTCGGTGAGGGTGCCGGCCTGGTACGCGGTCACCGAGGGGTCGGCGCCGTACCTGATGTCGATGAGGCGGCCGTCGGTCATCAGCGCCATCCAGGGCTCGCGGGCGAGCGGGCTGCTCCGACGGGTGGCCAGCGGCTCGCCGTCGGCGTACCGGAACGTGGTGAGCGTCCCGGCCGCGGTGACCGCGACGACCTGATCGGGCGCGGCGGGGTAGTCCGGGGCCACCAGCGCCTGCGCCGGGTCGATCGCGCGGTCCCAGATCGGGACCCCGTCCGCGGCCCGGACCAGGTGCAGCGAGGCGATCCGGCCCCGGCCGTCCCAGTCGGCGAAGAGGGCGGTCGTCGCGTCACCGGCCATCATCTGGCCGGAGTGCCGCCAGCTGACCGCCCCGGTGCGGCTGTCCAGCGCCGCGGTCGCCGAGGCGAAGAACGCGGGGCTGCCGTCCTCCAGCAGGGTGTTCAGGTGATCGGCGACGTAGAGCCGGTGGGCCGCCTCGCGCGGCATCGTCCAGGTCGGCTCGGGTCCCATCGGGGTGGCCCAGCGGACCTTGCCGGTGGCCAGGTCGTAGGCGGTCAGCACCGCTCCGCCCGGCTCGGTCCGGAACAGCACCGCCTGCCCGTCGACGTAGTCCGGGTATCCGCCGTCGGGCACCGGCATCGACCACAGCTGCCGGACCGTGGGCGGGCCGGGCCGCACCGAGCCGGTCAGGCCGATCGCGCAGAGCACCGCGAGAACCGCGGCCGCGGCCCGGGACCGGGTGCGGCGCCGGAACGGCGCGGCACCCTCCGGCCCGGGTGCGGCGGGCTCGCTGACGTCGCCCAGTTCGATCATCGTCATGGTGTCGCCGATCCTAGGAGTCCGGGTCACCCGGTGGTGGTCACCACGATCCGGCCGGTCCGCTGGCAGACCAGGAACCGGCCGGTGACGGCGCAGTAGGCGCCTTCGATCGACTCGACGGTGCCGAGCGTGACGGCCCGGCCGGCCGGCAGGTCGATCCGGCTGAGCACGGTCCGCAACGGCGGCGTGGTGGCGGTGCGGACCATCAGGTCGCCGTCCGGCCAACCGGCGCCGAGGTTGCCCAGGACCCGGCCGGTCGCCGCGTCGAGCAGTGTCTGGACCGGCTCGTTCGCGTCGGTGCCGGCGGCGATCAGCCGATCCGCGCCGGCCGGGCTGGCGACGCCCTGCCCGGTGCGCACCCAGCGGATGGCGCCGGTGGCCGGTTCGAGCCCGGCCACGTCGGCTCCCCGGGCCAGGCAGAGCACCGGGCCGCAGCCGGTCACCAGCGACGAGCGCAGCGTCCGCACGCTCCAGTCCCGGCCCAGGTCGCTCAGCCGGTACGCGATGATCGTCGCGCCCAGCGGGTCGGTCCGGGTGACCACGAACCGCCCGTCGTGGATCAGCGCCTGGGTGCCCAGCTCGTCGCCGGTGCTCCAGGCCACCCGCCCGCTGCTGAGCAGGCTGCCGTCGGTGTATCGGTAGACCCCGGCGTCGCCGGCCAGGGTGGTGGTGACGATCCGGGTCCCGTCCACCTCCAGGCCGGCCACCCGCCGCACCTGCCGCGTCCAGCGCGTCTCGCCGGCCCGTGCCCCGACCAGCCGCAGCGTCCGCAGCTCGCCGCGGTCGTCCCGGTCGGCGAGCAGCACGGTGTCCCGGGTGGCGTGCATCATCTCGCTGGTGGACCGCCAGCGCACCGCGCCGGTGGCCGCGTCCAGCACCGTCGCGCTGCCCGGGTGGACGGGTGCGTCGGGCGGGGCGTGGATCGCCACCCGCGGCGTGTCGGCGAGCCGCACCATGCCGTCGCCCGCCAGGAAGGTCATCAGGCCGCCGGCGCCGCTGACCCAGGGCAGGTCCCGGCTCCACCGCGGGGTCCCGGTGGCCACCGCGTACGCGGTCAGCACGGTCCGCCCGTCGGTGGCCCGGGCCAGGTAGACGGTGTCCCCGTCGGTGGCCAGGCTGTCGGTCTGGCCGGCCGGTACGCTCCACGCGTCGTGCACCAGCGACGGTTCCGGGACGGCGGCCGCGCCCAGGGCGAGCGCGCAGAGCACGGCGACCAGCGCGGCCCCGGCCGGCCGGCGGCGCACCCGCCGGACCGGTGGTGGTGGCGCCGGCGGCTCGCCGGGCCCGGCGCTGAGGTCACCGAGGTCGATCAGGGCCATCTCAGGCGGGTTTCCGGCTGGCCGCCGCGGCGGCCAGCGCGGCGCTCAGCCCTCGGCCGTTGACGCCCACCTCGGACCAGCCGGCGGCCAGCCCGATCGGCGTGCCCGGGACCAGCACCTGCCAGTTCTCCACCGCCGCCGCGGCACCGATCCGGCGGGCCACCTCGGCCGCGTGGTGCGGGCCGGCCCCCGGCAGGACCAGGACGAACTCGTCGCCGGCGAACCGGGCCACGAAGTCGCCGCGGCGCATCACCCGGGCCAGCACCCCGGCGATCCGCTGCAGCACCAGGTCGCCGCAGTGCCGGCCGTGCCGCAGGTTGACGGTGGTGAAGCCGACGATGTCGCAGACCCCGACCGCGGCGCGCTCGCCGCGGGCCAGCAGGCCGTCCACATAGTGCTCCAGGGCGCGGCGGTTGGGCAGGCCGGTGAGCGGGTCGGTCAGGGTCTCGTCGCCGTAGCGGTGCGGGTCGCGCTGGGTCTCCTGGGCGTCCAGGCGAGCCGCGACGCCGTCCAGGTAGCCGTCCCGGAGCTGGTCGATGCGCTGGGCGGCGAGGCGGAACGCGTACCGGTCGGCGGCGTGCGCGGCGGCGTGGTCCCCGGCGCTGGCGTGGCAGATGCTGCGCAGCCGGGCCGGCTCCGGGGCGCCGAGCACCTCGGCGGAGACCGGGATCGCCTCCAGCATGGTCAGTGCCCGCTCCGGCTTGCCGGCCGCGATGGTCAGGCAGACCGCGCCGAGGTGTTGCAGGTCCCGGGTGCGGACGCTGTCGCCGCCGCCGGTCAGCCAGGTGGCCGCGCCCGCCTCGGTCGGCTCGCCCAGGGCGGCCCGGCGGGCCAGGGCGTAGCCGTAGACCGCGCGGCTGCCCGGGCGCAGCTGGTCGGTCGCCAGGTAGCGGGACAGCTCGGCGTCGATGTCGCGGAGCACCCGCAGGCAGCCGTCGGTGTCGCCCTGGTGGTCGAGGGAGACCGCGTTGCGCAGCCGGATGCCGGGCGCGGCGAACACCTCCGGCGCCAGCCCGGCGCTCGCGCCCACCTCCCGGGCCTGCTCGATAGCGGTCAGCGCCTGGCCGTGGAAGCCGAGATAGGAATACGCCATGGCCAGGTCGTGCCAGCCCCAGGCGGTCTCCTCGTCCCGGTCCGGCACCGCGGCCAGCGCGCGGGACGCCTGCACCAGGTGGGTCACCCCGCGGTCCAGATTGCTCTGCAGGTGGGCGCCGAGGGCGGCGAAGGCGTGCAACTGGCCGCGCAGGTAGGGGTCGGGCACCTCGCGGACCGCCTCGGCGGCCGCCGCCATCGCGGTGGCCAGCTCGGCCACCCGGCCCAGGTTGATCAGCGCGCCGAACCGCTGGACCAGCGCGTACGCCCGGATGGTCGGATCGGTGCCGGCGGCCAGCACGGCGTCCAGGATCGGCAGGGCCTGGGCGGAGCGTCCGTCCTGCTGGAGCCGCCCGGCCCGGCGCAGGTCGTCGACATGTTCCGCGAGCTGGTCCAACCAACCCACCAGGCGCCTCCCACGGCCTTCGGCGCGATCGCTGGGTGACCCGGCCGATCCCCGGCGTGCGCGACGTCTCATGATTATGCCGTGATGCCGCCTGACGAACACCCCCGCCGGATCCGTCTGGCACCCGAGTTGGCATCGGCGACCGCCGAACTCGCGGCGTCCGGGGTGTCCTCGCCGCGCGTCGACGCCGAGCTGTTGGCCGCGCACGTGCTGGACGTGCCGCGCGGGCGGCTGATATTGACCGACACCATGCGCGAGGACGAGGCGGCCCGGCTGCGCGAGCTGGTCGCCGCGCGGGCCGGGCGGGTCCCGTTGCAGCATCTGCTCGGCACTGCCGCGTTCCGCCATGTGGAACTCGCGGTGGGCCCGGGCGTCTTCGTGCCCCGCCCGGAGACCGAGCTGCTGGCCGGCTGGGGCATCGAGCGGACCACGCCCGGCGCGACAGTTGTCGATCTGTGCAGCGGCAGCGGGGCGATCGCGGTGTCGGTGGCCGACGAGTCGCGGGCCGGCCGGGTGATCGCGGTGGAACGCTCGCCGGCCGCGCTGCCCTGGCTGCGGCGCAACGCGTCGGGGTACCGGACCGTCGAGGTCGTCGAGGCCGACGTGACCGATCCGCGGCTGCTGTCCGAGTTGCACGGTCAGGTCGACGTGCTGCTCTGCAACCCGCCGTACGTGCCGGACGGCACCCCGGTCCCGCCCGAGGTGTCCGATCACGACCCGGCCGAGGCGGTCTTCGGCGGAGCCGACGGCCTGAGCGTCATCCGGCCGGTGACAGCGCTCGCCGCCGTACTGCTCAAACCGGGCGGATGGGTCGGTATCGAGCATGACGACGTGCACGGCGCCGCGGTGCCCGCGTTGCTCCGCGCCGACGGCCGGTTCATCGAGGTGACCGCCCACGCCGATCTCACCGGCCGCCCGCGATACGCGACCGCCCGTCGCGGGTGACGGCATGGCAGACTGCACGTCGTGATGCTCTACGACTGCACCGCCATCGCCGATCGTGATCGCGGCGTCGCCGCGGCCGTCGAGGCGGCCAAGAGCGGTGAGCTCGTGGTGATGCCCACCGACACGGTCTACGGCGTGGGTGCGGACGCCTTCACCGCCCACGCCATCACCCAGCTGCACCACGCGCGCGGCTCCGACCGGCGGGTGCCGCCGCCGGTGCTGGTCGGCTCCCGGCACACCCTGGACGGGCTGGTCTATTCGCTGCCCCGGGCCGCGCGGGACCTGGCCGACGCGTTCTGGCCGGGCGCGCTGACCATCATCGTGGAGCACTCGCCGAGCCTGCAGTGGGACCTGGGCGAGACCGGCGGCGTGATCGCGGTGCGGATGCCGCTGCACCCGGTCGCCCTGGAGGTGCTGCGGGAGGTTGGCCCGATGGCGGTGACCACCGCCAACAAGGTGGGCTCGCCGTCGCCGCTGACCGCCGAGGAGGCCCGCGACCAGCTGGAGTACGCGGTGCGTGTCTATCTGGAGGCCGGCCCGGCGGTCGACCCGTGGCCGAGTTCGGTGGTCGACGTGACGGGTGACGTGCCGCGCCTGCTGCGCACCGGCTCGATCCCACTGGAGAAACTGCGCGACGTGGTGCCGGACATCGTCGAGGGGCAGGCCTGAGGTGGCGGCGCCGTTCACCGTCCTGCACGTCTGCATGGGCAACATCTGCCGGTCCCCGATGGCCGAGCGCCTGCTCGCCCGGGCGGTCCGCGACCGTTCCGGCAGCGGTGCGGAGCAGCTGGTCCGCAGCGTCAGCGCCGGCACCGGCGGCTGGCACGAGGGCGAGGAGATGAACCCGCCGGCCGCCCGGCTGGTGCGCGCCCGGCGCGGCTCCGACGACGGCTTCCTGGCCCGCAAGCTGCGCGGCGACTTCATCGACGAGGCCGACCTGATCCTCACCGCCACCGCCGACCAGTACGACTACGTGGTCGCCCTGCGCCCGGCCGCCGCCGAGCGCACCTTCGTGCTCGGCGAGTTCGGCCGGCTGCTCGGCGCCGTCGACAAGGCCACGCTGCCCCCGGCCGAGCCCGAGCCGGAGGCGGTGCGCCAGCGCGGCACCGCCCTGGTCGCCGCCGTGCACCGGCTGCGTGCCGGCGAGACGCCGCTGCTCACCGATGATCTGGACGACCCGTGGGGCCGCGGCGACCAGACCTTCCAGCGGGTCGCCGACGAGATCGAGGACGCCACGATGCCGCTCGCCGCGTTGTTGCTTCCGTGAGCCGTGTCGTTCCGCCCGACGCCGAGGGATTGCGCCGGGCCGTCGAGATCCTGCGCGCCGACTCGGTCGTCGCCTTCCCCACCGAGACCGTCTACGGCCTCGGCGCCAACGCCTTCTCCAAGCAGGCGATCGGCGAGGTCTACCGGCTGAAGAACAGGCCGAGCTGGAACCCGCTGATCGTGCACGTCGCCTCGGTCGAGGCGGCCCGCGCGCTCGCCGAGGAGTGGCCGGCCGTCGCCGACGAGCTGGCCGCGCGGTTCTGGCCGGGCCCGCTGACCCTGGTGGTGCGCCGGGCCGGGCACCTGGCCGGCGTCGGCGCCGACAACGACACCATCGCCATCCGGATCCCCGCGCACGAGGTGGCACTGCGCCTGCTGGAGGCGTCCGGCCTGCCGCTCGCCGCGCCCAGCGCGAACCGGTCCGAGTCGATCTCGCCGACCACCGCCGGGCACGTGGTGCGCAGCCTGCCGGACGTGCCGCTGGTGCTGGACGGCGGCCCGTGCTCGTGGGGCATCGAGTCGACCGTGCTGGACCTGACCACGCCGGTGCCGACGCTGCTGCGCCCGGGCGCGCTGAGCCTGCGCGTGCTGCGGGACGCGACGGGGGCGATCGCGCTGCGGGACACGGAGACCGCTGACGGCGCGGCCCGGCCGTCGCCCGGGATGAGCCGGCGGCACTACGCGCCACGCGCCAAGGTCGTGCTGACCCCCGACGTGCGGGAGGCCGACCGGTCCGGGTCGCCGGCACCCGCGGCGATTCTGACGTACGAGGGGAGCGCGCCGCCGGCGTACCGGCAAGCGGGCGAACCCGGCACCGAGACCTCCCCGGCCGTTGCCGGCGCACCCGGCACCGAGCTCGTCGAAGTCCTCTCCGCGGACCCGCGGGAGTACGCGGCGGACCTGTACGCCGCGCTGCACCGCCTCGACGACGCCGGCGTGGCCACCATCTTCGTGCAGGAGCCGCCGGACACCGAGGACTGGCTCGCCGTGCGCGACCGCCTCTCGCGCGCCGCCGCCTAGGCATCCGTCCGTTCTCGATCAGCCGATGGTTTCCGCGCCGCGGGCGATGTTGCGGGCCATGCCGCTGAAGACGATGCCGTGGAACGGCCGGACCGACGCCCAGTAGAGGTGGCCGGCCAGGCCGCGGGGGAGGAAGACGGCCCGCTGGCGGTAGACCGAGCCGCCGTCGCCGTCGGGCTCGGCGCGCATCTCCAGCCAGGCGCGGCCGGGCACCCGCATCTCGGCGCGCAGGCGCAACAGCCGGCCGGGCTCGAGCTCCTCGACCCGCCACCAGTCGAGGGCCTCGCCGACCCGCAGCCGGTGCTGGTCGCGCCGGCCGCGGCGCAGGCCGACCCCGCCGGCCAGCCGGTCCAGCCAGCCGCGCACCGACCAGGCGAGCGGGAACGAGTACCAGCCGTTCTCGCCGCCGACGCCCTCGATCACCCGCCACAGCCGGTCGGCCGGGGCGTGCACCTCGCGGGAGCGTTCGTCGAGGTAGACGCTGCCGCCCGACCACTTGGGGTCGCTGGGCAGCGGCTCGGCGGCGGCGTCCCGGCCGGACGCGGTGGACCAGCGGGTCTCCACCTCGGCGTCACGGATCCGGCCCAGGGCCAGCCGGACCGCCTCGTCGAAGCCGAGCGGGGCCGGGCCGGGGAGCAGCGCGGCCAGGTCGTTCTCCCGGGCCACCGCCTCGTGGACCAGGCTGGCGACCAGTGGGCGGGCGATCGCGTTCGGCACCGGGGTGATCAGGCCGACCCAGTGCGCCGACAGCCACGGGCTGAGCACCCGGGTGGGCAGGATGATCCGGCGGGGCAGGCCGGCGACCCGGGCGTAGCGGCGCATCATGTCGGCGTAGCTGAGCACGTCGGCGCCGCCGATGTCGAAACCGCGGTGCACCTCCGGCGGCAGGCCGGCCGCGTCGATCAGGTAGCGCAGCACGTCGCGGACCGCGATCGGCTGGATCAGGTTCTCCGCCCAGCGCGGGGTGATCATGGCAGGCAGGCGCTCGGTCAGGTAGCGCAGCATCTCGAACGAGGCCGAGCCGGAGCCGATGATCACCGGGGCGCGCAGCACCGCCGTCGGCACGCCGGAGGCCAGCAGGATCCGGGCGACCTCGGCGCGGGAACGCAGGTGCGGGGACGGGCGGTCGCCGGGGGGCGGCTCCGGGCCGCCCAGGTAGATGATCCGGCGTACGCCGGCGGCGCGCGCCGCGGCGGCGAAGTTCGCCGCCGCCTCGCGGTCCCGCCGCTCGAAGTCCGGCTGGCCCAGCGAGTGCATCAGGAAGTAGGCGACCTCGACGCCGTCGAAGGCGGGCCGCAGGCTGGCCGGGTCGGCCAGGTCGGCCTCGACGATCTCCACCTGGCCGGCCCACGGGACGTCCCGCAGGCGACCGGCGCTGCGGGTCAGGCAGCGCACGTGATGGCCGGCCTCGACCAGGCGGGGTGCCAGCCGGCCGCCGATGTACCCGGTCGCTCCTGTGACAAGACAGCGCATGCTGAGCCTTTCAGGAAAGAACCCGAAAACCCGTTACTTGAAGACTGTGCCCCGAACGGGGGTCATTCAGCCATATGCTCATTTCTGGCCGCGTCACACCAGCTCGGGGAGGCCCAGGGTGAGCACCTTCTGGGGGCCGGACTTCACCGCGCTGGAGCGCGACGATCCGGAGATCGCCGACGTGCTCCTCGGCGAGCTGGCCCGCCAGCGCGACACGCTGACCCTCATCGCCAGCGAGAGCTTCACCTCGCCGGCCGTGCTGGCCGCGCTCGGCTCCACGCTGGCCAACAAGTACGCCGAGGGCTACCCGGGGCACCGCTACTACGGCGGCTGCGCCCAGGCCGACCGCGCCGAGGAACTGGCCGTCGAGCGGGCCCGGGAGCTGTTCGGCGCCGACCACGCCAACGTGCAGCCGCACTCGGGCGCGTCGGCGAACCTGGCCGCCTACGCCGCCCTGGCCGAGCCGGGCGACCCGGTGCTGGCCATGGGGCTGCCGCACGGCGGGCACCTGACACACGGCAGCCGGGCGAACTTCTCCGGCAAGTGGTTCCATCCGATCGCGTACCGGGTGACGCCCGGGACCGAGCTGATCGACTACGACGAGGTGCGCGACCTGGCCCTGGCGCACCGGCCGAAACTGATCATCTGCGGCTCGATCTCCTACCCCCGGCTGATCGACTTCGCCCGGTTCCGCGAGATCGCCGACGAGGTGGGCGCCTACCTGCTGGTCGACGCGGCGCACTTCATCGGCCTGGTGGCCGGCCGGGCGGTCCCGTCCCCGGTCCCGTACGCCGACGTGGTCACCTGCACCACCCACAAGGCGCTGCGCGGCCCGCGCGGCGGCATGATCCTCTGCCGGGCCGACCTGGCCCAGCGGGTGGACAAGGCGGTCTTCCCGTTCGCCCAGGGCGGTCCGATGATGCACACGGTGGCGGCCAAGGCGGTGGCCCTGCGCGAGGCGGCCCTGCCGGCCTTCCGGAGGTACGCTTCCCAGACCGTGCGCAACGCGCAGGCGCTGGCCGCTGGGCTGGCCGCCGAGGGGATGCGCCCGGTCACCGGTGGCACCGACACCCATCTCGCCGTGCTCGACCTGCGCGAGCTGGGGGTCAGTGGCCGGGAGGCGGAGGCGCGCTGTGCCGCCGCGGGGATCGCTCTGAACAAGAACCCCATTCCGTACGACCCGGAGAAACCCGCCGTGGCGTCCGGGATCCGGGTCGGCGCGCCCGGTGTCACCTCGCAGGGCATGGGGGAGACCGAGATGCGCCGGGCCGCGGAACTCATCGGGGTGGCGGTGCGGTGCGACCCGGAGACGGCCGGCGGGAAGTCCCGGTTGGCCGGTGTCCGCGAGGAGGTGACCTGCCTGGTGCGGCGCTTCCCGTTCTACGTCGACCAGGAGGTCATGGCATGAGCGACCGCACCGCGGCGCAGCGAGGGCCGGGAGGGCGTGCCCGGTGAGCCACAGCGCGAGTGGCACCCCCACACCGGTGACGCCCGGCGCGTTCGGGGAGCTTCCCGGCGTACCGGAAAAAGATCTCGATGGTCCGCTGCCGGACCTGCCGCCCCTGCCGGCGGACCCGCGGTGGAAGACCGAGCACCTCGGCTTCCTGACCGCTGTGTCGTTCCTGCTGCTCACCTGCGCCGCCTCGATCGGCTTCCTGGTCAGCGGGCCGACCGCCGCGCTGGCCGCGGCCGGCGGCGTGCTGATCGTGACGGTCAGCCACACGCTGACCACGTTGGTGGTCGCCTGGGCGGACACGGTCCGGCCGGCCCTGGTCATGCCGCTGGGAATGCTGACGTATGTCGTCAAATATTCTTTGCTTGGCATTATCCTGGCTGTTGGCGTCTCGTCCGATTGGCCGGGAAAGAAAGCGCTGGGGCTTGGCGTGGTGGCGGGTGTGGTGATCTGGACCGCGGTCCAGGCCTGGTGGGTGACTCGCCGGACACTCCGGAAGTGATCTGAGGCACGCGCGTTCCTCCAGCTCAATGGAGGTATGGCTGATCAACTGCCACGATCCGGTGATGTGTCCGCTCGTGCCTTGTTCCGTTCTGGCGGGACAGGAGTACCGTGTGCTTCCAGTTGCGAGACCCCTGACGCCTGGACAACTGCGGTTGTGCGGGGGGTCCCGCTTAGCTTCGTATCACCTGCTGATATCGTTCGGGCCGTCATGACCGGCCAAGAACCTCCCCACGACAAACGCGGTGACGAAGGCCCGACCCCGCCGGATTCCGGTGCGGGCATGACGGCAGTCACCTACCTCATCGCGGGCATGTTGACCTGGGGCGGGATCGGGTGGCTGGTTGACCACTGGGTCGGGACCAAGGGCATCTTCGCCGGCATCGGCGCCGTCCTCGGCATCGGCCTGGGTGTGTACCTCATCGTGCGCCGGCTCGGCGCCTGACAGGAAAGGGCCATGGTGATCAGTCAGACGATCCTCGCGGCGGAGTTCCCGCCCAGCGTCGAGGATTTCTACCTGCCCAGCATCCTGCCGTGGAACGTCGAGAACAACTACTGGTTCACCAAGATCACGTTCCTGGTCTGGGTAGCGGTAGCGGCGATCATCATCTTCTTCCTGGTCTCGTACCGGAAGCCGCAGCTCGTTCCGACGAAGAAGCAGTGGATCGCCGAGAGCGTCTACGGCTTCGTGCGGAACAACGTCGCGATCGAGATGATCGGTCCGCGCGGTGTCGCCTTCGCGCCGTACCTGACGGTGCTGTTCATGTTCATCATCGTGAACAACTTCTTCGGCATCGTGCCGTTCGTGCAGATCTCGCCGAACTCGCACATCGCGTTCCCGGCGATTCTCGCGCTGATCAGCTACGTGATGTTCATCTATGTCGGCATCCGGCACCACGGCTTCGTGAAGTACTTCAAGACCGCTCTGGTCCCGCCGGCGCCGTGGTTCATCCTGCCGCTGCTGATCCCGATCGAGTTCTTCTCGAACTTCCTGGTCCGCCCGTTCTCGCTGGCCGTCCGTCTGTTCGCCAACATGTTCGCCGGGCACATGCTGCTGCTGGTGTTCACGCTCGGCGGCTTCGCGATGATCAGCGCCAACGGGCTGCTCGCCCCGGTCTCGATCCTGTCCTGGGCGCTGACCATCGCGCTGACCTTCCTCGAGTTCCTGGTGATCTGTCTCCAGGCCTACGTCTTCACGGTGCTGACCGCGAGCTACGTCCAGGGCGCGCTCGCCGACGAGCACTGAGTTTCATCCCGCACGAAGTACCACCCCGTTTGTCGTCCCGCGTGACAGTCACGCGAGATACCAGGAGGAACTGAGAATGCTGCTCTCCGAAGTTGTTGGTAGCACCGCCGCCATCGGTTACGGTCTCGCTGCCATCGGCCCGGGTATCGGTGTCGGTCTCGTCTTCTCGGCCTACATCCAGTCGACCGCCCGCCAGCCGGAGTCGTCGCGCCTGACCCTGCCGTACGTCTGGATCGGCTTCGCCGTCGTCGAGGCGCTCGCGCTGCTCGGCATCGCGTTCGGCTTCATCTGGGCAAACCCGCTCGGCTGATCCAGGCATAGCTGACCTCGACAGGAGGTTCTCATGATCAACACGTTTGTTGTTCTGGCCGAGGCTGCCGCCGACGATAAGCCGCACAACCCGATCCTCCCTGCCTGGCAGGAAATCGTGGTCGGGTCGGTCGCCTTCGCGGTGCTCTGCTTCGTACTGATGAAGTTCGTCTTCCCGCAGATGGAGAAGACGTTCCGCGCTCGCGTGGACGCGATCGAAGGCGGCATCAAGCGCGCCGAGACCGCGCAGGCCGAGGCGAACGAGCTGCTCGAGCAGTACCGCGCGCAGCTCGCCGAGGCACGGACCGAGGCCGCTCGCATCCGCGACGAGGCCCGGGCCGACGCCGAGGGCATCCGGCAGGACGTGCTCGCCAAGGCTCGCGAGGAGTCGGACCGCATCATCGCGGCCGGCAACGAGCAGCTCGCGGCGCAGCGTGAGTCGATCGTCCGGGAGCTCCGTGCCGAGGTCGGGACCCTCGCGGTCGACCTGGCCGGCAAGATCGTGGGCGAGGCGCTGGCCGACGAGGCCCGCACCCGCGGCACCGTCGAGCGCTTCATCGCGGACCTCGACGCCGCCGGCACGGCTGGCGGGCGCTGATGGCGTCGGGCGTCACCAACCAGGCCTACGCGGACGCGGCGGAGCGGCTCTCCGCCGACACCGCCACGGCTACGGGTGCGCAGCTGGCCACGGTCGCCGATGAGATCCTCACGGTGGCCGGCCTGCTGCGGGGCCAGCCCCGGCTGCGCCGGGCGCTGACCGACCCGTCGCGGCCCGGCGACGACCGTGGCGACCTGCTCCGCTCGCTGCTGTCCGGCAAGGTCGCCGAGGTGACCGTCGACGCGCTGGCCACCCTGGTGGGCGGCCGGTTCTCCAAGCCCAGTGACCTGCTGGACGCGACCGAGCGGCTGGGTGTCGGCACCCTGCTCGCCTCGGCGCAGAAGGACGGCACGCTGGCGGAGATCGAGGACGAACTCTTCCGGTTCACGCAGATCGTCGCCGGCAGCCCGCAGCTCGCGGCCACGCTCAGTGACATCGGTGCCCCGGTGGCCCCGCGGGCTAAGCTGGTCGGGGATCTTCTCGACGGCAAGGCCCAGGCGATCACGGTCCGGCTCGTCCAGGTCGCGCTCGAGGGTTTCGGTGGCCGTGGCTTCGAGGCCTCGCTGAGCCGGCTGGTCGAGCTGACCGCCGCGCGGCGTGACCGCGAGGTGGCGTATGTGACGGTTGCCAAGCCGCTCGCCGACGCCGAGGAGACGGCCCTGGCCGGCAAGCTGGCAGCGATCTACGGCCGCGAGGTCTCGCTGAAGGTGGACGTCGATCCCGCGATCATCGGCGGGGTCAGCGTCCGGGTCGGCTCCGACCTCTACGACGGCACGATCCTGCGCCGGCTGAACGCCGCGAAGCAGGCGTTCGCGAAATAGGCGCCGCGCAGGCGTTCGCTACATAGTCCTTTCCCCTCGATCCCTTGATCGAGAAGCCCCTCGGTGGCGGCGACGTCCCGAGCTAGACAGAGAAGGCAGAGGATGGCCGAGCTGACCATCTCCTCGGACGAGATCCGGGGGGCGCTAGAGCGCTACGTCTCGTCCTATTCGCCCGAGGTCTCCCGCGAGGAGGTCGGCATCGTCTCCGATGCGGGCGACGGTATCGCGCACGTCGAGGGCCTGCCCTCGACGATGGCGAACGAACTGCTGGAGTTCGCCGACGGCACGCTGGGCGTCGCCCTGAACCTCGACGTCCGTGAGATCGGCGCCGTGATCCTGGGTGACTACGCGAACATCGAGGAGGGCCAGCCGGTCAAGCGCACCGGCCGGGTGCTCTCGGTGCCGGTCGGCGACGCCTTCCTGGGTCGCGTCGTGGACGCCCTGGGTAACCCGATCGACGACCGTGGCGAGATCGCCAACGAAGGCTTCCGCGAGCTCGAGCTGCAGGCGCCGAACGTGATGGCCCGCCAGCCGGTGAAGCAGCCGCTGCAGACCGGTATCAAGGCGATCGACGCCATGACGCCGATCGGCCGCGGCCAGCGCCAGCTGATCATCGGTGACCGTAAGACCGGCAAGACCACTGTCGCGCTCGACACGATCATCAACCAGAAGGCCAACTGGGAGTCCGGCGACCCGGCGAAGCAGGTGCGCTGCATCTACGTCGCCATCGGCCAGAAGGCCTCGACCATCGCCAGCATCCGCGGCGTCCTCGAGGCCCAGGGCGCGCTGGAGTACACGACGATCGTCGCGGCTCCGGCGTCCGACCCGGCCGGCTTCAAGTACATCGCCCCGTACACCGGCTCGTCCATCGGACAGCACTGGATGTACAACGGCAAGCACGTCCTGATCGTCTTCGACGACCTGACCAAGCAGGCCGAGGCGTACCGCGCCGTGTCGCTGCTGCTGCGCCGCCCGCCGGGCCGCGAGGCGTACCCGGGCGACGTCTTCTACTTGCACTCCCGCCTGCTGGAGCGCTGCGCCAAGCTCTCCGACGAGCTGGGTGGCGGCTCGATGACCGGTCTGCCGATCATCGAGACCAAGGCCAACGACATCTCGGCCTACATCCCGACCAACGTCATCTCGATCACCGACGGCCAGATCTTCCTGGAGTCCGACCTGTTCGCCTCGGGTGTCCGCCCGGCGATCAACGTCGGCACCTCGGTGTCCCGGGTGGGCGGTTCGGCGCAGGTCCGGGCGATGCGCACGGTCTCCGGCCGGCTCCGGCTCGACCTGGCCCAGTTCCGTGAGCTGGAGGCCTTCTCGGCCTTCGCCTCCGACCTGGACCGCGCGTCGCGGGCGCAGCTGGAGAAGGGCGTCCGCCTGGTCGAGCTGCTCAAGCAGCCGCAGTACTCGCCGTACTCGACCGTCGAGCAGGTCATCTCGATCTGGGCCGGCACCACCGGTCAGCTGGACGACGTCCCGGTCGCCGACGTGCGCCGCTTCGAGCAGGAATTCCTGCAGTGGTTCAAGCAGCACCAGAGCGACGTCTACACCGCGATCGAGTCGACGGACCAGCTGAGCGACGACAACATCGAGAGCCTGAAGTCGGGCGTCGTCGAGTTCAAGAAGGTCTTCCAGGGCAGCGCGACCGGCGAAAGCGGTAGCTAGTCATGGCCGGTCAGGTACAGGCGCTGCGTCGGCGCATCAAGACGGTCAAGTCGACCAAGAAGATCGCCAAGGCGCAGGAGCTCGTCGCGACCAGCCGGATCGCGAAGGCCCAGGAGCGGGTCAACGCGTCCCGGCCGTACTCGGTGGCGATCACCAAGGTGCTGGCCGCCCTGGCGTCGAACGCTTCGGTCGACAACCCGCTGCTGGTCGCGCGTGAGCGCGTCCAGCGGGCGGGCGTTCTGCTGATCACCAGTGACCGGGGCCTGGCCGGCGCCTACAACGCCAACGCCATCCGCGCCGCCGAGCAGCTGATCGAGGAGCTGCGTGCGGCGGGCAAGGAGGTGGCGCTGTACGTCGTCGGCCGCAAGGGCACCGGTTACTACCGGTTCCGCGGCCGGACCGTCGACGCCAGCTGGACCGGCTTCTCCGAGCGCCCGTCGTTCGAGGACGCCAAGCGGATCGGCGACGGTCTGATCGAGGCGTTCGCGGCGGGTTCGGAGACCGAGGGGACCTTCGGCCCCGAGGGCATCGCGGGCGTGGACGAGCTGCACATCGTGAGCACCGAGTTCAAGTCCCTGATGACCCAGACGGCGAACGCGAAGCCGCTCGCGCCGGTGCGGGTCGAGGACGAGGCGGACGAGTCGGACCAGGGCCTGCGGCCCGCGTACGAGTTCGAGCCGGACGCCGACGAGCTGCTCGACGCGCTGCTGCCGAAGTACCTCAACACGCGGATCTACGCGGCGTTGCTGGACTCGGCGGCGAGCGAGTCGGCCTCTCGCCGGCGGGCGATGAAGAGCGCGTCGGACAACGCCGACGACCTCCTCAAGCGGTACACGCGCGAGATGAACTCCGCGCGGCAGGCTGCGATCACCCAGGAAATCAGTGAGATCGTGGGCGGCGCCAACGCGCTGGCCGCGGCGGGAAGTGATGTGTGATGACTGCTGTTGCTGAGCCCACCAAGGCGGAGACCGCTGTCGGCCGTGTCGTCCGGGTCATCGGCCCGGTCGTCGACGTCGAGTTTCCCCGCGACGCCATGCCCGCGATCTTCAACGCGCTGCACGTTGAGGTCACCCTCTCCGAGGGCACCAAGAAGCTGACCCTGGAGGTCGCCCAGCACCTGGGTGACAACCTGCTTCGCGCGATCTCGATGCAGCCGACCGACGGCCTGGTCCGCGGCAAGGAGGTCGTCAACACCGGTGCCCCCATCTCGGTGCCGGTCGGCGACGTGACCAAGGGCCACGTGTTCAACGCCCTCGGCGAGGTGCTCAACGTCGACCCGTCGACGCTGGACATCCAGGAGCGCTGGTCGATCCACCGCAAGCCCCCGGCGTTCGCCGACCTGGAGCCGAAGACCGAGATGCTGGAGACCGGCATCAAGGTGCTCGACCTGCTCGCGCCGTACGTGCGCGGTGGCAAGATCGGTCTGTTCGGTGGCGCGGGTGTGGGCAAGACCGTGCTGATCCAGGAGATGATCATCCGGGTCGCCCGGAACTTCGGTGGCACCTCGGTGTTCGCCGGTGTCGGCGAGCGCACCCGTGAGGGCAACGACCTCATCCTGGAGATGGACGAGGGTGGCGTGCTGGACAAGACCGCCCTGGTCTTCGGCCAGATGGACGAGCCGCCGGGCACCCGTCTGCGGGTCGCCCTGACCGCCCTGACCATGGCGGAGTACTTCCGGGACGTCCAGAACCAGGAGGTGCTGCTCTTCATCGACAACATCTTCCGGTTCACCCAGGCCGGTTCCGAGGTCTCCACCCTGCTCGGCCGGATGCCGTCCGCGGTGGGTTACCAGCCCACCCTGGCCGACGAGATGGGTGAGCTGCAGGAGCGGATCACCTCGGTCCGGGGCAAGGCGATCACCTCGCTGCAGGCGATCTACGTGCCCGCCGACGACTACACCGACCCGGCGCCGGCCACCACCTTCGCCCACCTGGACGCGACCACCAACCTGGAGCGGTCGATCTCCGACAAGGGCATCTACCCGGCCGTGGACCCGCTGGCCTCCAGCTCGCGGATCCTGGCGCCGGAGTTCGTCGGTGCCGAGCACTACGCGGTGGCCCGTGAGGTCCAGCGGATCCTGCAGAAGTACAAGGACCTGCAGGACATCATCGCCATCCTCGGTATGGACGAGCTCTCCGAGGTCGACAAGGTCACTGTCGCCCGGGCCCGCCGCATCGAGCGGTTCCTGTCGCAGAACACCTACGCGGCGGAGCAGTTCACCGGCGTTCCCGGCTCGACGGTCCCGCTGAAGGAGACCATCGAGGCGTTCAAGAAGATCGCCGAGGGTGAGTACGACAACTACCCGGAGCAGGCCTTCTTCATGTGCGGCGGTCTCGAGGATCTGGAGAAGAACGCGCACGAGCTGATGAAGGGCTGACCTCAGCCCTCCCGCGGTTCTGACGAACAGGAAGCCGTGCCGGTTCACACCGGCACGGCTTCCCTCGTTCACCGGCAGTTCGACAGGTGTGAACGTGGGCATCGCACCCAGGGACCTCGTATTTTCCTTGGGTATGCTTGGCCGCCGCCTGGGAGGCGGGTCCCGCGTTGACGTGGGTGTTGGACCGGCAGAGTTGGGGATCGGGTGGCTAAGTCTGCGAAGCGCCGGGCACCGCTGTGGGCCCGGCTGACCGCCGTCTGCGGTGCGGTGCTGATGGTGACCAGCGGTGTCGTGCTGGTCGGCGGGAACGCGCTGATCGCCAAGTACACCGGCGCGATCGACGCCGACGGCGGCCTGATCGGCGCGCCCGCGGAGGGCGCCACCAAGGCGGTCGCCGAGGACATCAAGGGCCCGATCAACATCCTGATGGCCGGCATCGACCCGCGCGACGACAAGACCGCGCCGCTCTCGGACTCGATCATCGTGGCGCACATCCCGGCGACGATGGACCAGGTCTACCTCTTCTCCATCCCGCGCGACCTCTACGTGGACATCCCGGCGTTCCCGCCGACCGGCTTCGGCGGCGGCAAGTCGAAGATCAACGCGGCGATGTCGTACGGCAGCTCGGTCGGCAACGGCAAGCACGACGTGAAGCAGGGCTTCCAGCTGCTGGCCAAGACGGTCGGCCAGCTCACCGGCATCAAGGACTTCCAGGCCGGCGCGATCATCAACTTCGGCGGCTTCAAGAAGATCGTCGAGGCGATGGGCGGGGTCACCATGACCGTCGACATGGTGGTCAAGTCCGAGCACCTGAAACCGAACGGCGAACGGCGTGACCGCCGGCCGGAGTGCGCCGACAACACCTGCGCGCACCCGTACATCGGCGAGCAGAAGGTCTACCGGCCCGGGACGTACCACCTGAAGGCCTGGGAGGCCCTGGACTACGTCCGGCAGCGGTACGGCCTGCCCCACAGCGACTACGACCGCCAGCGGCACCAGCAGCAGTTCATCAAGGCGATGGCCAAGCAGGCGATGAGCAAGGGCGTGGTGACCAACCCGAGCAAGATGCTGAAGATCCTGGACGCGGGCGGCGACGCGCTGACCTTCGACGGCAACGGCCACAGCATCCTCGACTGGGGTCTGGCCCTGCAGGGGCTGAACACCGACAACATGGTGTCGATCAAACTGCCCGGCGGCGGCGTCTACGACGGCGGGAGATACCTGGGTGAAGGCCTCGGCGCGGGTTCCGATCAGTTCTTCGAAGCGGTGCGGAACGACAGGATCCCGGAGTTTCTGCTGGCCCACCCGGAGTTCGTGAACAGGAACAGCTAGCCCCGGTCGGCCGCCGGTCGGCGGCGCCGATTAGACTTTCACCCATTCGGTTCGCAGCGTCAAAGGGAGACAGCGTGGCCAACCAGCTTCACGTCGAGGTTGTCGCCGTCGAGGAGAAGGTCTGGGCCGGTGAGGCCGAGATGCTCGTCGCGCGCACCACCGAGGGTGAGATCGGTGTGCTGCCGGGCCACTCTCCGCTGCTCGGCCTGCTCAAGGAGCCGTCCCAGGTCCGGGTGAAACTCGCCGGTGGCGAGCAGCTCACCTACGACGTCGCGGGTGGCTTCCTCTCCATCGACGCGAACGGCGTCACCGTGCTCGCCGAGAGCGCGACGCCGGCCACGCCCGAGCAGCACTGACACCGGCGATGCGGGTTCTGGAAGTCGTCGGAATCTGCCTCGTCGCGCTGCTCGCGTTACTGTTCGCCATCTTCTTCCGCCGCCGGCTGCTCATGCTCGGCGGCGGCACCATCCGGCTGCAGGTCCGCACCAACACGTTGGTGCCGGGCCGCGGCTGGTCGCCCGGGCTCGGCCAGTTCGTCGGTGACGAGCTCCGCTTCCACAAGATGTTCAGCCTCGCCATCCGCCCGAAACGGGTGCTCGACCGGCGGGTGCTGACCATCGCCGAGCGGCGCCTGCCCACCGGGCCGGAGCGTCTCACCATGCCCGGGCACTGGGTGGTGCTGCGCTGCGCGATGGGCGGCACCGAGCTGGACATCGCGATGGCCGAGACCACGGTGACCGGCTTCCTCTCCTGGCTCGAGGCCGGCCCGCCCCGGGACCCGGGCAGTGTGCCGGGCCGGTCGATCTTCGGGCCCCGCCCGATGGAGAGCTGACCACGGTTCCGGGATTGGCAGTCGCGCCCGCCCGGCCCGGCGCCTAGCGTCGGCGGCATGCGGATTCGTATCGTCGACGCCTTCACCGATCGCCCGTTCGCCGGCAACCCGGCCGGGGTGCTGATCCTGGACGCCTTCCCGGCCGACGACTGGATGCAGCAGGTCGCCGCCGAGGTCAACCTCGCCGAGACGGCCTTCCTGCACCGCCTGCCGGCCGGCGGTGACGCCGACTGGGCGCTGCGCTGGTTCACCCCGGTCGCCGAGGTGGCACTCTGCGGGCACGCGACCCTCGCCAGCACGCACGTGCTGCACCACGCCGGGCTGGCCGAGGGGCCGGCTCGATTCGCCACGAGGAGCGGCGTCCTGACCGCCACGGTGGCCGGCGACGGCCTGATCACGCTGGACTTCCCGGCGGCGCCGCTCAGCGCTGTCGACCCCGATCCGGCGCTGGCCGCGGCGCTCGGAGCCGAACCGCTCACCAGTTTCTGGACCGGTCCGAACACCGACGACGTGCTGGCCGAGGTGGCCGACGAGAAGACGGTCCGGGCGCTCACCCCGGACTTCACCGCACTGGCCCGGGTCACCGGCCGCGGCGTGATCGTCACCGCCCGCGCGGAGGACCCGGCGGCCGGCTACGACTTCGTGTCCCGTTTCTTCGCCCCGGCGGTCGGCGTTAACGAGGACCCGGTGACCGGGTCGGCGCACACCGCGCTCACGCCGTTCTGGAGCGAGCGCCTCGGGCGCACCTCGCTGGTGGGCTACCAGGCCTCGCGGCGCGGCGGTCTGGTGCGAGTGACGCTCCGGGGTGACCGGGTGGATCTGGCCGGCACCGCCGTCACCACCATCGACGGTGAGCTCCAGGTGGCGCTGCCGGACGCCTAGCCCGCGGGAGAGCGTCAGCCCGCGTGGGACTCCGTGTGTCGGCCCCGCGAGATGCGGCCGTCGTGCCGGCCCGGGCGAGAGGTCAGCCCGCCTGAGCCATTCGCGCGCGGGCTGATGCTCAGCGTGAGCCGGTCACGCGCGGGCTGATGCTCAGCGTGAGCCGGTCACGCGGGGACTGATGCTCAGCGTGAGTCGGTCGCGCGGGGACTGATGTTCAGCGTGAGCCGCCGGGGACCCATTTCACGTCGCCGTCCGGGTTGGCCACCCGGGACAGGATGAAGAGCAGGTCGGACAGGCGGTTCAGGTACTTGGCCGGCAGGACCGAGGTGCGGTCCGGGTCGGCCGCGATCAGGGCCCACGCGGACCGCTCCGCCCGGCGGGCGACAGTGCGGGCCACGTGCAGCAGAGCCGCGCCCGGAGTGCCACCCGGAAGGATGAAGCTGTCCAGCGCGGCCAGCCGTTCGTTGAACTCGTCGCACCAGCCCTCGAGGCGGGTGACGTAGTCCTCGGTGATCCGCAGCGGGGGGTACGGCGGGTTCTCGGCGAGCGGGTTGCCGAGATCCGCCCCGAGGTCGAACAGGTCGTTCTGGATCCGGGCCAGCACCGCCCGCACGTCCTCCGGCAGAGCGCCCAGCGCGAGCGCCACCCCCAGCGCCGCGTTGCACTCGTCGGCGTCGGCGTAGGCCGCGATCCGCGGATCCGTCTTCGCCGCCACCTCGTTGTTGACCAGTCGAGTCTGCCCAGCGTCGCCGGTACGGGTGTAAATCCGCGTCAGATGCACAGCCATGCCCCGAGCCTAGTGGCCACCTCGCCGGGTACGGAGCCGCGGTGGTCGGCGCGTGGTGGGGGCGTCGCGGTGGTGCCGGCCACCGGCGGTCGCACGGGCCCCGCCGCTGGTCCGCTCGCCGCCGCACGGGGGCGCGCCGGGGTTTCGGTGACCATCCACGGACAATGAAGGGTCCGGCGATCGCTATGGACGCGCAGCGGCCAGATCGCCGGACCCGGCCCGCGCGGGAGCATGCGATCCGCACCACAGCGGACGCGCGTATCGGATTGTCCCGAATTTGATCTTGATCGTCGGCAGGCCGACCCGGGAGAGGCGGCCCGACCCGAGATAGGCGGCCCGACCCGAGATAGGCGGCCTGGGCGGAATCGAGCGCCCGGAGGCGAGGGGCCAGGGGAAGCCGCGACGAGTGACCCGCCCCGTGCGCCGGATCTGGGTTCCGGACCCTACGATGGCCCGCGTGGATGTGATCAGGGTAAAGGGTGGCAACCCGCTCACCGGTGACGTCTCGGTCGGCGGCGCGAAGAACTCGGCACTCAAGCTGATGGCTGTCGCGCTGCTGGGTGAGGGGCGCAGCGTGGTCTCCAACGTGCCCCGGATCACCGACATCGCGATCATGGCCGAGGTGCTGCGCCGGCTCGGCTGCACCGTGGCGCTGGACGGCACCGAGGCGGTCATCGACGTGCCCTTCGAGCCGGGCGCCGAGGCCGACTACGACCTGGTCCGGCGGCTGCGCGCGTCGATCTGCGTGCTCGGGCCGCTGCTGGCGCGCCGGGGCTACGTGCGGGTCGCGCTCCCCGGCGGCGACATGATCGGCTCCCGTGGCCTGGACATGCACGTCTCCGGCCTGGCCCGGATGGGCGCGGAGATCTCCAACGAGCACGGCTTCGTGATCGCCTCGGCTCCGGCCGGCCTGCGCGGGACCAAGATCTGGCTGGACTTCCCGAGCGTCGGCGCCACCGAGAACCTGCTGATGGCCGCGGTCCTGGCCAAGGGCGTCACGGAGATCGACAACGCGGCCCGGGAGCCGGAGATCGTGGACATCTGCCAGATGCTCACCGCGATGGGCGCCCGGATCCACGGGGCCGGCACCTCGACGCTCGTCATCGAGGGGGTGGACGGGCCGCTCAAGCCGGTCCGGCACACCACCATCGGCGACCGGATCGTCGGCGGGACGTGGGCCTACGGCGCGGCGATGACCCGGGGCGACGTCACCGTGCACGGGGTGCGCCCGGAGTTCCTGGACATCGCGCTGGACAAGCTGGTGGCGGCCGGGGCGACCGTCGACCCGGGGGACAACTGGTTCCGGGTCCGGATGGCCGAGCGGCCGCGGCACGTCGACATCGTCACGCTGCCGTTCCCGGGGTTCGCCACCGACCTGCTGCCGATGGCGCTCGGGCTGGCCGCCGTCGCCGAGGGCTCCTCGCTGATCACCGAGAACATCTTCGACGGCCGGTTCATGTTCGTGAACGAGATGGTCCGGCTGGGCGCCGACATCCGCACCGACGGGCACCACGCGGTGGTGAACGGACGGGAGCGGCTCTCCGGCGCCCCGGTCCGGGCCACCGACATCCGGGCCGGGGCCGGCCTGGTCATCGCCGGGCTGTGCGCCGACGGGGTGACCGAGGTGGGCGAGGTGCACCACATCGACCGGGGCTATCCGAACTTCGTCGACGACCTGGCCCGGCTGGGCGTCGAGGTGGAGCGGACGGACGTCCCGGAGCCGACCTTCGACTTCTAGGGTTCGTCCTAGGCGGAGCCGACCAGGCGGCGTGCCTCCTCCACCTCTTCGGCGAAGACCAGGACGCAGACCCGGCCGTCCCGCCGGGTCGCCTTGGTGGCCCGGATGCCCGCGTCCGAGAGCAACCGCCGGATCTCGTCGGCGATCTCGGGCTCGTCGGTGACCGCGGCGGGCCACAGGAGGCCGTAGTCCTCCTGCTCGCCGAAGATCGCCAGGCCGTCCGCCAGACCGTCCGGGGGACCTGGCTGCAGGCCCATGCGCCAGAACACGGCGCCGAGAAAGCCGACCAGACCGACGGCGATCAACGGTCCGATGAGGTACCAGCCGTCGCTCGTGGCCATGCGCACAGTCTGGCACCGTGCCAGGCGGTTTTCTCCGGCTTTGCCCCGATCGAGGCCGGGCCTAAGTTTCCGTTAAGTAACCCCGTTAGAATGACCCCGCCTCTAACGAAGGAGTGGAGCATGGCGGGTCGTCTCGCGGTCATCGGGTCCGGACTGATGGGTTCGGGCATCGCGCAGGTCTCGGCGCAGGCCGGTTGGCAGGTCACCATGCGGGACGTCGACGACGCCTCGCTCAAGCGCGGGCTCGCCGCGATCCGCGACTCGCTCACCCGCTTCGCGGCCAAGGGCAAGATCGCCGAGGAGGAGGTCGAGGCCACCCTGCAGCGGATCAGCCCGACCACCGACCTCGACGCGGTCGCCGAGGCCGACGTGGTGGTCGAGGCGATCTACGAGAAGGTGGAGGCCAAGCACGAGGTCTTCAAGGCTCTCGACAAGATCTGCAAGGCCGGCGCGGTGCTGGGCACCAACACCTCGGCCATCCCGATCACCCAGATCGCGGCGATCACCTCGCGGCCGGAGTCGGTGGTCGGCATCCACTTCTTCTCTCCGGTCCCGATGATGAAGCTGGTCGAGCTGGTCCGCGGCTACCAGACGTCGGACGAGACGCTGGCCACCGCCCGCGACTTCGCCGAGGGCGTCGGCAAGACCTGCGTCGAGGTCAAGCGGGACGTCGCCGGCTTCGTCTCGAACCGGCTGTTCTCCGCCCTGCTGGTCGAGGCGATCAAGCTGGTCGAGTCCGGCGTGATCTCCGCGGCCGACCTCGACACGGTGATGAAGCTCGGCTTCGGCCACGCCATGGGCCCGCTCGCCACCGTCGACCTGACCGGCCTCGACGTGATGCTGAACGCGGCCGGCAACATCTACCGCGACACCCAGGACGAGAAGTTCTTCCCGCCGGAGCTGCTGCAGCGCATGGTCACGGCGGGCGACCTGGGCCGCAAGACCGGCAAGGGCTTCTACAGCTACTGATCTGTTGGGTCATTCGGGAGAGGAGCCCCGGGCCGCTTCGGCCTGGGGCTCTCTTCTGGGCTTCGGGTAGGCGTCGCTTTTCGAACCCGATTTTGTACGGTCTCGGGCTGCCCCAACCGCAATCGATCGTCCCGTGGCCGCAGCGCGATGTAGTCCCGGTGCCGGATCGCTTCGCCGTTCCGGGCGGGAGCTGTTGCTCGCGGCCGCGAGGCCGGCGCCGGTCCGGACCGCGGCGCGCCGCTGGGCCGCGCGTGGGCGCCCGGCCGCAACGGGCTGCGCTCGTCGTTGCGGCTGCCGCGGGGTCAGTGGGAGGCGGCGAAGGTCAGGGACAGGGCCGTGGCGGCGATCATGCCGCCGAGCAGGGTGAGGCCGATGCCGCCGACGTCCAGCCGGGCGCGCAGCCGGCGGTGCGCCAGCACCGCCGCGGCCGGCACGCCCGCCGACGGGGCGATGAGGAACGCCAGCCAGCCGAGCCCCCGGATGATCGCGCCGCCCCAGACCGCCTCGTGCCCGAACGTGACCAGCCCGGCGGCGATCAGCCCGGCCAGGGCCGCGGCGGCCGCGCCGATCAGCGGGAGCAGCGGCAGCGACCAGCGGGGCAGCGCGCGGCGGCCGTTCGGCCGGATCCGGTCGTCGATGCGGTCGGCGGCCCGGGCGAGCAGCGCCCGGGGCGACTGCCGGCCGGGCCCGGCGCCGCCCGGTTCGGCGAGGCCGTCCAGCGAGGACGGGCGGCGTTGCAGGGCGACCCGGGGGAGGGCCTCGACCGGCGCCGGGTCGGGCACCTCGCCGAGCGCCCGGACCCGCAGGCCGCGCGCCCGGCGCAGCTGGGCCCAGAGCCGCGCCGCCTCCCGGTCCACGTCCAGCACCTGCGCGGCGGCCGCGCCGGCCCAGCGATCGGCGGCCAGGGCGTCGTTCTCGGCCCGGGCCAGTTCGCCGGCGGCGCGCGCGGCGTTGTCCTGATACGCCTGCTCCGCCTGGTCCAGCTCGGCGTCGCGGCGCCGGGTCACCTCGGCCAGGGCACTCACCATCAACTGGTAGTCGCGGCTGGGCGGCTGCCGGTCACGTGTGGTCACTGTTCACCTCGTACGGGATGATCACTTCGGGTGTGCGGTGCACCGAGCGGTCGAAGAACAGCGCGCGCCGCGGTCGCGGGTACCAGACCGGGCCACCGGGCTGCGGGTGCAGCGGGGCCAGGTCGGCGCCGTGCACGTCGAGCGCGACCCAGGCGCCGATCGCGTCGAACCGGGCGCCGATGCCGCCCAGGTCGTCGCGGAGCCGGGCCACCGAGCGCCACCAGCCGAGCACGTGGGTGCGCTGTTCCGGGCCCTCGGTCAGCAGCTTCCTGAGGGCCGGGTCACGGGCCGCGTCCAGCGCGTAGCCGACGACATAGTGCGGGATGTCCAGGTGACTCAGGTCGAAGCGGGCGTCGGTCGCGTCGTACCAGTCCGCCGACGGCAGCTCGGCGACGAGCCGCGCGGCGGCCGGCGTGGCGCCCGGGTCCAGGCAGATCACGCTGAAGTGCGCCGGCCCCTGCGCGGCCAGGCTGAGCGCGGCCGCCGCCAGCACGTCGCACGCCTCGTCGGCGCGGGTGCCGAGGACCGCGAGGTTGCGTCCCGGCATCCGGCCGAGCCGGAGCCGGGCCGGTTGGGCGGCCACGTCGATCCGCTCGCCGAGCACCGCGCCGGGCGACGAGCCGACCGGCGCGTCGGCGGACGGCACCCGCCCGGCGGGGCGCAACGCGGCCGGCAGCCGGGGCACCGCGTCGCCGTCGAACAGCCGCGGTTCGGCACAGCCGGCCGGCCGGGCCCGCCACAGCCGGCGTTGCAGGGTGCGCCACACCGTCCGGTCGCCGGCGTCCGGCAGGCGCACGATCCGGTTCGCCCCGGACATCCCGGACTCGGTGTTCACCACCGCGTGGAAGCGCGGGATGACCGCCGCCGCCAGGTTGTCGTCGGCCAGGATCCGGCGCGCCTTGGGCAGCGCGATCCGCAGGGTGAACTGGGCGATCAGGCCGGGCCGGCCCCACAGTGCCTGGATACCCGCCACGTCCTGGCTGGCCAGGATCAGGTGGATGCCCTGGGAGCGGCCCCGCCGGGCGAGGTCCTCGAGCAGGGCGACCGCCTCGTCGGCGACCGCGTCCCGGCCGGCCAGCAGCACCTGGAACTCGTCGATCACCGCGACGATCCGCGGCCAGTGCCCGGCCGGGTCCTCGGCGCGCAGCTCGGCCAGCTTGCCGGCGTCGTGGCGTTTCGCCGCCTGAGCCCGGGTGCGCAGCTCCTCGCCCAGGTGCCGGAGCATGGCCAGGCCGAACTCGCGGTCGCCGTTGACGTTGATGCCGGCCAGCCGCACCTGGGGCAGCCAGCTCGGGTCCCGCGGGCCGGGGGCGTACCTGGCGAACGACACGCCCTCCTTGAAGTCCAGCAGGTAGAGCGCGAGCTCCTCGGGGCCGTACCGGGTGGCCAGTGAGCCCAGCCAGGCGTAGATCAGGTTGGTCTTGCCGGAGCCGGACGGGCCGCCGATCAGCGCGTGCGGCGGGTCGTCCCCGAGCGGCACCTCGACCAGGCTCCCGTCGGTGCTGTCGCCGATCGGCGCGACCAGCCCGTAGACCGAGGACTCGGTCCAGTGCCGGGCCGGCTCCAGGTCGGCCAGGTTGGCCGGGCCCGGACCGGCCCGCAGCCGCTCGGCGCTGCTCCGGCAGAACGCCGCGATCCGTTCCGGCGGCGGTGGCGGGTCCAGCCGGATCTCCAGCTTGCCCAGCGAGTCGCAGGTGGCCAGCTGGTCGCGGAGCACGGTGATCCGCTCCACCGTCGGGTCGTCGTCGAGGTCCAGCCCGCGCACCACCAGGTGCACCCCGCAGGCCACCCCGGTACGCACGATCCGCCCCAGCTGCGCCCGCTGCCCGGTGGTCATCTCGACCGAGGTGGCCCGGTCGGCGAGCAGCACCACCAGCCGCCACGGCTCCGGGCGCGGGCCGGGGCGGGCGGCGGCCAGGTCGGCCAGCGACGGGTACTGCCCGCCGAGCGACTCGTTCACCCGGCAGATGTGCTCGGCCAGTTCGTCGAGGAGCGAGCCGAGGCCGCCCGGCCCGACGAAGGTCGGGTTCAGCGGCGCGAACGGGGCGAGCGTGCCGCCGAGGTTCTCCGGGTCGTAGACGGTCAGCTGTACGTCGCCCGGCCGGGTGCTGCCCAGCGCTCGCAGCAGCACCCCGGTGATCAGGTCGTCCACCTGCGGAGACGGCCCGGAGACGTGCAGGTGCACGGCGTCCAGCAGCGGGATCAGGCCGGGCAGCGCGGCGGTGTCGTCGAAGGTGATGGCGCCGATCCGCAGCAGCCCGGGCCGGGCGCCGGGGTCCGGCTCGCTGGGCGACCACAGCCGCCAGGGCGCGCCGGCCGCGCCGGTGGCGCTGGAGGTGGCCAGGCCGCGCAGGTGTCCGGCGAGCTGGGTGGCCTCGCCGCGGAACCGCCGCTGGATGTCGTCGCGGGCGGCCTCCCGGGCGGCGGCCAGCTGGCTCAGACAGGTGGCGTACGCGTCCCGGACCAGCCGCCGGCGGGTCTGCGCCTCGCCCCGGGCCGACTCGGCGGCGGCCAGCACGGCCCGAGCGGAGCCGCGGGCCTCGGCCAGTTCCTGCCGAACCGCGGCGACCAGCGCGTTGCGGTGACTACCCACGCGACCCCCCGGACTCCATGTGGGGGGATTTTAGCGATTTTCCATCATTAAGACGGATTAGCCATTGCGTGTCGTGATCTGTCGTCAGAAAGGGCTTCCCACAGCTGCGCCGCCACGATCATGGCGGCCTCCCGGTGCCACTGCCGCATGGTGTCCCGCGGCACGTTGCGCCGGAACCAGTCGAGCGCCATCCGCGCCTCCCGGCTCAGCCCGTCCATCCGCTGCCGCCGCGAGTACGGGTTCAGCCCGAGCACCCCGACGAACTGCAGCGTGTTGTAGTACCGCCACTCCTCGGTGGTGCCGAACGGCCCGGTCGGGCGCAGCGCCGACACCGCCTCGCGCAGCACCGCGCGCAGCTCCCGGGCCCGCGCCCGGGGTTGGTCGTCGCCCCGCCCGGCGATCCGCCGGGCCACCACCGGCAGGTCGGTCAGCGGGCTGCGGGACAGCCGGTTCAGGTCGTTGAAGTCGGCGAGCGCCCGGCGGGTCAGCCGGAGGAACTCCGGCTCGCCGATCTCGGTCAGCTTGCGCTGCTCGCGGCGGCGCAGCAGCGCGTCCGCGTTGACGAACAGCGCCGCCCGGTCGTGGCGCAGCCGGTTGTCGCCGGCCAGCGCCACCCGGTCGAGCAGCCGGCTCAGCCGGCCGGTCAGCCCGGCCGCCGCCGAGGCCACCGCGAGCACCACGAACTGCAGCACGACAACGGTGCCCCGGGTGTCCGCGGCGTACATGGTCAATACCACCGGGAGACCGATAAGGATCAACACGCCGACGGCCGCCGCGAGGGCCCGGCGCAGGTCCGGCCGGAGCCGTTCGCCGCCGGCCATCGCGTGCGCCACGGCGATCAGGTAACCGAAGACGAGCAGATCCACCCCGGCCGCGGCGAGCACCGGGCCGGGACCGCCGGTGTCCACCGGGACCAGCAGCACGGCCAGGCTCGCCGCGTACAGCCCGGCCATCATGGTCAGCGCCGGCGTCAGGCTGCGCGGCACCACCTCGGCGCGCACCCGCCAGAGCAGGACCAGGGTGCCGGCCAGCGGGGTCAGGCCGACCAGCTTGCCGGCCCCCGGCAGCGCGATCACCAGCACCTGGAACGTCACGCCGAGGACCAGCGCGCCCACGTCGACCGGGCGCCGCTCGGCCGGCGCCAGCGGAAGCAGGGCCACCACGCTGCCGGCCCAGGCCAGGGCCGGCAGGCAGACCAGGATCCCGGCGGTCCGCCCGCCGGGGGCGACGGTCCAGGCGACCAGGCCGGCCGCGTACGCGACGAGCGCCGCGGCCGCCCAGCGCAGCGCCGGCCGCCCCGGATCCCGGCCGATCAGATAGCCGGCGAGCCACCAGCAGAGGGCGAAAAGGGGTACGGCGAGCGCGGGCACCCGCAGAGTCAACCAAACAGGCGACGCGTTTCGACAGTCGCCAGCTTCGCTTCCTTGCGCAGCCGGCGCCGGCGGAAGACCCAGATGGTGGCCCACACCATGACCCCGAGTCCGATAAGGACCAGGAACGGCAGCACGATCGCCAGCACCGACATCACGACGCTGCTCAGGTCCTCGGCGGTGCTGGCCACCGGCGCGCCGAACCCGGCGGTGGTGACGTTGACCACCGGGCGGGCGGCCGCCTTGACCCCGTGCACGCAGAGCGCGATGAGCACGCCGGCGGCGACCGGGACCCACTGGTGCGAGGTGAAGAACGAGCCGGGATCGGCGACGGTCACCGTCTGCGAGGCGGAACCGGCGCCGAAGGCGAGGCCACCCGCTGTCGGCCGGACGACCGTCTGCACCACGTCGTTCAGGTGGTCGACCACCGGCACCTTGTCGGCGACGACCTCGATGGACAGCAGGATCGCCAGGATGAGCAGGGTCCATCCGTTGGCCAGCCACGACCAGCCGGACGGCAGGTCGATCGCGTCGGTGTACCGGGCCAGCAGGCCCATGGTCAGCAGGGGGATGTACGCGTTCAGGCCGGCGGACGCCGCCAGGCCGGTGCCGGTCAATGCTTCGAACACGAAGTCAGCATGGCACCGGCGTGCACGTCCCGCTCGCCGAGCGGTCCGCTGTGCCGTCCCCGGGGGAAAACCCGGGGACGGCACAGCCGCGCCGTCCCCGCGGGGGGGAAACCGCGGGGAAGAACGTCAGGTAGTGTTCCCCGGTGCGTCTGGTCATCGCGAAATGCTCCGTCGACTACGTCGGACGGCTCTCCGCTCATCTCCCGCTCGCCACCCGGCTGCTCATGGTCAAGGCCGACGGCTCGGTGTCGATCCACGCCGACGACCGTGCCTACAAGCCGCTGAACTGGATGAGTCCGCCCTGCAAGCTGCAGGAGTCGGAGGGCGTCTGGAAAGTGGTGAACAAGGCCGGCGAGGAGCTGCGGATCACCCTGGAGGAGGTCTTCCAGGACTACTCCTACGAGCTGGGCGTCGACCCCGGCCTGCGCAAGGACGGCGTCGAGGCGCACCTGCAGGAGCTGCTGGCCGAGCACCCGGAGACCTTCGGCGCCGGGCACACCCTGGTGCGGCGCGAGTTCATGACCGCCATCGGCCCGGTCGACCTGCTCCTCAAGGACGCCGAGGGCGGCTCGGTGGCCGTCGAGGTGAAGCGCCGCGGCGAGATCGACGGCGTCGAGCAGCTCACCCGGTACCTCGAACTGATGAACCGGGATCCGCTGCTCGCCCCGGTCAAGGGCGTCTTCGCGGCTCAGGAGATCAAGCCGCAGGCCCGGGTGCTGGCCACCGACCGCGGGATCCGCTGCGTGGTCGTCGACTACGACAAGCTGCGCGGCATGGAGCGCGACGAGCTCACGCTCTTCTAGGGCTTCAACTCGACGCGGTCCGGGTCGGTGGTGGCGACCAGGTAGGCGCGGGTGCCGATCAGGGCCAGCGCGTACTGGAAGACGACCAGCGTGAGGCTCAGCGGCGCGCCCTGGATCAGCCCGACCACTGTCGGGACGGCGAGGATCAGGGCGTCCGGGCCGGCGAACGCGTACACCAGTGGGCCGGTGGACACCGTGCCCATCGGGGTGTCCAGCGGCAGCAGATCGTTGCGGACGAACCCGGACCGGGCCCGGCGCACCGCGGCCACCCCGCCGGCGACACCGAGCGGCAGGCTGAGCACCCACCACTGCCCGGGCGGCAGCTTCCCGGCGAACTGCAGCAGGAGCAGGGCGGTCAGGGACCAGAGGAACGCCAGCCCGCCCGGGATCCAGAGCCGCTGCAGCAGCGCCTGCCGGGAGCCGATCCCGAGCAGCCGGGACAGCACCGGATTGCCGGAGTCGGTGTTCACCGTGCCGGTCGTGGTGCGCCCGGCGGCCATCGCGCCGAGCGGCAGCGCGACGGCGGTGACCCAGGCCGGCGCCCCGGCGAGCAGCAGCGGGACCGGGGTCGCGGCCAGCAGCCAGAGCAGCCGGGGCAGCCGACGGCGGGCCATCAGGAAGTCCTGCCCGGTCAGCACCGGGAGGCGGGCCGGCGGTCGGGCGGTGGTCAGCCGCCGGTGCGACCAGTAGCGCCGTTCCACCATGTCGGTGAGGAAGGACGGTTCCACACCGAACGCGCTGTCGAAGAGGGTTCCGGTGAGCTTCGCGGCGTCCAGGACGCGATCGGCCGGGGTCAGAGCCAACTCGCGTACGATCAGCGCCGTCCCCGCCGTGACCACCACCGCGAGCGTCGCCGCGACCGTGAGCAGCGCCGGCCTCGACGGCCACGCGCCCGGCGGGGCCGCGTGGGCGACGCCGATCGTGTCGGCCACCAGCAGCCCCAGGCCCGCCACGAGCGCGAGTTTCGCCAGCAGGTCGACGGCCGTCGCCCAGCCCCGCACCCGTTGCGCCACCACCGTGACCAGCAGCAACCCGATCCCGAGCAGCGCACCGCCGAGGATGAGGGCCGGCGCGCGGTCGTGCGGCGCGGCGTGCCCGGCGATCCCGGTGGCCAGCAGCGCGGCGGCGACCGCCACCCCGGCCGCCGCCAGGCGCAGCGACGGCAGCAGCAGGCGGCGCCGGCTGACCGGCGCGGTGAGCAGGAAGTACGCGGCCGGCCGGCCGAGCGTCACCGGGCCGATCGCGCGCAGCGCCAGCAGCAGGAAGCCGGCGCCCAGTAGCGCCAGCGCGAGGGCCGGCAGCGCGCCGAGGTCGGCCACCGGCGGCCAGAAGATCTTGGCGAGCTGCTTGTGCAGCATCGCGCCGAGCACCGCGCCGAGCAGCACGGCGAAGTAGAGGTTGCCCAGTGTGGCGCCGCGTTCCCGATGCGACACCTGCCGCCGGTGGATCCAGCGGCGGACCGGGCGCAGCGGTATCACGGTGGTCATGACGGGTCCGGCGCGGTGGCGACGAGTGCCGTCATCGTGGTCAGCTCCGCGCCGGAGGCCACCGCGAACTTGTCGTCGTGACTGGCCATCAGCAGCGATCCGCCGCCGCGCAGGTAGTCGGCGAGCATCTCGGCCACCGCGATCCGGCCCTCCGGGTCGAGGCGCTGCTCCGGCTCGTCCAGGATCAGCAGCGCGCTCGGCCGCAGCAGCGCCATCGCCAGGGTGAGCCGCTGCTTCTGTCCGGAGGAGAGCGACGGCGGGATGGCGTCCGCGTGCCCGGCCAGGCCGAAGCGCTCCAGCGCCTCGCCGACCCCGGCCTCGTCCGGGTCCTGCCCGTGCGCGCGGCAGATCAGCTCGGCGTGCTCCCTGGTGGTCAGCCCCGGGTACCAGGTCGGTGGCTCCACCGTGGTGACCACGGCGGCCCAGAACTCGGGGCCGCCGCCGGGCGTGCCGCCGAACACCCGGATCCGGCCGGAGTCGGCGCGTTGCAGGCCGCTGACGCAGCGCAGCAGGGTGGACTTGCCGATGCCGTTCTCGCCGGTCACGCAGACGCCGGCGCCGGCCGGGACGGTCAGCTCGACACCGGCCAGCACCGGTGTCGAGCCGTAGCTCACCGTGAGATCGCTTACCTCAACCGCGGGGTGGTCGGCCACCCGCACAGCCTACGGTTTACGGCCGTAGAGCAGGCGCAGGGCCTTGACGATCTGCTGGACCTGGGCCGGGGTGCGCTCGAAGGTCATGGCCGGGAGCAGCGACCTCGCCCGGCGTACGGTGATCGCCTTGGCCCTGGCGAACTCGCGCAGGCCGTCCTCGCCGTGGATCCGGCCGAAGCCGGACTCGCCGACCCCGCCGAACGGCAGGTTGCCCATCCCGACGAAGGTCAGCGTGCCGTTCACCGCGACCATGCCGGACCGCAGCCGGCGGGCGATCCGGATCGCGTTCTTCTTCCCGAAGACCGAGCCGCCCAGCCCGTACGGCGTGTCGTTGGCCTTGCGCACCGCCTCGTCCGCGTCGCGCACCCGGGTGATGGTCAGCGTCGGCCCGAACGTCTCCTCGCGGATCTCCGACGAGTCGGCCGGCACGTCCACCAGCACGGTCGGCGCCACGTAGGGCGCCCGCACGGCATCGGCACCGCCGAGCACCGCCCGGCCGCCCTTGGCCAGCGCGTCCTCGATGTGGTCGCGGATGATGTCCAGCTGCTTGGGCATGGTGATCGGGCCGATCTCCTCGCCGGTGCGCAGCTTCCCGGCCTTCTCCACCACCGCCTCGACGAACTTGTCGTAGACCGGATCGACCGCGTAGACCCGCTCGATGCCGATGCAGGTCTGCCCGGCGTTGGTCATCGAGCCCCAGACCGCCGCCTCGGCGGCCGCCGTGACGTCCGCGTCGGCGTCCACGATCAGCGCGTCCTTGCCGCCCGCCTCGATCACCACCGGTACGAGGTTCTCCGCGCAGGCGGCCATCACCTTCTTGCCGGTGGCGGTGGAGCCGGTGAAGCTCACCTTGCCGACGCCGGAGCGGCACAGCGCGCCGCCGACGTCGCCCAGCCCGTGCACCGCCTGCAGCACCGGGTGCTCCGGGACGATCTCGGCGAACGAGTCCACCAGCCACTGGCCGACGACGGGCGTGTACTCGCTGGGCTTGAAGACGACCGCGTTGCCGGCCGCCAGGGCGCCGGAGATCGGGCCGATCGGGGTGACGATCGGGTAGTTCCACGGGCCGATCACGCCGACCACGCCGTACGGCTGGTACTCGAGGTGACCGACGTGCTCGGCGAGCAGCAGCCGGGTGCGCATCCGGCGCGGGCCGAGCACCTTCTTGGCGTGGCGGGCCGCCCAGTCCAGGTGCTCGACGGCGGCGGTGATCTCGATGATGCCGTCGTTGAGGGGCTTCCCGCTCTCCCGCTGGGTCAGCTCGGCCAGCTCCTGGATCCGCTCGACCAGCAGGGTGCGCCAGCGCAGCAGCCGGGTCTTGCGCCCCTCCCAGCCGAGGCCCTGCCACCAGGCGGCGGCCACCTGGGCACGCTCGACGGCGGCGAGCACCGCTTTCTCGTCGGCGGTGGGCACCCGGCCCGCTTCCGCGCCGGTGGCCGGGTTCGTGGAGATCAGCTGGCCGTCCTCGATCACGGGCAGGCCGGGAACGTGAGTCGCCGTCATGTCCGGAGTCTAGGCGCAATGTTACCGATGAGTCACTACGTACTCTTAACCTTGTGAGCCCCCGCCGCAATCGCCCCCGCCGTCCCCCGGTTGACGACGAGCCGCCCCGGGACCGTCCGGGCATCACCGAGCAGCGCGTCCAGCAGTGGCAGGACGGCGAGTGGCTGGTGCGCAACATCTTCGGCGCGGCGGCCCTCAAGACGTACCGGTGCCCCGGTTGCCTGCAGGACATCCGCCCCGGTGTCGCGCACGTGGTGGCGTGGCCGGCCGGCGACTTCGGCGACGGCGCCGACCGCCGCCACTGGCACACCGGTTGCTGGCGTGCCCGGGAGCGCCGCGGCCCCGGCGTGGAGCGCTCGCGTAACGCCCCGCGCTATGGGTGAACCCGCCCACCACCCCGTGACGGAATGAGGGCATCCTCTTCTCATGCCGAGCAACCAGATCCGGGCCAACTCGATCCTCCCCGCGAAACGGGAGGACATCGAGCTGCACACCGCCGACGGGATCACCCTGGTCGGTGAGCTGGCCGTGCCGCTGGACCGCGCGCCGGTGGCCACCCTCGTCTGCCTGCACCCGCTGCCCACCCACGGCGGGATGATGGACAGCCACGTCTACCGCAAGGCGGCCTGGCGGCTCCCCGCGCTGGCCGGGCTGGCCGTGCTGCGCTTCAACACCCGCGGCACCGGCAGCGTCCGGGGCACCAGCGGCGGCGCCTTCTCGGCCGGCGTCGACGAGCGCTACGACGTGGCCGCCGCCATCGAGTACGCGGAGTTCGCCGACCTGCCCGACATCTGGCTGCTCGGCTGGTCGTTCGGCACCGACCTCACCCTGATGTACGGCCTCGACCCCGTGGTGACCGGCGCCGTCCTGCTCTCCCCGCCGCTGCGCTTCTCCCGCCCGGAGCACCTGGCCGCCTGGGCCGCCGACGGCAAGCCGGTGACCGCCCTGATCCCGGAGTTCGACGACTACCTGCGCCCGGCCGAGGCCGCCGAGCGGTTCGCCGCGATCCCGCAGGCCGAGGTGGTCCCGATGGCCGGCGCCAAGCACCTCTGGGTCGGCGACGCGGAGAAGGTGCTCGACGAGGTCGTCCGCCGGGTCGCGCCGGGGGTGCCGACCCCGCTGCCGCGCACCTGGGACGGCCCGATGGAGACCGGCGACATGAACGCCTACGCCGATCGCACGGTCGCCGCGTTCGCCGACGTCGACGTCCCCAAGCCCCTCCAGAACTGACCCCGCGCGAGGCGACCCGGCACTCGCCGGTCCCGCCCGCGCGTCCGTGCCCCCCGAACCCTGGCAACGCCCCTGCCCAGCCCGCTGTCCCGCGGCTGGCCGTCATGGTGCTGTCCGAACCAGGGACACCACCGTCACGCCCAGCCCTGTCTGCTGGGCTGGTGCTGGTGGTGGTGTCGTGGGCGCGGAGACCACCGTCACGGCCAGCCGCGTGTGCTGGGCTGGTGCTGGTGGTGGTGTCGTGGGCGGGGAGGCCACCGTGACGGCCAGCCGGGTGTGCTGGGCTGGTGCTGGTGGTGGTGTCGTGGGCGGGGAGGCCACCGTGACGGCCAGCCGGGTGTGCTGGGCTGGTGCTGGTGGTGGTGTCGTGGGCGGGGAGGCCACCGTGACGGCCAGCCGGGTGTGCTGGGCTGGTGCTGGTGGTGGTGTCGCGGGCTCGGAGACCACCGTCACGGCCAGCCGCGCTGCTGGGCTGGGCGTGACGGTGGTCTCCGCCGCTCGGGCATCAGGCCGGGCTGGCGGGGTGAGGGGTGGACCCGTCACCAGACTCGGGGCGTGCCGCGGGCGTACCGAAAATGAATCAACGCTGGTCCATGCTGGGGACCAGGACCTCTCGCATGATCAGCTGGACGGCGGCGACCATCGGGATGGCGACCAGCGCGCCGACCACGCCGAACAGGGCCACGCCGAGCAGGGCGGCGACCACCGCGGCCACATCGCTGACCTTGACCGAGCGGCGCATCACGTTCGGGTAGATCAGGTAGTTCTCGATCTGCTGGTAGACGATGAAGAACACGATGCAGACGATGCCGTCGGGCACCGAGGAGGCCAGGCCGACCAGGCTGACGATGACCGCGCCGATGGTCGCGCCGATCTGCGGGATCAGGTCGCAGACCGCGACCACCACCGCGAGGGCGAACGGGTACGGCAGGTCCAGCAGCATGGCCAGCACGAAGGTGCTCAGCCCGGCCAGGATGGCGATCGCGATGGCGCCCACCATGTACGCGCCCACCTTGGTCAGGATCTCGTCGGTGAGCAGCCGCACCCGGGCCCGGCGCGACGACGGGACCAGCGAGTAACCCGCCTCCTTGAGCCTGTCGAAGGAGGCCATGAAGTAGATCGTCAGCACCAGCACGGTGAGGACGTTGAAGATCGTCCCGAAGATCAGCTTGGCGCCGCCGACCACGCCGCCCACCGCGCCGCCGATGGTGCCCGCGTTCACCGCGCTCTGCACCTTGTTCACGATGTCGTAGCGCTGCACCAGGTCGTTGACCGTCTCGCTGCGGCGCAGGTTCTCGATCGTCTCGGGGGCGTTGTTGATCAGCTCGGTGGTCTGGGTGACCAGCGGCGGGATCAGCGCGATGATCCCGCCGGCCAGCAGACCGACAACGGTCAGCGAGACGATCGTCACGGCCAGGCCGTGCGGCAGGCCCCAGCGGCGCAGCCGGACCACCGCCGGGTGCAGCCCGATCGCCAGGAACAGCGCGATGAAGATCAGCACCAGGATCGAGGCCGCGTTGCGGATGCCCAGGAAGAGCGCGTACGCCACGATCACGCCCAGCCCGAACAGGAAGCCGAACAGGAACGGGCTGCGCCGGTTCAGCGGGCGGCCGGGCGCGCCGAAGCGGCTGCCCTCCTCGGCAGTGTCGTCCTCGGTGGCCGGGGCGTCCACCGGCTCCTCGACGGGTTCCGATGACATGCGGGACCTCCACAGCGGACGGGAAGTCCGGAGGTTATCAACCGGCCGCCAGCCGGCCGCTGGCCTTTTATTCCGCGTCGGCCGGCACTCGGCTCGCCTGCGGGACGGTCACCTTCGCCGAGGCGCTCACCTTGGCGGGCGGCTCGGTCTTGACCGGGGCCTCGGCCTTGACCGGCGGCTCGGCCTTGAGGGGCGCCTCCGCCGTGGCGGTCACCTTGGTGGCCGGCCCTGGGATGCCGTCCGGCTCCGGCTCGTCGGGCGAGGCGGCGGCCGCCAGCACCGCGGCGGCGGCCAGCTCGGCCACCCGTTTCGCCTCCTGCTGCACCTGGCGGCGGACGTCGGCGGCATGCCGCTCGGCGGCCTCGCCGGCTCGTTGCGCCTCGCTGACCCGCTGCAGCTCGGCCTCCAGCTGCTGGCTGACCTCGGCCAGCCGCTGCTTGACCCGCTCGGTCTCCTGCTCGCCGGCCAGCGCCTGCTCCTGCGCGGTGGCCAGGCGGCGCTCCGCCTCGACGACCTTGGCCTGGGCGGCCTCCAGCTCCCGGCCGGCCTGCGCGATCTTCTCCTGCTGGCTGGCCATCTCCTTGCGAGTGGCGGTGGCCTGCTCGTCGGAGCGGCGGAGCACCTCCTCCGCGTACTTGTCGGCCTCGCTGCGCAGGTCGGCGCACTGTTTCTCGACACCGGCGCGCATCTGCCCGAGTTCCTCGATCACCGCGTGCCGGCGCAGCGCCAGCTCATGCTCGACGGCCGCCTTGAGATCGGCGTGCTCACGGTCGGCGTCGGCGCGGCGGGTGGCGATCTCCTGGTTGGTCTTCTCCCACAGCGCCTTCACCTCCTGCTCGGCCTGCATCCGGGTGGACTGCACGTAGCCGTCCACCTCGGCGCGCGCCCGCTGGCTCTCCTGAGCCGCGGTGTCGGCCAGGTGCTGCGCCTCGGCCCGGGCCCGGGCCAGCATGGCCTCGCTCTCCTCGCGGATCTGCTCGGCGGTCTGCCGGGCGGCGGCGACGGCTTTCTCCCCGGCCGCCCGCTTGGCGGCGTCGACCTTCTCCTCCTCGGCCCGGCGAGCGGCCAGGGCCACCTCGAAGTCCCGGACGGCGTCGTGCGCGTGCGCCTCGGCCTCGGCCCGGATGCGTTCCGCCTCGGCGAGCCGGCCGGCGATGTCGTCGGTGGCCGACGCCTTGATCGCCTCGGCCTGCTCCTCGGCGAGCGCCAGGATCTGCTCGACCCGCGGGCCCAGGTGCCGGAACGAGACCTCGCCCACCACGCCGGAGTTGCGGCGGGTCTGGGTGATCTCCTGCTGGAGCCGCTCGATCTGCGCCGCCATCGCCTGGATCTGCGAATACGCCTGCTCGCGCTCGGCGGCCAGGGCGGCGATCTCGTTCTCGGCGCGGGCTACGTACCGCTCGACCTGCTTCCGCTCATACCCCCGGAGGGCGGTCTCGAAGCTGGGCTCGGTGGCCGAGTCTCCGCCAAGGCCGAAGATTTCACCGCCGTGCGACATGCTCTCCATCCTCACATACGCACAGTCCTGCGGCGTGTCGATACACACCGGGCTGGGTGGGACTGCGCGGGTAGTAGCGAATTGTCCGACCGGGCTCCCGTGTGGAACCCAGGCTACGCGCCAAAACGAGTCAGGCCGTGCCGGAGAAACTCCGGTACGGCCTGATTCACAAAGCCAACCGGCCCGATTCCACCGTTGCGTACTCCTCAGGAGTACGCAACCGGAGCGATCGGGCGGTGCTGTTACGAGTTGGTCTTGGCGGCGACGGGCTCCTCGCCGGCCTCGGCGTCGGCCGGCTCGGCCGGGCTCTCCGCCGGTTTCTCGGCGGCTTTCGCCGCCTGGGCCACGGCCGCCGGGGCGGCCCCGCCGACGCCGGGCACCAGGCCGGACAGGCCGGACAGCATCTGCCCGAGCTGGTTGGTGACCGCGTCCTTCTGCCGGGTGAGGTCCTCGACCTCGCGGCGGGCCGCCTGGGTGGTCAGCTCGGCCTCGGTACGCGCCTCACTGAGCAGGCGGTTCGACTCGGCACGGGCCTCCGAGACGGTCTTCTCGGCGAGCGCGCGGGCCTTCTCGACGGTCTCGGCGGAGGTGCGCTCGGACTCGACCCGGCGGCTCTCGGCGCGCTGCTCGATCTCCTTGGCCCGGTCCTCGGCGGCGCGCGCCCGCTCCTCGGCCTCGGCCACCATCTTCTGGGTGGCGGCGACCTGGGCGGCGTGCCGCTGCGACTCCTCGGCCTCGGCCTTCTCCCGGCGCTCGGCGATCTCCAGGGCCAGCGCCTGGAGGTCCTTGTCCCGCTTGTCCCGGGCGTCGCTGAGCATCTTGGTGGCCTCGGCGCGCTTCTCCTCGGCCTCCCGGCCGGCTTTCGCCCGGGCCTGGGTGATCTCCCGCTCGGCGGTGGCGCGCAGCGAGGACACCTCGCGCTCGACGGTCGACTTGAGCTCGGCCACCTCGTGCGCGGTGACCGTCCGCAGCTGCTTGGTCTCCCGGTCGGCGTCCGAGCGCAGCGTGTCGGCCTCGCGCCGGGCCTGCACCCGGGTCTCCGCCGCCTCCCGCTCGGCGTGCGTGCGCACCTGCCCGGCCTCGCGCTCGGCGGTCGCCTTCATCGCGGCGGCCTCGGCACGCGCCTTGTCGGTGATCTCCCGTGCCTCGAGCCGGGCCGCGGAGAGGATGCCCTCACTCTCCCGCTTGGCCTCGCTCCGGTGATCGTTCGCCTGTTCCTCGGCGAGCCGCAGGATCTGCTCCACCCGGGTGCCCAGCCCGGAGAGCGTCGGCCGATTGTTCTCCTCCAGCAGCTTGTTGCTGTCGGCGAGTTTCTGCTCCAGCACGTTCAGCCGCTGCTCCGACTGGCGCAGCCGGCGCTGGGCGTCGTTCATCCGCTGCTCGGCCTCGCCGCGGGCCTGGACGGCCTGGTTGAGAGCGGCGAGCAGGCGGCCGATGTGCCCGTCGACCTGCTGACGATCGTAACCACGAAGCACGACCGTGAAGTCGTGCTGGGAATTCGCGGTGTCGAAGAAGTCCATGGACTGATCCTGCTGCTGGGGCATTGCGCCATCCTGGCGAGAAGGGGGCGGGGATGCAAGGGCCGTGTGGCTGTGGAACCCCAATGTAGATCAGCTTTGACCTGGAGCGGAGGGGGGTGCCGACCCGTTCGGGCGACGGCGGTCACTCACCGGCGGGCGCGGTTTCCGCCCGTCGCTACCTGCTGAGTCGGGGCTTCGGTCGATCGGCACTCGGCCGACGGGGTCGTCGGCGCTGCTCAATACCGCCGATCCTGCCAGCCGGCCGGCCTCCGAGTCAGGCTGATTCACCCGACCGGTGTACCGGCTCGGCCGGCTCCACCAACTCGACGAGCACCCCGCCGGCGTCCTTCGGGTGGACGAAGTTGATCCGTGATCCGGCGGTGCCGCGTTTCGGGCTGTCGTAGAGCAGCCGCATGCCGCGGGCCCGCAGGGCGTCCGCCGCGGCCTCGACGTCGGCCACGGTGTAGGCCAGCTGCTGCAGGCCGGGGCCGCCGCGGTCGAGGAACTTCGCGATCGCCGAGTCGGGCCGGGCCGGGGCGAGCAGCTGGATCCGCGGGCCGCTGCCGTCGCCGACGGCGAGCATCGCCTCCCGGACACCCTGTTCGTCATTGGTCTCTTGGTGCACACATCGCAAACCGAGGTTTTCCTGGTAGAAGCGGATCGCTTCGTCCAAATCCGGTACGGCGATGCCGACGTGGTCGATCCGGAGCAATTCGACGCCGGAGAATGTGACATTTTCTGGATGGGTGGCACTCGATGTGTGGTCCGTCATGACGTTAGTCTCTGACCTGACCCATCGTTAAGGCTGCCCGGGTACCCGCTCCGTACCCAGCCGTCGCAGATCGGACATACCGTGACCAGCTCCGTGATCGTCAGTGGCGCTCGTACCCCGATGGGGCGCCTGCTGGGCAACCTCAAGCACCTGCCCGCCACCGCGCTCGGCGGGCACGCCATCGCCGCCGCCCTGGCCCGCGGCGGTGTCTCTCCCGACCAGGTGCAGTACGTCATTATGGGCCAGGTGCTGCAGGCCGGCTGCGGGCAGATCCCGGCCCGCCAGGCGGCCGTCGCGGCCGGCATCCCGATGACCACCCCGGCGCTCACCATCAACAAGGTGTGCCTCTCCGGCCTGGACGCCATCGCCCTGGCCGACCAGCTGATCCGGGCCGGCGAGTGCGAGATCGTGGTGGCCGGCGGCATGGAGTCGATGACCAACGCGCCGCACCTGATCAACCAGCGGCAGGGCACCAAGTTCGGCGACGTGACGGTGCGCGACCACATGTCCCTCGACGGCCTGACCGACCCGTGGGCCGGCATCTCGATGGGCGAGTCCACCGAGACCAGTGGCGCCGGGCTGAACATCACCCGGGCCGAGCAGGACGAGTGGGCCGCGCTGAGCCACCAGCGGGCCGCCGCCGCGCAGACCGAGGGCCGGTTCGCCGAGGAGATCGTGCCGCTGCCGTCCGGTGACAAGAAGGCCGAGGGCCCGATCGACACCGACGAGGGCGTGCGCCCCGGCACCACCGGCGCGTCGCTGGCCAAGCTGCGCCCGGCGTTCACCCCGGAGGGCACGATCACCGCGGCCACCGCGTCGCCGATCTCCGACGGCGCCGCCGCGGTCGTGGTGATGAGCAAGGCCAAGGCCGAGGAGCTCGGCCTCAGCTGGCTCGCCGAGATCACCGCGCACGGCAACGTGGCCGGCCCGGACAGCTCGCTGCAGTCCCAGCCCGCCAACGCGATCAAGCACGCGCTGGAGAAGGCCCGGATGAGCGTCGAGGACCTCGACCTGATCGAGATCAACGAGGCGTTCGCGCAGGTGGTCATCCAGTCGATGCGCGAGCTGAAGGTCGACGGGAGCAAGGTCAACGTCAACGGCGGGGCGATCGCTCTCGGTCACCCGATCGGGATGTCAGGTGCCCGGCTGGTGCTCACCCTGGCGCTGGAGCTGAAGCGGCGCGGTGGCGGCACCGGTGCGGCGGGTCTGTGCGGCGGAGGCGGTCAGGGCGACGCTCTGATCATTGAAGTACCGTCGTGAACGACCGCACCGAGCGCCAACCACCCGGCCCTGAGCTGCGCCCGCGCAGGCGAGGGCCGGGTGGGCACGACAACGGAGATCCCGCATGAGCCGTTTCCGCGATGTGCCCTCTCTGGTCAGTAAAGCCCGGGAGGGCGATCCGCGGTCGGTGGCCCGGCTGATCAGCCTGGTGGAGAACGGCGACCCGGCGCTGCCCGAGGTCGCCGCCGCGATGGCGCCCTACGCCGGCCGCGCCCAGGTGGTCGGTCTCACCGGCGCGCCGGGCGTCGGCAAGTCCACCACCACCAACGAGCTGGTCCGCGCCCTGCGCCTGGCCGGCCACCGGGTCGGGGTGCTGGCCGTGGACCCGTCCAGCCCGTTCACCGGTGGTGCGATCCTCGGCGACCGGGTGCGCATGCAGGAGCACACCGCGGACCCCGGCGTGTACATCCGCTCGATGTCCAGTCGCGGACAGCTCGGCGGGCTGTCCGCGGCCACCCCGCAGGCCGTCCGGGTCCTCGAGGGCGCCGGCTGCGACGTGGTGCTGGTCGAGACGGTCGGCGTCGGCCAGGCCGAGGTGGAGATCGCCTCGCTCGCCGACACCACGCTGGTGCTGCTCGCCCCCGGCATGGGCGACGCGATCCAGGCGGTCAAGGCCGGCGTCCTGGAGATCGCCGACGTCTTCGTGATCAACAAGGCGGACCGGCCGGGCGCGGACAACACCTACCGCGACATCCAGGGCATGCTGGCGCTCGGCGAGCGCGGCGCCGGCGAGTGGCGTCCCCAGGTGGTCCGCGCGGTCGCGGTCAAGGGCGAGGGCGTCGACGAGGTGGTCGCCGCGATCGAGAAGCACCGCCACTGGATGGAGGCGAACGGCGAGTTGCGAGCCCGCCGGGAGCGCCGCGCCGAGGCCGAGATCTCCGCACTGGCGCTCGGCACGCTCCGCGCCCGGATGGGCGATCTGCGCGGTGGCACGGCGCTGGCCGACCTGGCGGCCCGGGTGGCGGACGGCGCGATCGACCCCTATGCGGCGGCTGACGCGCTGCTCGCTGGGCTGGAGGTGGGCGTCTCCCGCTGACGCCGTCCCGGGCCGGTCGATGGCTGGTCGCGGCCGGCGGGAGGTGCTGCTCACCGTCGCGGCCGTCGGTTACGGCCGCCTGATGGCCCGGCCAGAGCCGATCCGCAACCGGTCACGGTCCGCGGGTCACTCGCCGGCCGCGGTCGGCGTTTTCCGGTACGCCCGCAGCCCCGAGCCCTGGTGACCCGGCTGGTCCCGTCCCGGCCTGCGATAGCACCATGAGCGCCAGCTCGTTGGTCTCGGCTGGTCGTGGTGGTTCTGTCCCGGCTTGGGATGGGGCCATGAGCGCCAGCTCGTTGGTCTCGGCTGGTCGTGGTGGTTCTGTCCCGGCCTGGGATAGGGCCATGAGCGCCAGCCCGGGTCGTGTTTGCGCTGACGGTCGTCCGGTGGGCTAGCGACTTTCAAGTGCGAAGCGGGCACGTGGGCGTACCGGGAACTTGTGCCGCTTTGACATCGATCAACCGCAACCCGGACCGCGGACCGCACGCCACCCGAAACCAGCCATGGATCGTGAGCGGCGGCCGCGACAGTGATCCGCAGCTCGGTGGCTTGGCGCGCGGACGGCAACCAGCGGCGGACCGTGAGTGGCGGCCGCGACGGTGACCAACAGCCGCGTGGGGCATTCCAGGACGGTGACCAACAGCCGCGTGGGTCATTCCAGAAGGAACGCATCCGTTCCGGCTTATCCACAATTCCGGCTTGTCCACAGGGCGCGCTTTCGCGCGGCCTTGTTCCGTCACACTGCCCCATGGAGGTGGCCCCCCAAGGGTGGGCGGGCTGGGCGTGTTGGGCGGGATCCGGGGCTGCGAACCAGGGCTGCGGATCCGGGGCTGCTCAGCGGAACTGGGCGAGGGTCGCCTGGATCAGGGCCAGGTCCCAGGTCAGCCTGCCGTCGTCGAGATCGCGGACGACACCCCGTAGCCACTCCAGCTCGGCGCGGAGCAGCGCGGCGCGGTATTCGTCCTCCAGGAGGAACAGCCGGGGCAGGCCGGGCGGTGCCTGGGCCTCGATCCCCGCGAGCCGCTCGGTGACCGTCTCGATCCGGCGGCTCAACAGGTCCCTGGTCTCCGGTGGGGTGAGCATGGCGAGGAAGGACAGCGCCACCGGGAACTCGGGGAACTCCCGCGCCGGGGCCGGCAGCATCTCCAGCAGCCAGCGGCGCAGTGTCGCGGAGCCCTCCTCGGTGATCTCGTAGACCGTCCGCTCCGGCCGGCCGGCCTCCCGGGTGGTCTCACCGGCCCGGGCGAGTCCCTCCCGGACCAGCCGGTCCAGGGCTTGGTAGACGCTGTTGCGCTGGGCCACGTTGACCAGTTGGTCCTGGCCGCGCTCCTTGATCACCTGCTGCATCCGGTACGGGTGCATCGGCGCCTCCATCAGCAGCGCCAGCAGCAGCATCGCCAGTGGGGAGCGCTTCATGCCAAGCAGCCTACGATCTCTTGACGGATCCTAGTCATTTTATGGATAGTCATTTTATGACTAAGACAGCAGCCGTGATCGGGGGTGGCATCGCCGGCACCGCGGCGGCCATCGCCCTGCGACACGCCGGGTTCGATCCGGTGATCCACGAGCGTCACCAGCGCGGCGTCGCCGACGAGCGCGGCGCGTTCCTCACCGTCGCGGTGAACGGGCTGGCCGCGCTCCGGTCCCTCGGCCTGGACCCGGAGAAGGTGCTGGCCAAGGGCTTCCCGACGCCGGTCATGGCGCTGCGCGGCGCCTCCGGGCGGGTGCTGGCCGAGATGTCGCTGGGCCGGGAGACGCGGACCGTCCGGCGCGCCGACCTCTACGCCGCGATGCTGGCCGAGGCCGAGGCGTGCGGCATCCCGGTGGTCCACGGCGCCGCGCTGACCCGGGCGGTGTCCGGGCCGGACGGGGTCGAGGCGGAGTTCGCCGACGGCCGCCGGGTGCGTGCCGAGCTGCTGGTCGGGGCGGACGGGCTGCGGTCGCGTACCCGGCAATGCCTGGATCCGGCGGCGGCCGCGCCGCACTACCTGGGTCTGCTCAATGCCGGCGGATTCACCGCCGGGCCGGTCGAGCCGCGGCTGGCGCCGCCTCCGGGGGTGATGCAGATGGCCTTCGGCCGGAAGGCGTTCTTCGGGTGGGCGACCGCGCCGGACGGGTCGGTCTGGTGGTTCGCGAACCCGCCGAGCAAGCGGCCGGTCGAGTCGGGCGCGTTCACCCCGCAGTCCTGGAAGGCGCACCTGGTCGAGCTGTTCGACGGGGATCCCTCGTCGCCGGCCGCCGAGCTGATCCGGCTCAGCGACGAGGTGGTGGGTCCGTGGAGCACCGAGGACATGGGGCCGGTCCGGGTCTGGCGCGACGAGCGGATGGTGCTGGTCGGCGACGCCGCGCACGCCCTGGCGCCGACCTCCGGGCAGGGTGCCTCGCAGGCCGTGGAGGACGCCGTGGTGCTCGGGCACAGCCTGCGCGACAACGCGTCGATCGGGGCGGGGCTGGCGGCGTACGAGAAGGCTCGTCGCTCCCGGGTGGAGAAGGTCGCCGCGCACGGCCGGCGGGGCAACAGCGGCAAGGTGCAGGGTCCGGTCGGCGCGGCGATCCGGGATGCGATGCTGCCGTTGGTCTTCCGGCTGCTCCAGCGCCGGGGCGACCCGCAGGCCTGGATCTTCGAGCACCGGCTGCCGCGGCTGGCGGCCGGGGCCTGAACCGGGCAACCCCGGCAGCGTGGCGGGCGCTGCCGGGGCTGGTGGGGATGGAAAGGGTTCCGCTGCCGACTCTTCCCGCTGCGGTTACCTGGCGGTAGTAGGGAAAACCCTTGTCCTGTTGTCCATCGCGACCTTAGTAATCGTTCAGTTCTGCCTCTAGTATGGGGCGCATGGACGCAGCCGACATCGAGGCCGGACGCGAGCGCTGGCAGCGCCGCTACGACGCCGCCCGCAAGCGGGACGCCGACTTCACCACGCTCTCCGGTAACCAGGTCGAGCCGGTCTACGGCCCGCCGGCCGGCGCCACCCATCCCGGTTTCGAGCGGATCGGCTGGCCCGGCGAGTTTCCGTACACGCGCGGGCTCTACCCGACCGGATACCGGGGGCGGACCTGGACGATCCGGCAGTTCGCCGGCTTCGGCAACGCCCGGCAGACCAACGAGCGGTACAAGATGATCCTGGCCGCCGGCGGCGGCGGGCTCAGCGTGGCCTTCGACATGCCGACCCTGATGGGCCGCGACTCGGACGACGCGCAGGCGCTCGGCGAGGTCGGCCACTGCGGGGTGGCGATCGACTCGGCGGCCGACATGGACGTGCTGTTCGACGGCATCCCGCTGCAGGACGTGACGACCAGCATGACCATCTCCGGTCCGGCCGTCCCGATCTTCGTGATGTACCTGGTGGCCGCCGAGCGGCAGGGCGCCGATCTGAGCAAACTCGACGGGACGCTGCAGACCGACATCTTCAAGGAGTACATCGCGCAGAAGGAGTGGCTGTTCGCCCCGGAGCCGCACCTGCGCCTGATCGGCGACCTGATGGAGTACTGCGCGCGGGAGATCCCGAAGTACAAGCCGCTCTCGGTCAGCGGCTACCACATCCGCGAGGCCGGGGCGACCGCCGCGCAGGAGCTGGCGTACACGCTCGCCGACGGCTTCGGCTACGTGGAGCTGGGTCTCTCCCGGGGGCTCGACGTCAACCAGTTCGCGCCCGGGCTGAGCTTCTTCTTCGACTCGCACATCGACTTCTTCGAGGAGATCGCCAAGTTCCGTGCCGCCCGGCGGATCTGGGCCCGGCACCTGCGTGACGACTACGGGGCGACCAGCGAGAAGGCGTTGTGGCTCAAGTTCCACACGCAGACCGCCGGTGTCTCGCTGACCGCCCAGCAGCCGGTGAACAACGTGGTGCGCACCGCTGTCGAGGCGCTCGCCGCGGTCCTCGGCGGCACCAACTCGCTGCACACCAACGCCCTGGACGAGACGCTCGCGCTGCCCACCGACGAGTCCGCCGAGATCGCCCTGCGCACCCAGCAGGTGCTGATGGAGGAGACCGGGGTGGTCAACGTGGCCGACCCGCTCGGCGGCTCGTGGTACCTGGAGGCGCTCACCGACCGGATCGAGGCGGAGGCCGAGGAGATCTTCGAGCGGATCCGCGGGCTGGGCCACGACGGCAGCATCACGGCGGGCATCCTGCGCGGCATCGAGGACGGCTGGTTCACCGCGCACATCGCCGAGGCCGCGTTCGCGTACCAGCAGGCCCTGGAGAAGAACGAGAAGCGGATCGTCGGTGTCAACGCGCACACCGGCACGGTCGCCAAGGAGCTGGAGATCCTCCGCGTCTCGCACGAGGTCGAGGTGGAGCAGCGGCGGGTGCTGGCCGCGCGCCGGGAGCAGCGCGACGCGGGCCGGGTGAAGAGCGCCCTGGAGGATCTCGTCGCGGTGGCCCGGACCTCGGACAACATGATCCCCGCGATGCTGGAGGCGGCACGCGCCGAGGCGACGCTGGGCGAGATCTGTGACGCCCTGCGGGGCGAGTGGGGCGTGTATCGGGAGCCGGCCCGGTTCTGACCGTCGTGGAGGGTCCGGGGGTCGCCCTGTGACGTCCGATATCGGCCGCCCGGCGGCGGCGCGAACAGGCCGGACAGCGTGCGAGACTAGGTAACCATGAGCGACCCACGGACCACTCCGTCGATCTTCACCCGCGGCGCGGTCGATCTCAGCGCGCTGCGTTCCCCGGCGCCGGCCAAGCCGGCCGCGCCGAGCCGTCCCACCGCCTCCGACAGCGCCCCGTCCGGCGCGGCGCCCGGCACCCTGCCGGGCCTGGCGCCGGAGACGATCATCGACGTCACCGAGAGCAATTTCCAGAGCGCCGTGCTGGAGCGGTCGCTCACCACCCCGGTGATCCTCGACTTCTGGGCCGACTGGTGCGGGCCGTGCAAGCAGCTCTCCCCGGTGCTGGAGAAACTCGCCGCCGAGGGCCAGGGCGCCTGGGTGCTCGGCAAGGTCGATGTGGACGCCAACCCGCGGCTCGCCCAGGCGTTCCGGGTGCAGGGCATCCCGATGGTGCTCGCGGTGATCGGCGGGCAGCCGGTCGAGGGCTTCACCGGCGTGCTGCCCGAGTCCCAGATCAAGCAGTACATCGACGCGGTGCTCAAGGCCGCCGGCGTCGACTCCGGTGCGGCCGCGGCGGAGGACCCGCGACTGGACGCGGCCGACGACGCGCTGATGGTCGGCGACCTGGACGCGGCCGAGGCGGCGTACAAGAAGATCCTGGCCGAGTCGCCGGCCGACGCGGCCGCCGAGGCGGGGCTGGCGCAGGTCGAGCTGTACCGGCGGATCAACGGGCAGGACCCGGCGTCCATCCTGGCCCGGGCCGCGGCCGACCCGGACGATCTGGAGGCGCAGCGGCTGGCCGCCGACGTCGAGGTGCTCAGCGGGCAGGCCGAGGAGGCGTACGCGCGACTGGTCGCCCTGATCAAGCGGACCACCGGCGACGAGCGGGACGTGGTGCGCAAGCACCTGCTGTCGCTGTTCGCCGTGGCCGGGCCGGACGACCCGGCGGTGGCGGGCGCGCGCCGCGCCCTGGCCAGCGCACTCTTCTAGACCCCACAGTTCTCGAGGAAGCGGGAGGGCGTCGTGCGACGCATCGCCGTTCTGGACGCGCCGTCCAATCTCGGCCTGCGCCCGCCGACCGCGACGTCGGTGCCGGGCTGTGCCAAGGCGCCCGGCGCCCTCCGCGACCACGGCCTGCTGCCCCGGCTCGGCGCCCGGGACGCCGGCTGCCTGACCCCGCCGCGCTACGACCCCGGCGACTGGCGCCCCGGCGACGGGGTCGCGCACGCCCCGGAGATCGCGGCGTACTCGCGGGCACTCGCCGACCGGATCGGCGCGATCATCGACGGCGGCGAGTTCCCGGTGATCCTCGGCGGGGACTGCTCGATCCTGATCGGCTCCGGGCTGGCCATGCACCGGCTCGGCGAGGCGGTCGGCGGGCGCATCGGCCTGGTCTTCGTGGACGGTCACTCGGACTTCCGGCACCCCGGCAACGCGTCCTATGTGGGCGCCGCCGCGGGGGAGGACCTGGCCCTGGTCACCGGTCGCGGGCAGGCCGACCTGGCGGCGATCGAGAGCCGCCGGCCCTACTTCCGGGACGTCGACGTGGTGGTGCTCGGCATCCGGGCCCAGGACGAGTACCGGCTGGACCTGCAGGCCGCCGGGATCGTGACCCGCCCGGTGCCGATGCTGCGGGTCGAGGGGGCGGCGCGCAGCGCGCAGTGGGCCCGCGATCAACTGGTGGACTGCGCCGGCTACTGGGTGCATGTGGACGTCGACGTGCTCGATCCCGCGGTGATGCCGGCGGTGGACGCGCCGGATCCCGGTGGCATCGCCTTCCCGGAGCTGGAGCTGCTGCTCACCGGGCTGGTGGAGTCGCCGCACTGCCTCGGGGTGGAGATCACCGTCTTCGACCCGGACTACGATCCGGACGGTCGCTACGCCGGGGAGATAACGTCGGCGCTGGTGAGCGGGCTGGCGCCGGTGCGGACGGTGACGCCGCGACCGGATCTGATCGCGGCTCGCCGGGATCTGGCCAACCAGCCGGATGCCGGTTCCGTGCCGATTTCGCCCGATGTCACGGCGCCCGAGCCGGTCGCCGAGGAGCCGGCCCTCGCCCCTGACGTCGAGGAACCCGTCCTCGAAGAGCTCGTCCCCGAATCGGTCCCGGAACACGCCGGGCTGGAGCACGCCGAGCCGGAACACGCCGGGCTGGAGCATGCCGAGCCGGAGCACGCCGGGGTGGAGGAAGCCGGGCTGGAGCGCGCGGGGCTGGAGGAAGCCGAGCTGAAGGACGCTGAGCTGGAGGAAGCCGAGCCGGAGCAGGCCGAACCGGAGCACGAGCCGGAGGAGGCGGACCCCGGAGTGCGGCTCTTCACCCGCCCGCTGGGCTCCGCGCCGCTGCTCGACTCGGAGCCGTTGCCGGCCACCCGGCCCGGGATGCTGCGTCCCCGGCCGCCGGCCGATCCGCCGGCCGCCGGGGCGCTCACGTCGTACCCCCCGGGTCTCGGGCCGGCGGGCCCGATGGGCGTCGCCTGACCTACCCCGCCAGGGTGGTGAGGAAGTTCTTGACGATCGGGACGGCCGCCTCGGAGCCGGCCCCGCCCTTCTGCACCATCACCGCGAAGGCCACGTCGCCCTGGTACCCGATGAACCAGGAGTGCGTCTCGTCCGAGTCGTCGGCGAACTCGGCGGTGCCGGTCTTGCCGTAAACCGCGCCGCCCGGGACGCCCTTCAGCGCGGTGCCGGTGCCGCCGGTGACCACCTCGCGCATCATCGACCGCAGCGCCGCCACCGCCTTCGCGTCCAGCGTGCCGGTGCTGCCGGCGGTGGCCGGGGCCGGGTCGAGCACCAGCTTGGGCGGCTGGAGGCCGCCCTTGGCCACGGCGGCGGTGGCGACCGCCATCGAGATCGGGCTGACCGCGGTGCTGCCCTGGCCGAAGGTGGCGGCGGCCAGCTCGGCCGGGCTCGCGCCGTCGGAGACCTTCCCGGTGAACGCGTCGACCCCGATGTTCCAGTCGCCGCCGATGCCCAGCGTGCGGGACGCCTGCCCGAGGCCGTCCGCGCCCAGCTGCGGCGCCAGGCCGACGAAGGCGGTGTTGCAGGATTTGGCGAAGTCGACGTGGAACGGGACCTTGCCGAGTGCCTCGTCGTGCGAGTTCTTGAAGGTACGCCCCTCGACCGCCCGGGTCTTCGGGCACTCCACCACGGTGTCCGCGGCGACCTTCCCGGACGACAGCAACCCGTACGCCGACACCATCTTGTATGTCGAGCCGGGCGGCACCTGGCCGGTCAGCGCGGTGTTCACCCCGCCCGCCTCCGGCCCGTTCGCCACCGCGAGCACCGCGCCGTCGCTGATCCGCAGCGCCACCATCGAGCTGGGCCGTTTCTCCTTGGCGAGCGCCCGGTCGGCGGCGTTCTGGGTGGCGGTGTCGATGGTGATCTTGAGGTCCTTGCCGTCCACCGGCTTGGACGTGAAGATCGGCTTCTCCTCGGTCGACTCGTCGGCGGCCTCGGCGGAGACCACCACCGACAGTCCGGGAGCGCCACGCAGCCGCTGGTCGTACTTCTCCTGGAGCCCGCCGTGCCCGACGACGTCGCCGGCGACCAGCTCCTCGGGGCGCTTCTCGAGGTCCTCCTTGGTGGCCGCGTCGGCGGTGCCGAGCAGCGCCCGGGCGAACGCGCGCGTCGGGCCGAGCTGACGCGTCTCCTCGCGGAACACGGTGCCGGGCAACGGGCGTACCGTAGATCTGATCTTGTCGTAGTCGGCCCGGCGCAGGATGACCAGATCGAGGAAGGCGCCCGGATCGGCCTTGGTGACCCGGTCCTTGAGGTCCTTGAGGTCGACGTCGACGCCGACCCGCTTGAACGCGGCGATCAGCGACTTGGACAGCGACGGCAGATCCTTGATCTTCTCCGGGCTGACCCCGATGATCACCACCTTCTGCGGGCCGACCAGCGCCTTGCCGCTCGCGTCCAGGATCGTGCCGCGCTGGGCGGGCACCCGGCGCAGCCGGAACTTCTCGCCCTCCTCCAGCTCGGGGCTCAGCACGGCCGGCTCCCAGATCACCTGCCAGCCGTCGCCGCTCTGCTTGGTCATCCGGACGCTGGACTTGTAGTCCCACACCACGTTGCCGGGCAGGGTCCAGCGCACGTCGATCGGGGTGGTGGCGATGTCGCCGGCCACCTTGGGGTCGCCGGCCACCGAGACGGTGAGCGGCTGGTCCTTGAGGTCGCCGTAGAAGCCCTGGATGCCGGTCAGCACGTCGGCCGCGGCGATCTTGCCGCCGGCGGCCGTGACGAAGCCCACCTTGCTGAGATCGCCGCTCTTCCACCCGTTGAGGAAGTCGACGACGGTGTCCTGCGGCTCGTCCTCGGAGCACCCGGCCAGCCCCGCTGTGGACAGCAGGAGCAGCGTGGTCAATCCGACGGTGGCGCGGCGCATGAGGTTTCCCCCTGTGGGTACGTCTTGCTGGGCTGATCGCACGGTAGTCGCCGGGAGCCAGTTCCGCCGCCCCGCACCGGTCGAAAGCTCGCATATCAGCCCACCAGTCGGGCTGGCACACCCTGGGTGTGAAGCTGCCGCGCCCGGGCGTTCTAGGCTGTGCCCGACACGTTCGAACCCACAGTGTCGTGGGTGAGGGGAGCGCCGGACCATGCCTGTCGCCGACGAGGCAGCGACCGATTCTGATCAGACCGTGCCCGACTCACCGGGTTCCGGACCCGGGCTGGCCCTCACCGGGCGGCTCGGTGCGTCCACCGAATCCGGCGAGCTCGACGAGCCGCTTCCGAACGCCGAGCGCCTGGTCGCTCAGGCGGTGGAGCGAGCCGGCGAGGACCACACCACCGCGTCGCTGGTCGACCGCTTCTGGCGGTTCGCCCCCGACGAGGAGCTGGTCGGGTACACCCCGGAGGAGATGTTCACGGCCGCGGTCGAGCACCGCGAGCTGGCCCGGAACAGGTTGCCCGGCGAGCTGAAGCTGGCCCTCACCGAGCCGCGTGGCCCGCAGGCGCACACCGTGCTGCGGATCGTCACCGACGACATGCCGTTCCTTGTCGACTCGGTGATCGCCCTGCTCACCGCCCACAACCTCCAGGTCTACCTGATGGTGCACCCGCTGATCGTGGTGCGCCGGGAGCCGCTGGGCGCGCTCAGCGAGCTGGAGGCGGACGTCGAGCCGGACGACGCCATCGAGGGCGACCTGGTGGAGAGCTGGATCCGGATCGAGATCGACCCGGTCCGCCGCGCCGACGCCCGCGACCAGCTGCTGAACGAGGTGCGCCGGGTGCTCACCGACGTGCGCGAGGCGGTCGAGGACTGGCCGCGGATGCGGCAGCGGGCCCTGGTCATCGCGGACGAGCTGGCCGCCGCCCGCGGGTCGGACCGGCGGTTGCCGGTCCCGGAGAAGGACGTCACCGACTCGATCGAGCTGCTCAAGTGGCTCGCGCACGACCACTTCACCTTCCTGGGCTACCGCGAGTACCGGCTGGACGACGGGGTCCTGAGCGCGGTGCACGGCACCGGCCTGGGCATCCTGCGCGGCGACAGCCGGCCGCGCCGGCTGGACACCATGGCGCCCGAGGCGTACGAGCGGGCCATGGAGAAGCGCCTCCTGGTGATCACCAAGGCGAACTCGCGGGCCACCGTGCACCGCTCCGCCTACCTCGACTACATCAGCGTCAAGGTCTTCGACAGCAACGGCGACGTGGTCGGCGAGCGGCGCTTCCTGGGCCTGTTCTCCAGCTCGGCCTACCGCACCAGCGTCCGGGAACTTCCGGTGGTCAAGCGCAAGGTGACCGAGGTGATGGACCGCTCCGGCCTGTCGCCGCGCGGCCACTCCGGCAAGGACCTGCTGCAGATCCTGGAGACCTACCCCCGCGACGAGCTCTTCCAGATCAAGACCGATGACCTGTACGAGGCGGTCATCGGCGTGCTGCGGATGGCCGGCCGCCGGCAGCTGCGCCTGTTCCTGCGCCGCGACGGGTACGGCCGGTTCATCTCGTGCCTGATCTACCTGCCCCGGGACCGGTTCACCACCGGCAACCGGCTGCGCATGCAGGAGATCCTGCTGCGCGAGCTGAACGGCGTCGGGGTGGACTACACCACCCGGGTGACCGAGCGGATGCTGGCCCGGGTGCACTTCATCGTGCGTACCGACCCGGCCGACCCGCCCGGTCAGCTGGACCCGAACACGCTGGCCGAGCAGCTGGCCGACGCCACCCGGATGTGGGACGACGACTTCTCCCTGGTCCTGGAGCGCAAGCTGGGCGACGAGCCGGCCAAGGAGCTGTTCGGGCGGTACGCCCACGCGTACCCGGAGAGCTACAAGAACGGGCACACGCCGTACGAGGGCATGCAGGACCTGGCCAAGCTGGAGCTGCTCGAGGAGCCCGGCCAGCTGGAGATGCACCTGTACCGGCGGCGCAAGCTCGGCCCGGACGGCGCGCCACAGCCGGACGAGCACGACATCCGCTTCAAGGTGTACCGGTTCGGCGAGCCGATGATGCTCTCCGCCGTGCTGCCGGTGCTGCACTCGCTCGGCGTGCAGGTCAGCGACGAGCGGCCGTACGAGATCCGGCGCGACGACGGACTGATCTATCTGTACGACTTCGGCCTGCGCCCGCCGAAGGTGCACCGCGAGCTGGCCGAGGTGCGCCCGCAGGTGGAGAACGCGTTCGCGTCCACCTGGCGGGGCGAGGCCGAGGTGGACGGGTTCAACGAGCTCGTGCTGCGGGCGGGGCTGACCTGGCGGCAGGTGGTGGTGCTGCGGGCGTACGCGAAATATCTGCGCCAGGCCGGGAACGTCTTCTCCCAGCGGTACGTGGAGTCGACCTTCATCGCCTACCCGGAGATCGCGCGGCTGTTGCTGGAGCTCTTCGAGGCCCGCTTCTCGCCGGCGCTGCAGATCGGCGAGACGGAACGGGCCCGGCGGGCGGGCGAGGTGGCCGGCCGGATCACCGAGCTGCTCGACCAGGTGGACAGCCTGGACCAGGACCGGATCCTGCGGTCCTACCTGACGCTGATCGAGGCGACCCTGCGGACCAGCTTCTACCAGCGCGGCGCCGACGGGCGGCCGAAGTCCTACGTGGCGTTCAAGCTGAACCCGGAGGCCATCCCGGACCTGCCGCAGCCCCGCCCGAAGTACGAGATCTACGTCTACTCGCCGCGCTTCGAGGGCGTGCACCTGCGCTTCGGCGCCGTCGCCCGGGGCGGCCTGCGCTGGTCGGACCGGCGCGAGGACTTCCGCACCGAGGTGCTCGGCCTGGTGAAAGCCCAGATGGTGAAGAACTCGGTGATCGTGCCGGTGGGTGCCAAGGGCGGCTTCGTGCTCAAGCAGAAGCCGGGCGACCGGGACGAGGCGGTGGAGTGCTACAAGCGTTTCGTCACCGCGCTGATGGACGTCACCGACAACATCCTGAGCGGCAAGATCGTGCCGCCGAAGGACGTGGTGCGCCACGACGGCGACGACCCGTACCTGGTGGTGGCCGCGGACAAGGGCACCGCGACGTTCAGCGACATCGCTAACGAGATCTCGGTCGGCAAGGAGTTCTGGCTCGGCGACGCGTTCGCCAGCGGCGGCTCCGCCGGTTACGACCACAAGAAGATGGGGATCACCGCCCGCGGCGCCTGGGAGTCGGTCAAGAAGCACTTCCGCGACCTGGGCAAGGACACCCAGACCGAGGACTTCACGGTGGTCGGCGTGGGTGACATGTCCGGCGACGTCTTCGGCAACGGCATGCTGTTGTCCGAGCACATCAAACTGGTGGCCGCCTTCGACCACCGGCACATCTTCCTCGATCCCGACCCGGACCCCACCGTTTCGTACGCCGAACGCCGGCGCCTGTTCGACCTGCCGCGCTCGTCCTGGGCCGACTACGACACCAAGCTGATCAGCGAGGGCGGCGGGGTGTACCCGCGCGGCGCCAAGTCGATCCCGATCAGCCCGCAGGTGCGTACCGTGCTGGACCTGCCCGCGTCGGTCACCGCGGTCAGCCCCGGCGAGCTGATGCGGGCCATCCTCAAGGCGCCGGTGGATCTGCTCTTCAACGGCGGCATCGGCACCTACGTGAAAGCCGCCTCCGAGTCGCACGCCGACGTCGGCGACAAGGGCAACGACGCGATCCGGGTGAACGGGACGGACCTGCGGGTCAAGGTGGTCGGCGAGGGTGGCAACCTGGGCCTGACCCAGCGTGGCCGGATCGAGTTCGCCAGGGCCGGCGGCCGGGTGTTCACCGACTTCATCGACAACTCGGCCGGCGTGGACTGCTCCGACCACGAGGTCAACATCAAGATCCTGCTCGGCGGGGCGGTCACCGACGGCGAGCTCGGGCTGCCCGAGCGGGACGAGCTGCTGGCGGCGATGACCGACGAGGTCGGCGCGCTGGTGCTGCGGGACAACTACGAGCAGGCGATGGCGCTGGGCAACGCGCGGGCGCAGGCCCACTCGCTGCTGCCGGTGCACCGGCGGATGCTCACCACGCTGGAGCAGCGCGGCGAGCTGAACCGCGAGCTGGAGGCGCTGCCCACCGACAAGGAGCTGGCTCTTCGGTACGAGAACGGGGAGGGGCTCAGCGCGCCGGAGTTCGCGGTGCTGCTCGCGTACGTGAAGATCAGCCTCGAGCGGGAGGTGCTCGCCGACGAGCTGGTCGACGAGGCGTGGACCAACCAGGTGCTGCACCGGTACTTCCCGACGCCGCTGCGGGAGCGCTACGCCGCGCGGATGGCCGGGCACCGCCTGCGCCGGGAGATCATCTCGACGGCGCTGGTCAACGAGGTGGTCAACCGGGGTGGCACGTCGTTCGTCTTCCGGGCCATGGAGGAGAGTGGGGCGTCCGCCGCCGACGTGATCCGGGCCTTCGTGGTGGTCCGGGACGTCTACGGGCTGGCCGAGATCTGGAAGGCCGCCGAGGCGCTGGACAACAAGGTGCCGACGTCGGCGCAGACGCTGGCCCTGCTGGAGACCCGGCGGCTGCTCGACCGGGCGGTCCGCTGGCTGGTCAGTACGCGGCGCTCGCCGATCGACGTGGTCGGTGAGATCGCCAAGCTGCGTCCCGGGGTGGCCACCCTGCTGCCACAGCTGCCGCAGGTGCTGGTCGGCGCGGAACGCCGGTCGTTCGAGGAACGTGTCGCCATGCTGGCGGGCAAGGGCGTACCGGACGATCTGGCCGACGCGGTGAGCCGGGTGTTCTACGGCTTCGGCCTGCTGGACATCCTGGAGACGGCGGCCGCCATCGACCGGGACGTGACGGAGGTGGCGCAGGTCTACTTCGTGCTCTCCGAGCGGTTCGGCGTGGACGCGCTGCTGTCGCACATCTCCCGCCTCCCGCGCGGCGACCGGTGGCAGACCCTGGCCCGGATGGCCCTCCGCTACGACCTGTACGCGGCGCTGGCCGCGCTCACCGCGGAGGTGCTGCAGTCGACGCCGGAGTCGGCGGCCCCGGAGGACCGGGTGTCCCAGTGGGAGCAGGTCAACGCCGCGTCGATCGCCCGCGCGTCCAACGCGATGGGCGACGTGGACGAGTCGCCGGCCGACCTGGCGGCTCTGTCGGTCCTGCTCCGCCAGATCCGCACGCTGGTGAAGACCTCGTCCGCGGCCTGAGGTGGATCCGCTACCCGAGGCCGTCCGCGGCCTCGGGTGGATCCGCGGCCTGAGGCCGTCCGCGGCCTCGGGTGGATCCGCGGCCCGAGCCCGTGCGCGGCCGGGTGGCCGCGGCCTGTGACGAGTCGGCCGGGGCGGCATCGCCCCGGCCGACTCCGCCCGGGACCAGTCCCGATCCTGGGCGGCCCGGCGCACGGAACACCGGGCCTGCCGGTTGCCGCCGGCAGCCTTTCTCGCTCCTTTCCCGAGACTTTCGGAACGGCCGCGATGCCCTGGGGGCGTTCGGCAGCGCGGCGGCTTGTGGGTGGCGGTCACCTGCGGTGATGGCCCGCCGTGGTGGTCAGCGGAGGGCCCACCGGTGCGGGAGTGGTGGCCAGTCCGGCAGCGGCGCGGGGTATCCGCGGGCGACGGCGCCGAGCAGGGTGTGCATTGCCCCGCGGCGGTGCAGGCGCGGACGGGCGGACAGCGCCGTCGTCAGCCGGCTCGGGGTGGTCAGCCGCCGGGTGCAGGCCGTGCTGATCCAGTGCAGGGCCTCCGCCGGGTCGCCGGCCGTCGAGGCCAGATCCAGGACGGTCTCCTCGACGCGGGTCTGCGGCGGGAGCCGGAGCGGATCGCGGCGGTCGGCGGCGTGCCGGGAACGGTGCGCGACGAGGCCCCGGACCGGACTGATCCGCCGGGTGTCCGGGATCAGCACGTGGATGGCCTCGCGGCCGGGTGCGGCAAGGCCGGCCTCCTCGGCCGCGGAGCGGCAGCACAGCATCGCTCCGGAACCGGCGTGCAGGACCGCGGCCCACCGCCGGGCGCCGGGTGGCGGGCGGTCCGCGAAGGTCGCGTAGATCCCCGGGATCATCCGCTGCCAGCGACCGGACCGCAGGTGGCGGCGCACGGTCTCGGCGCCGATGCCGGCCTGGAGAGCCTGCTCGCGGCTCACCACCCCGCACTGGCGGCCGCTGATGTCGTCGAGATGTGCCATGCCCGGCACGCTGCCGCCGCGGCTCGCCGGATGCTTCGGAGCCTGTGGACAGACGCGCAGTGTGGATAACCCGTCAGTGGAAATTCGCGGGCGGAGACTTGGGGGCAGGCGAGAAGTCGGCGCGGGAGGGGTGAGGTGCGACAGGTGGTCGTCACAGAGGAGCGTGCGGACCTGCCGGCGTCTTGCCGGGCGATTCCCGGGGTCCGGTCGTCGCGGCGCCGACGGTGGGCGGGGTCGTGGCGCATCGTCGCTGAGGCGAGGTGGCCGGCAGCTCGGCCGGGAGAGGTGGGGATGGCGTGCGGGCGGAGGCATGGTGGGCCGGGCGGCGGCGGACTGCTCCCGAAGTCCGCCGTGCCCGGCTCACCCTCCACGTCGCGGGTCGCACTTTTCCCGAGGCGAATCCCGCGACTTCCCCAGATCCACCTGCGGACATGACGCTACGTGACTCGCGCTCGGGCTGAGAAGTGCCGAGCGTGTGCTCTGACCGTTCGTATGAGCCGATCGATCCGTCAGGTATCGGGTTTTTCGGGCAATAGCTACAGGGAGTTACCGTGCATCTGCGTTACGTTCAGTAATCAGCCCCATGGCTTCGGCGGCGGCCCGGCTGCTGGCCAGGCTCGCCCCGTGGGTGACCAGGAAGGCGCGGGCCTCCTGCGGGCGCCAGGTCGACGGCCAGCCCATCTCGACGATCGCCGTCGGCCACGTCGCGGCCAGCTTCTCGGCGAGCTCACGGCTCGCCGGCGACTGATGGACCCGCCGGCCGACCAGCACGATGGGCCGGCCCGCGGCTCGCTCGATCAGCTCGTCGGCGGTGGTCCCGGCGGCGGGCACGTCGATCTGCTCGGCCTCGCCGGCGAACGGCCGCAGTCCCCACGGCACCTTGCCCTCGGCTATCGAGTAACCGCTGGAGAGCTGCACGATCAGCGGGCCGGCGACAGCGGCCGGGTCACCCTCGACCAGCAGGGCGAGCCGGGCCGCGTGGAGCCCGAGCTCGGCGGAGGTGAGGTCGGCGACGGAAGGCGAGGTGCGGGCCTCGGTCGCGGCGGCAGGTGTGGCGGTGGGCTGGGTGCGGGCTGCGGTCGAGGCGTCGGTCGCGGCGGCAGGTGTCGCGGTGGGCGGGGTGCGGACCGCGGTCGCCGCGGCAAGCGAGGCGGGTGGGGGGAGGGGTGGGGTGGGGGCCCCGGTGATGCGGCTGAGGGCGGCCCACGACGCCAGCTCGACGTTGCGGGTGGCGGCCTGCTCCAGCCGCGCCAGCGGAAGGCGCCCGTCCCGGACCGCCGAGGCGATCTCGTCGGCCACCGCGAGGACCAGCTCCCGGTCCACCAGAGCGCCGATGCACAGCAGGTCGGCCCCGGCGGACAGCGCCCGGACCGCCGCCTGGGGGATGCCCCCGGCCGCCCCCGCGGCGCCGCGCATCTCCAGCGCGTCGGTGACGATCACGCCGGTGAAGCCGTATTCGGAGCGCAGCAGGCCTTCGAGCGCGACCCGGCTGAACGTCGCCGGCCCGTCGCCGGTCAGCTCCGGTACCCGGATGTGCGCGCTCATCACGGCCTTCGCGCCGGCGGCCACCGCGGCGGCGAAGGGCGGCAGGTCGCGGGAGCGCAGCAGGTCCACTGGCGCGTCGACGGTGGGCAGTTCCAGGTGCGAGTCGGTGACCGTGGCGCCGTGGCCGGGGAAGTGCTTGGCGCAGGCCGCCACCCCGGCCGACTGGAGGCCCTCGACGGCGGCGCCGGTGTGCCGGGCGACCAGCGCCGGGTCCGCGCCGAACGAGCGGGTGCCGATGATCGGGTTCTCGGCGGCGGTGTTGACGTCGACGGTCGGTGCCAGGTCCAGGTTGACGCCGGCGGTGGCCAGGTCGACGCCCATGGCGGCGTACACCCGACGGGTGAGATCCGGGTCGTCTATCGCGCCCAGAGCGGAATTTCCGGGGTACGGGCTGCCGGTGCGATGACCCAGCCGGGTGACGTCGCCGCCCTCCTCGTCGATCGCGATCAGCACGTCCGGGCGGGCGGACCGTAAACGCGCGGTGAGCTGCGCCAACTGAAAGGGGTCCTCTACATTCGTGCCGAAGAGGGTGTGCCCGGCCAGCCCGTCGGCGAGCAGGTCGAGCGCCCAGCCCGGCGCGGATGTGCCGGGGAAGGCGGCGAGGAGGGTGCGCAGGGCGAGTCGGCGTAGCCCGGGGTCGATGGCCATGGTGTCCTCTCGATGACGCGGCTCTGGCCACCTGTGGCGGCGAGCTGCCATGATCGCTCGGAGTCGATAGCCACCGTACGGGCGAGCAACATTGCCGACCGTTACGCTGCGGCTGCGTTTCGAGCGCCGACACTGTAACAGGAAAGAATCTTTAGTATTAGGGGAACGAGTCATGGCCGCCACTCGCCTTCCGGGCACCCCCCGGTTGCTGCGCGCCCTCAACGACCGCGCGGCGCTGGACCTGCTGCTCACCCGAGGTCCCCTGACCCGGGCCCAGCTCGGCGAGCTGACCGGCCTCAGCAAGGTCACCGCCTCGCAGCTGGTGGAGCGGCTGGAGGAGCGGGGCCTGGTCCGGCGGGTCGGTGAGCAGGCCGGTGGCCGTGGCCCGAACGCACAGCTCTACGCGGTCACCCCGAGCAGCGCGCACGTGATCGGTGTCGAGGTCGGCCCGGACACCGTGGTCGCCGCGTGCGCGGACATCACCGGCGCGGTGATCGGCCGGGCGGAGCTGAGCACCAAGGACACCGACGACCCGGTCGGCGTGGTGCACCAGGCGGTGGTCCAGGCGGCGAGCGACGCCGGGACCGACATCACTTCGGTACGCCGGGTCGTGCTCGGCACCCCGGGCCTCGTCGACCCGCAGTCCGGTGAGATCTCGTTCGCCTGGGACCTGCCGCGCTGGCATCGGGGGCTGCTCGCCGACCTGCGCCGGGACCTGAGCACCCCGGTCGTCTTCGGCAACGACGTGAACCTGGCGGCGGTGGCCGAGCAGAGCACCGGCGCGGCTACCGGAGTGTCCGACTTCGCGCTGGTCTGGATCGGTCGCGGCGTGGGTCTGGCCAGCGTGATCAACGGCCGGCTGCACCAGGGCGCCACCGGCGCCGCGGGTGAGATCGGCTACCTGCCGGTGGGCGGCGCCGACGTGCCGCACAACGCCTCGAAGCGCGGGGTGAAGGGCGCCTTCCAGACGCTGGCCGCGGCCGAGGCGGTCAAGGCGATCGGCAAGCAGTACGGGTTCCGGGGCGCCGAGGCCGCCGACGTGGTGCGTGCCGCGGTCGCCGCCGGTCCGGCCGGTGAGCCGGTGCTGGACGAGCTGGCCCGCCGGCTCGCCCTCGGCGTCGCCGCCACCTGCCTGGTGCTCGATCCGCCGCTGGTGGTGCTGGCCGGCGAGGTGGGCCGGGCCGGCGGTCCGGCGCTGGCCGAGCGGGTGGAGCGGGAGGTCGCCGAGATCACCCTGGTCTCGCCCAAGGTCGTGGTGACCGGCGTGAACACCGACCCGGTGCTGTTCGGCGCCCTGCACACCGCCCTGGACGCGGTGCGCGACGAGGTGTTCGGATCCACCACCGACTGACCGGGTGATCGGCGGCACGCCGAGGGAGCGGTGGCGCGGGCACATGGTTGGATGGACGGCGTGGTTGAGGCTGCCGTAACCGTTCCGCCCGACGAGGACACCGTGATCGCGTTCGACCGCGTCAGCGTCGTCCGCGGCGGGAATCACCTGATCAACAGCCTGTCCTGGCAGGTCGAGCTGGACGAGCGATGGGTGGTGCTGGGCCCGAACGGGGCCGGCAAGACCACCCTGCTCAACATCGCGTCCGGCCGGCTGCACCCGACCCGCGGTCAGGCGTGGGTGCTGGGCGAGCGGCTGGGCCGGGTCGACGTCAACGAGTTGCGTACCCGGGTCGGGATCACCACCGGGCGGCTCGCCGACCGGATCCCGCCGGAGGAGAAGGTGCTCGACGTCGTGGTCACCGCCGCCTGGTCGGTGGTCGGCCGCTGGCGCGAGGAGTACGACCCGCAGGACGTGGCGCGCGCCCGGGAGCTGCTCGCCCAGCTGGGTATGAGCAACTTTGTGGACCGTGAGTTCGGCACCCTCTCCGAGGGCGAGCGCAAGCGGACCCAGATCGCCCGCGCGCTGATGACCGACCCCGAGCTGATGCTGCTCGACGAGCCGACCGCCGGGCTCGACCTGGGCGGCCGGGAGGTGCTGATCGGGCACCTGACCGAGCTGGCCCTGGACCCGGACGCGCCGGCCATGGTGCTGGTCACCCACCACGTCGAGGAGATCCCGCCGGGCTTCACCCACGGGCTGCTGCTGCGTGAGGGCAGCGTTGTCGCGGCCGGCCTGCTCGGTGAGGTGATGACCGCGGAGAACCTGACGAAGACGTTCGGGTTGCCGCTGGTCGTGGACCGGTTCGGCGACCGGTACACGGCACGGGCCGCGTGACGGTGCCGAGCGTCGCCGTCGTCGGCAGCGCCAACATGGACCTGGTCGGGCTGGCCGAGAAACTGCCCCGGCCGGGCGAGACCGTGCTCGGTGACGACTTCGTGATGACGCCGGGCGGCAAGGGTGCCAACCAGGCGATCGCCGCTGCCCGGGCCGGTGCGGCGACCACGTTCCTGGGCGCCATCGGGTCCGACTCGTTCGGGGTCACCCTCGGCTCCCGGCTCGCCGCGACCGGAGTGGACACCGGACACCTGCGGACCAGTTACGGCGCGTCCGGCGTCGCGGTGATCATGGTCGACCGGGCCGGCGAGAACTCGATCCTGGTCAGCCCGGGCGCCAACCGGACGTTCCTGGATCTCACCGAGGCGGAGCGGGCCTGCGTGGCCGACGCCGACGTGCTGCTCTGCCAGCAGGAGATCCCGCTGGCCACGGTGGCGGCGGCGCTGACCGCCGCCCGAGCCGCCGGCACCCGGACGATATTGAACGCCGCGCCCGCGATGGAGCTGCCGCCCGGCCTGCTCGACCAGGTCGATCTGCTGGTGGTCAACGAGACCGAGGCGCGGGCCATCACCGGCGGATCGGCCTCGGACATGCCGGCGCTGCTCGCCCTGGTGCCCCGGGTGGTGCTGACGCTCAGCGGCGACGGCTCCCGCTACGCCGACCGGGACGGGCGGGACGTGCGGGTGCCGCCGTTCCGGGTGGCGGTCGCCGACACCACCGCGGCCGGCGACGCGTTCTGCGGCGCGCTCGCCGTGGCCTGGGCCGAGGGTCGCGACCTCGTCGAGGCGGTGCGCTGGGCCAACGCCGCCGGGGCGGCCTGTGTCCGCAAGGTCGGCGCCAGCAACGCGCTCCCGTCCCGCGACGAGATCGACGAGATCTTCCGCGGCTGATCGCCGGTCAGGACTGCCGGGCGGTGGTGAGGAATCTCGTGACCTCGGCCCGCAGCACCTCGGCGAGCTGGGACAACCCGGTGGTTCCGGAGGCGCCGCCACCGTCCACGGCGACGGCGATGCCGTCGATCAGGTTGTTGATCTCGCGGAAGCTGCGGCTCACCGCCTCGAGCACGCCCACCGCGTCGGCGGCGGCCTGCTGCACCGTGTTGACCTGCCCCATGATCTCCTCGCTGGACGCGCTGGTCTCGTTGGCGAGGGTCTTCACCTCGTTCGCCACCACGCTGAAGCCGCGACCCGCCTCGCCGGCCCGGGCCGCCTCGATGGTGGCGTTCAGCGCCAGCAGCCGGGTCTGCGAGGCCACCTGGTTGATCAGGTCGACGGCCTGCCGGATCTCCTCGGACGCGGTACGCAGCGAGGTGACGGTGCCCAGCCCGCGCTCGGCGTCGGTGACCGCGCCACGGGCGAAGGTGGCCAGCCCGTTCGCCGACGCGCCCATCTCGGTGGCCGCCGTCGCCACCTGTTCGGAAACGGTCAGCACCGCCGATTCCAGCTCGTCGGCGAGCGCGTGCCGGGCCCGGGTCGCCTCGGCGATCTGGTCGGCGTTGCGGCGCATCGCGGTCACCGACTCGTTGATCTGCTCGGCGGCCAGCCGGAACGTGCCCTGCAGCCCGGTGGTCAGGAAGCGCCGGTAGAAGCGACCGTCGGCGGCCGCGGCGGAGGCGGCGCCGGCCTCCCGGGCGAACGCGTCCAGCCGGTCGAGCAGGCCGTTCAGCGCGGTCCGGGCGGCCAGCGCGGCCTCGTCGCCGCCGATCGGGGGAAGCCGCGCCTCGAAGTCACCGGCCGTCATCCGCCGGCAGGTCTCGGCGATCACGACGAGGGGATCGTCAGCGGCCCTCATCGGCCGCTGCCGTTGGTCAGTGACCAGACCAGCTCGTCGTACGCCATGCCGCGCTCGGCGAGCACGTCCTGGAGGGCCTGGTGACCGGCCGCCACCGCGTCCGGGGTGTGGTGGTGCCGGGCCTCGGCGGCGCGCAGGATCGCGTACAGGTCGCTGACCGCGGCGATCGCGGCCGGCGCCGGGCGGCGCCGGTTCGAGTGGTAACCGACCACCCGGCCGCCGCCGTCGTAACTCGGCGTGACGTGCGCCAGGACCCAGTAGTGCGCGCCGTCGGCGGCCAGGTTGAGCACGTAGGCGAAGATCTCGCGCCGCTCGGCGAGCACGTCCCAGAGCAGCTTGAACACCGCGCGCGGCATGTCCGGATGCCGGATCAGGTTGTGCGGCTGCCCGACCGCCTCGGCCTCGGTCAGCGCGGAGACGCGCAGGAAGACGTCGTTCGCGTAGGTGATCACACCGCGCGGGTCGGTCTTCGTGACGATCATCTCGTGGTCGCCGAAGCTGCGCTCGATGCCGGTGGGGCGTACCCGGGTCGCTCTCATGGTGTCTTGATCGTGCCGAAGTCAGCCGACGTTTTTCGGCTGAATCAGCGAGAAACCCGCGTTCTAGGTGCGCGGTGCCGCCGAGCCGGCGCCACGGCCCACCGACAGCGCCCAGGCGATCAACGGGGCCTGCAACGGGAGGCGGCCGAGGGCGATCGCGCGCCTGGCGGGCGAGGCGTGCCGCCAGTCCCAGGCCATCTTCACGTTGGCCGGGAAGACCGCAGCGAACAGCGCCGCGGCGGCCAAGCCGCCGATCCGCCGGGTGCGGGGATGCGCGACGGCCGCGGCCACCGCCAGTTCGGCGACCCCGCTGAGGTACGTCCATCGCCGCGCCGGCCCGGGCAACCCGCCCGGCACGATGGCGTCGAACGGTCGCGGCGCCACGAAATGCAGCGTGCCCGTCGTGGCGAGCAGCCCGGCCAGGGCGGCGGCGTCCTTCTTCATCCGGGCACTCTAACCACTCAGCGGCGGACGGCCGGCTCCATGGCCCGCTGGAGCGCCCGGTAGATCCGGCCGAACCGTTGCGCGTTGGTGGTCCGCAGCAGCAGCACCTCGCCGCCGCGCACCCGGCCCCAGATCTCGATGGTCCGGCTGCCCAGGTCGTACGACCTGTCGACGCGCTCCAGCAGCAGGTCGGCGGCCGGCACCACGGCCAGCCCGATCAGCAGCCCGCCGATCACCAGCGCGACGGTGTTCGCGGTGCTGGCGTCGATGAGCAGGGCCAGCCCGATGGCCAGCGCGCCGAGCACGAGCGGCATCAGGATCGCCAGGCCGAGCGCGCCCCGCTTGGCGATCACCGACCAGGACCGGGCGCCCCTGGTGTGCCACACCTGGACCAGCTCGGGCAGGCGGAAATCGCGGCCGTTCATATGGACCCCGGACGAAGTGATCAGTACGTCCGGATCCCGGTAGTACGTGGTCATCTCTCCTCCCCAAGGGTCCCAATCTAGTTGGTACCCGTCGTAGGCTGGCGTCGAAACGGCAACCAACGGAGGTCGGCGTGGGCGAGTTCGTACGGCTGGAGATCGCGGACGGGATCGGCACGATCCGGCTGGAACGGCCCCCGATGAATGCGCTGAACACCCAGGTGCAGGAGGAACTGCGGACGGCCGCCACCGACGCCGCCGCCGATCCCGAGGTCCGCGCGGTGATCGTCTGGGGCGGGCCGGAGGTGTTCGCCGCCGGTGCCGACATCCACGAGTTCACCACCATCGGCTACCAGCAGATGGTGGCCCGGGCCGCGGCGCTCTCCGGGGCGTTCGACGCGGTCGCCCGGATCCCCAAGCCGGTGGTGGCGGCGATCACCAAGTTCGCCCTGGGCGGGGGCTGCGAGCTGGCTCTGGCGTGCGACTGGCGGGTGGTCGCCGAGGACGCCAAGCTCGGCCAGCCAGAGATCAAGCTGGGCCTGATCCCGGGGGCCGGCGGCACCCAGCGGCTGGCCCGGCTGATCGGCCCGGCCCGGGCCAAGGAGCTGATCTTCTCCGGCCGGATGGTGGGCGCCGCCGAGGCGGAGCGGATCGGGCTCGCCGACCGGGTCGTCCCGGCCGACCGGGTGTACGAGACCGCCGTTGAGCTGGTCCAGCCGTTCGTCACCGGTCCGGCCCTCGCGCTGCGCGCCGCCAAGCAGGCCATCGACGCCGGGCTCAGCATGGACCTGGCGGCCGGCCTGGCGCTGGAGTCGCACCTGTTCGCCGGGTTGTTCGCCACCGACGATCGGGTGGAGGGCACCACCGCTTTCGTCGAGAAGCGGAAGCCCAAGTTCACCGGACAGTGACGGCGGCCCTACCTGTCACCGGGACCGCCTAGACTGCCGGCATGTCCATCGACCAGGGTGGTCCGAAGTACGCCCTCGGCATCGACTTCGGCACGTCGAACACCGTCGCCGTCGCACGGTGGCCGGACGGGCGCGCCCGCCCGATCCTGGTCGACGGCTCGCCGTTGCTGCCGTCCGCCGTCTTCGCCGAGCCGGAGGGGACCCTGCTGGTCGGCCGGGACGCGGTGCACAGCGCCCGGCTGGAGCCCGCCCGCTTCGAGCCGAACCCGAAACGCCGGGTCGACGACGGCCTGGTCCTGCTCGGCGAGCAGGAATTCGACGTCGTCGACCTGATCACCGCGGTGCTGGCCCGGGTGGTTGAGGAGTGGCACCGGGCGGTCGGGCCGTACCGGCCGGAGACCACGCTGACCTGCCCGGCGACCTGGGGCGCGGCCCGGCGCACGCTGCTGGCCGAGGCGGCCGCGCGAGCCGGGCTGTCCGGCGTCCGGCTGGTCGCCGAGCCGGTCGCGGCGGCCACCTACTTCGCCGAGGTGCTCGGCCGCGAGGTGCCGATCGGCTCGGTGCTGATGGTGCACGACTTCGGGGCGGGCACGTTCGACGCCAGCCTGGTCGCCCGCACCGCGACCGGGTTCGAGGTGCTCGCCGTCGACGGGCGTGACGATCTGGGCGGGCTGGACGTGGACGCGGCCCTGGTCGAGCACTTGCGGACGGACGACTGGCAGCGGCTGCTGGAGCCGTCGACGGTCGAGGAGCGCCGGGCCCGGCGGCAGCTCTGGGACGACGTGCGGATCGCCAAGGAGCGGCTGTCCCGGGCGCAGTCCGCCGACTTCGTGGTGCCGCTGCTGGACACCGAGGTGCATCTGACCCGGGACGAGCTGGAGCAGGTCGCCCGCCCGGTGCTGGAGCAGACCGTCCGGATCACGCGGAACCTGCTGGCCTTCGCCGATCTGCCGGCCGGGCGGCTGGCCGGGGTGTTCCTGGTGGGCGGGGCGAGCCGGATCCCGCTGGTGGCCACGCTGCTGCACCGGGAGCTGGGCGAGCCGCCCGTGGTGATCGAGCAGCCCGAGCTGGTGGTGGCCGAGGGCAGCATCCTGGCCGGGGCGGCGCTGCTGGCGTCCGAGCCGGCCGCGCCCGGGCCGACCGCCGAGTTGCGGCTGCCGTCGCGGTCGTTGCCGGAGTTCGGTGAGCCGACGCCGGTACCCCGTTCGCACCACTCCGACAGGTCCGATCTGCCGGTGATGACCCAGCCGGTCGCGGCGCAGTCCATCCCGGAGGCCGCCGGCTCCGCCCTGCCCGCCCACGCGCCGGGCGGCACCGCCGAGACACCGCCGGTGCCGGGCGCCGCCGAGCCACGGCCGGTGCCGGGTGCCGCCGCCGAGCCACGGCCGGTGCCGGGTGCCGCCGAAACGCTGCCGGCCCGCGGGCCGGGCGCGACCGGGGAAACGCCGCCGGAGCACGGGCCGGGCCCGGCCGGGGGACCGCTGCCGGCCCGGGTGCCGGGCGCGGCCGCCGGACCGCTGGCCGCCCGGACTCCGGGTGCCGCCGCCGGGTCGCTGCCGGAGCGCGAGGCCGAGCCGGCCGACCGCTCCCTCGACCACGGCACACCCCGCCCCGCCGGCGCCGGTGAACCGGCCACCACCGCCGAGCCCCATGTGGACAATCGGGAGACCGAGATCCGCCCGGAGCTCGTCGTGCCACCGCACATGCGGCCCCCGGTCGACCCGTGGCCGGATGCCGAGCCGCCGCACTGGCGGCACGATCCGGACGCCACGATGCCGACCAGTCCGCCGCGGCACGAGGTGCGCACTCCGGGCGTACGGGAAAAGCAGTCCCGGCCCGAGACGGCGCCGAACCGGCCGGCGAATCCGGTGGTGGCGCATGCCCGTCCGGTCTCCCCGGTCACCGGGCAGGCGCGCCCGGTCTCCGGGCGGGCCGTGGTCGCCGCGCCGCGTCCGCCGAGCGTGCCGCAGCAGCCCCGGCCGGCGCCGAAGCCGGCCCCGGAGCAGCAGTCCACGAGACGGCCGAAACGGCGCAAGAGCCGGTTGCTCCGCTTCTTCCAGCTGCTGCTGGCGCTGCTGACGATGATCTGTGTGCCGATGGCCGCGCTGGTCGCGGCGTACGGATACGGCAAGCCGGGGACCTGGCAGCAGGACGCCGTCAACGTGTTCAGGGACATCGCGAGCCTGGTGCACAGCTAGCCACAGGGGTGGGTCATGCCGATCGAGGGGCACGGCGGGGAGCTGGCGCTGGCCGCGCTCCGGGCGTTCGGGGTGACCGAGATGTTCACCCTCTCCGGCGGTCACGTCTTCCCGCTCTACGCGGCCGCGCACGAGTCCGGTTTCGGGCTCTACGACGTCCGGCACGAGCAGTCGGCGGTCTTCGCCGCCGAGGCGGTGGCCAAGCTGCGGCGCCGCCCCGGCCTGGCCGTGCTCACCGCCGGTCCCGGCGTCACCAACGGCATCTCCGGCCTGACCAGCGCGCACTTCAACGGCTCCCCGGTGCTGGTGCTGGGCGGCCGGGCGCCGGCCTTCCGCTGGGGCGCGGGCAGCCTCCAGGAGCTGGATCACGTCCCGCTGGTCGCCCCGGTCACCAAGTACGCCGCCACGGTCACCGACACCGCCGAGATCCCGCACCAGATCCACCGGGCGCTGACCGCCGCGCTCACCCCGCACCGCGGCCCGGCCTTCCTCGACCTGCCGCTCGACGTGGTCTTCGCCAGCTCGGCGGCGGCCGCGCCGGCCGGCCCGGCCATCCCGGTGGTCGAGCCCGATCCGGACGAGGTGGCCCGGGCGGCGGCGCTGCTGCGCGACGCGGCCCGCCCGGTGATCGTGGCCGGCTCGGACGTCTGGACCGGTGACGCCGTCGCCGAGCTGCGGGCCGCCGCCGAGGCGCTGCAGGTCCCGGTCTTCACCAACGGGATGGGCCGCGGCGCGCTGCCGCCGGGGCACCCGCTCGCCTTCTCCCGGGCCCGCCGGGTCGCCCTCGCCCAGGCCGACGTGGTCGCCGTGGTGGGCACCCCGCTGGACTTCCGGCTCGGTTTCGGTGACTTCGGGGCGGCCCGGGTGGTGCACGTCGTCGACGCGGCCGAGCAGCGTGCGACGCACGTCACCCCGGAGGTCTCCCCGGCCGGGGACCTGCGGTTGATCCTGGCCGGGCTGGCCGCGTCGGGCGGCGGCCACGAGGAGTGGACCGCCGCGCTGCGGGCGGCCGAGGACGCCGCCCGGTCCCGCGACGCCGCGCTGATGGCCGCCGACGGCGATCCGATCAAGCCGGCCCGGGTCTACGGCGAGCTGCGCGGGATCCTGGCGGCGGACGCGGTGACGATCGGGGACGGCGGGGACTTCGTGTCGTACGCCGGCCGCTTCCTGGAGCCGGCCCAGCCGGGGACCTGGCTCGACCCCGGGCCGTACGGCTGTCTCGGCACCGGCCTGGGCTACGCGATGGGTGCCCGGGTCACCTATCCGGACCGGCAGGTCTGCGTGCTGCTCGGCGACGGCGCCGCCGGGTTCTCGCTGATGGACGCGGAGTCACTGGTCCGGCAGGGGTTGCCGGTGGTGCTCGTGGTCGGCAACAACGGCATGTGGGGGCTGGAGAAACACCCGATGCGCGCGTTGTACGGCTTCGACGTCGCCGCCGACCTGCAGCCGGGGATCCGGTACGACGAGGTGGTCCGGGCGCTCGGCGGGGCGGGGGAGACGGTGACGAGGGCGGCCGAGGTCGGGCCGGCGCTGCGCCGCGCCTTCGACGCCGGGGTGCCCTATCTGGTCAACGTGCTGACCGACCCGGCCGACGCCTATCCGCGGAGCTCGGTCCTCGCCTGATGGCGCGATCTGCCAAAAGTCACGGCTGTTGCTCGTCGTCCTGACGCAGCTCCCGCTCCCACCGGGCGAGCATCTCCCGATCCCGCCGCGACTGCTCGGTGTCCATCGAGCGCAGGAAGTCCGGATCGTCGTCCGGCGAGGACGGGCGCGCCGCCGGGCGCCGGACCGCCGGGCTCGCCGGACGGCCCCAGAGGAAATAGGCGATCGACCCGGCCAGCGGGATGAACAGCACGACCAGGACCCACAGCAGTCGCGGCATGGCGCGCACGCGCTCCGCCGACAGGCAGGCGATGAGCGCCAGGATCAGCATGACCAGCGCGACCGCGGCCAAGAAGATGAACAACCGGACCATGGGGCAATGATGCCCCGCCCGGCGGCCTCCGGCGACGATCAGAGCATGACAACCAACCCGCCGAGGACCGCGAGAGCGGCGGTGATCAGCGCGTAGGCCCGGATCGAGCGGGGTGCGGGCCGGGGCGGGCGGGCCCGCAGGCCGGGCGCGCGGTGCAGGGCCAGGGCCACCAGGGCCGCCCAGCCGGCCATCGTGGCGGCGGCGATCAGCCACTCGGCCGGGCCCGCGCCGGGACGGACGGCGGGGCGGGTGGCGAGCAGGGCGACGGCGGCCGCCGACAGTCCGGTGCGCCGCCAGGCGAGCCGGGTGCGCTCCGGCGAGGCGCCCGGGTCCCGGGTCACGTGACGATCCCGTGCAGGACCGTGCCGACCAGCACCACCGCGCCGATCGCCACGACGATCGCCAGGACCGCCGGGAAGCGGGAGCGGGGCAGGTCGATGCCGAGCCGCATGGCCCGCTCGGCCCGCGCCCAGTGATCCACCGCACGCAACGCGACCATGCCGCCGAGCACCAGCAGCGCGATCGCGATGATTTCCCGTAACCGGGCGATCGGCAGCGGCGGCAGGAACTGGGCACAGGCCAGTCCACCGGCGATCAGCGCGAGCCCGGTGCGGATCCAGGCCAGAAAGGTCCGTTCGTTGGCCAGCGAGAACCGGTAGTCCGGAGTGGTGCCCTCGGTGTGGGCGCTCTCCGGGTCGAACCACTGTCGCAGGCCTCCGAACACCCGCCGATTATTGACTGGACGGGTCAAGAAGGTGGTGCCAGAGATTGCGTACTTCGTCACTCACGCAGGCCTCCCGGAGGTGGCCGCAGCGGCACCAGGGGGAGTCGGGGCCGGATCGGCCGTGGGAGTGCGGCTCCGCTTCTCCGCGGTTTGCGAGAGGATGGGGACCGGTCAGGTTCACCGCGCCGGACATGTCATGACACCTCCTCCTGGGGATGCTAGTGAGGTGTGTCACTCTGGGTGGCCGGCAACAGCAAAGCTACTGGCGGGTAACCTTGCCGGCATGTCCGCGGCCAGGCGGGGCCGGCCGACGGATCGGCTCGATCGCAACGGTGCGTTCAATACAGGAGGGTCAATAGCGCGATGAATATCGTCGTACTGGTGAAGCAGGTGCCCGACTCCGGTGCCGAGCGCACCCTGAGCGCGAGCGACAACACCGTCGAGCGTGGCTCGGCGAGCAACGTCATCAACGAGATGGACGAGTACGCCATCGAGGAGGCGTTGAAGATCAAGGAGGCGCACGGCGGCGAGGTGACCGTGCTGACGGTCGGCCCGTCCGGCGCCACCGAGTCGATCCGCAAGGCGCTGTCCATGGGCCCGGACAAGGCCGTCCACGTGCAGGACGACGCCCTGCACGGCTCCTGCGCGGTGGCCACCTCCAAGGTGCTCGCCGCCGCTCTGGGCCGGCTGAACGCCGACCTGATCCTCTGTGGCGCCGAGTCCACCGACGGCCGCGTCCAGGTCATCCCGCACATGCTGGCCGAGCGCCTCGGCGTGGCCGCGCTGACCGGTGCGCGCAAGCTCACCGTGGACGGCTCGCAGCTGACCATCGAGCGGCAGACCGACGAGGGCTACGAGGTGGTCACCGCCGCAACCCCGGCGATCGTCAGCGTCTGGGACACCATCAACGAGCCGCGGTACCCGTCCTTCAAGGGCATCATGGCCGCCAAGAAGAAGCCGCTGGAGAGCCTGACCCTGGGCGACCTGGGCGTCGCGAGCGACGAGGTCGGCTTCGCCGGAGCCACCAGCCAGGTGCTGGAGTGGTCGAAGCGTCCGGCCCGCTCCGGCGGGGCGAAGGTCACCGACGAGGGCAACGGCGGCGAGCAGCTCGTCGCGTACCTCACCACCGAGAAGTTCGTCTGAGCCGGAGAGGTTGATTAGACATGGCTGAGGTACTGGTCGTCGTCGAGGCCGGCGTCAAGAAGGTCACGCTGGAGATGCTCACCATCGCCCGCGGGCTCGGGTCGGTCTCCGCTGTGGTGTTCGGCAACGCCGACACCGACAAGCTCGCCGAGTTCGGCGCCGAGAAGATCTACACCGCGACCGGCGCGGACGTGGAGGACCACGGGGCCGCCCCCAAGGCCACCGCGATCGCCGAGCTGGTCAAGAGCGTGCAGCCGGCCGCCGTGCTGCTCGGCTCCACCCAGGAGGGCAAGGAGATCGCCGGTCGCCTGGCGGTCAAGCTGGAGAACGGCCTGCTGACCGACGCGGTCGACCTGGCCGCCGACGGCACCGCCACCCAGGTGGTCTTCGCCGGCTCCACGATCGTCAAGTCCAAGGTCACCAAGGGCCTGCCGATCGTCACCATCCGGCCGAACTCGACCACCCCGGTCGCCGCTCCGGCCACCCCCGCGGTCGAGGCGCTCTCGGTCACCGTCAGCGACTCGGACAAGCTGACCACGGTCGTCGAGCGGGTCGCCGAGCAGAAGGGCTCGCGCCCCGAGCTCACCGAGGCCGGCATCGTCGTCTCCGGTGGCCGCGGCGTCGGCAACGCCGACAACTTCAAGCTGGTCGAGGAGCTCGCCGACCTGCTCGGCGCCGCGGTCGGCGCGTCCCGCGCGGCTGTCGACTCGGGCTACTACCCGCACCAGTTCCAGGTCGGCCAGACCGGCAAGACCGTCTCCCCGCAGCTCTACGTCGCGCTGGGCATCTCCGGCGCGATCCAGCACCGGGCCGGCATGCAGACCTCGAAGACGATCGTCGCGGTCAACAAGGACCCCGAGGCCCCGATCTTCGAGCTGGCCGACTTCGGCGTGGTCGGCGACCTGTTCAAGGTCGTCCCGCAGGCCGCCGACGAGATCCGCAAGCGCAAGTAAGGCAGTCCCTGGTCACGGCCCGGCGGTTCTCCGCCGGGCCGTGCTCTTTTCACCACCTTTCCGGTACGCCCGCCACCGCACCCAGCGCACCGGCCCGTCCCGTGGCTGAGCGCCCGGTGGGCGGCCCGTCGCGGCCGCGGGGCCGCATCCGGGCGGAGCGGCCCCGCACGGTGGTCCGCCCATCGCGGGGGGTCGCGGTCCGCGCGCCGGCGCCCGCGAGCAACCCATCGGCACCCGCCCGCGGTGCGGGCTGGTCGTGGTGGTGGTTTCCGGGCGGCTGATGCCACCGTGGGTGCCAGCTCGTGGGGTGGGCTGGTCGTGGTGGTGGTTTCCGGGTCGCTGTTACCACCGTGAGTGCCAGCTCGCGGTGCGGGCTGGTCGTGGTGGTGGTTTCCGGGCGGCTGATGCCACCGTGGGTGCCAGCCGTGGTGTGGGCTGGTCGTGGTGGTGGTCTCCGGGCCGCGGACACCACCGTGAGCGCCAGCCGAGCGGCCGGGGCGGCGACTCGTCCGGAACGCGGCACCCGTGGTGGGTTGTGGGTTTCGGTGACCGGCCACGGACAATGAAGAGGGCGGCGATCGCTCTGGACGCGCAGCGGCCAGATCGCCGGCCTCGGCCCGCGCGGGAGCATGCGATCCGCACCACAGCGAACGCGCGTATATCGGATTTTCGACGGTGATCCTTCGGGCCGCGCGGATTCCGATGATCTTGCTGGCGTTGATCGCTGGTGGCCGTTGGTGCTTGCTTCGGGAAACAGGTTCTAGAGTGGGTAAAATGGCCTACCTCGATCACGCGGCGACCACGCCGATGCTGCCCGCCGCGCTGGACGCCTACGCGACAGCGGCCCGGGAGATCGGCAACCCGTCCTCCCTGCACGCGGCCGGGCGGGGTGCCCGCCGGATGGTCGAGGAGTCGCGGGAGCGGATCGCCGCGGTGATCGGCGCCCGCCCCTCCGAAGTGATCTTCACAGGTGGCGGGACCGAGGCGGACAACCTGGCCACCAAGGGTGTGTTCTGGGCGCGGCGCGACGCCGAGCCCCGCCTGCGCCGGGTGGTCGCCTCGGCCGTGGAGCACCACGCGGTGCTGGACGCCGTCGACTGGCTGGGCCGGCACGAGGGCGCCGAGGTGACCTATCTCCCGGTGGACGGCGCCGGCCGGGTCGATCCGGCCGGGTTCGCCGAGCTGGTGCGGGCCCACGGCCAGGAGATCGCGGTGGTCAGCGTGCAGTGGGCGAACAACGAGGTGGGCACGGTGCAGCCGGTCCCGGAGCTGGCGGCGGTCGCGGCCGGCGCCGGCGTCCCGTTCCACACCGACGCGGTGCAGGCGGTCGGGCAGGTGCCGGTGGACTTCGCCGGCAGCGGGGTGGCCGCGCTCACCCTGACCGGGCACAAGCTGGGTGGCCCGGTCGGCGTCGGCGCGCTGGTGCTGGGCCGCGACGTGCGCTGCACCCCGCTGCTGCACGGCGGCGGCCAGGAGCGCGACGTGCGGTCCGGGACCCTGGACACGCCGGGTGTGGTGGCGTTCGCGGTGGCCGTCGAGACGACCGTGCAGGCGCGGCTGGACTATGCCGGCCGGGTCGCCGCGCTGCGTGACGAGCTGGTCCGGCGGGTGCTCGCGGCGGTCCCGGACGCGATCTACAACGGTGATCCGGAGCACCGGCTGCCCGGCAACGCGCACTTCTCCTTCCCCGGTTGCGAGGGCGATGCGCTGTTGCTGCTCCTGGACGCGCAGGGGATCTACTGCTCGACCGGTTCGGCCTGCTCGGCCGGGGTGGCCCAGCCCAGCCACGTGCTGCTGGCGATGGGCGCGGACGACGCCCGGGCCCGGTCCTCGCTGCGGTTCTCGCTCGGTCACGACAGCACCGAGGCGGACCTGGACGCGTTGCTCGGCGCCCTGCCCGGCGCGGTGGAGCGCGCCCGCCGGGCCGGAGCCTGGAAGAGCCCCAGATAGGCTGGAGGCATGCGAGTTCTTGCGGCCATGTCCGGCGGTGTCGACTCCGCGGTCGCCGCTGCCCGCGCCAAGGAGGCCGGGCACGACGTCACCGGTGTGCACCTGGCGCTGGCGCGTAATCCACAGACGTACCGGACCGGCGCGCGCGGCTGCTGCACCCTGGAGGACTCGCGGGATGCCCGGCGGGCGGCCGACGTGATCGGCATCCCGTTCTACGTGTGGGACATGGCCGACGAGTTCCACGCCAGCGTGGTCGACGACTTCGTCGACGAGTACGCCGCCGGCCGCACGCCGAACCCGTGCCTGCGCTGCAACGAGAAGATCAAGTTCGCGGCGGTGCTGGACCGCGCGGTGGCCCTGGGCTTCGACGCGGTGGTCACCGGGCACCACGCCCGCCTCGGCGCCGACGGCCTGCTGCGGCGCAGCGTCGACCTGGCCAAGGACCAGTCCTACGTGCTGGCCGTGCTGACCCGCGAGCAGCTGGACCGGGCGATGTTCCCGCTCGGCGACTGGACCAAGGAGCGGGTGCGGGTCGAGGCGGCCGCCCGCGGGCTGGCCGTCGCCGACAAGCCGGACTCGCACGACATCTGCTTCATCGCCGACGGTGACACCCGGGGGTTCCTGGAGGGCCGGCTCGGGTCGGCGCCCGGCGACATCGTGGACGGGCGCACCGGGGCCAAGCTGGGCACGCACAACGGGGCCTACGGGTTCACCATCGGGCAGCGGAAGGGTCTCGACCTGCGGGTCCCGGCGGCCGACGGTCGCCCGCGCTACGTGTTGTCCATCACTCCGGTGACCAACACGGTGACCGTGGGGCCGCGCGAGGACCTCGAGGTGGACACCGTGACGGCGACCCGGCCGATCTGGCACGAGACGTCCGGGGACGTCCGTTGCGAGGTGCAGCTCCGGGCGCACGGTGAGGTGGTGCCGGCGACGGTGACCGTCTCCGCCTCCGCGCTGACCGCGACCTTGGCGGCGCCGGCCCGCGGCGTCGCCCCGGGCCAGGCCATCGTCGCCTACCGGCCCGACCCGGACGGCGACGTCGTGCTCGGCTCGGCCACCATCACCGCCGGCACCCGGGCGTCGGCCCATGCCTGACTTCCCCTGGCCGGCCGGGGCCGCCACCGGCATCGGCTCGCTGCCCGGCACCGACGTCGCCGAGGCCCAGCGGATCGTCCTGGGTGAGCTGCCCGATCTGCCGCACCTGCCGGAGCTGCCGGAGCGGGGCCCGGGCGCGGACCTCATCGGCCGCGGCGCCGGGTTCCTGGTCGAGCTGCCGGTCCAGCTCTACGCCGGCAGCTGGCAGATCGCCGGCCGCCCGGGCAAGGACCTGCGGCGCACCGCCGACCTGCTGGAGCGCGATCTGGACCAGCTGACCGAGCAGGGCGACGGCTTCACCGGCACCATCAAGATCCAGGCGGCCGGCCCGTGGACCCTGGCGGCCTCGCTCGACCTGCCGATCGGCGGGCGGATGCTGCGCGATCCGGGTGCCGTCCGCGACCTGACCGACTCGCTCGCCGAGGGGCTGCGCCGGCACGTCGCCGAGGTCCGCAAGCGGCTGCCCGGCGCCACCGTGCTGCTCCAGCTGGACGAGCCGTCGCTGCCCGCCGTGCTGGCCGGGCACGTGCCGACGGAGAGCGGGCTGAGCGCGTACAAGCCGGTGGACGGGCCGGATGCCGCCACCCGGCTGCGGACCGTGGTGGAGGCGGCCGGCGCCCCGGTGCTGCTGCACTGCTGCGCGCCGGACCTGCCGTGGCAGGTGATCCGGGACTCGCGAGCCGTCGCCGCCGCCTTCGACCTCGCACTGATCAAGGACCTGGACCCGGTCGGCGAGGCGATCGAGGCGGGGCTGGGCCTCTTCGTCGGCGCCGCGCCGACCCGGCCGGTGGCCGGCCGGCGGCCGGAGTCCAAGCAGATCGCCGAGCGGGTGCGGGGCCTCTGGCAGCGTCTCGGCTTCCCGGCCGCGCGCCTGAGCGAGCAGGTCGTCGTCACGCCGGCCTGCGGGCTCGCCGGCGCCACCCCGGGTTACGCGCGGGCGCTGCTCACGGCATGTCACGAGGCGGGACGCCGGATCTCCGAGGTGTGAGGCCCGGTTTTGTCGGTGGGTGCGACTACCGTGCCTCGTAGGTTCGTACGACACGGAGGTTCCGGTGACTTCACCCAGCCCAGAGGCCAGTGCCCGGCACGCCGAGCTCGCCGACGAGATCCGTGATCATCAGTATCGTTACTACGTTCTCGATGCCCCGATCATCTCCGACGGCCAGTTCGACACCCTGCTGCGCGAGTTGGAGGCGCTGGAGACCGAGTTCCCGGCGCTGCGCATGCCGGACTCGCCGACCCAGACGGTCGGTGGCACGTTCTCCAGCGACTTCGCCTCGGTGCGGCACCTCGAGCGGATGATGTCGCTGGACAACGTGTTCAATGTCGACGAGTTGAACGCCTGGGCCGAGCGCACCGTCCGCGACGCCGGCGGCCCGGTGCGATTCCTCTGCGAGCTCAAGGTCGACGGCCTCGCGATCAACCTGACCTATGAGAAGGGCAAGCTGGTCCGCGGCGCCACCCGTGGCGACGGCCGCACCGGCGACGACGTCACGCCCAACGTGCGCACCATCCGGGAGATCCCGGAGCGGCTGACCGGCGACGACGTGCCCGACCTGCTCGAGGTGCGCGGCGAGATCTACTTTCCCGGCGAGGCGTTCGCCGATCTGAACGCGTCGCTGGTGGAGCAGGGCAAGGCGCCGTTCGCCAACCCGCGCAACGCCGCGGCCGGCAGCCTCCGGCAGAAGGATCCGCGGGTCACCGCGTCCCGCGGCCTGCGCATGGTGGTGCACGGCATCGGCGCGCGGGAGGGGTTCGGTCCCACCTCGCAGTCGCACGCCTATGAGGCGCTGCGCTCCTGGGGGCTGCCCACCAGCACCCGGTGGCGACTGGTCGACGACATGGCCGCCGTCCGCGAGTTCATCGACTACTACGGCGAGCACCGGCACGACGTCGAACACGAGATCGACGGCGTGGTGGTCAAGGTGGACTCGGTGGCGATCCAGGGCCGGCTCGGCTCGACCAGCCGGGCGCCGCGCTGGGCCATCGCGTTCAAGTATCCGCCCGAGGAGGTCACCACCAAGCTCCTCGACATCGCGGTGAACGTGGGGCGCACCGGCCGGGTGACGCCGTTCGCGGTGCTCGAGCCGGTGCAGGTGGCCGGGTCCACGGTGGCCCAGGCCACCCTGCACAACGCGCAGGAGGTGGCCCGCAAGGGTGTCCTGATCGGCGACACCGTGGTGCTGCGCAAGGCCGGTGACGTGATTCCCGAGGTGCTCGGGCCGGTGGTCGACCTGCGCCCGGCCGACGCGCGGGCGTTCGTGATGCCCACCGAGTGCCCGGCCTGCGGCACGCCGCTGGCCCCGGCCAAGGAGAGCGACGTCGACATCCGCTGCCCCAACTCGGAGTCCTGCCCCGGGCAGCTGCGCGAGCGGCTGGCCACCCTGGGCAGCCGGACCGTGCTGGACATCGAGGTGCTCGGCGAGAAAGCCGCGTGGGCGCTGCTCGACTCCGGCGTGATCAAGAACGAGGGCGACCTGTTCTCGCTGACCGAGGAGGACCTGCTCCGCGTCCCGTTCTTCGTCAACCAGGACGGCAGGCTGGGCAGCAACGCCGGCAAGATGCTGCAGAGCCTGCAGGAGGCGAAACTCCGGCCGTTCGCCAGGGTGCTGGTCGCGCTCTCGATCCGGCACGTCGGGCCGACCGCCGCCGCGGCCCTGGCCCTGGAGTACGGGTCGATGACGGCGCTGGAGGAGGTGCTCGCCCGGACCGCCGCGGACCCCGAGGCGGTGGCGGCGAGCGCGGCGGCGGCAGCCCTCGCCGAGGATGCCGGCGACCCGTCCGCTTCCGGCGACGCCTCGGCCGCGCCCTCGGATGCCGCTTCGCCGGACGCGGCCGGTGCCGTTCCGGAGGCCGCCGGCGTCGCTTCGGGTGCGGTCGTCGAGCAGGCCAAGCGGAAGGCCAAGGCGGTCGATCCGCTCGCCGCCGTGGACGGGGTGGGGCCGATCATCGCGGACAGCCTGCGCGAGTGGTTCACCGTGCCGTGGCACCGGGAGATCGTCCGCAAGTGGCGCGAGGCCGGCGTGCGGATGGCCGACGAGCGGGCGGAGAGCGGGCCGCGCCCGCTGGAGGGCCTGACCGTGGTGGTCACCGGCACCCTGGCCGGCTTCACCCGCGACCAGGCCGCCGAGGCGGTCACCACCCGCGGCGGCAAGGTGAGCGGCTCGGTGTCGAAGAAGACCGGTTTCGTGGTGGTCGGCGACAACCCCGGCAGCAAGTACGACAAGGCGATCGCCCTCAAGGTCTCGGTGCTCGACGAGGCGGCCTTCAATGTCCTGCTCACCGAGGGCCCGGACGCCGCCCGCGCGGTAGCGGAGGTGGCACCGGAAGGATGACCTCACTCGAATGGGTGAAATGGGGGTTTGACTCCTTATGCCGTTTCAATAACGAGTAAGCGGTTTCACGGCATTCGGACCATGTGGATCTATGGTGTAGGCGATCGGTGATCGAGGCCAGCCTGGAGGTCGCATGGATGCCGTTCGCCCGCGTACGGCTGTCTCCGGGCCCCGGCGGCGGCGCGCGCTGATCGTCACCGGGTGCCTGACCGTGAGCGCCGACCTGGTGCTCTGGGCGGTCGCCCCGGGGACGTTCCGCGGGCTGCCGCCGGCGTACTGGATCATGGCGGTGCTGGCCGTGATCGCCGACGCCCGGCCGCACCCGCTGCCCGGGCGACGGGCCAGCCGGGTCATCCTGCCGTCCATCTGCTTCACCTTCGCCATCGCGCTGGCCTGGGGATTCGCGCCGGCGCTGGCGGTGCAGCTGGTGGCCGTGACGGTCGCCGGGGTGCGGATGCGGCATCCGGTGCCGCGGACGATCCACCTGGCCGTGCAGCACGCCGCCGGGCTGGGCGCGGCGGCGCTGGTGGCCGGCCTGGCCGGCTGGCGGATCGACCCCCGCCCGGACCTCCGGGACGCGGCGCTGACCTGTGCCGCGGCGGCCGCCTGGATCGCCGCCCGGTACACGGTGGCGGCCGTCGTCGGGCGATGGGCGTCGGAGCGGCGTACCCGTCATCGGCGCCGCGCCCGCGCCGACCTGATGGCGACCGCGGCGCTGTTGCTGCTCGCCCCGGTCCTGCTGGTCGCCGCCCGGGTCAGCCCGGCCCTGCTGCCGATGGCGCTGCTGGCGCTGCACGCCGTGCACCGGATGGTCCGCTGGGCCGGCGAGTCCGAGCAGGCCGCCCGGATGGACCCGCTCACCGGCCTGCCGAACCGCCGCGCCCTGCAGTCCACGATGTCCGAACGCGGCGCGGACCGGCAACGCGCCCTGCTGCTGCTCGACCTGGACCGGTTCCGCACGGTCAACGACGCGCTCGGCCACGGCGCCGGCGACCGGCTGCTGGCCCGGGTCGCCGACCGGCTGACCGCCGCGGTGCCCCGGCACGACCTGGTGGTCCGGCTCGGCGGTGACGAGTTCGCGGTGCTCGCCACCCGGGTCGAGGGCGCCGCCTCGGCCCGCCGGATCGCCGAGCACCTGAGCGAGGCGCTGAGCCGCCCGTTCGGGCTGGACGGCACCCCGGTCGAGCTGACCGCCTCGATCGGCATCGCGCTGCAGTCCGGCCGCCGGGACGGCGCCACCCTGCTGCGCGAGGCGGAGTCCGCGATGTACGAGGCGAAACAGCGCGGCGACCAGGTCGCGGTGCACGGCCCGGACGCCCCGCACACCGCCCCGGATCGGCTCGCGCTGCTCGCCGACCTGCGCGACGCGCTGCGGCACGACCCGCCCGACGACGGGATAGTGCTCTACTACCAGCCGCAGATCGCCATCGCGACCGGCGAGGTGGTCGGGGTGGAGGCGCTGCTGCGCTGGCGGCATCCACGGCGGGGACTGGTCGGGCCGGAGGAGTTGCTCCGGGTGGCCGAGCCGACCCCGGTGATGCGGCTGCTCACGGCGCGGGTGCTGGACCAGGTGGTGGCGCAACTGGCGGTGTGGCGTACCGAAAGAAGGCCGTTGCGGGCAGCGGTCAACGTGTCGGCCCGCGATCTGCACGCCGGCGATGTCGCCGACCGGGTCGGCCGGTTGCTGCGCGAGTATGAGGTGCCGGCCGACCTGCTCCAGCTGGAGATCACCGAGAGTGCGCTGATGGCCGACCCGCACCGGGTGCTGGACACGATCACCCGGCTGGACCGGATGGGCGTGGCGATCTCGCTGGACGACTTCGGCACCGGGTACTCGTCGTTGCAGCACCTGCGCCGGCTCCCGCTGACCGAGGTGAAGATCGACCGCTCGTTCGTGCTGGGCATGGCCGACGATCGCGGGGACGCGGCGATCGTCCGGTCGGTGATCGGCCTGGCCGAGTCGCTGGGCCTGCGAGCGGTGGCCGAGGGGGTGGAGGACGAACTGACCTGGCGGCTGCTCGCGGCCGCCGGCTGCCACACCGCGCAGGGCTGGTTCCACGCCCGGCCGATGCCCGCGGCCGAGCTGGCGGACTGGCTTTCCCGCTATCGGCCGGTGCGGCCAGGGGTTCTTCGCGGCCCGTGGATCCCGGCGAAATAGACTCGGGCTTTGCAAGCGGACGCACAAACATTACGAGGGGGCAGGATGGCCGCCATCTCCCGCGAAGAGGTAGCGCACCTGGCGCGCCTGTCGCGGCTCGCCGTGACCGAAGAGGAGCTCGATCGATTCGCGGGACAGCTCGACGTGATCCTGCAATCGGTCGCCCGGGTCGGTGAGGTGGCAGCGGACGACATTCCGCCGACCTCGCACTCGGTCCCGCTGACCAACGTGTACCGCGACGACGTTCCCCAGCCGAGCCTCACGCAGGACGCCGCCCTCTCCGGGGCGCCCGACGCGTACGAGAGCCGGTTCCGGGTGCCGCGCATCCTGGACGAGGAGGACTGATCGTGAGCGACCTGACCAGGAAGACCGCGGTCGAGCTGCGGAGCCTGCTCGACGCGAAGGAGGTCTCCGCCGTCGAGGTGGCGACCGCTCACCTGGACCGCATCGAGGCCGTCGAGTCCCGCGTCAACGCGTTCCTGCACGTGGACCGCGAGGGTGCGCTGGCCGCCGCGGCGCGCGTGGACAGCGGCGAGATCACCGGGCCGCTGGCCGGGGTGCCGATCGCGGTGAAGGACGTGGTGACCACCAAGGGCATCCCGACCACCGCCGCGTCGAAGATCCTCGAGGGCTGGAAGCCGCCGTACGACGCGACGATCGTCGAGCGCCTCAAGGCCGCCGGGATGCCGATCCTCGGCAAGACCAACATGGACGAGTTCGCGATGGGCTCGTCGACCGAGTACAGCGCGTACGGCCCGACGAACAACCCTTGGGACCTCGGTCGCATCCCGGGCGGCTCGGGCGGTGGCTCGGCCGCGGCCCTGGCCGCCTACGAGGCGCCGCTCGCGATCGGCACCGACACCGGCGGCTCGATCCGCCAGCCGGGTGCGGTCACCGGCACCGTCGGCGCCAAGCCCACCTACGGCGGCACCTCGCGGTACGGGCTGATCGCCTTCTCCTCGTCGCTGGACACCCCGGGCCCGTGCGGCCGTACCGTCGAGGACACCGCCCTGCTGCACGCGGTGATCGCCGGTCACGACCCGCGTGACTCCACCTCGATCGCCCAGCCGGTGCCGGACGTGGTCGCCGCCGCCCGTCAGGGCCTGCGGGGCGACCTGACCGGCGTCAAGCTCGGCATCGTCAAGGAGTTCGCCGGCGACGGCTCCGAGCCCGGCGTCCTCGCCGCGTTCCAGGAGTCGCTGGAGGCCCTGGTCAAACTGGGCGCCGAGATCGTCGAGGTGTCCTGCCCGCACTTCCAGTACGCGTTGCCGGCCTACTACCTGATCGCCCCGAGCGAGGCCTCCTCCAACCTGGCCCGCTTCGACGGCGTGCGGTACGGCCTGCGTTCCGGCGACGACGGCAGCCGCTCGCTCGAGGAGGTCATGTCGCTGACCCGCGAGGCCGGTTTCGGTCCCGAGGTCAAGCGCCGGATCATCATCGGCACGTACGCGCTGTCCAGCGGTTACTACGACGCGTACTACGGTCAGGCGCAGAAGGTCCGCACCCTGATCACCCGCGACTTCCAAGCCGCCTTCGAGAAGGTGGACGTGCTGGTCTCGCCGACCACGCCGTTCGTCGCCTTCCCGTTCGGCTCGCGGACCGGCGACCCGTACCAGATGTACCTGGCCGACCTGTTCACCATCCCGACCAACCTGTACGGCGGCCCGGCCATCTCGGTCCCGTGCGGATTGTCGGAGGGGCTGCCGGTCGGCTTCCAGATCATGGCCCCGACCATGGCCGACGACCGGATGTACCGGGTCGCCGGCGCGCTGGAGTCGGCGGTCGGCACGCTGACCCCGCCCGCGCTGTAAGACCGGAGTGCCGGCGTGACCCCGAAGGTCGCGCCGGCACCATCCGTCACCGGACGGGCGGATTCCCGTCGAGCAGGCGGGCCCGATCCGCGAGGTCCGCCAGTTGATGCTCGACGAAGACCTGGTGCAGCTGATGGGCCAGGAGCAGCCGCGCCGCCGGATCGGCCCGGCGCTGGAAATCCGCGAAGATCCCGTCCCAGCCGTCGCCACCGTCGCCGGTCCCGAGGTCGTCGCTCCCGGCCAGTTCCGCGCGCAGCGCCTTGAAGGTCCGGGCGATCTCCGGCAGTTGCTGGATCGCCTCCGGATTCCGGCGGAACCACCAGGCCGTGGCGCGGGACGGGTCGTCGAGCAGCCGGCCGAGGTAGGCGATCTCGGCCTCCTCCGCCTCGCGGCTCCAGACCCGCATCGTCTCCTGCCGGCGCAGCGCCTCGTAACGCCAGACGGCCTCGCGCAACTGCTCGTTGGCGGAGACCTGCAGGCAGGAGGCCCAGGCGACGACGCCCGTCGCGTCCACCTCGAGCCGCTTGCTCAACGCGATCTCGAGTTCGCCGCTGAGCAGGACAGTCTCGGTGATCTTGTGGTCACGGGCGACCGTCCGGGCCCGGCGGAGCACCCCGGCCGTCGCCACGGCGAACGGATTCTCGGTGACCGCGTGATCGAGCACCGCGTAGCGGACGAGGAGCCGCACCTCGAAGGGGAAGCACGCGTCGCGGCTCTCCACCTGGACGGTGAGGTTCGGCTGCGAGGGTGGTGGCGGCGGCAAGCGGGCGGGCTCCTCGGCCTCCCGCAGACCGTCCGCCATCTGCTGGAAATAACGCAACATGTCAAGCCTCCGAGCCGGTCCGGGACGGTGGTGCCAAGGTCTTGCCGAGCTGTAGTCGTACGTGCCGGTAGAGGTCGTCCATCTCCTCGTCGGCACCGGGCCCCGACCGGGCGGCGTACAGCAGCTGACCGAGCCGGCGGACGTCGTTCCCGGCGGCGTCGAGCAGCATCCCGATCGCGATGACCCGGTCCGGTCCGCGCGGACCGGCCGAGCGGAGCCAGCCGCGGATCAGGGCGGCCGAGGTCGCGGGTGACAGGGTGCCGAGCGCCGCCCGCCAGAACCGCAGGGAGCCGGCGGCCGGCCTGATCCGCGTGTCGCCGTCCGGTCCCGCCAGCACCTGCGTCGCCACCGCGGCGGCGACCTCGCAGCGGCGGGCCTCCGCCGCGGAGAGCCAGCCGGTCAGATAGCTCAGGAGCTGGTCGAGGCTCATGCCGGTGTCCCGGGCGAGGCGCGTCGCCGCCCGGGTCACCGCCGCTCGCACCTCGTCCTCCGGGCTCCGGGCGAGATGCTTGAGGCGGGTCATCGCGGTGGTCTGGTGCGACCTGTCGAAAGCGCCGACCGCCTCGGCGAGGACCACCCGGAAGGCGGCCGGCGACCGCGTCCAGTACGCGTGCTGGTACACCCGGCGCCTGCTGTCCGCACCGATCCGGGGGTGCAGGCAGGCGTCGCGCAGCAGCAGGATCGCGGCCACCGAACCGGTGGTGCCGAGCCGGCGGTCGGTGGCCCACTCGCGCGTCACCCGCCAGGCGATCTGGTCGGACCGTTCCTCGGCGGAGAGCGCGACGATCCGGCTGGTCAGCTCGCCGATGCCGGCCGGGTCCGCGCCGAGGACCGAGGGCAGCCGGCCGAGCCAGCGCAGCAGGACGTCCCGCAGGCCGGGATAGTCCCGCCAGGCCAGGTGGAGCACCGAGGTGCCGTAGCCGGAACGGGCGAATTCCCTCGTGCCGGTGTCGAAGGTGGTCTCCCGCAGGGCCTGCAGCTCGGTCACCACGTCGGTGCGCTCCAGCGCGTTGGGCAGTTCGGCGGTGCGCCCGGCGACGTCGAGCAGCAGGTCCCGGGCGGCCACCACGGTGGCCGGCTCCGCGCCCTCCACCATCGCCGCGGCGAGCAGCAGGGCACGTTGCGGAGCGCTGCCGTAGCGCTGCAGGTCGTTGCGCGCCTGGTCCCGCCAGTTCGTCGAGGCGCCCTCGACCTGTCGCACCAGCCCGGCCGGCTCCCGCACGCCGGCCCGGTACGCCCGGACGGCGAATTTCGCCAGGTCAGCGGCGTCCGGCGGCCATTTCCCCCGCAGGTTCTCGCGGATCCACGGGTGGCTGGTGAGAGCGTCGAGCAGTGGTGCGGGCAGTTCGGCGGCCCAGGAGCGGAAGACCGCTTCGGCGCTGGGCCGGCGCAACCGGTGCAGCCGGCCGGGGAAGTACTTCTCCGCCTCCTCGGCGAGCCGGTCGGAGACCGCGAGGACGGCGTACGCACCCGTCTCCGGGAGACCGTCCTCCAGCACCCCGAACTGGCGCAGCCGGTCGACCGCGTCGGGGCCGTCGTCCAGGTCGGCGACGTTGAGGTAGAGCCCGACGTCCTTGGCGTCGCGCAGCGCGTCCGCCGCCTCGTCGTCCCGGTCGAGCAGGGGTTCCTGGAAACTCAGGTGTTCGGCCGCCGCCCGGAACCGGTCCAGGCGGTGGATGAGGTACGCGGCGGCGGCGCGCTGCCCGCTCCGCGGTACGCCGCCGGGGCAGAGCAGGACCAGGGACCGTCCGGTGGCCAGCCGGCTCACGCACTCGTCCAGGCCGGGTGGGGGAACGTAGTGGCGTACCTGCTCGGCGAGGGTCGGCGCGCTGGTGTGCCGCCTCCGCATGATGCTGGTGACCTGCTGGGTGACCACACTGTGGTTGATCGTCATGGACTCGGCGGTGTACTGGTCGCCGTGCACCCAGGTCCGGTTGACGCTCTGATCGACGTCCCGGCCGGCGTGGACGGAGGGCTCCGGGCCGGGATCCGCGGGTTCCGGGCCGGCGTCCGGGTCCGGTGGCTCGGTGGGCCAGTCGTCCGGCGCGGTCATCGCGCGTCCCGGCGGATCGACATGTCACGGTGCGCCGTGTACTGGTCGCCGTGCACCGTCGTGTCGTGCCGGGACCGGTCGACGTCCCGGCCGGCCACCACATTGTCGACGTCCCGGCCGGCCACCACGTTGCCGCGCCCGGCGACCTGACCGACGCCGCCGCGGGCCCGCGGCTGGCGGGGCGGCCGGGGCGCCGGGGCCGGTTCCGGATCGGTGGTGGGCCGGTCGAGGACGCCGAGCAGGCCGTGCCGCAGGATGTCGCCGGAGAGGGCCGGCACGTAGAGGTGCGCGGTGGCGCTGAAGTCCTTCTCGGCGATGTCCAGCCGGCAGGGTGCGAACTCGGAGGCGACGTGCCGGCGGGTGTGCCCGGCGGCCACCACGTCGGTCATCACCCGGTCGGACAGCGCCACGGCGAGCAGGGTGACGTCCGGGTCGGAGTGCTCCAGCAGCGCCCGCAGCGGCCGGGCGTCGACGAGCCGATGAGTGCCGATCATCGCGGCGCCGACCGGCGAGCCGACCCGCGGGTCGCCGAGCCGGCGGGCCGGTCCGACGTCGAGGCTCAGCCGCAGCCGCAGCCGCATGTTCCGGGCCCGCAGCCGGGGCACCCGTGCCCTCAGCGCCTCCTGCAACGCGTCGAAGTACCGGTCGACGACCCGGATCAGGAAACCGGGCGCGAAGCCGATCAGGTAGCCGTCACCGGTGCTGTCCGGGAACTGTCTGGCTGCCCACAGGTCCTCGAGCCCGGCGCGGTCGCACGCCTCCTCCAGCACCTCCGGGATCAGCACCGCCAGCTCGTCCTGCTGGGGATCGTTGTGGCGGCTGAACTTCACGGTGTCGACCACCATGATCGCGGTGAGGTCGGGAAGGCCGCCGGCTTCCGCGTGCTCCTGCTCCAGCATCGGTTCCTCCAGTCGTAGTGCTGATCGGTTCACCTCGATGGTCGGCACGCGGCCGGGTACGGAAGGTCCAGATCTGGACACATCGCGGGGAGTGGGTCGCCGGTCACATGTCCGGTGCCGTTCGCTCCCGGCGCAGCGCGTCGAGGCTCAGGACCGTCATGTGCGACCGCTCGATCGCGACCAGCCCGCGAGCCTTCCAGTCCGCGAGGATCGGGGTGACCGAGCTGCGCGCCACCCCGATCGCCTCAGCGAGTTCGGCCTGCGACATCGGTACGGTCGCGGGACCGGACCGGGCACCGTCCGCGGCGACGATGGTCAGCACCAGCGCGGCCAGCCGCTGGGCGGGCCGGCACCTGGTCAGCCGCCACGCGAGGTCGGCCGCCTCGCGCGTCTTGGCGAGGACGTAGCGGTCCAGGTGGGCACGGATGCGCCGGGTGGTGAGCCAGGCGGTGAAGCGCTGGTCGGTGACCAGGCTGGCGACACAGGGTTCGAGCGCCAGCGCGGAGGCGGAGCGAGGCTCGCGGTCGCCGTACCCGAACTCGCCGAGCAGGTCTCCCGGGCCGCGAACGGCGAGCAGGATCTCCTGACCGGGTGCCGCGGCGTAGGTGACCCGGACCCTGCCGTGCAGGAGCGCGGCGACCCAGCTGCCCTCCTCGCCCTGGCGGAGCAGGTGCTGGCCGGGCCGGAAGGAACGGCGGACGCCGCACTCGACGAGAGCCGTCCAGTCGGCGGTGGACCAGGACGCCATCGAGGGGGCGACTCTCCGTGCCTCATCACTCACATCGAGTCATGATCGTGGATGATCGGGGGTGCCGACAAGCCCGGATCTCCGTACCTACTCCGGGGTCTTCGGGGAATCCAGCCAGGCGTCGATCAGCTTGCTGAAGTCCTTGCCGGTGTTCGTCCCGACGAAGGCGACGAACGCCGCCCGGTCCTGGCTGGTCCCCCGGTGCTCGGCCACCCACGCCCGCATCAGCGCGAAGAACCTCGCGTCGCCCAGGGCGTCGTTCAGCTCCTTCAGCATCGCCGCGCCGCAGACGTAGACGTTGCTCTCGGCGAAGTTGGCGGCCTTCGGCTTGCCGGGCGGGCCGACCTTCTCGCGCAGCTCGGCGTCCCGCCGGCGCAGGAAGCGCTCCAGGTCGGCGTCGCTGAACTTCCGCAGCTCCTGTTCCCACCGGAACTCGATGTACTGCGCGAAGCCCTCGTTGAGCCAGAGGTCGGTCCAGGTGCTCGGGGTGACCGCGTCGCCGAACCACTGGTGGGCGTACTCGTGGACCAGGGTCTCCTCGAAGAAGGGCGGTTCCCACTTCAGCGACCGGCCCATGCTCAGCATCTGCTGGGTCTCCATGGCCGAGGCCGAGCCGTTCATCAGGACGCCGGCCGTCTCGAACGGGTACCTGCCGAGCTTGTGCTCCAGCCAGGTGAGGATCTCCGGCGACTTCTTCAGCGACGGCAGCAGCTTGTCGTCGGTCTTCGGCAGCACCCAGTAGGTGAGCGGCAGCCCGTGCGGGCCGGTCTGGGTCACCTTCCGGTACCTGTCCACGGCCAGCGTGGTCAGGTAGGCGGCGACCGGAACCGTCGAGGTGTAGTGGTACGTGTTGCCCTCGACCGGCCCGGGCGTGCCGCTCGCCGCCGCGGCCCAGCCCGCCGGGACGGTCACCGCGATGTCGTAGAGCGCCTTGTCGGAGACCAGTTCGTTGGCCGGGTACCAGGTCATCGCGCCCCACGGCTCCTGCATGGTCCACGCGCCGCCGGTCGTGGCGGGGCGCAGGCCCACGCCCTCCTTGGCGTCGTCGCGATGCGATGGGTAGCTGACCTGCTCGGGGGTGCCGTGGTAGTCGACCACCAGGGTGACCGGCCGGTCGGCGACGAGCGTGGCGGGGACGGTGAGCTTCTGCCCGGCGACGGCGAAGGTGGCCGGTGCCCCGTCCACGGTCGCCTTGTCGACGGTCAGGTGCGCGAAGTCCAGGCTGATCTCGGTGGCCGCGGCGACCGGGCGCAGGCGGATCGTCGCGGTACCGGTGAGCAGCTTCTCCGCGGGCCGCCAGTCGAGCTTCAGGGCGTACGCCAGAATGTCGATCCTGGAATTGCCGTGCTCCGGGTAGAGCGTGTCGGCGACCGGGGTGGACCGGCCGGCCCGCCATGCCGAGTAATCGGCGGCGGGGGCGACCGACGGCGCGGCCGAGGCCGCGGGTTTCGCCTGGTCATCCGTGCAAGCCGGGCACGCGACCGTCGCGGCCAGCGCCACGACGGCGAGAGATCGATGCATGCGCCGACGCTATCGCGAAGATCGTGCGACGTGGGCGGCGTGCCTAAACCCGCCGACGGAGCGTCATACCGGGCGACTAGGCTAGGACTTCGATTACCCGATGCCGCAGTGAGCCGGAGCCGAACCACATGACGACCATCGCGCTGCCGTCCTACGACGACGCCATCAGCCGTTACGAGCCGGTCATCGGCCTGGAGACGCACGTCGAGCTGGGCACCCAGACCAAGATGTTCTGCGGCTGCAAGACCGAGTTCGGCGCCGAGCCCAACACCCAGGTCTGCCCGGTCTGCCTGGCCCTGCCCGGCGCCCTCCCGGTGATGAACCGGGCCGCCATCGAGGCCACCATCCGGATCGGCCTCGCGCTGAACTGTGCGATCGCCCCGTGGTGCCGGATGGCCCGGAAGAACTACTTCTACCCGGACATGCCGAAGAACTTCCAGACCTCGCAGTACGACGAGCCGCTCTGTGTGGACGGCTACGTCGACGTGACCGTCGACGGCAAGGAGTACCGGATCGGCATCGAGCGCGTCCACATCGAGGAGGACACCGGCAAGACGCTGCACGTCGGCGGCGCCACCGGTCGCATCCACGGCGCCACCGAGTCGCTGGTCGACTACAACCGGGCCGGCATCCCGCTGGTCGAGATCGTCACCAAGCCGGTCCCCGGCCTGGGCGCGCTCGCCCCCGAGGTCGCCAAGGCCTACGTCGCCGAGCTGCGCGACATCATCCGCGCGCTGGGCGTCTCCGACGTCCGGATGGAGCAGGGCTCCCTGCGCTGCGACGTCAACACCTCGCTGAACAAGCCGGGCGAGGAGTGGGGCACCCGTACCGAGACCAAGAACGTGAACTCGCTGCGCTCGGTCGAGCGCGCGGTCCGCTCCGAGGTGATCCGCCAGGCCGGCCTGCTCGACGAGGGCGTCCGGATCTTCCAGGAGACCCGGCACTTCCAGGAGACCACCGGCGACACCCGCCCGGGCCGCTCCAAGGAGACCGCTACCGACTACCGCTACTTCCCCGAGCCCGACCTGGTCCCGATCGCGCCCGACCCGGCCTGGGTCCAGCAGCTCAAGGCGGAGCTGCCGGAGAAGCCGAGCGTGAAGCGTGCCCGGCTCCGCGAGGAGTGGGGGATGACCGAGATCGACATGCAGTCGGCGGTCAACGCCGGTGCCATCGAGCTGATCGAGGAGACGATCGCGGCCGGCGCCTCCCCGGCCGGCGCCCGCAAGTGGTGGCTGGGCGAGCTGGCCCGCCGTTCCAACGAACTGGGCATCGAGCTGTCGTCGGTGGGCGCGACCCCGGCGCAGGTCGCCGAGCTGCAGAAACTCGTCGATGACGGCAAGCTCAACGACAAGCTGGCCCGCCAGGTGCTGGAGGGCGTGGTGGCCGGCGAGGGTTCCCCGGCCGAGGTGATGGCCGCCCGCGGCCTCGAGGTCGTCTCGGACACCGGCGCGCTGCAGACCGCCGTCGACGAGGCCATCGCCGCGAACCCGGACATCGCCGCCAAGATCCGTGACGGCAAGGTCGCCGCCGCCGGCGCGCTGGTGGGCGCGGTCATGAAGACCACGCGAGGCCAGGCCGACGCCAAGACCGTCCGCGACTTGATCCTGTCCCGGCTCGGCGTTTCCTGAAACCCTTTTGGCGTACGCTCACCGCCCGGTCCCGTGGCTCCACGGGACCGGGCGGTGCCCGTTGGAGCCAGTCGTGACCGTCGATTAGAGTCAGTCGCCGCTCGCTGGATCGCATCGATCACGGGGAATCCGAGATGACTGACGCCACGCCGCCCGCCGGAGCCGCTCCCGGAGCGCCGGTCCCGGCCGCGCCCTCCGGCATGACCGGGGTGCCGCCCGCCGGGGAGGGGCCGGAGGTGCTCGCCTGGCCGGCGCCCTCCGGCATGCCCGCGGTGCCGCCCGCCGTCGAGCAGGTGCCGGTCCTGCCGGTGCCCTACGGGCCGCCGGAGCCCGTGCCGGTGGCGGACCAGGCCCACTGGCAGGCGGCGGGGGAGCCGCCGCTGATCGCCGCGGCGCACGTCGCCGTGCATCAGCAACGGTTCGCCGACGCGGTCCGGCTGATCGAGGAGTTCCTGCGGGAGCATCCGGCGGACGTGCGGGCGTGGCATCGGCTGGCCGGCGCGCGGATCGGGCTCGGCGACCACGCGGCGGCGCTGGCGGACGCGGAGCGCTCCGTCGAACTGGACCCGGCGTGCGCGCCGGCGCACCAGATGCGCGGGCTCGCCCTGAACTTCCTCGACCGGCCGGTCGAGACCGAGCAGGCCGCGATCCGGTCGATCGAGCTGGCTCCGGGCAACGCGGACGGGCACGCTCTGCTCGCCGAGGCGTTGCGGCGGCAGGGGCGTACCGAAGCCGCTCTGGCCGCCGCCCGCGCGGCCCTGGCCATCGCACCGGGCCATCCGGGCGCCCTGCGCGTGATCGCCGGGACCGCCTCGCCGGCCGCCCGCTGGATGGCGCCGGTCGCCGCCGTGGCGTTCCCGGTCGCCGTGGTGCTGGGCGTCCTCGCGCTGATCCTGGCGGGTTCGCCGGCGGCCCCGGTCTTCGGTGGGTTCGCGGTGGCGGCCTGCCTGCCGCTGTTCGCCGCGATCCTGCGGTGGGCGGTCGGCAGCCGTGGCGCGGTGACCCGGCCGCTGCCGAACCGCGCCTTCCTCACCCTGCCGTTGGCCGCGACGGCCTTCGTGGCCGCCCCGCTGCTGGTCACCGGCACCGGCTGGCGCGGAGCCGTCTGCGTCCTGCTCCTGACCGTCTTCTTCGCGACCGCCTGCGCCGTCGGTGTCCAGCGCCGCCTGCTGATCCACCGCTAAGCGCTACCCGTGCCGCCCGCCGGCACCAAGCCGTCCGTCGCCGTCCGCCGCCGCCTGCCGTCACCCACGCCGTCCGTCGCCACCCACGCCGTCCGTCGCCACCCACGCCGTCTGCTGCCGGCCATACCGCCTACCGCCGGCCACGCCGCTCGCCGCTGATCGGGAGGAGACAGCGGCCCGTCGCTGACCGGGGTGAGCCGCGGCCGGGCGGGCGGTCCCGGTCCGGCGGAGCGGCCGTCGGAGGGCGGGTGGACGCGGCTGGCGAAGTGCGCCGGGTCAGCGGCTCGGCTGGCCGGCCGGGGTGGACGCGGCCGGGCCGGACGGCGTCGGTGCGATGGCCGGCTCGTCGTCACCGAGGCCGACGACGTTGCGCTGCATCTCGACGTTGGACTGGCCGGTGCCGCCCAGCTGGATGTCGTCGTAGGCCTTCAGTGTGTGGTTCTCGTCGAAGTAGAGGACCGAGAGGGACAGCGGGGTCGGCTCCTCGTGCTCCAGGCCGCGCAGGCCGGCGCCGCCGGTGGAACCCTCCACCATCAGCCGGGTCGGCATCGGGCCCTCGACCGCGGCCGAGGCGGACGGGGCGGGGGACGGTGACGCCGAGCCGGACGGGTCTGGAGCGGGCGGCGCCGGCAGCATGGCCACCGAGCGCTGGTGCTTGTGCCCGGCCAGGACCAGCGGAACGACCCCGGACAGCGGCGGCGCCATCTCCGGATCGTGCACCAGGGCGATGTCCACCTTCTTGCCGGAGTCGCTGATCGTGGTGGCCAGCCGCCGCCCGGTCGCGGTGAGCAGCTCGGAGCCGGAGTTGTCGCCGGCCTTGTTGGTCTCGCTCTTGTCCGGGGTGAACTGCGGGTCACCGATCCCGGCGATGGTCACCCCGTCGACCGTGGTGATCTTGTCGTCCAGGACTATCGCGTTGCGCTGGCGGGCCACCGCCGACTGGATGCCGACCGAGTCGTGGTTGCCGCGGACGTAGACGTACGGCACCTTGATCGACGGGATGGAGGCGACGTAACCCGTCTCGGCGCTGCTGCCCCAGTCGACCATGTCGCCGGTGTCGATCACCGCGTCGATGTCGAAGGTGTCCACCACGGTGCGGATCAGGCCCCACGAGGCCGGGTTCAGGTGCAGGTCGGAGACGTGCAGCAGGCGGGTGGTGTTGCCGGCCGGCTCGTAGACCGGCAGCGCCGACACGGTGGTGTAGATCCGGCTCACGTTGCTGACGATCTGCTGCAGCTGGTCGGCGTAGCGCCCGTAGTTGTCGGCGATCCGGCGGGCGTCACCGACCACGGCCGGCGCGTTGACCAGCAGGCCCTCGTAACGCGGCTCGCTGATCGCGTCGGGCCGGATGGTGGCCGCCGCCAGCGCGAGGCTGCCGGCGCTGGCGACCAGCGCGGTCAGCCCGGCCGCCGCGGTGCGCCGGACGCTGCGGAAGATCAGCGCGGCGGCCAGGATCGCGCTGAGCACGGCCAGCGCGACCGTCCGCAGGGCCAGCCGGGTCACCCCGGCGGTGACCTCGTCGACGGCGCGGTCGCCGGCCGAGCTGATCGCCGTCGGGTTGTCGATCAGCTCCTCGGTGCGGCTCTGGTCGAGCGAGCCGAGCGCCACCTTGAGGTGCAGCGTGCCGCGGTGACTGTCCAGGTGCAGCGACCCGAGCGGCGGGATGTCCACCTCGGTGCCGCCGGCCAGGCTGGGACTGATCGACATCTCGGCGCGGAACGGGCCCACGTTGATGCCGGTGTGCGCGAACAGCATCACCCCGATCATCGCGGCGGTGATGCCGACCAGGCCGACAGCGGCAGCGACCCGGACGCGCCGGAACCAGCGGTGCCGCCACACCCGCCCACTTCGCGCGGCCGTGGCGTGCAGGCGTCGCCGCCAGGAGGTGACGGCCGGGGCCGGGAGCTCACTCATCGCGGCTCACCCTGCCCGGCCCGGCCGGTGGTGAAACAGTCATGACCGTCTCAGCTCCGGCCGGCGCCGCCGTCCGAGAAGACGAGCCGGATGAGGCGGTCGTCCTCCGGATCCGGCTCGCCGGCGTCCTCCTGGTTGGAGGTGCTCACCCAGAGCGAGCCGTCCGGCGCGGCGACCAGCGCGCGCAACCGTCCGTACTTGCCGGTGAGCAGTTCCTGCGCTTTGCCCAGGACGGTGCCGTTGCCGGTGACGTCGATCAGGTAGACGCGTTCGCCGAGCAGGCAGGCGGTGGCCACCAGGGTCTCCAGCGCGCCCACCCCGCCGCACGAGGACGTGCCGGTCGGCCAGCTGACCAGCGGGTTGGCGAATTTCTTGCCGGTGGCGGCGCCGTCGGCCGCGGGCCAGCCGTAGTTCTTGCCCTTCCGCACCACGTTCAGCTCGCTGAACTTGGGCTGGGTGTTGTCGGTGGCGAACATCCGCTTGGTCTTGTCCCAGGTCAGGCCCTGCACGTTGCGGTGCCCGGAGGACCAGACCAGCGAACTTCTCACCGGGTTGCCCGGGGCGGGCCTGCCGGTCGTGGTCATCCGCAGGATCTTGCCGCCGAGGCTTTTCGGATCCTGGGCCTGCGTGCCGGCGGCGGTGCCGTCACCGGTGCCGGCATAGAGGAAACCGTCGGGGCCGAAGGCCAGGGCCCCGCCGTTCTGCTGGACCGAGCGGGGGATGCCGGTGAGGATCGGCTGCACCGGCCTGCCCAGCACCAGCTTGCCGATGCGGTTGTCGGTGGCGGTGGAGTAATAGACGAAGACGGTCTTGTCGGTGGCGTATTTCGGCGAGACGGCGATGCCGAGCAGGCCGCCGTCTCCGGAGGCGCGCACCTCGGCCAGCCGGGCCGCCTCGCTGACCGCCAGGCCGTCGGCGTCCGACTCCGGGCCGACCCGCAGGATCCGGGCGGTGTCCCGCTCGGTGACCAGGGCGGACCCGTCGGGCAGGAAGGCGATGCCCCACGGCACCTCGAGACCCTTGGCCAGCACGGTGACGGCGACCTCCTGCTCGCCGCCCGGGGCGGCGCTCGCGGTCGCGGCGATCGACGGACCGGGCAGGTTCGGCGCGGTGCCGGCCTGCTCGGGGCCGGGCGGGCCGAAGCTGCACCCCGAGGTCAGCGCCAGCACGGCGAGTGTCGCGACCGCGGCACGGCCCCGGCGGGAACGCACGGCTGAACCACCCCCTACCTTGTCTGCCGACCAGGGTAACCGTGGCCCCTGACAACTCCCGGGGAGCCGGTTACGACTCCGCGCCGGCGGCGTCCTCGGCGGTCTCGGCGACCGGGGCGTTGTCCACGGCCTCCAGCACCACGGGGAGATTCTCCCGGGTGATCCCGGTCAGCCGGATCACGTTGCCGTTGTCCAGCAGCGCGGAGACCCGGCCGCGCTGGTCCGGGGCGAGCTCGACGACCCGGCTCCAGGGCACGACGTTGCCGCCGAACAGGGCGCGGACGCGCAGCCGGTCGGAGTAGACGTCGGTGCCGGCCCGCCAGGCCCAGGCGAACACCGCGATCGGGATCAGCAGCACCGGAGTGAGCGCCCAGGACGCGCCGGCCAGCGGCACGGCGCTGACGAACGCGATCACGGCGGCCACCAGGGCGGTGCCGGACTTGCGGACGCGGAGTACGGGACGTTGGCTCACCTTCTCATCTTCCCACCCATGGAGCGCCGGTTTTCCACAGGCCCGAGTTGACCGGGGTCCGTCCATGCTCGACGATCCGGGAAGAGGCCAGATTCCTACCGGCCCGTAACCCCATCCGGCCACGCTCGTTGACCGGGTGCACCGACCTCTTGTTCCGCCCCCGCCCGCCGGGAGCCGCCTTCCCCCGGGCACGAACGCGGAGGACTCGTCGTGACTGTGCCGCCCCTCGTGCCGGTCCGGCACCGGGACACCGGCCGGGCGGTGTTGCTCGCCGTCGCGCCGGTGGCCGTGCTGGTGCTGCTCACCGGGGCCGGCGGCCTGCTGCCCGGCCCGGTCGCGCTGGCCGTGGCGGTCGGCGCCACCGGTCTCTGCGCCGCGGCCTATCTGGTGGACACCGCCCTCGCCATCCATCACACCGAGCGGGCGTTCGCGGCTTGCCGGGGTGCCGGTTTCGTCGGGATGGGCGCGCTGGCCACCGCGCTGACCGTGCTGGTGCCGTGGTGGTCCCCGCCCTCGACGGTCGCCTGGGTGAGCGCCGGGCTGGGCCTGGCCGCCGGCTGCTACGTGGTGGGCGCCGCGCTGCTGCCCGGCGCCGCGCGCACCTGGCCGGTCCGGCTGCGCCGCGGGTTCGACGGGCTGGGGCTCGGCGTGAGCCTGGGCTTCGCCGCCTATCTGGTCCCGCCGGACGGGCAGTCCCGGCCGGCCGCGCTGCCCGCCGTGCTGATCGCCGCCGGCGGCGTCTCGATCGTGACAGTGGTGGTGCTGCGGGCCCGGCCCCGGCCGGTGCCGGCGGTGTGGTGCGGGCTCGGCGCGGCGGTGGTGCTGGCGGCGCTCGCCGCGCTGGCCGAGCTGCTGGCGCTGGGCGTGACCGGTCCGGCCGTGCCGTTGCTGGGCCTGCCGATGGTGGCCGGCCTGGCCGCGGCCGCAGCCGGCGGCTCCCGCCGGGACCTGCCACCGCCGCCCGCCACCCCGCGCAATCCGGACCAGTACCTGGCGAGTTATCCGCTGCTCGGCATCCCGGCCGCGGTCGGCGTGATCGCCGCGGTCTGGCACCTGACGACAGCGCCCGGTTTCGACACCGAGGCGACCGTCTTCGGCCTGGTGATGGTGACCGTGCTGGTCCTGCGGGAGCTGCTGGTGGTCCGGGACATCCGGCGGTACGCGGGCCGGCTGCGGGTGGCCGAGGCGCACTTCCGGTCGCTGGTGGCCGGCGCCACCGACCTGACCCTGGTGCTCGACGAGCAGCTCACCGTGCGGTGGCAGTCACCCGCCGCGGCCCGGCTGTTCGGACTGCGCGAGGCCGAGGTGGTGGGCCGGCCGTTCGGCGAGCTGATCCACCCGGACGACGCCGGGGACGCGCTCGCGGTGATCGGCTCGGTGCTCGCCGGTGAGCACGAGGGTGGGCCGCCGGTGCTGGTCAGCGCCCGGATGCGGGACGGCGCCCAGCTCTGGCGGGACACCGAGTCGACCATCTCCGACCAGCGCGCGGTGCCCGAGGTGGCCGCGCTGGTGGTGCACGTGCGGGACGTCGGCGAGCGCCGGCACCTGGAGCGCACCCTGCACAAACTGGCCTACCTGGACCAGCTCACCGGGCTGGCCAACCGGCGGGCGCTGATGCGGGAGCTGCACGCCTGCCACGAGCGGTCCGGGCGGCGCGGCACCCTGCTGGTGGTCGACCTGCACGGGCTGGCCCGGGTGAACGACACCCGGGGCCGTGCGGTCGGCGACGCCGTGCTGACCGAGGTGGCCCGCCGGCTGCGCGGGCTGCTCGGCGGCGAGGACGTGCCGGCCCGGCTCGGCGGCGACGAGTTCGCGGTGCTCACCCCGGATTCGGCGGTGCCGGCCTACGCGCTGGCCACCCGGATCGTGACCACCCTCGGTGAGCCGTATTCGCTGCCCGGCGCCGGCGTGGTGCTGCACACCGCGGTGGGCCTGGCCGAGCTGGCCGGGGCGGCCGACCCGGACGAGGTGCTGCGGCAGGCCGACCTGGCCCGGCAGCGGGCCTGTCAGCTCGGCCGCGACCGGGTGGAGTGGTACGACCCGGACGTCGAGCTCCAGTTGCACCGCCGGATGGAGCTGGAGCGCCAGCTGCCCGGCGCGGCCGGCCGGGGCGAGCTGGACCTGGTCTTCCAGCCGGTGGCCGGGCTGCGCGACGGCCACCCGGCCGGGGTCGAGGCGCTGCTGCGCTGGCGGCATCCGGAACTCGGCACGATCCTGCCCGGTGAGCTGATGCCGATCGCCGCGGCGCTGGGCGTCACCGCCGAGCTGGACGAGTGGGTGCTGGACGCGGCCTGCCGGCAGCTGAGCGCCTGGGCCGGTGGCGACGAGGACTTCTGGCTGTCGGTCAACGTCCGGCCCCGGGAGTTGCTCACCGCCCGGTTCCCGGAGCTTGTGACGGGCAGCCTGCGCAGGCACGGCATCGCCCCGGAGCGCCTGGTCGTCGAGGTCGCCGAGACCTGGATCGCCGAGGACGTGCCGGCCGTGGTGGCGGCGCTGACCGGGCTGCGGCGGCTCGGGGTGCGTGCCGCGCTGGACGACTTCGGGTCCGGGCAGACGTCGCTGTCCCACCTGCGGCGGCTGCCGGTGGACATGCTGAAGCTGAACGCCGCGCTGGCCGGTGAGGCGTCCGAGGCCGGGGTGCTGCAGGTGGTGGTCGGGCTGGCCCGGCGGCTCGGACTGGAGATCGTGGCCAAGGGACTGGAGACGCCGGAGCAGATCGAGCGGGCGGTCGCGGCGGGCTGCCGGCTCGGGCAAGGGTTCGCGCTGGCCGGCCCGGCGCCGGCCGAGCGCGTCGAGGCGTACCTCGAAAGCCACCGAGCGGACCGCGGCTGGTGAGCGGACCGTGACCGGAAGGCGTGGGGTGGGGGAGAGAAGCGGGCCGCCCGGGAGGGCGGTCAGGAGCGCGGCGGTGCCGTGCTGCCGCGCGGCGTCAGATGCGCGGTCTGCGCCTTGACGTTGCCCACCTTCTTGCCGTCGATGGCGTTCAGCAGCTCCCGGGCGGCCTGCGCGCCGTAACCCGAGACGTCCCGGCTGAGCGCGGTCAGCGACGGGTGCACCAGGCTGCACAGCGGCGAGTCGTCCCAGGCCACGATCGACAGGTCGCCCGGCACCGACAGCCCCATCTCCTGGGCCACGGCCAACCCGGCCACCGCCATCACGTCGTTGTCGTAGATGATCGCGGTGGGCCGGTCGCCGCCGATCAGCAGCCGGCGGGTGGCGCGGCTGCCTTCCTCGCCGGTGTAGTCGGCCGGCACGGTCAGCGCCTCGCCGAGCCCGAGCGACGCGCACACCTCGTTGAACGCCTTGGTCCGCACCTGGGTGTGCAGCAGGTCGGGCACGCCGCTGACCCGGGCGATCCGGGAGTGCCCGAGCGCCACCAGGTAGCGCACCGCCTCGGTGATCGCGCCGCCGTCGTCGGACCAGATCTGGGTCACCGTGCCGGCCTCGCCGGAGCCGCCGATCACCACGGCGGGCAGCTGCAGCTGCTGGAGCACCGGCATCCGGACGTCGTTCTCCCGGAGGTCGGTGACGATCACGCCGTCGATCCGGCGCTCGCCCCACCAGCGGCGGTAGACCTCCACCTCCTGCTCGGGGGAGGCCACCACCTGCAGCGTGAGCGCGTACGACTGAGCACCGAGCTCGGCCTCGAAACCGCTGATCAGGCCCATGAACCAGGGCTCGATGCCGAGGATCCGGGCGGGCCGGCAGAGGGTCAGCCCCACGGCGCGGGCGCGGGCGCCGGACAGGGCGCGGGCCGCGCTGTTGGCGTTGAAGCCGATCTCCTGCGCGATGGCGAGGATCCGTTTGCGAGTCGCCTCGGAAACGCCGGGCTGGCCGTTCAGCGCATAGGACACGGCGCCCTTGGATACTCCCGCGCGCCGCGCGATGTCGGCGATCGTGGGCCGTTTCACTCAGTCTCCTAGGGTCCCGCCGAGTCTAGCCAGCCGACGTGGCGGTAGTCAGTGTACTTGACCGGTTAAGTCAGTGGGAGATCAATCAGGAGCCGTCCCGCGGCCCGGAGAGCACCCGCGGGATCTGACGGTGGGTCGGCGACGCGCCGTTCTCCGCACTCGTCGGGCTCCTCCCCACGGCGGTCTCCGCACTCGATATCGAGGAGCGGGGCCGGGCGGTCATCGCCCAGTCGGAACGATACGAATTTCCGGCCTCGCGGGATGTGCCGGACGAGACTCAGGAATCACTCAGTTTTCCGTGAGCCGGTCCTCGGTGCCGGCCGTCAGGGTGGCGCACCTTGACACAACCGAGGAGTCCGATGAAAAACCATCTCCTGCGATGGTCGATCACCGCCGGGGTGACGCTGGCGGTGATCGCGCCGCTTGCCGGGAGCGCCGCCGCGACGGTGGTCACTCCGCCGACCGCCCGTGACGGCCGGCTCACCCAGGTCGGCCCGATCGCCGAGCACGGCTTCCCCTCCTGGTACCGGGACAGCACCGGGGCCCGCCTGGAGGCCTGCACCACCCTGGACGACCCGCTCTGCGCCACCCTGCCGGACGAGGTGCCCAACCCCGACCTGCCGGTCTCGTACCCGGCCAACTTCCCGGGCGAGTTCTTCTACCAGCTCGCCGACGCCACCCTGACGCTCGCCGACGGTTCCAAGGCCGTGATCGGCCTCAACGTCGAGGGTGCCTGGGCCAACGACGCGGTCGTCGAGGGCGACCAGATGGTCTTCGGCCGGGTCCGCATCCGGTTCCCGGCCGCCGCCGGCAAGCGCTTCAAGATCACTCACCCGTACGGCATCGACGACCTCACCGCCGACGACAAGGGCGTCCGGATGACCGAGGACGTCGGCACCACGCCCGGCGTGTTCGGCCAGGTGCTGAGCGGCCGGGTCGGCCCGTTCCTCAAGTGGGACCCGTCGGTCGCGCCGGCCGCCCCGGCCGGCTACCTCGGTGACCCGGGCGTCGAGCACAGGGTGGTGGGCAGCCCGTACGGCACCAACTTCGTCCGGATCGAGGAGCTCGACCCGCAGTCCGGCGCGGTGCTGTCCCAGGTCGGGTTCACCGACACGTTCAGCGTCCAGGGCCGGTACGCCACCAACGCCGGCGTCGACGTCGACCAGGCCACCTACACCACCGGCTCGGACGGCAACGGCGTGGTCGAGGTGTACGCGACCAGCGAGCCCGGCCAGGCCATCGAGATCGCCGCGAACCCGGCGCTCGGCATCCGCGGCACCCGGCTGCGCGGCTCGGGCAACGGGCACTACTACGGCCGCTTCCCGCTGACCGGCCCGCTGCCGGCCGCCCCGAGCGTCCAGGTGCTCAACGCCTCGGACCGCCCGGTCGCCACGAAGACCCGCAAGCTGGTCGACGTCGTGCAGGTCACCAAGGCCGAGTACGACGCCGACGCGCAGACCCTGACCGTGGCCGCCACCAGCAGCGACCGGGACGCCACCCCGGGCGTGCTGAGCGTGACCGGATACGGCCCGATCACCGGCCAGCCGTTCACCGGCGTGGTGGCGCCGCCGGCCGCGATCACCGTGACCTCGTCGGGCGGCGGTACGGCCACCGCCCCGCTGATCGGCTCGGGCGCCGTCTTCGGCCCGGTCGCCCCGGTCGCCGGCCCCACCGCGGACCGGATCTCGGTGGTCAAGCAGCTGGTCAAGCTGGACGGCACCGGATCGACCGGCGAGATCGACACGTACCGGTGGACCCAGACGGCCGGCCCGGCGGTGCCCCTGACCGGCGGCACCACGGCCTCCGCGTCGTTCACGCCGGAGCAGCCGGGCGACTACGCGTTCCAGCTGGTGGTGACCGGTCCGGGCGGCGTGAGCGCGCCGGTCGAGGTGCCGGTGACAGTGGTCGCCGCCGCCCTGCCGGTGGCCGAGGCCGGGACGGACCAGACCGTGGTCCGCGGCAAGGCGGTCACCCTGGACGGGTCCGCGTCCACCGGTGTCGAGTCGTACGCCTGGAAGCAGGTCTCCGGCCCGGCGGTGACGCTGGCCGGCGCCACCTCGGCCAAGCCGACCTTCACCTACCCGGCGCAGGCGCTGCCGGCCTCGCCCGGCCCGAACGCCGGGTTCGTCTACACCAACGACCCGGTGGTGCTCGAGCTGACCGCTACCAACCCGAACGGCGTCACCACCGACCGGGTCACCGTCCGGCCGGTGGCGGAGAGCTTCCCCGGCGGGATCACCGTCCGCTACCGCACCGGCAACAACGAATGGCGGATCAGCGGCACCAGCAGCCTGATCGCCGGTCAGCGGATCACCGCGGTGCTCGGTGACACGCTCACCGGCCGGGTGATCGGCACCGGACCGGTGGACGCGACGGGCGCCTTCAGCATCCGGGTGACCGGCCCCGTGCCGGGCACCGTGCGGACCGTCAGCCTGGTCACCTCGACCGGTGGCGTGGCCCTCGCCCAGGCGGTCACCGTCACCAACTGACGACGCACCACCCGCACCGGCGGCGGTCTCCTGACTCAGGAGGCCGCCGTCAGTTGTTTGCGCAGGTAGAGGCTGGTCGCGGCGGAGACCTGGGCGCCCACCGCCGTGCGTACCAGGGTGCTCGCGTGCCCGACCTGCCCGTTCGGGCCCTCGCGCAGCAGGCACGCGTGCACCAGCGCGTCGACGGCGGCCAGCACGTCGGTCACCGGCTGCCCGGTGAGCGCCGCCAGCTCGGTGGCGCCCAGGTCGCCGAGCACCGCGGTGACCCGTAGCACCTCCCAGGCCAGCGGCGGCATCCACTCGGTCCGCCGGCGGGCGATCTGCATGGCCACCGCGCTGGCCACCTCGTGCGGCCGGCGGGCCACCGCGACCAGGGCCGGGATGCCGCCGGTCAGGTCACGCAGGCCGGGGTCGCCGAGCGGCTCCAACTCCTCGGCGGTGAGCGGGGTGAGCCGCAGCACCACCGGGGTGCCCAGGCCGGCGAGCGGCCGCCCGGTGATCTGCGACGGATAGTCGTACGCCAGCACCAGGCGCAGCGCCGGGCAGTGCCGGCTCAGCCAGGCCAGCTCGGCGACGCTGGCCGCGTCCAGGTCCCGGGCGTCGTCCACCGCCAGGTAGACCTGCTCGGGCCGGTCGAAGGTGGTGGCGATCAGCTCCAGGGCGGCCTGGTCCAGCGGCTGGCCGGGCAGCGCCCGCTCGACCGCCTCGATCGCCTCCGGTTTCGCCTCCAGGCCGGTCAGCGCGTTGCGCAGCCAGGACAGGCGGAGCACCCCGACGGCCGGGCCGGCGGCGCCGATCCCGATCCGGCCCGGCGCGTGCCGGCCCAGCTCGGCCAGGAAGGCCGACTTGCCCGAGCCGCTCGGCCCGACGATGTGCACCACCGGGGGCGTCTCCGGCTCCAGCATCAGGCGGATCTCGGCGACCCGGCCGAGGAAGCGCTCGGTGGGTACCACCGGCGACACCGGCACCGGCACCGGTGCGGTGACCGGCTGCGGGGCCGGCAGCGGGATCTCCACCGACCGGCTGGCCAGCACGGCTCGCTTGATCTGGGCCAGCTCGGCCGAGGGCGCCACGCCCAGCTCGCTGTCCAGCACCTGCCGGCAGCGTTCGAAGATGCGCAGCGCGTCGTCCGGGCGGCCCATCGCCACCGCGGCGGCCATCGCGGCCTGGTAGCTGGACTCCAGGAACGGGTTCAGCTCGATCGCCTCCTGGGCCAGCCGCAACGACCGCGCGGCGTCCTCGGCGAGGGCCGCGGCGGCCAGCTTGAGCAGGGCGTTCACCGCGGCCACGGAGACCTCGGCGCGGACCGGGCCGGCCCAGTCGGCGTACGGGTCCTCCGGGAACGGCAGCTCCCGGGCCAGCTCGAGGATCTGCTCGTGCACCGGCAGCCGGGGGTCGCCGGGTGGCAGCGAGTCCAGCTTGCGCAGCAGGTTCCGCAGGTCGGCCAGGTCGAGGCCGGCGCGCGAGGTGTCGAACAGGTAGCCGCCGCTGCGGGTCACGATGAACCAGCTCGCCGGGGAGCCCTGGGGCTGGAGCCGGCGGCGGATCACCGAGACGTAGTGCTCCAGCGCGCCGGCGTGGTTGCCGGGCAGGTCCTCGCCCCAGACCGCGTCGGCCAGCGCGTCCTTGGACTGGATCCGGTCGTGCCGGGCGGCCAGCACGGCCAGCACCTGGCGGGCCCGGCGGGGCAGCTCGCCGGCGGGCAGCACGCCGCCCGCACCGTCGGTGACGGTGAGTTGTCCCAGAACGCTGACGCGCAGTCCCACGTTCTGGAGATCGCCCGATTCGCGCCGGACTTGAGCGGACGGCCTCAGCATCGCCACTGGAACCCCTCAGTGCGTGTTTCTAGGTTGCGTCTCCCTGTGCAACCCCTGGGAAGAAGAGGTGTCCGATGGCACGCGGGAGTCTGAGTCGGCGCGACCTGTTGAAGGGTGCGCTCGCTGTCGGTGGCGGTGGCCTGATCGTGATGACCGCCGGCGGCGAGGTGGTGGCGTCGTCCAGCAAGCTCGCGGCCAAGAACATGCCGACGCCGTACACGAACCTGTTCCGGCGGCCGCCGGTGCTGCTGCCGGTCGCGGAGGGCGTGGACGAGCAGGGGCCGTACCAGAAGTACCGGCTCACCCAGAAGCTCGGGAGGGCGAGCATCCTGCCCGGCCTGACCACCACCGTCGCCGGTTACAACGGCATCTTCCCGGGCCCGACCATCCGGGTCCAGCAGGGCACCCGGACCGAGGTCCGGATCTGCAACGCCCTGCCGAGCACGAACACCCTGAACGGGCGTCCGTTCAGCACGGTCACCCACCTGCACGGGTCGGCCTCCCTGCCGCAGTACGACGGTTACGCCAATGATCAGACGAAACCCGGTCAGGTGAAGACCTACAAGTACCCGAACTGGCAGCAGGGCCGGACCCTTTGGTACCACGACCACAACCATGGGGACACCGCGCAGAACGTGTACTCCGGCCTGGCCGCCCAGTACCACCTGAAAGATCCCTACGAGACCGCGCAACTGCCGCAGGGTGAGTTCGACGTGCCGCTGGTGGTCAGCGACATCTCGTTCAACGCCGACGGCTCGGCCTCGTTCGAGCCGGACGGCAACGCCGGCTACATGGGCGACGTGATCCTGGTGAACGGCGTGCCGTGGCCGAAGATGAAGGTCAAGCCGCGGGTGTACCGGTTCCGGGTGCTGGCCGCCTCCATCTCCCGGTCCTTCCGGTACGCGCTGAGCACCGGCGACCCGATCTACATCGTCGGCAACGACGCGGGCATGACGCCGAAGGTGAACGCCGTGCCGTCGTTCCGGCAGGGCGGCGCCGAGCGCTACGAGATCTTGATCGACTTCCGGAAGTACCAGCCCGGCACGAAGATCGAGCTGAAGAACCTGAGCAACAAGAACAACGTCGACTTCGCCAACACCGGCAAGATCATGCAGTTCGAGGTGGTCGCCGACTCGGGCCCGGCCGACACGTACCGGATCCCGGCGACGCTGGACCTGGGCCCGCAGCCGTTCGCCAACCGGGGCGCGATCGAGGTCAACAAACTGACCCCGGACATGGCCACCGCCCGGCGCCGGCTGCGCGTGGAGCGCAAGAACAGCTTGTGGACCGTCAACGGGGAGACCTGGGCGGACGTCGAGCACTCCGATTTCACCCGGGTGCTGGGCAATCCCAAGCCCTACGACGTGGAGATCTGGGAGCTGGTCAACGAGTCCGGTGGCTGGTTCCACTCGTTCCACATCCACCTGATCGACGCCCAGATCATCGGGCGCAACACCACCGCCAACGGCAAGGCGCACCCGTGGGAGGGCGGCGGCAAGGACGTCTTCTACCTGGGCGAGAACGAGACGGTGACAGCGCTGATGCAGTTCACCACCGGCGACGGCAACGCCGGCGGCAGGTACATGACGCACTGCCACAACCTGGTCCACGAGGACAGCGACATGATGATCCAGTTCGCGGTCGGCGACCTGGAGACCAACAACCCGATGACCGCCGACCCGGCCTGGGACGAGACCGAGCCGGAGATGCCGGTGGGGTACGCGCCGAGCTACCCGCTGGGCACCTGATGGGCGGACGACTGCGGGGCGCCGCGCTGAGCCTGGCCCTGGTGCTGGTCGCGGTCGCGGTGGCGGCCTGGTCGGGTGGCTGGTTCGCCACGCCCCCGGCCGGGACCCCGGCCCAGGCCGCCACGATCACTGACGACGCCGGCGACGGCTGGGCCACCACCACCTTCGACGGGCCGATGGTGCGCGAGCGGGCGGCGATCGCGGTGCGCCCGGCCCGGAACGCCGACCGTGCGCACGTGCGGAGCGAGCTGCGGGCGGCGGCCAGGGCGGACGGGCTCGGCGAGCTGACCGACGCCTCGTTCGCGGTGTTCAGCGAGGAGATGCTCGCCTACCTGGTGCCCGAGATCACGCTGGTGCTGCCGGAGGGCGTGCCGGTGCGGCGGGCCGAGGCGCTGATGCGCGACCACCAGCCGGCCGACGTGGCCTTCTACCTCACCCAGACGGTGCTGGTGCACGACCTCACGTTCGCCGTGGTCACCAACGGGGTGACCGCCGAGCAGGCGAGGCAGCGCGAGGACGCCGAGGGCATCCTCAGCGACTCACTGAACCACTACGTGACCACCGTGCAGCCGGCCGGGCTGACCGTGCGCTACTTCGGCGCGCTGCTCAGCGACGGGCGGATCGGCGCGGTCCGGGAGGCGATGGCCCGCGCGGCCGGGACCACCGCCGACCGGGTGACCGTCTCGGCCACCGCACCGGGGGCGGGTGTCGACCTCGCCGGCGGCGTGCCCGAGCTCGACACCGCCGGCGAACACCACGGACATTGACCCCGCTTTCGCGTACGGAAGCAGCGGGCGAACCGTGCGTGCGGCGGACGGCGACCGACCGGCGCACCTGAGACAGGCCATCTCGCGACTGCGGGGTGGCCTGCCTCAGTCGGGCTAGAGCCGGACCTCAGCCAGCCATCCCAACATGTACGAAATACCCGTGCTAAACGGGCATCTCGCGTCGTCCTGGGAGGGCGTCCGTTGCCGAAGCTCCGTTCCGTCGTCGCCATGGTGGCCGTACTGGTCACCGCGGTCCTCGTCGCGCCCGCCGCCGGGCGCGCCGCCCCGATCGGTCAGGGATTCACCGTCACCGCCGCCGACCTGGCCTACCTCCTCAAGCAGATCAAGATCGCTGAGGCACACGTAGCGAACACGACCAGCGCGACCGGCCCGTGCGGCGCGCTGCTCGGCACCGGACCCCACCAGCTGGCCAGCCCGCTGCTCTCGATGGGCCTGCGGACCGTCGACGGCAGCTGCAACCACCTGACCGCCGGCCAGCAGAGTGACGGCGCGGCCGACCAGACCTTCCCGCGCCTGGTCCCGGCGCGGTACCGGACCGGCTACACCGGCGCGAACGCCACCGACGCGCAGCCCCGGACGATCAGCAACCTGATCGCCGACCAGAGCGCGGCGAATCCGGCCGCGGTGGCGGCGGCGCACGGTGGTGACCCGGCCGCCGGCATCCCGAACGTCACTCCGGACGCCGGGCTCTCCGCGCCCTACAACTCCTGGTTCACCCTGTTCGGCCAGTTCTTCGACCACGGCGTCGACCAGACGGTCAAGGGGAACACCGCGGTGATCATCCCGCTCGCCGCCGACGACCCGCTGGTGATCAGCGAGCACCTGCCGCCGTCGCTGCGGTTCATGGTGCTCAGCCGGGCAGCCGGCGGCGCGAACGCCAAGAACACCGACACCCCGTACGTCGACAACTCGCAGACCTACACGTCGCACGCCGCGCACCAGGTCTTCCTGCGCGAATACGACGCGCGGGCACAGGACACCGGCCGGCTGCTGACCGGCGCCGACGGCGGGCTGCCCACCTGGGCCGACGTGAAGCGGCAGGCGGCCACCACCCTCGGCCTGCGGCTCACCGACGCCGACGCGCTGAGCGTGCCGACGGTGCTGGCCGACGCGTACGGCGACTTCGTCCCCGGCCCGGCCCGCGGCCTGCCGCAGTTCGTCACCGCGACCGGCCTGGTCGAGGGCGACACCGCCGCCCCGGTCGCGGTGCCCGCCGGGGTGCTGCGCTTCGACACGCCGTTCCTCACCGACATCGCGCACGCCGCCGACCCGTCGAAGCCGGGCTACGACGCCGCCCTGCTCGACCGGCACTACGTGGCCGGCGACGGCCGGGTCAACGAGAACATCGGCCTCACCGCGGTGCACCAGATCTTCCACTCCGAGCACAACCGCCTGGTCGGCGACCTGCAGCGGGTCGCCGAGGAAGCCGGCGTCACCGCCGACTGGACCGGCGAGCGCCTCTTCCAGGGCGCCAAGTTCATCAACGAGATGGAGTACCAGCACCTCGTCTTCGAGGAGTTCGCCCGCAAGATCCAGCCGGCGATCAACCCGTTCCAGCCGTTCGCGTTCACCCAGACCGAGATCAACCCGGCGATCTACGCGGAGTTCGCGCACGCCGTCTACCGGTTCGGCCACTCGATGCTGACCGAGACGATCGCCCGGACCGCCGCCGACGGCACCGACGACTCGCTGCCGCTGCTCGACGGCTTCCTCGACCCGGCCGCGTTCACCAACGACGGCACGCTCGGCCCGGAGCAGGCCGCCGGCGAGGTGGTCGCCGGGATGTCCGGTCAGGTCGGCAACGACATCGACGAGTTCGTCACCGACACGCTGCGCAACAAGCTGCTCGGCCTGCCCACCGACCTGGCCGCGATCAACATCGCCCGGGGCCGGTCCGAGGGGGTCCCGCCGCTCAACGTGTTCCGCCGGGCGCTGCACGACACGACGAACGACGGGCGGCTCAGGCCGTACGTCAGCTGGGTCGATTTCGGCGAGCACCTGAAGCACCCGGCCTCGCTGGTGAACTTCGTGGCCGCCTACGGAACCGACCCGTCGATCCTGGCCGCCCCGGGGGTGGCGGCGAAGCGCGCGGCGGCCCAGGAGCTGCTCGACACCCCGGCCGGCGCCGCCTTCCTGAACGCACCCGCGGCGAACTCCGGCGTCGACGACATCGACCTGTGGATCGGCGGGCTCGCCGAGGCCAACGACCCGTTCGGCGGCCTGCTCGGCAGCACCTTCGACTACGTCTTCGAGACCCAGCTGACCGCGCTGCAGAACGGCGACCGGTTCTACTACCTGGCCCGGACGCCCGGCATGAACCTGCGCACCCAGCTGGAGGGCGGCACGTTCGCCGAGCTGATCACGCGGAACACCGGCGTCCAGGGCTTGCGTGCCGACGTGTTCGCCACCGCCGACTGCGTCTACGACCTGTCCCGCCTGCACTTCTCCGGCAACCGCGTCCTCGACGACCCGCTCTCCGGATGCGACGAGTCGGCGCAGCTGCTCCGCCTCGCCGACGGCACGGTCAAGCAGCGGGACCGGTCCGTCGCCAACCCGCAGACGGTGTGGCTCGGCACCGAGGGGACCGACCGGGTCGGCGCCGGCAACGACGACGACACCGTCTGGGGCGCCGAGGGCGACGACGTGCTGGAGGGCGGCCCCGGCAACGACTCGGTGATCGGCGGTGAGGGCGACGACGTGCTGACCGACGCCGGCGGCGACGACCTGCCCCGCGGCGGCCCCGGCAACGACGCCATCGACGGCGGTCCGGGCCTGGACATCGTGCTGGCCGGCGACGGCGACGACTTCACCGACGGCGGCGCCAACGCCAACGAGACGTTCGCCGGCGAGGGCGACGACTTCGTGATCGCCGGGGACGGCGAGGACAGCGTCTGGGGTGACTCCGGCGACGACTGGCAGGAGGGCGGCAACTCGCCCGACCTGCTCCAGGGCGACAGCGGCAACCTGTTCTTCCTGGACGACGCCAACAAGCCCGGCAACGACGTGCTGATCGGCCAGGGCGGCGACGACGACTACGACATGGAGGGCGGCGACGACATCGGCGTGCAGGGCCCCGGCATCGAGAAGAACGCCGGCGGCTCGGGTTACGACTGGTCGATCGCCGCCTCGGAGAAGGCCGACTCCGATCTGGCCCTGCCGCTCGCGCCGCTGAACAACCTCACGATCGGCGTCCGGGACCGCTACAACGAGGTCGAGGCCCTCTCCGGCGGCACCCAGGACGACGTCCTCAGCGGCGACGACGTCACCCCGTCGGACGTGGGCGGTGGCGGCTTCCTCGGCTGCGACGCCCTGGACGCCGCGGGCGTCGCCCGGATCCACGGCCTGGACCAGGTCGTCACGTCGCTGACCACACCGGTCTCGGCGGTCGGCAACCAGACCGGCCGGCCCTGTGACCTGCACGGGAACGTCTGGGGCGCGGGCAACATCCTGCTCGGCGGGCCGGGCGACGACATCCTGCGCGGGCGTGGCGGCGACGACATCCTGGACGGCGACCGCTGGCTCACCGTCCGCCTCAGCGTCCGCGACGCGGACGGCAACGAGATCCGCTCGGCCCGGAGCCTCACCGAGCTGCGAGCCGACGTCTTCGCCGGCAAGATCAACCCCAAGGACATCAGTACGGTACGGGAGATCGTCACGTCGGTGACCCCGGGCACCGACACGGCGGTCTTCGCGGGGAACCGGGCGGCGTACGCGATCACACCGATCGCCGGCGGCGTCCAGGTGGCCGGGCCGGACGGCACCGACACCGTGCGCAACGTCGAACTGCTCCGGTTCGACGACCAGACGGTGGACGTGACCGGCCTCTCCGCCTTCCTCGGTGTGTCGGCGTTCCCCGGCGACGCCTCGGCGACCGTGCTGATCACCGTGCCGGACGGCGCCGGGCTTACCGGCCTGACCCTGCAGCGCGTCAGCGTGGCTGGGACCGTGACCACCACGCTGCCGGCCGGCACCCGCAGCGTCGAGGTGGCCGGGCTGAGCAACGGGGTGGCGTACACCTTCCGGGTCCGCGGCGAGACGGCGGCCGGGCCGGGGGTCTACAGCGAGCCGTCCGAGCCGGTGACCCCGGTGGCGGCCACGACCGAACCGGGCGACGGCGGCACGACGGCCACCAACCCGCCGGTCACCGCCGATCCGACGACCGTGCCGCCGGTGGCCGTCGATCCGACGACCGTTCCGCCGGTGATTGCCGGTCCGACGACCGTTCCGCCGACGATCCCTGGTCCGACGACCGTTTCGCCGGTGATCGCCGGTCCGACGACGGTTCCGCCCGCTACCGGTGGGCCCACGATCGCTGTTCCGACGGCGGCGCCGACCACGCCGGTGGCCCCGGTGGCGCCGGGCGCGCCGGTCATCGGCGTGGCCACCGCTCGGGACGAGAGCGCCGTGGTCCGCTGGACCGGGCCGGCCGGTGACGGCGGCAGCCCGATCTACGGCTACGAGGTGCAGGTGCTCGACGACGAGACCGGCATCGTGGTGGGCGTGGACGCGGCCGGGCCGGACGCCACCGAGCTGACCTTCACGGGCTTGACCAACGGCCTGCCGTACGCCTTCTGGGTCCGCGCCGTCAACGCGGCCGGGGCCAGCGAGTTCTCCGCGATCTCGAACCGTGTCATCCCCGCCCCGGCCGTCGCCGGCACCAACCCGCCGCCGTCCTCCGGCTCCGGGACGGGCGTTGGTTCCGGGACCGGCGTTGGTTCCGGCGGCTCGGGGGTGACCCCCGGCACCGGCGTCCCCACGGCGTCCCCGACCGGCGGCCCGGCCGCGACGCCTGCCAAGCCCCCGTCCACCGGCTCCCCGGCGACCTCGCCGACCGCTGGCCCGACTCCGCCCTTCCCGCGGCATCCCACCGGTCCGACCAGCCCGCCGGCCACCGTGCGAACCGTCCCCGGCGTCGCCCGCATCGGCACCCCGGCAGCCGGCAAGTCCCTGGCCGTGGTCCGCTGGACCGCCCCGGCCGGCAACGGCGGCTCGCCGATCCTGCGCTATGAGATCCGAGTCCTGGATGCCAGGAACCACCAGGTCGGTCCGCTCCGCACCGCCCCCGGCGCGGCCTCGGCCCAGACCGTGACCCGCCTGACCAACGGCACCGCCTACCACTTCCAGGTCCGCGCCGTGAACCGGATCGGCGCCGCCTCCTGGTCGGCCTCGAGCAGGCCGGTCACCCCGCACACCACCCCGTCCGCCCCGCGCTCCCTCACGGCCACCTCCGGCCGTGTCGGCGGCGCCCTGACCGCCACCCTGAGCTGGACCGCCCCCGCCACCTCCGGCGGCCTTGCGATCACCGCCTACCGCCTGACCGCCCAGCGCCTCACCGCAACGGGCAAGGCCGCCGGAGCTCCGCTGGTCCTGGCCTTCTCCGCCGGGACCCGGTCCGCGAAGTTCGTCGCGCCCGCCGGCGTCCGGTCGAACACCAGGTACCGCTTCACGCTGCGGGCCGTCGGCGCGGCCGGCGCCGGTCCGTCGCGATCCGGCACCGCCACGGTCCGCTGACCCGACCGAACCGCCTCGTGATGCCGGCCCTCCTCGGAGGTGCCGGCATCACCTCTTTCGCATCTGTGCACCTCGAGCCGGTGGTGTTCTGGGTTTCGGGCGCTGGCTCCGTTTCGCCCCTGGGGGCTTTTCCACAGCGGCGACTTGTCCACAGGCTGCCCGGTCGGCCCGGCGCATTTCCGCCACACTGGCCAACGGGGGCTACCCCCTGGGTGGGTGGGACTGCGACTGGGTGGCCGGGACTGCGACGAGGTGGGCGGGACTGCGACGAGGCGGGCGAGACCGCGACCAACTGGGCGAGGCCTGTGCCCGGACACCCGGGACTCTGACCAGCCGCCCGGGACTGTGACCAGCCGGGCGGCGGGCGCCCCGGCCGTACCGAAAGCAAAAGACAGCGGCCGGTGCCGGGCAGCGGCGCGGAACCGAAATCCCACCCTGCCCGGCACCGGCCGCGAAGAACCGGAACCGATCCTTACTCGGGAACCCGCCGGTACGCCCCGTCGCTCGCGCTGGTCGCCATCGACGCGTAGGCCCGCAGCGCCGCCGACACGGGCCGCTGCCGGTTGGCCGGCGAGTACGGCTTGGGCCGCCGCTCCTGCTCGTGCCGCCGCTGGGCCAGCACGTCGTCGTGCACGTTCAGCGTGATGCTCCGCCCCGGGATGTCGATGGTGATCTCGTCACCCGTCTCGACCAGGGCGATCAGGCCACCGCCCGCCGCCTCGGGGGAGACGTGCCCGATGGACAGCCCGGACGTCCCGCCGGAGAAGCGGCCGTCGGTGATCAGCGCGCACGCCTTGCCCAGGCCGCGGCCCTTGAGGAACGAGGTCGGGTAGAGCATCTCCTGCATGCCGGGCCCGCCCTTGGGGCCCTCGTAGCGGATGACCACCACGTCGCCCTCGACGACCTCCTTGCCGAGGATGCCGGTGACCGCGTCGTCCTGGGACTCGTAGACCCGGGCCGGCCCGGTGAACTTCCAGATCGACTCGTCGACGCCGGCGGTCTTGACCACGCAGCCGTCCGGGGCGAGGTTGCCGAACAGGATGGCCAGGCCGCCGTCGACGGTGTACGCGTGCTCGACGGACCGGATGCAGCCCTCGGCGGCGTCGGTGTCCAGTTTCGCCCACCGGTTGGTGGTGCTGAACGGCTCGGTGGTGCGCACCCCGCCGGGCGCGGCGTGGAAGAGCTCCAGAGCCTCCTCCGAGGGCGAACCGCCCCGGATGTCCCACTTGGCCAGCCAGGCGTCCAGCGACGGTGCGTGCACCGCGCGCACGCCGGGGCGCAGCGACCCGCCGCGGTGCAGCTCACCGAGCAGGGCGGGGATGCCGCCGGCCCGGTGCACGTCCTCCATGTGGTACTTCGGGCTGTTCGGCGCGACCTTGGACAGGCAGGGCACCCGGCGGGAGATCGCGTCGATGTCGGCGACGCTGAAGTCCAGGCCGGCCTCGCGGGCCGCGGCCAGCAGGTGCAGCACCGTGTTGGTGGAGCCGCCCATCGCCACGTCCAGGGCCACCGCGTTCTCGAAGGCGTCCCGATTGGCGATCGAGCGCGGCAGCACCGACTCGTCGTTCTTCTCGTAGTACTCCTTGGCGATCTCCACGATCAGCCGGCCGGCCTCGGTGAAGAGCGCCTTGCGGGAGGCGTGCGTGGCCAGCGTCGAGCCGTTGCCGGGCAGCGACAGGCCGATCGCCTCGGTCAGGCAGTTCATCGAGTTGGCGGTGAACATGCCGGAGCAGGAACCGCAGGTCGGGCACGCCGAACGCTCGATGGTGTCCAGCTGGGCGTCGGTCACGTTGTCGTTGGCCGCGGCGCTCATCGCGTCGACCAGGTCCAGCTTCTCGTGGACGATGCCCTCGATGGCGACGGTCTTGCCGGCCTCCATCGGGCCGCCGGAGACGAAGACCGTCGGGATGTTCAGCCGCAGCGCGGCGATCAGCATGCCCGGGGTGATCTTGTCGCAGTTCGAGATGCAGACCAGGGCGTCGGCGCAGTGCGCGTTCACCATGTACTCCACCGCGTCGGCGATCAGCTCGCGGCTGGGCAGCGAGTAGAGCATGCCGCCGTGACCCATCGCGATGCCGTCGTCGACGGCGATGGTGTTGAACTCGCGCCCGACGCCGCCGGCCGCGGCGATCGACTCGGCGACCAGGCCGCCGAGGTCCTTGAGGTGCACGTGCCCCGGTACGAACTGGGTGTAGCTGTTGGCGATGGCGACGATCGGCTTGCCGAAGTCGTCGTCTGTCATGCCGGTGGCGCGCCACAGGGCGCGGGCACCGGCCATCGTTCGACCGTGGGTCGAGGTCCGGGAGCGCAGCTCAGGCATTTCCCCATAGTGCCACCGGCCAGGGCGTCGATAGCCAGGGACGTCCACAGCGCGGGACGCGAAGGGTTTCGCGATCGAGGGAGATCCGGCAAAGTGTGTCCGTGCACTCACCGTCCGGTATGGAGCTTGCGGGCCTCGCCGGCCTGCTCGCCGCCGTCCCGGCGGTCGCCCTGCTCGGGCAGTCGGGACGCCGGCATACCGGCGCCGCCCGCCGCGCCCACCTGCTGCTGGCGGCCGGTGGGGCGCTGGTCACCGCGGCCGCGCTGGCCGGCCTGGCCACCGCACTGCTCACCGCGCACCACCACCACGACGACCTGGTCACGGGCAGCCGGACGCTGGCCACGCTGATGGCGGTCGGCATGGCGTTCGGCACCGTCACGCTGCTGGCCGGCACGGTCGCGCTGCCCGGTGCGGCCCGCGGCCCGGCCGCCGCGCTCCGGCACGTGCTGGACGGGCTGGTCATCGCCGCGGCGATCTGGTTCGTCGGCTGGGTGCTGCTGGCCCGGCCGATCCGGATCCTCGGCTCGGCCACGCCGTACCAGTGCGCGGCGGTGATCCTGCCGGCCCTGCTCGCCGTGGTCGGGCTGGGCCTGACCGGGGTGCTGGCGCTGCACGGGCACCGGCCGCGGCGGCACAGCGTCCGCGTCGGCGCCGGCGTGAGCCTGACCGCGATCGCCTCGGCGGGGGTGTCCGGCGGCATCTGCCGGCGGGGCGACGAGCTGGTGCTCACCTCGGTGCTGCTGCTCGGCGCCGGGCTGATCCTGGTGGCCTGGGCGGTGCGCGCCGCCGACCGGCCGGTCCAGGTCACCGGCGACGTGCTGGAGCGCGGCGGGGCGTACGCGGTGGTCCCGATGCTCGGCGTGGTCGCCGCGCTCGGCTGGCATCTGGCGCGGGGCGGGACGCTCGACGCGTACGGATACTTCGGGATCAGCGTGGAAGGGCTGGCCCTGGTGGCCCGGCAGTTCCTCGCCCTGGACGACGTCCGGCGCTACACGGTCCAGCTGCGCCAGCGCGAGAAGCACTTCCGCGACCTGGCGCACACCGACCCGCTCACCGGCCTGGCGAACCGGCGCGGCCTGCAACTCGCGCTGAAGGCCGACGGCGGACCGCGGGCGCTGATCGGCATCGACATGGACGGCTTCAAGACCGTCAACGACCTGCGCGGCCACGACGTCGGCGACGCGGTCCTGGCCGAGGTGGGCGCCCGGCTCCGGCGCAACCTGCTGGCCGGCGACGTGGCGGCCCGGCTCGGCGGCGACGAGTTCGCGGTGCTGATGCACGGCGACGACGACGAGGCGGTGCTGGCCGCGCACCGGCTGCTCGCCGTGCTGGGCGAGCCCTACGAGGTGGACGGCGGCCAGATCTTCCTCTCCGCCAGCGTCGGCGTGGCCTCCACCGGTGAGCTGCTGCACGACGCCGACCTGGCGCTGCGCTACGCGAAACAGCGCGGCAAGAACCGCGTCGAGCAGTACCAGGCGGGCTACGACGAGCTGCTGCGCCGCCGCGGCACGCTGACCGGCGAGCTGCGCCACGCGATCGACCGCGACCAGCTGCGCCTGGTCTTCCAGCCGGTGGTGGCGCTGCCGTCGATGCGCCCGGTGGGCTGCGAGGCGCTGCTCCGCTGGACCCACCCGGAGCTGGGCCCGGTCCGGCCCGACGAGTTCATCCCGGTGGCCGAGGAGTCCGGCCTGATCAACCGGATCGGCGCCTGGGTGCTGGAGAACGCCTGCCGGCAGCTCGCCGACTGGCTGGCGGCCGGTCACGACATCTGGATGTCGGTGAACCTGTCGCCCAAGGAGCTGCACAACGCCGACTACGCCGCCCAGGTCGCCGACATCCTCACCGAGCTGGGCGTCCCGCCGCAGCGGCTGGTGCTGGAGGTGACCGAGCACGCGGTCGCCACCGACATGGAGGAGCTGGTCCGCCGGCTGGCCGAGCTGCGCGAGACCGGGGTGCGGATCGCGCTCGACGACTTCGGCGCCGGCTATTCGTCGCTCACCCAGTTGCGCACTCTTCCGGTGGACATTCTCAAGATCGATCACGCCCTGGTGGCCGAGCCGGAGTCCCGGACCGGTACCGCCGCCCCGCTGGTCGACGTGGTGGTCCGGCTGGGTCACCGGCTCGGGCTGGAGGTGCTGGCCGAGGGGATCGGCACGCCTGCCCAGCGCGGGGTGGTCGAGGAGGCGGGCTGCCGGCTCGGGCAGGGTTCGCTGTTCGGCTGGGGCGTCCCGGCCGAGCACCTCGAGTCCCGCCTGAGAGCGCTGCGCCCGACCGGCCCGCGGCCGCTCCCGGCGCCGCGCCCGGCGCCCACCGCCACCGCGCCGGCCCGCAGTCAGCTGGTGCGGCTCGGTCCCGGAATGCGGCAGCTCAGAGCGTTGCTGCCGACCGATCCGGGATTCACCGCGCCGGCTGGTGATCAAAATGTGGGATCAGTTGACTCGGACCGTGAGATGAGGCAAGGTTAGCCGCATGTGCTTCGCGTCCCGAGTACTTATCTAAAGCGCACCGCTCCTGACCACCAGGAGGGTGCGCTAGGTCCCGTGCTTTCTGCACGTGGGCCTTTTTTGTTGCTCAAGTGCTGGACGCCAACCCGAAAAGGTCTGAACTGCCATGACGAGACCCACGCCTGAAACCCTCGCCCATCGAGCCACTCCGGCCACCGTCGCGGCGGCCGTGAACACCGCTCCGGCCGTCACGACGCCGGTAGCCACCACGGGTGCCGGCGCGCTCGTCCGCTCGCTCGAGGCGCTCGGCGTCGAGGTCGCGTTCGGCATCCCGGGCGGGGCCATCCTGCCGGCGTACGACCCGCTGTACGACTCGAAGGTCCGGCACATCCTGGTCCGGCACGAGCAGGGCGCGGGGCACGCGGCCACCGGGTACGCGCAGGCCACCGGCAAGGTCGGGGTCTGCATCGCGACCAGCGGCCCGGGCGCGACGAACCTGGTCACCCCGATCGCCGACGCCTACATGGACTCGGTCCCGATCGTGGCGATCACCGGCCAGGTGGCCCGCCCGGCGATCGGCACCGACGCCTTCCAGGAGGCGGACATCCAGGGCATCACGCTGCCGATCACCAAGCACAACTTCCTGGTCCAGACGGCCGAGGAGCTGCCCCGGATCGTCGCCGAGGCGTTCCACCTGGCGGCCACCGGCCGGCCCGGCCCGGTCCTGGTCGACATCCCGAAGGACGTGCTGCAGGCGCAGACCACGTTCTCCTGGCCGCCGACCCTGGACCTGCCGGGTTACCGCCCGACCCTGCACCCGCACGGCAAGCAGATCCGCGAGGCGGCCCGGCTGATCGCGGCGGCCAAACGCCCGGTGCTCTACGTCGGCGGCGGCGTCCTCAAGGCCGGCGCCACCGACGGCCTGCGCAAGCTGGCCGAGCTGACCGGCATGCCGGTGGTCACCACGCTGATGGGCATCGGCGCGTTCCCCGACTCGCACCCGCAGCACCTGGGCATGCCCGGCATGCACGGCACGGTGCCCGCCGTCTACGCGCTGCAGAAGGCGGACCTGCTGGTCACCCTGGGTGCCCGCTTCGACGACCGGGTCACCGGCAAGCTGGACTCGTTCGCGCCGGACGCCAAGGTCGTGCACGCCGACATCGACCCGGCCGAGATCGGCAAGAACCGGCACGCCGACGTCCCGATCGTCGGTGACGCCCGGCACGTGATCGACGAGCTGATCGCCGCGGTGTCCTCCACCGCCGGCGGCGTCGAGCAGTACCCGACCTGGTGGAACACGCTCAACGACATCCGCGAGCGCTACCCGCTGGGCTACGAGGAGCCGACCGACGGCACCCTCGCCCCGCAGTACGTGATCGAGCGGATCGGCGCGCTGGTCGGCCCGGACGCGATCTACTGTGCCGGCGTCGGCCAGCACCAGATGTGGGCGTCCCAGTTCATCAAGTACGAGAAGCCGGGCACCTGGCTCAACTCGGGCGGCGCCGGGACCATGGGGTACGCCGTCCCGGCCGCGATGGGCGCCAAGGTGGCCCAGCCGGACACCCAGGTCTGGGCGATCGACGGTGACGGCTGCTTCCAGATGACCAACCAGGAGCTGGCCACCTGTGCCCTGGAGGGCATCCCGATCAAGGTCGCCGTGATCAACAACGGCAACCTGGGCATGGTCCGGCAGTGGCAGACCCTGTTCTACGACGGCCGGTACTCCAACACCGAGCTGGGCACGCACAAGCACCGCATCCCGGACTTCGTGAAGCTGGCCGAGGCACTCGGCTGCATCGGCCTGCGCTGCGAGTCGAAGGACGACGTCGACAAGGTCATCCAGCAGGCCATGGAGATCAACGACGCCCCGGTGGTCATCGACTTCACCGTCGGCAAGGACGCCATGGTGTGGCCGATGGTCGCGGCCGGCACCAGCAACGACGAGATCATGTTCGCCCGGGACGTGCGTCCCACGTTCGATGAGGACGACCTCTAGTCATGGCCGCCCGCACCGAGCCGTACCCACCCGCGGCGGACGAACGGCCTTGCGCGCGAGGGCCAGAAGGACATGACGAAGGAGAACTCAGTTGACGAGCAAGCACACGCTCAGCGTGCTGGTCGAGAACAAGCCCGGTGTGCTGGCCCGGGTCAGCGGCCTGTTCTCCCGGCGGAGCTTCAACATCGACTCCCTGGCGGTCGGCGAGACGGAGAACCCGGACGTCAGCCGCATCACGATCGTGGTGGACGCCGAGTCGTCCCCGCTGGAGCAGGTCACCAAACAGCTCAACAAGCTGGTCAATGTCCTGAAGATCGTGGAGCTGGACCCGGCGCAGTCGGTCCAGCGTGAACTCCTGCTGGTCAAGGTGCGTGCTGATCGGGCGCAGCGTGGCCAGGTGCTGGAGACCGTCGAGCTGTTCCGGGCGCGCGTGATCGACGTCGCTCCGGACACCCTGACGATCGAGGCCACCGGTAACCCCGACAAACTGGATGCGCTGCTGCGCGACCTCGAGCCGTACGGCATCAAAGAGATGGTTCAGTCGGGTCTGGTGGCCATCGGCCGCGGTTCCCGTTCCATCACCACGGGCCCCGCCCTCCGTGCCGCCTAGTTTTCCCGACCAGAGAAGAAGGAAGTCATGACCGCCGAAGTTTTCTACGACGACGACGCCGACCTGTCGATCATCCAGGGCAAGAAGGTCGCCGTCATCGGCTACGGCAGCCAGGGCCACGCCCACTCGCTGTCGCTGCGCGACTCGGGCGTCGAGGTCGTGGTCGGTCTGCAGGAGGGCTCCAAGAGCCGGCCGAAGGCCGAGGAGCAGGGCCTCACGGTGAAGACTCCGGCCGAGGCCTCCGCCTGGGCCGACGTGATCATGGTGCTGGCGCCGGACACCGCGCAGCGCAAGATCTACGCCGAGTCGATCGCCCCGAACCTGACCGCGGGCAAGGCGCTCTTCTTCGGCCACGGCCTGAACATCCGCTTCGAGCTGATCAAGCCGCCGGCCGACGTCACTGTCGCGATGGTCGCCCCGAAGGGCCCCGGCCACCTGGTCCGCCGCCAGTACGTGGACGGCAAGGGCGTGCCCGCCCTGATCGCCGTCGAGCAGGACCCGGACGGCACCGGCCAGGCGCTCGCCCTGTCGTACGCGAAGGCGATCGGCGGCACCCGCGCCGGCGTCATCAAGACGACGTTCAAGGAGGAGACCGAGACCGACCTCTTCGGCGAGCAGGCAGTTCTCTGCGGCGGCACCGCGGCGCTGGTGCAGACCGGTTTCGAGGTGCTCACCGAGGCGGGTTACGCCCCGGAGATCGCGTATTTCGAGTGCCTGCACGAGCTCAAGCTGATCGTCGACCTGATGTACGAGGGCGGCATCTCCCGGATGCGCTACAGCGTCTCGGACACCGCCGAGTTCGGTGACTACGTCTCCGGCCCCCGCGTGATCAACGCGGAGACCAAGAAGGAGATGAAGGCGATCCTGTCCGACATCCAGTCCGGCGAGTTCACCCGCCGCCTGATCGCCGACGACGAGGCCGGCGGCCCGGAGCTCAAGAAGTTCCGCGAGGAGGGCGCCGCTCACCCGATCGAGGTCACCGGCAAGAAGCTGCGCGGCATGATGAGCTGGGTGGACCGCCCGATCACCGAGACGGCGTAGTTTCTTTGGAAATAGCGTCCGGTCGATCGTGACCGGGCGCTTTTTCGTACCCAAAATCAAGGTCACATTCTTCCTGTACGCGGGCCCTGCGGGGTGCGGACCGCATGCTCCCGCGCGGGCCGGGCCCGCCGATCTGGCCGCTGGCGCGTCCAAAGCGATCGCCGGACCCTGCACTGCCCGCGGGTGGTTCCGGAGATCGAAACCCGGTCACGTGAGTGAACTGAACCGGCATCCGGGAATCTTCGTACCATTTGAGTCCGTCGATCCGATGAACCCGGATGGAGAGTCGATGACTTCCGTCGTCCTGGTAACTGAGGAATTGGCGCCCGCCGCGATCGAGGTGCTCACCGCCGAACACGAGGTTCGCACGGTGAACGGCACCGACCGGCCCGCGCTGCTGAACGCCCTGCACGAGGCCGAGGCGGTGATCGTCCGGAGCGCCACCCGGATCGACGCCGAGGCCCTGCGAGCCGCTCCCTACCTGCGCGTCGTGGCGCGGGCCGGGGTCGGCCTGGACAACGTCGACATCCCGGCCGCCACCGCCCGCGGGGTCCTGGTGGTGAACGCCCCGACCAGCAACATCATCTCGGCCGCCGAGCAGGCGGTGGCGCTGCTGCTCTGCACCGCCCGGCACACCGCCGGCGCCAGCGCCGCGCTCAAGGCCGGACAGTGGCGGCGCTCCGCCTACACCGGCGTGGAGATCTACGGCAAGACCGTCGGCGTGGTCGGCCTCGGCCGGATCGGCGTCCTGGTGGCGCAGCGGATGGCCGCGTTCGGTGCCACCCTGATCGCCTACGACCCGTACGTGCAGCCGGCCCGTGCCGCCCAGCTCGGCGTCCGCCTGGTCACCCTGCCCGAGCTGATCCGGGAGAGCGACTTCATCTCGGTGCACCTGCCGCGTACCCCGGAGACGGTCGGCCTGATCGGTGAGAAGGAGCTGGCCGAGGTCAAACCCGGGGTACGGATCGTGAACGCGGCCCGCGGCGGCCTGGTCGACGAGCGGGCGCTGGCCGAGGCGCTCGCCGACGGCCGGGTGGCCGGTGCCGGGCTGGACGTGTTCGCGACCGAGCCGCTCACCGAGTCGCCGCTGTTCGCCTTCGACACCGTCACCGTCACCCCGCACCTGGGCGCGTCCACCGTCGAGGCGCAGGACAAGGCCGGGCTCGCGGTGGCCCGCAGCGTACGGCTGGCGCTGCGCGGCGAGTTCGTCCCGGAGGCGGTGAACGTGCGGGCCGGCGGGGCGGTCGACGAGGAGGTCACGCCGCTGCTGCCGCTCGCCGAGAAGCTCGGCCGGGTGTTCACCGCGGTCGCCGGGGGAGTGGCCGCCGGGGTGACCGTCGAGGTGGCCGGGGAACTCGCCGCGCACGACGTCACGGTGCTGCGGCTGGCCGTCACGAAGGGGCTCTTCGCGTCGGTGGTGGCGGAGCGGGTGACGTACGTGAACGCCCCGCAGCTGGCCGCCGACCGGGGCGTCGAGGTGGAGCTGGCGACGTCGGAGGACGCCGGCGAACACTCCAGCCTGATCACCGTACGGGGTGCCCTGCCGGACGGCCGCCGGGTCGCGGTGGCCGGCGCCGCGGGCAAGCTGGTCGAGGTGGACGGCTTCGAGCTGGACCTGCCGGCCGACGGCGTGCTGCTGCTGTTCCGCTACCGGGACCACCCGGGCGTGGTCGGCCGGATCGGCACCACGCTCGGCCGGGCCGGCGTCAACATCGGCGCGATGCGGGTCTCCCGGCGGGCGGCCGGCGGCGACGCGCTGATGACGCTGACCATCGACTCGTCGGTCGACCCGGACCTGCTCGCCACGGTCGCCGCCGAGATCGGCTCCTCGAACTCCGCCGCCGTCGACCTGCGCACCGTCTGACCCCCTCAGCGGCTGGTCCGCACGGTGGTGTCCCGGCGCCCGAGACCACCGTACGGACCAGCCCGTGGCCTGCCTCCGGGCCCGGACCGGCGGTCGCCACCCGATGGCACCGTACGGACCAGCCCGTGGCCTGCCTGCGGGCCCGGACCGGCGGTCGCCACCCGATGACCACCGTGGGGCCCGGCTCGTGGGCTGCCGGTGGCCCGGACCGGCGGCCGGCGCCGGACGACCACCGTGGGCCCCGGCCGCGGGCCGTCAGTGGGCGCGGACCGGCGGCGGGTAGACCGTGCCGTCCTGGAGGTCCAGCAGGTCGAGGTTCAGCTCGGCGGCGAGCCGCTCGATCGTCTCCAGCACCACGTCCGGGCAGTTCTCGTCCAGCCGCATCTGGATGTGGTCCGCGGCGGCGTGCAGCGGCGCGCTCGCCCACGGCGAGCCGGGCCCCGTCGCGCGCGGGCCACGATCCGGGTAACTGCTGGTCAGTGCGTCGTAGAAGGCGACGACGCGGGGGTCGGCCGGGCGTTGCGGGTGGACGCCCTCGGCGCACCGCGCGTTGGCGGCCCGCACCTGATCCGGCGCCGCCGCGGGGGCCATCGCCCACACCACTAGGTCGAAACTCACCGGCGCATGGTGCCATCACCGCCGCCCCCGGAGTGCGAACCCGTGGGCCGACACGCGGGGATGCGTCTTGCGCGTCTTTAGTCCGCATCGCTAGCGTTGTCCCCAGCCGCGCGTCCCGGGTGGGCACGTCTTCGGGTGACGAAGTCCGCCGTCGGGTCGCGCGTTCCGGCGGGACCGAGCCACGCGTACTCGTCGCATCAACCCCCGTGACCGTTTGCCGCGGTCCGGGGGTTGTTCGCGTCCGGGCCCTTTGCGGGGAACGCCCGGGCACCTCCAGCGAAAACGTCGCCGCCGCTCAAAAGCTGGGACCATCGTTCCGGGCTTCGGGATAAAGCGTTACCGTGAGTGCTGATTATCCGGACGTGTGCAGGGAGACGAACGTGAGCGTGGCGCGGATCGCGGTGGTGGCCGGCGACGGCATCGGTACCGAGGTGACCGCGCAGGCCCGCAAGGTCATTGACGCCGTCCTCCCCGGCGTCGACTACCAGGAGTACGACCTGGGCGCCCGGCTCTACAACCGCACCGGCGAGGTGCTGCCCGCCTCGGTCCAGACCGAGCTGGCCGGCCACGACGCCATCCTGCTCGGCGCGATCGGCGACCCGAGCGTCCCGCCGGGCATCCTGGAGCGCGGCCTGCTGCTCAAGCTCCGCTTCGAGTTCGACCAGTATGTGAACCTGCGCCCGTCCAAGCTCTGGCCCGGCACCGTCAGCCCGCTCGCCGGCGTGAAGCCCGGCGAGATCGACATGGTGGTGGTCCGCGAGGGCACCGAGGGTCTCTACGTCGGCGCCGGCGGCGTCCTGCACCGGGACACCCCCGCCGAGATCGCCACCGAGGAGAGCCTGAACACCCGGCACGGCGTCGAGCGGGTGATCCGGGACGCGTTCGAGCGCGCCCAGCGCCGCGACCGCCGTCACCTCACCTGGGTGCACAAGACCAACGTGCTGACCCACGCCGGCAACCTGTGGGCCCGCACGTTCGCCGCTGTCGCCGCCGAGTACCCCGAGGTCACCACGGAGTACCAGCACATCGACGCGGCCAGCATGTTCATGGTCAGCAACCCGCAGCGCTACGACGTGATCGTCACCGACAACCTGTTCGGCGACATCCTCACCGACATCGCCGCCGCCGTCACCGGTGGCATCGGCATGGCGGCCAGCGGCTCGGTCAACCCGGAGCGCAAGTTCCCGTCGACCTTCGAGCCGGTGCACGGCTCCGCCCCGGACATCGCCGGCAAGGGCATCGCCGACCCGGCCGCCGCCATCCTCTCCGGCGCGCTGCTGCTGGAGCACCTGGGCAGGCACGCCGAGGCGGCCCGGGTGACCGAGGCGGTCGCGGCCGAGGTCGCGTCCCGGGTGCCGGGTGCGCCGCTGCGGACCGCCGAGGTCGGCGACCGGGTCGCCGCCGCGCTCTGACGCCTTCTCCCTGGAACGCCCGAGTCTCTGGTTACTCGGGCGTCAACCTCGCGGCCGTTGTGTTAACGACCGTTCGGGGTACATTCATGGGCGCACTACGGGTGCCCCTCTTCATCGTTTCCGCAGAAAGCAGGTCCTGTTGTCATGAGCGGTGGTGACAGCCTCGAATTCGAGATCCGTCCGAACCCGGCGCCCGTGGCGGACGCCGAGCGCGCCGCGCTGCTGGCCAACCCGGGCTTCGGCCGGATCTTCACCGACCACATGGTCACCGTGCGCTATGCCGACGGCAAGGGTTGGTACGAGCCCCGGGTCGAGGCGCGCGCGCCGATCCCGATGGACCCGGCCAGCGCGGTCCTGCACTACGCGCAGGAGATCTTCGAGGGGCTGAAGGCGTACACGCTGCCGGACGGCGGCGTCGCGATGTTCCGCCCGGAGGCGAACGCCGCCCGGTTCCAGCTCTCGGCCCAGCGGATGGCGATGCCGGCGCTGCCCGAGGAGATCTTCCTCAAGTCGCTGCACGAGATCATCGCGATCGACCGCAAGTGGCTGCCGGAGGACGAGGACGGCAGCCTCTACCTGCGCCCGTTCGCCTACGCCAGCGAGGTCTTCCTCGGCGTCCGCCCGGCTCTGGAGTACCTCTTCCTGGTCATCGCCTCCCCGGTCGGGCCGTACTTCTCCGGTGGCGTCAAGCCGGTGTCCGTCTGGGTCACCCCCGACTACACCCGCGCGGCCCCCGGCGGCACCGGCGCGGCCAAGTGCGGCGGCAACTACGCGGCCGGCCTCTCCGCCCAGGCCGAGGCCATCGAGCACGGCTGCGACCAGGTCGTCTACCTGGACGCGGTGCAGCGCAAGTACATCGACGAGCTCGGCGGCATGAACGTCTTCCTGGTCCTCGACGACGGCACCCTGGTCACCCCGCCGCTGACCGGCACCATCCTGCCCGGCATCACCCGCGACTCGGTGATCAAGCTGGCCGAGCGGGCCGGCCGCCGCGTCGAGGAGCGGGCCATCAGCCTCCAGGAGTGGCGCGACGGCGCCGCCTCCGGCCGGGTCCGCGAGGCGTTCGCCTGCGGCACCGCCGCCGTCATCACCCCGATCGGCACCATCAGGAGCCTGGACGGCGACTTCACCGTCGCCGACGGCGGCCCCGGCGAGGTGACGATGGGCCTGCGCAAGGAGCTCGTCGACATCCAGCGCGGCCGCGCCGAGGACACCTTCGGCTGGGTCCACCGCGTCTCCTGACCCGCCCTTTCCCGCCGGAGCCTGCCCCGGCCGCCCACCAGCGGTCGCGGCAGGCTTCTGCCTTTCCGGCCGCCGGTCCTCCCGGTCCGCCCGATTTCCGGTACGAGCGGCCCGCCCCGCGCGACCACCGGCGCCCCGGCCCGCTCGTCCTGGCGGTCTGCGCAGCCGCGCTCGGTCCGCCAGCAGGGTGGTGGCGGTCTGCTCAGCCGCGCTCAGTCCTCCAGCAGGTGGCGGCGCAGGGCGGCGATCTCGGTGCCGGTCAGGCCGATCTCGCGGACGTAACCCTCGACCGAGCCGTGCAGGGCGCGCAAGTCGTCGAGGAACATCAGCATGGCCGCGGGCGGGGAGTCGAACATGTGCTCGTTGCCCCGCACCGCCTCCGGGCTGGTCTTCAGCAGGTAGGCGGTGAGCGGGGCCATCGCCTCGGTGGTCAGCGCGTAGTCCGCGGCGATGTCCTCGTCGGAGACGCCCAGCAGGGACAGGGTCAGCGCGCAGATGGTGCCGGTCCGGTCCTTGCCGGCCATGCAGTGCACCACCACCGGCGCGGCGACCGGGTCGGCGATCAGGCGCAGCGAGTCGAGGATCGCCTCCCGGCCGTCCTCGGCGAAGTTCAGGTAGCGGTCGGCCAGCCAGCGCTCGTGCGCCGTGCCCTCCGGGTGCTCGACCTCTTCCCAGTCGATGTGTTTGAGCACCAGGTTCCGGTAGTCGACGCCGTACCTGTCGTGCACCCGGCCGAAGCGTTCCACCTCGGTGGGACGGCGCAGGTCGATCACGGTCCGGACGCCGAGAGCGGTGAACGCCGCCGCGTCCTCCTCGCCGATGCGGTGCAGCGAGTCGGCCCGGAACAGCCGGCGCCAGCGCACCCGGCGGCCGTCGAGGCCGCGGTATCCGCCGACGTCGCGGAAGTTGTAGGTCGCGGAGAAGCCCAGGTTTCGCGAGTACTGTTCGGCAACCACGTGCCCAACCTATCTTCCGCCGTCGATCGTCCGGCCGTGGCCTCGGGCACAGCGGCTCGCCGTACCGTCCCAGGTTTTGGGTTTTCCCGTCTCACGCGGCGTGCGCGTGGCATGCTGCAACCGTGACCCACCTCGTGCTGATTATTCGCACCTAGCGCGCCGGCTGACTCCTCGCCGACGCGCAGACCTCCCGCATCCGCGGGGGGTCTTTTTGTTGTTGTGTGGGTGACCGACGGAAAGGACTCCCCCATGGACTACCAGGTGTTCGACACGACGCTGCGCGACGGTGGGCAGCGCGAGGGAATCAGTTACACGGTCGCCGACAAGCTCGCGGTCGCGCGCCTGCTGGACGAGTTCGGTGTGGGCTTCATCGAGGGCGGCTGGCCGGGGGCCATGCCCAAGGACACCGAGTTCTTCGAACGGGCGAAGACCGAGCTCGACCTCAAGCACGCGGTGCTGGTCGCCTTCGGCGCGACCCGCAAGGCCGGCGTGGACGTGGCCGCCGACCCGCAGGTCCAGGCGCTGCTGGACGCCGGCACCCCGGTGGTCTGCGTGGTGGCCAAGTCGGACATCAGGCACGTGGAGCGGGCGCTGCGCACCACCGGCGAGGAGAACCTGGCGATGGTCCGGGACACGGTGCGGCACCTGGTCGCCAGCGGGCGCCGGGCGTTCGTCGACTGTGAGCACTTCTTCGACGGTTTCCGCTTCGACCCGGATTACACGGCGAGCGTGGTGAAGACCGCCATCGACGCCGGCGCCGAGCGGGTGGTCATGTGCGACACCAACGGCGGCATGCTCCCCTCGATGGTCACCAAGGCGATCACCGAGGTCGTCGAGCGTACCGGGGTGAGCGCGGACCGGCTCGGCATCCACTGCCAGAACGACACCGCCTGCGCGGTCGCCAACACGGTCGCCGCGGTGGAGGCCGGCGTACGCCACTTCCAGTGCACCGCGAACGGGTACGGCGAGCGCCCCGGCAACGCCGACCTGTTCGCCACGGTCAGCAACCTGCAACTCAAGCTCGGGCTGAAGGTCCTACCGGACGGATGCCTGGAGAAGGCGACGCGGGTCTCCACCGCGCTCGCCGAGATCGCCAACATCGCCCCCGACACCCACCAGGCCTATGTCGGGGCCGCGGCGTTCGCCCACAAGGCGGGCCTGCACGCGAGCGCGATCAAGGTGGATCCGCTGCTGTACAACCACGTCGACCCGTCGGTTGTCGGCAACGACATGCGGATCCTGGTCACCGAGATGGCCGGCCGGGCCAGCATCGAGCTCAAGAGTCGCGAGCTCGGCATCGACCTGGCCGGCCATCCGGACACCCTCTCCGCCGTCACCCGGAAGGTGAAGGACCTGGAAGCGGTCGGCTGGTCGTTCGAGGCCGCCGACGCCTCGTTCGAGCTGCTGGTCCGCGGCGAGCTGCCGGGCGCCGACGTCGCCAGGCCGTTCGAGCTGGAGTCGTACCGGGTGCTGGTCGAGCACCGCGAGGACGGCAAGGTGATCTCCGAGGCGACCGTCAAGGTCCGGGTCAAGGGCGAGCGGGTGATCGCCACCGCGGAGGGGAACGGCCCGGTCAACGCCCTGGACGAGGCGCTGCGCACCGCGCTCGCCAACCACTACCCGGCCCTGAAGTCGTTCGAGCTCAACGACTACAAGGTGCGGATCCTGGAGGGCAGCCACGGCACCAACGCGATCACCCGGGTGCTGGTGGAGACCGGCGACCACGCCCGCGAGTGGACCACCGTCGGCGTCCACGAGAACGTCGTCGAGGCGAGCTGGACCGCCCTCGTGGACGCGCTTACCTACGGGTTGAGCAGGAGCTGATCCGGTTTCCGGGCGGCGGCGACCGCGCTGATCAGGGCGATCGCCGCCGCCTCCGGCATCGGGTCCAGCCGCCGTCCGTCCCGCAGCCGCAGCGACACCAGGCCCGCCTCGGCCTCCCGGGCGCCGATCACCGCGAGGTACGGCACCTTCGCCGCCGC